>JANODE010000148.1:0-30137 GCA_031412525.1 Akkermansiaceae bacterium | reverse complement strand
GGCACCTGGCTCAAAGCCCGCAGCGGCAAAGCCAGTCGCGCCGCAGCCTGATTGCATAGCTCAGAGAGAACCGGGAACTATGACTGCTATGCTACCGCCGCAGCAAACCCATCCGCACGGTGCTTCAGACTTCGCTTACGGACAATCGTCCAAAAGGTATTGTTTGACGGCAACAATATTCGCGACCTCGGCACAGAAGAGGTGCGCCCGGACGGCAGCCGCGTCCCGATTTCCCCTCCCGAACCGCCGCTTCCGCCTCCCGCTTTGTAACACAGATGCTTTCCGTAATTCTTATTACATGGATCGGATCGTTATTGTCCGTATGCTTCGCAGTAGGCTCACGAATCCAGATCGCTTCTGTAGAGATGCTTTAGCTACCACCAGCTTCTTGAAACAGCTTATTATAAGACTTTTCTTCACGCCGGCTGCTGTTGGGAAATGCAGTGCAGCGTGCCGCCTTCCTCCACGAGGTCGAGGCAGTCGATGCCGGTGATTTCTCTATCAGGAAAAAGCTCGCGGATCATGCCGAGCGCGCGGTCGTCGTTTTTCTGCTGGCGGAAGGTGGGGACCAGCACGCCGCCGTTGACGATGAGGAAATTCACATAGGACGCGGGGAGCACGGGCAGGCGCCAACCGGCGACTTCGCAAGCCTCCGGCAGTGGAATCTCCAGCACCTCGAAGGCACGTCCGTTAGGGCCGGTGAAGGCCCGGAGGCGGCTGAGATTTTCGCCGAGGATCTGTTTGTTTGCCTCACCCGTGTCGATGCAGGCGAGGATCGTTTGTGGATCGATGAAGCGGGCGAGATCGTCGATATGGCCGTCGGTATCGTCGCCCTCAATGCCTTGGCGGAGCCAGAGAACTTCTTTAACGCCGAGTCCGTCGCAGAGCAGCTGTTCGATCTCTTCGCGGTTCAGATGGGGATTGCGGTTAGCGTTGAGCAAGACCGCCTCGGTGGTCAGCAGCTGGCCCGCGCCGTTGATTTCGATCGCGCCGCCTTCGAGGATCATCCCACCTTTGAAGAGGCGTTTGCCGAGGGCACTGGCGATTTTTTCCGGGATGGCGTTATCCGAATCCCAAGGCGGAAATTTCCCACCCCAGGCGTTGAATTCCCAATCCGTGACGGCCACCTCGCCGGAGTTTTTGTGTTTCACGAAGATCGGTCCATGGTCGCGGCACCAGACATCGTTGTGCGGGTGACCAAAAAGCTGGATGCGCTCGGGCACGGCTTTGGCGCGGTTGCAGGCAGCGAAGATGGCTGCATGGTCGGTCTCCGGCGCATTGATCCTGACGGTTTCAAAACGTGAAATGGCCGCAGCGATTTCCGCAAATTTTGCCCACATCGTGGCCTGTTTCGCTCCTCCCCAGTGGCGAGGGTCGTCGACCGGCCATGACAGCCAGACGGCTTCTTGGGGCGACCATTCGGGGGGCATTGCAAATCCGGCGGCGGCTGCGTTCATGTGCGGAACCACAATGGATTAGGACGGAATGATCCAGCATTCATTGAGCGGAAATCCGTGGATTGTAGGGAAATCGGCCGACAGGTGGTTTCGATGTTTTCTTTCCGCACAAAGAGCAAACGCCCAACTATCAATCAGACCCTGCTGCCATGATGGTAAGGCATGTCTGATAAAAACCCAAATTCATCAGCCGGGACCGCCCGGTCACATTTCAACCCGCTCTTCGGAATGCTTCCTTTCGTGTTGGTGCCGCTCGCATCCCACCGGTCGGACGCCGCATTCGCTCAGCCCCCGCCGGGGCAGTCCGTCAATCTCGCGTGGAACTCGATTCCGGAAATCGGAATTGCAGGTTACCGGGTGCATGTTGGATCGGAGAGCCAGCACTACTCCAACAGTTATGAAGCCGGACCTTCTGTTTCGATCTCGATCGGCGGTTTGGAATACGGGAAAACCTACTATTTTGCCGTCGCCGGGCTCGCTTCCGATGGCACGGAAGGGGATCTCTCGAATGAAATTGCAGTCGTGATCGCGCCGCCTCCGCTGCCGGTGGGACTTCGACTTTCGGCAGGCGCGGGCTCGCAGGCGGCGCTGCAGTGGACTTTCCCGAAATCGGCGGCTGGATCGTCGCCAGAGTTTGTCGTCTACAGCAGCGTGGATCTGGTGAACTGGACGAAAACCGCGACCATCCAAGTCAGCCAATCGACGGGCAGTGATGCGCAGTCGCTGGAATTCACCTGGCCGTTCCAGACGAGTGGCGGAGGGAAAAAGTTTTTCCGAATCACCGCCCAGAACTGGATGGGTTCGTCCATGCTACCGTAGTGCCTCTCAGGCCTTGCGATGACGCAGCCGGTCGATGATCACCGCGATGACAATGATGGCTCCGGTGATCACCTCCGTCCATGGGGTGGGAATGCCTTTGAGCACACACCCGGTGCGGATGGTGGTCATCAGCAGCGCACCGATGAGGGCTCCCAACACGGTTCCCTGGCCACCTGAAAGACTGGCTCCGCCGATGACGACGGCTGCGATGATGTCCAGCTCAAGGCCCACTGCGGTGGTCGGGTCTCCTTGTGAGGACTTCGCCATGTTCATCACAGCTGCTAGACCTGCAAGCGCGCCGCCGATCATGTAGACGATGAGTTTCGTCAGGCCGACATTGACTCCGCACAGCGTGGCGGTTTGCTCATTGGAGCCGACGGCAAACACATGGCGGCCGAAACGCGTGTAGCGAAGAAGCAGCGTGAAGAAGATCACCAGGACCAACATCAACCAGACCCCGGCAGGAATACCGGTGCCACCCATCCAGATCTTGTAGGAGGTAACATCGAACGGCAAATTGACGGGAGTTCCGTTAGTCGTCACCTTCGCCGTGCCGCGGAAGATCTGCATGGTTCCCAGCGTGATGATGAACGGCAGCAACCGCAGCCCGACGGTTAGGCCGCCGTTAAGCAATCCGCAGGCCGCTCCGAAGGCGATGGTGGCGAGGAATACAACGGGTGCAGAGTATTGATGGGTCACCAGAGTCGCGGCGGCGACACCACACAGGGCGATGACGGAACCGACTGATAGATCGATCCCGCCGGAAATGATGATCAGGGTCATGCCGATGGCCGCCGTGCCGACGATGACGGTCTGCGTGAGCACGTTGAGGATGACATCTTCGGTAAACATCGCGGAGTTCATTGCGCCGAAGATGCCGTAAACGACGAGAAGGGCGATGAACGGCCCAAGCAGAGAGAGAATGGATTTGAGGCGCATGGAGATGTCAGTTGTCAGAGGAGGGGAGATCGTTGGCTTTGCCCGTGGCGACCAGCATCACGTCGTGTGGAGTGATTTTTTCTATCGGAACTGCGCGGGTGAGCCGGCCCTGGCTCATGACGGCGATGCGGTCACAGACTCCGAACAATTCCGGCAGGTAGCTGGAAATCATGATGACGGCACGCGGACGTGTCTTGTCCGTGACGACTTCGTTGATCGCATCGTAGATCCGCGCTTTTGCTGCGATGTCGATCCCGCGGGTGGGTTCGTCGAGGAGGAGGACGTCCACGTCGTGCTCTAACAATCGAGCGAACGCCGCTTTCTGCTGGTTGCCGCCGGAGAGGCCGCCGATCGCCTGATTGGGACCCTGGCATTTGATGCCCAGCCTTTCGATCCAGCGGGAAGTCGCGGCAGCTTGTTTTTTCGGAGAAACCATGCCCGCGCTGCCGAATCGTTCGAGGCAGGTGAGGGTGACGTTGTCCGCGATGGACAGGCTCAGGGCGAGGCCTTCTTCCTTGCGGTTTTCACTGAGGAGGCCGATCCGTTGCTGCCAACGTTTGCGAGGTGAGGTGAGGCCCGATTCTCCCGCCATCCGGACCTCGCCGGCTTTGACGGGATCGAGTCCGAAGAGTGCCCGCAGGAATTCCGTTCGGCCTGAGCCGACGAGCCCGGCAATACCGATTACCTCGCCGCGATGGAGATTGATGCTGACCGACTCCGGCTTCTGCTTTCCTGATAGATTGGAGATTTCCAGAAGCATTTCTCCCGGCGTCCGTTCGCTGCGCGGATAGAGATCCTCCACATCCCTGCCGACCATCATGGCCACCACTTCTTCGGGGCTGGTATTGGCGACCTCGCGGGTGCCAACCACCGAGCCATCGCGCAGAACGGTCAGGCGCGAGGCGAGGCGCTTCACTTCTTCAAGGAAATGGGAGATGTAGATGATGGAAATTCCCTGAGCCTTCAGGCGGTCGATCAGCAGGAAAAGCCGTTCGATGTCTTTCTGTGCGAGTGAAGAGGTCGGCTCGTCGAAAACCAGGAGTTTGCACCCCATCGCCAATGAGCGCCCGATTTCCACCAACTGCAGGGCGGAAACGGATAGAGTGCCGGCAAGCGCATCGGGACGGAGATCAGGATGGTCGAAATAGGAAAGCGCTTCAAGCGCGCGTGCACGCATGGCCTTGCGATCCACGAAGGGGCCGAAGGATGGCTCCATTCCAAGAACGATGTTCTCCTCGACCGTGAGATGGGGAGCAATGGACAATTCCTGATAGATCATGCCCACACCCCGGCCGCGGGCATCCAGCGGATTTTTGGGATGATAGAGTTGGCCGTCGAGCCGCATCTCGCCGCTGTCCGGGGCGTGCGCGCCGGAGAGGATTTTCATCAAGGTGCTTTTCCCAGCGCCGTTCTCGCCGACAAGCGCATGAACCTCCCCGGGCAGGACCTCCAGATCCACGCGCCCGAGGGCGATGGTGGGTCCGAAGGTTTTGCGGATGCCTCGCATCACGAGGCGCGGTTCGAGGGCTTCCATGTCTGATAGAATTTGAATCGTGGGACTCAGGGGAGCTGGCTCTTGACCAGCGCGCTGATTTTTTCGTCGCTCAAGTTATCCGCGGTGATGAGCGTGGCACCGGTATCGACCACGGGTTCGACCTTTTCACCCTTGAGTTTTGCAACGGCGGTTTTGACACCGAGGTATCCCATGTTGACCGGGTCTTGAAGGACGCTGCCGTGCATCTCGCCTTTTTTCAGGGCGTCGAGGAAAGTTGCATCACAGTCGAATCCCACGAACTTCACTTTTCCGGCAAGGGTTTTGCCCCGGAGCGCCTGAAGCATGCCGTAGGTGCTGGTCTGGTTGCTGCAGAACAGCCCTTGGATCGAGAGGCCGTCTCCTTCTGATAGACGAGTCAGCAGGTTGCTGGCCGTGTCCTGAGCCTGGCTCGCGGTGGCACCGGCGAACTGTTCGGAACTAACGACTTCGATGCCGGGGGACTTTTTGATCTCACTGAGGAATCCTTCTTCGCGCTGTTCGGTGGAGGCGCTGCCCTGCATGTAACGAAGCACGGCCACCTTGCCTTTTCCTCCCAACAGCTCGGAAAGTTTTCTCGCAGCAATGCGGCCGCCTTCGCGGTTGTCCGTCGCGACATAACTTGTGATGAATGCGTCGCTGTCCGCCAGGCTGGAGTCGATGATCACCACCGGTTTTTTCTTGTCCGCGACTTCCTTGGCCACGTCACGCAGCGCAACGGCATCGAGGGGTGCGAGAACGATGGCGTCGTTTTGAAGCGCCTGGTTTTTGACGAGGTCGATCTGCTGGGATCGGTCATCCTCGCGCTGCGGACCGATAAAAGTGACTTTCACGTTCAATTCCTGAGCCGCCTTGTTTGCACCGGCTTCGACGGATTTCCAATAGATGTGGGTGGTGCCTTTCGGAATCACCGCGATGCGCAGTTCTCCGGGTTTGCTGGATTTGTCACAGCTCGAAAGAAAAGGCAAAACGGCGAGGGCAAGAAGGAGCGTGGGTTTCATACGATGGAGCGATTTCTTAGAGGGAATTTTCGAGGTAGGCTAGGCGTTTCCATAAAGGGGCCCATAATTTGCACAGGCGCGGAAGTCCGCCCCTTCGAGGTCGGAAGTGCCAAAAGCGGTCCATGCGCTCGGGCGGAAAATTCGGTCGTCGCTCACGTTGTGCATGTAAACCGGGATGCGCAGCATGGAAGCCAGCGTCAGATAGAGATGACCGATGTGCCCACAGGTCATGACGCAGTGGTTCGCTCCCCAGTGGTTCATCACTTCATAGGCACTCGTGAACGGGCCTTTACCAGTTAGAATCGGCGCGAACCAGGTGGTCGGCCAGCTTGGATTGGTGCGTTGGTCAAGCGAGTCATGCACGTCGTCTGGTAGATCCACGGTATGGCCTTCGGCGATTTGCAGGGCGGGCCCGAGTCCGTCCACGAGGTTGAGACGGATCATGGTGGCGGGCATGCCGCCGCGGGTGCGGTAGCGCGTGCTGAGTCCGCCGCCGGGGAAATACTCGGTGATGGATGGATGCCAGGTGGTGGCCTTGAGGCATTTTTCCACTTCGGCGTCGGTGATTTCCCAGAACGGTTTCATCATGGGATTGCCATTGGCATCGGTTTGTTCTCCGGTTCCATCAAGCGCGGCCGGGCCGGAGTTAATCAGATGGAGGATGCCATCACCGACTAACGGATGGCTGAAGGCTTTGCCGCTGGCGGTCTTGATCGCGTCGGTGCTCCAGTAGGTGCGGAGGTCGGCGAAGATCTGGGCGGTGTTGGTGAGGAGGTGCCCGAAGAGCATGCCTGCTCCGTTGAGGGCGTCGTTTTCAGTGGCGACGATGTAGGGCGCGCGCTTGCCGTTCCAGTCGAAGGATGAATTGAGGATGGCTTCGAGGAAATCGCCGTTAGGGAAATGGTCCGTCCACTGGCGCTGGCCCTGGAAACCGGAAACAATGGCGTTGTGGCCGTGCGACTGCTCGCCGAGTCCCATTTCCTTTAGCTTGGGATTGCCCACCATCAGGTCGCGGGCGATAAGTGCCATCTTCACGCTGTCTTCCCATTCCTTGTCGATCTGTTCCCGGGAACGGGTGGTGTTAGGAGAGTTGTAGTCTTTTCCTTCCGGGCAGTTTTCCTTCACCCAGGCGAGAGCCTTTTCATACTCGTTCTGATCGAATTGGCCTTTTGCCATGCGGCCGACGAACTCGGTCATGTCGATGGCCTCGACGCGCATGCCGAACCATTTTTCCCAAAGTTTCGAGTCGATGACCGAGCCGGCGATGCCCATCGAGGTGCCGCCCATCGAAAGATAGCTTTTGCCGCGCATCAGGCTAACAGCGAGTCCGCACCGGACGAAGGAAAGCAGCTTGCCGCGCACGTCGGCGGGGATTTCCGTATCGCTGGCGGACTGCACGTCCCTGCCATAGATGCCGAAAGCGGGGAGTCCTTTCTGCGTGTGGCCGGCGAGCACCGCCGCCAGATAGACCGCGCCGGGGCGTTCGGTCCCGTTGAACCCCCATACGGCTTTCGGCAAATGGGGGTCCATGTCCATCGTTTCGGAGCCGTAGCACCAGCAAGGAGTCACAGTGAGGGAAACTCCGACGTTCGAGAGTCTGAATTTGTCCGCGGAGGCGGCTGCTTCAGCGACTCCACCGATGCAGGTGTCTGCGATCACGCACTCGACCGGAGTGCCGTCCGGGTAACGCAGCTCGGCGGCGATCAACTCGGCGACCGAGCGGGCCTGCTGCATGGTGCGCTCCTCGAGCGATTCTCTGACGCCGCCCAGCCGGCCATCGATGGCGGGTCGGATGCCGATTTTTGGATAAGATGAGTTTTGCATGAGAAGTGAAAAATCGCTGGACACCGGGCCGATTCTTGGTGGATTACCCTCGTTTGTCATCAAAAATTTCAAGATTTTCGGGAGATACGACGATGCGGAGAAGGGGCGGAAAATTTCATGTCCATGGGAGACGCTCATGATAAAAGTTCAGACAATAGATAATTTTGTCTTTTTCTTTTGTGGCTATTTTGCAAGACTCCGCCATGAGTGAAATCCAGGATGCCAACCAATTTGTTTCCCGGCAAGTCGAGTCGTCGCGGCTGTTTTTCCTCGATAACGATGAGGATGATGATTTCGCCGTCGTCTTCGGCGGCTTCGAAAGCTGCGGCCAGGACTACCGGATCGATCGCAGCAATTTCCCGTGGTTTTCGCTCGAGTTCGTCAGCCGTGGGGCAGGCACGCTTTGTCTTGCCGGGGTGGATGAGGTGCTCCGTCCTGGCAGCTTTTTCCTCTATGGTCCCGGCCTTCCCCATCAGATTGAGAGCTCGCCGGAGAACCCACTGGGCAAGTATTTCGTGGGCTTCAAAGGCTCAGGTGTGGAAAAATTCCTCGGAAAATACGACATTCATCCCGGCTACATCTCACGCTGCCTGAAGGGCGAGCCGATCCGACGCGCCTTCGACACACTGATCGATCGCGGCGTGCGCAAGTCGCGGCTGGCTCGCCCATTATGCGCTGCCATTACCCGCCAGCTCCTGCTGATGTGCCGCGATGATGCCGCGGACTTGGGAAACACCGACTCCTTGGCGTTCACGACCTATACCCGGGTGAAGGAGTTCATCGAGAAGAACCATCTCCAGCTCACCAAGCTCGAATCCATCGCCAAATCCTGCGGACTCGACGGCCCGTATCTCTGCCGCCTGTTCGCGCGCTTTCACGACGAAAGTCCCTATCAGTTTCTAACCCGGCTGCGGATGGTGCACGCCTCGCGCATCCTGTTGGAAAGCGATGCCACCGTGAAGGAGGTCGCCGCCGCACTGGGTTTCAAGGACGCCTTCCATTTCTCGCGGGTTTTCAAATCCGTGCATCACGCCCCGCCGTCGCGCTTCCGGCAGTCCATGCATCCGCAGCGGTCCGCCTGAAAAAATCATCCACCCCACAAAACCATGCTCCAAACCGGTATCCTCAATCCGCACGTGCTCGATCTCATCGCCCGCGTCCGCCACACAAACACACTCGTGATCTCCGACTGGGCGTTTCCGTTTTGGCCGGAAATCGAAACAGTGGACATTTCGCTCACCCACAACCTCCCGACCGTGCTCGACGTGCTGGACTTGCTGACACCGGTTTTCAAAATCGGCCGCATCTGGCAGGCGGAGGAATTTGTCGCTGGCAACTCCGCGGATGTCATCGCGCGTTATGCGAAATCGTTCGGAGAAATCCCTCTAACACGCGAAGCTCACGTCGATTTCAAAAAGCGCGTCCCCATGGCCATCGGCCTTATCCGCACCGGCGATGCGACTCCCTACGGAAACATCATCGTCGAGTCGGCGTGATTCACACCAGGTCCAACAGATCCGCAAGGATCCGGTCCAGCCGGTCCTGTGAGTGCTGCTCGCGGTAGGCGGCGAAATTTGGGGAGAGCGTGTTCCCATGACTTCGTTTGCCCGCGAGGAGAAGGGAAACTGCGGTGAGCGCTTCTTCCGCGCTGCGTTCCGAAATGCAGGTGCCGAGCTGATAGGTCTCCACCCGCCGTCCGACGCATTCCCCGGCGGTGGCGATGCAGGGGATTTCAAAAGCGGCGGCCTTGCTGAGAGTGCCGCTGCTCCCTTGAAAATCTTCATAGGCCGCCCATGCGATATCAAAAGTGGAGAACAACGAATTATAGTCCGCCTCGTCCGGGATGCGACCGGCAGTGGGATCAAAGTGCAGGTTGTCAATTTCACCCGAGGTGATCTTGTTCACGATCGTCCGCAGGCTTTCCTGCTCGATGGGGCTGAATTCCCGCAAGGGGATTGTCCCGGCGCAGACGAAATAACAGGGCAGGCCCCGCTCGCGCGCGAGTTCCGCCGTCCCGAGGAGTGTTAGGAAACCCTTGCGCCGTTCGAGGCCAATGATCCCGACGATGGCGCGGCCGGCGGCTTTTTTTTTGACTGCGACCGCGAGCGGTGTGGGCTGCGCTGGAAGATTGGCCTGGGTGACATCCGGATAGGCGGTAACGTTCTTGCCGCTGAGTTTTTCCATCGCCGGGATGAACCGTTCGTCAAGCACACCGATGCCCGGGCAAAGATCGCTCTGGAGGATGGCATCGCCCTTGGCTAACAGGCGCAGCGATTTTTTCGGCGACGGCTTCTCGCCATGGTGATGGTTCCTCAGATAGAGGCCGCTCCACGGGCGGTTCAGGAGAAACTGCGGGATGCCGGAGAAGGGAAGAAACCGCAGGTAGCTGTCGAGATAGGGAAAATAAACCAGGTCCGCGCGAAATCCGCTGAGGGCCTCGGCATCCGCTAGATGATCTGCGGCGTTTTTCCATCGGAGGAAGGTCCGGAGCGGATCGCCTTCGAAGCGACCGTTGAAAAAGCTACGTTTCCCGCTGGGCAGTTCGTGGAAACTGACGTGGCCATCCAAGTCCGCCGTCTCACCGCCGATCGCTTTCCGCAAGTCCTTCATCGCCGAATCCGGTGCGGGGCAGAGGCCGATCACCTTCGCCCCATTCCTGAGAAACGACGCGGTGAACTGACTGAAGTACATCGGGTGATGCCCCATCCACAGAGGATCAATAAGGGCCACGGTCTTGGTCCGGCGCGAACTCATACGGCGTGATGAGCGGGATCCCGGTGGGCGGTGGTGTGGATCCACGAGGCGCGGACCATAAACGCCTGCGGCAGGCCGACCATCATCCCGAAGATGATGCCGACCAGACGTTCCTGAAACGGATTTGCGGTGAGTGTCTCGCTGATCAGACAGCAGGTAGCGACAAAGGGGAGAAATGCAAGCCACTGATCCGGCCCGGGATCAGACGCGTTCGCCCGTGCGGAAATCAGGCTGAACGCCGCGGTGCTCCCAAAGAGAATCAGATAGGCCGCCAAGGCGATCACGCCACCTGATAGAAGGCCGTAGGTCCACACCGAATGGCCGGCGGACCAGATGTCATCAAAAGTTTCGCCTTCCTGCTGGAAAACCAGATAGATTTCCGGCAGGTAGGCGGGATCCCAGTAGTACGACGAGCCGATGCCGCGGCCGTTGATGAAGTGCACGGGCTCCGCCTTGAGGATTTTCATGATCGCATCCGCCTCAGCCATGCGGGTGAGATACGAAATGTCGGACCCGAGGTTCTGCGTGGCGGCATTGTGGAAAAGCCGTTCGTTCCAGCGCTCCAGCACCACCGGCTGGACCAGGGCGACGCCGATGAGGGTGACCACTAACAGCGCCGTGGCGGCCCCCACGGGCAGCAGCCGCTTCAGCAGGCTGGACCATTCGAATTGTTTCCACCGCACGCCCAAAACGAAGCAGACGGAACACGCCAATGCCGAAGCGATGACAGGGAAAAACAGCGAGCGGGTCACGGTGATCAGGATACCAGCAAATAGTATGCCGCTGGCGATCAACAAACTCCAATGGAAGCGCGCTCGCAGCAGCACCGCGCAGCCGATCCAAGCCGCGACCCAGTTGGTCGCCGGGCTCTGCGCTTCAAGCCGCACGGTTTCCATCGTGGCAGAGGTGAACGCAAGTCCGTGAATGATCCGCCAGACGACGTTGGTGCAGGCGACGATCAGGATGGGACGGACGATTCTTCCGGGGCTGATGCCCATGCAGCCGGCGATGTGCGCGTTGGTCATTGCAAACAGGCAGAGGATCAGCGGCAGGATGACACGGATCGAGCGGGCGGGTGAGACGCCCTGGAGCGTGGCGTTGGCCAGCATGTAGGCCAGGAAAACCGCCCAGAAGCCGATCAGCCAGGCACCCGGACGGACGGTTAGAAAGCGCCAGCCGAGTTTGACAATCGCCAGCGTCGAGCCAATGCACACCGCCAGGAAAACCAGTTGGTCGAGACCGGTGCTGCCGCCGCTGACGTTGGTGACTTCGTTCCGATGGTCCAGCGCGAACGAGAGCAGGAAAATCCAGATCAGCCGCTCGACCCACACAGCCTCGCGGGCCTTCGGGAGGATGATGTGGTCCGGAGGATCTGCGGCGGTGAAAATCACGGGGGTCACATGGCCAGGATTCGGTCGAAAATCGCCGCGGTTTTTTCAATGGGAAATGTCTCCTCGGCGTAGGCGCGGGCGTTGGTGGCGAGTTCCTTTCTCAAGCTCGCGGAATCATGAAGCCGGGCGGCGGCGGTGAGGAATCCATCGAGGTCACCCGGGGCGACAGTGAGCCCTGCATGGTGATCGCGGGTGATGCGGGCGGCGAGATTGTCGAGCGGCATGGCGAGCAGCAACGGCCGGCCGGCGCAGAGGTAGCTGAGGGTCTTTGATGGGACGGAAAACGTGCCTGCTTCCTCCTCAAGAATTCCGACAAGCACGTCACCGGAGGCGAGCACTTCCGGCAGGTCGCGGAACGGCTGATAGGGGAGGATGACCAGGTTGGTTAGATTCGCTGCGGCAGCCTCCTTGCGCAGCCAGTCCGCGCCGATGCCTTCGGAAACGATGACCACGCGGACCTCTGGATTTCCGGCATGGCGGCGGGCGAGTTCCAGCAGCATCGCCGGATTGTGCTTCATGCCGATGGTGCCGGAATACAGATAAACGAACTTGTCGTGCAGCACGTGACGACGGGACCACTCGTTGTCCTTTGGCAGGGACGGGATTTCCTCGATCAGCGCCCAGTTGGGAACGACTGCGACCTGCGAGGGATCGACCCCGAACTCACTTTCTAAAATCGGCGTGAAATCTTCCGTGATGGCGATGATGCGCGAACTGCGGCCGAACTGACGACGGTCGAGATGTCGATACCATGCGCCCACCCAGGCTCCGGCGACAGGGATTTTGCGGCGGAGAATCTTGTCCACCGCGAGGCTGTAGAAATCCTGCACCCAGTAGTAGAAACGCCCTCCGTCGGCGATGGCCGCGCGGGTGATGGGCTCCTGGGTCTCGGTGGGGGTGTTGCCGGAAAGCACTGCGTCAGGTTTCCAGGCGGTGATGAATTTTGCGACTTCTTTTCCGTAACTCACCTCCATGTTCCGACGCCGGCGGAAGGAATACTTGTACCGTACGTAGTCCGGATTCATCTGGATTTCCCGGAACTCGAGGCTAGGGGAATCGCCGGCTTTTCTCGCCAGATCACCTCGCGGAGTTTGCAACGAACTCGCAAACGCATGCACCACCTCGTGCCCGCGAGCCGCCAAGGCGCGGCTCAGAGAGGTGGGAAATGCATGGCCGGCGTAGTCGTGAACGACGATTTTCATAAAGGGGGCACCAACGGAAGACTCTGATACCGAATGGCGAGCGCCTCATTCTATGACCCGGCAAGTTCCTGTCAACGACACCGCCTCACGTGATCACGTGTGCGTTCCAATGAATTCCAGTGGCTGAATGATTGCATCGGCCCGCGACGTGCTTTAGTTTCCACACAATGGTGGTGACAAAAACGTTACGCGCGGCGACCGGATGGATCGAGCTGGGTCTGGCGGATGAGGCTCTTTACGAACTCCACCTCCTGCCGTTCGAGGATCAAACGGGATTGGAGTTTCTGGAGGTGAAACTGGCCGCGCAAATGGAATGTCAGTCGTGGAACGGGGCATCGGAAACGGCCCGGCTGTTATGTTTGAAAGCGGCGAACGAACCGGAATATTTCCTGCGCGCCGCCTACTGCCTGCATGAGACCGGCGACACGCTGGCCGCCTGCAACCAACTTCTGCGCGGCCCGAAGACCTTGTTTGAAATGGCGATCTTCCATTATAATCTCGCTTGTTATCTCTGGACGCTGGGTGAGGGGAACCGCGCGCGCAGCCACCTCAAGCAGGCGATCACAATGGATGACACTTATCTGGAAGCAGCCCGTGAGGATCGGGATTTGTTAGGAATCGGCGAGGTGTGATTCACTCCACGTTCTGCACCTGCTCGCGGATTTTTTCCAGCTCCGTCTTCGCCTCCACGATCGTCTGCGCGATGGACGCGTCGTTCGCCTTCGAGCCGATGGTGTTGAACTCGCGAAACAACTCCTGACAGAGAAAATCCAGCGCGCGGCCCGGCGGCTCGGCGGCATCGAGGTATTCGCGGAATTTCGCGAAGTGGGAATCCAAGCGGGTGAGTTCTTCGCTTACGTCGCAGCGGTCGGCAAAAAGGGCGACTTCCTTGAGGACCCGCTCGTCTGCTAGATCGAGTTCGAGACCGGCGTCGCACAGACGCTTCATGAGCATTTCGCGCTGGCGGATCGGTCGGCCGGGGGCCTCGGTGGCGATCTTACCGGCAAAAGACAGCAAGGTTTCCAGTCGGGCGAGAAAGTCGGATTTCAAGTGTGCACCTTCCGATTCACGCATCGCGGCGAGCTGGGTGAGGGCGTCGTTCAAAGCCGGTTCGATGGCGAGCCAGGCGGCTACGGCGTCGATCTCGGTATTTCCTGCGGAGATGATACCGGGTTGGCGGAGGAAATCCGAGGCGGACGGGAGCACGGGGTAGCCGACCGTTTTGCCCAGTTCGCCGAAGGTCTTGGAGAACGCCAAGGCCAGCGCCGGGTTGATGCTGAACTCCTCCGAGGCGAATTGCGGGCGTTCGATATTGATGGATACCTGAATCCGGCCGCGCGAAACCACGCCGAGCACGGCCTTGCGGATGCGGGCATCCAGTTCATTCAACTCACGCTGGGCCTGCACCACCACCTCGGCCTGTTTGCGGTTGACGGAACTGATTTCCACAGTGGCCTGCCACGCGTCCGTCGAGGCCGAGCCCCGGCCAAATCCTGTCATTGAATGCATGGCGGGAGAATGAGCACCGAATATCGAACGTCCAACATCGAACGTTGAGCGGAAGAAAATTTTCCCACTTCGATGTTCAACGTTGGACGTTCGATGTTCGATGTTCAAGCCTCCCGCATGGCGAAGGTTTTGGTGGGGCTCTCAGGCGGCGTGGACAGCGCGGTGGCGGCGGCGTTGCTGGTGGAACAGGGCCACGAGGTGGCGGCGGGTTACATGAAAAACTGGATCAACGATGAGGGAATCCCCGGCGACTGCCCGTGGGAACAGGACATCGAGGACGCCCGCGCGGTTTCGAAAACGCTCGGCATCGAGTTTCGCGTGATCGATCTGATCGACTCCTATCGCGACCGGATCGTGGAGTATCTCATCGAGGGCTACCGCGCCGGGATCACGCCGAACCCGGATGTCTGGTGCAACCGCGAGATGAAATTCGGCGTGTTTCTCGACTACGCGTTCTCGCAGGATTTCGAATTCGTTGCCACCGGCCACTACGCCCGGCGCCGGACGCTCTCCGACGGCACGGCTGCCATCCTGCGCGGCGCTGACCCTAACAAAGACCAGAGCTACTTCCTCTCGCTGATGACACAGCGGCAGGCCGCGCACGCGCTTTTTCCGACTGGAGAAATGCTCAAGCCGGAAGTGCGCGAGGTGGCACGTCGATTCGACCTTCCCGTTTCTGAAAAGAAGGACAGCCAGGGGATCTGTTTCCTTGGTCAGGTGAAAATGAGCGATTTCCTCCGTCACTATGTCGCTGATACCCCGGGTGAGATCGTCGATCCATCAGGAAAAGTGCTGGGAGAACATCGCGGACTGCATCTCTACACGCTCGGCCAGCGCAAGGGCCACGGCGTCGCATCGCCGCGGGCGGGCATGGCGTATGTGGTCGTTGGCAAGGATGCTGCTAGAAATCGTTTGATTGTCGGCTGGGACACGCCGGATTCGGAAGGGCTCTACGCGACCGAATGCACGGTCGGGACCCTGTCGGCAATCAACGAGCCGTTTGATGGAAAGCGCCTGATCCACGCCCAGCCGCGCTACCGCGCAAAAGCAGAACCGGCGATGATGGAGCGGATCGACGACGGCAGGGTGAAGCTGATTTTCCAACGCCCGCAGCGAGCCATCGCGCCCGGACAGATCTGCGCGTTTTACGAAGGCGGCAGGATGCTGGGTGGTGGGGTGTTCGAGACGTTGGCGTAGCGGCCACACCACTCTGTTGCGGGATGAAAGGAGGCACCGCACTTCGGATAACTACTAACAGACATCAGTGGGAAATCATTTACACAAAATTAATGACACTCTCCAAATTCGGCCCCTTCCCTGGCTTTCCAGCCCGCCACGGAGCCTGCGTCTTGAATTTTTCCCGGTGACTATTACCACGTCAGGGCGGGTGGCAACTGGCGTGAAGCGATTTTCCACGACGCCAACCACCGGTTTTTCCTCGCCACGCTTTCCGAGGCCTGCGTGATAATCAGCTGGCGATTGCATGCCTTGGTGCTGTTGGGAAACCATGACACGGAATCCAACATTCGAGTCTAGATAAGGTTTGGATTTTCAAAGTACTGGGTCCATCTTCTAAGCGACAGGCAGAAATTGCTACATTCCCTTCGGATGACCAACTCCTTGATGTCAACCTTTGCGGTCCTCACATGAGCTTTCTCAACCGCGTTCATCCCAAAATCAATTTCCTAGCAGTTCACCCGCTGGCTTGGAAAATCAATCGCCCTGGCTTGCAGATCCCATGACCCAGCCCGACAGCCGGACTCGCTCGACGAGGGCCATGTGCGGAATGGTGAGCGCAGCTAGGCCGACAAAGACCAACTGAATGATCGCTCAGTTAATAGGCGTGCCACCGAGGAAGTGCCAGGCCGCAGCCGATGCCACCAGAACGCCAAGCATGGGTAACAACGTAGCCCCGAGGATAAGTCCCGGCGAGGAGCTGCCTGAGTAGTTGATCGTCCTCAAAATGTGGTGGGCGCTGTCCATGGCGCATGAAAATATGGTGAAAGAAATCAGCGGCGGAGCAAGCACCGCCAACACCGCGACCGCACCCATTTCCGACGCCGTTAGCCAATCGTTTGGCAGACGCCGGACCGCAGCCAGCGCGAAGCCAATCAACCAGGGCCAAGCGAGCAGACGCAGAAACTGCGTGACAAGCGTCGCGGCATCGATGCCGACGCATAGCCCGAAAAGCCGCGTAATCTCCCCGGCGTGGAGCACGGTCGGTAAAACGATGATCGCACCGCCGTAAAGCGCACTCGCCAAACATGGCGTGCCGCCGGCGGGGTCACCGAAAAAATGCAGCATCGGAATAAGCAGGAAGCTGTTAAGAAAACCGGAAGTCGCGAGCCTGAAAAATTCCACGACCCATGTGTCAGGAATGACTAAGAGGCTGCTACTTTCGCATGTCCATTTGTCATGTTCACCCACAAAGAAAATTCCCAGCAGATCAAAAAAATCGTTGCACAACGGCCTAGAGAGCTAAATTCGAAGGGCTTGATTTCCCCTCCCCAATCTCCCGGACTCGCCAAATCCCAGCCACTGCGGAGGATGCTTCATTTCGGCATTTCGGCGTTTCAATTTTTTGCTTTAACCAAATCCCCCTCTGTTTCCCCCACATCCGGTCAGGCCACCGGCTCTTTCAACGGCCTTCACCTCCAAAGCAGTTCCCTAGCATACCAATTGGGAGGTGGACAAGGGCAGCCGGAAGGACGCATGCCGCAAGCGCAATTCATTTCGTGCGTCGAACCGAAATCCTGGTTGCATTCGGGTTTCGGTTTTTCCACGTTGCCCGAAACATGCTGAAATCCATGAAAAAAACTTCAATCCTCGTGGCCTCAGGGGCCTTTCTATCTTCGATCATTCCATGCCTTGGCGCGGTGATTTACACCGAGCCTCTCAATGGCGACCTGTCCGGCAGTTTCATCAATCCCACAGTCATTTCGTTAACACCGGGTGCTAACATCATCATCGCCCAGATGGGAAGCAACGGCAATACTGGTGCCACGAATGGCAGCGATGCGGACTATTTCACGGTTACGCTTGGACCTGGCACTTCATTGCTTTCGATCACGCTGGATTCTTACACATTTACTCCCAACGACCCCGGCGTCAGTTTTGCCGGGTATGTCGCTGCCGCAGCTTTTACCGGGCAAGGCAGCGGCAATATTGATGGCAGCGCATTCTTCAATGCGTCATCCGGCAACATCCTTGATGATTTTACGGGGCTATCGACACCACTTGGCCAAGGAGTTTATTCATTTTGGTTTCAGGAGACATCGGCCAACCGTGTCGATTATCAATTAACCCTCAATGTGGTTCCCGAACCCTCTGTTGTATTGCTCGGATTTTCTGGATTCTGGCTCCTACTCGCCAGCCGTCGCCGCAAAAATTAAACCCAGTCTACTAGGTCTTTAGCGCGCCAACTTAAAAAGAAGAACTCCTAACGAGTTCCAGTTTTATTTGTTGGGTCATTCTACGCCATAGCCTCGGGCTAGGGAGCTGTCGGAACACCCTGGGCACGGAAGAAAATGCTCTCGACCGATCCTAACGAAGTTTCATATCGGCGGCGCACGTAAGCACTTCCAAAAGCTGAGGCTTCATCGACGTTTGTGGTGAAACCGCTGTTGAAGAATTCAGCCAGATTTTGCGACCACTTTGGTGTGATCATGAATTCCGGGTCATTCACGCGCACGTCCACGATGAAGCTTGGGTTTGCTCCACCATTGGCTGTGACCACGGGCCTGGGCGATGACGACGGGTCCTTGGCCAAGCCACCGAAAAGATATTCTTCGCGATTGGTGGCACCGTCCTTATCGGGGTCAGAACTTTCAAGGGCATCAGTGCCGGTTAAGCCCTGGCCGAGGATCCAAGAGACAATCTTGCGTGGGTCGACGGGGGTGCTTGTAGAGATAGGCGGAAGCCCGGTGGTAATGGCGCCGCTACTGAAAAAGGAACTGTTGTTATTGCCCTTGGTCCAGCCTGGAAGTGTGTTCGCTGTGATCTCAATCAGGTTGCTGCTTCCGTCGCCATCGGCATCGTTTCCTTCTACAAGCTGGATTGCAGTTGTAATGCTGAAATTCGCAGACCCTCGATAAGCTTGACGGACCGACCAACCATAAGCATTCCAAGGATTTCCACCCCCGGTGCCCACATGACAGGTCGCGCAGCCAACCGCATCGTCACTGGTCGATGTGGGGTAAATCCCACTCCATGTGGTGAGAAAACCACCAAAACCAAAACTTGTTTGATTCGCGATGAGCAGGAGCCCAGCACTGACCGCTGAAGCATGCCATATTTTGGAATTCATTGGTTGAGTTTCGATGACTTGTGTCGCGGAGGTGGCTGGAAAATTTTACTTTCTACGATCCAAATTAAGATCCGTGTTTCCCATCCGACGTTTACAGAATATTCAGTTTTTTTAGGACGCAAATTAATTCGGTGACTGATGTGGGCGGTGGTAGCGGAGTGCAAATCTTGATAATGCCAGCGACGTGCACGAGGCGACGAAGCGTATCGTGCAGCATTAAACATTTCACAATTCCAAGGCAATCCCGTCTGCGCCGGAACTCAGGAAAGGAAGAGGAAAATTGGCAAGTAACGACATGACTAAGGGACTTTCCTTTTGTCAGGCAGCGTTAACACTCTACTATTTTTGCCGCTCTTTGGGAAAAAATCCATATTGCTTACTTCCGATCTTCGACTGCAGAGCGTATCTATTGTTGCATGCAGAATTCTGAAGAACCGCGTAACACCTTCGACCTCATCGTCATTGGCGCAGGTCCTGCGGGCGTCTCCGCGTCTCTGCGAGCGGGCGCATTGGGAGCCAGGGTCGCCCTGGTGGACCGCCGGCGAATCGGTGGCACCTGCACAAATACCGGTTGTGTGCCGACACGCGTGCTGGCGATTACGGCTCGTCTGCTGCGCGACATCCGCGGGGCCACCGCTTACGGCATTCGGATCGGGGAGCCGAGTCTGGACTGGCCGCAGACCGTGCGAAAAGTCCGGCAGGTGACCGCCGAGATCCAGAACATGAAGCGTGTGCAGGATAAATTGCGCGCCGTCGGCGGTGAATTATTTCTGGAAGGAGCCGCCAGCTTTGTGGGCAGCCATACCGTGCGACTGGCCGACTCCGCCCGTGAGCTGACGGCGGCGAAGTTTATTCTCGCGGTTGGCGGCAAAGCGCGTCGCCCGCCTTTTCCAGGCGTCGAGTTGGCGATTACGCCGGATGAAGTGATCGATTTGGAAATGCTGCCCCAGTCGGTGGCCATTGTGGGCAGCGGCTACACCGGGGTGCAGCTCACTACAGTGATGAATGCTTTTGGCGTGGCGGTGACTTTGCTCGAGGCGACACCAAACATTTTACCGCCAGCCGATCCCGATGTGGCGGGAGCCTTACGGGAGAGTTTTGAGTTACAAGGTGTGCGAGTCGTTACGGGCTTGTCGAATCTGGAGCGAATCACTCAAGAGCCGTCGCAGGTCAAACGACTTTCCTATACCCGAAATGGAGAATTGTGCTCGGTCCAAGTGGAGACAGTGATCCTCGCCGTCGGCTGGCCGGCCGATCTGGAGGGGCTCGGTCTCGCCTACGCAGGAGTCGAGTTGGAACGTGGCTATGTAAAAATGAATGCCCAATTACAGACGACGGCATCGCATATCTATGTCGCAGGCGATGCTAACGGACGCGACATGCTAGTCCAGGGTGCGGTCTTTGAGGCGGAAGTGGCTGCGGAGAATGCCGTGCTCGGCCATACGGTCGAGTACCACCAAGCCTTGTTGCCCAGCGGCGGGTTCACCGATCCCGATCATGCGGGAGTGGGGCTTACCGAACCTCAGGCGAGAAACAGTGGTTGCCCATACTAGGTCGTGATGGTGCGTTACGCCGATCTCGAGCGAGCGATCATCGACAATCGTAAGGTCGGCTTTCTAAAACTAATCGCTGAGCCGTCAACCGGGCGCATCCTGGGGGGACATGCGGCAGGCGAAAATGCCGTGGAAATTATCCAGACGGTAGCTACAGCGATAGCGGCCGGGGCAACTGCGACGACTCTCGCGACAGTGCGCTTTGCGTATCCCACCTACACGTCGATCATCGGTGAAGCGGCCCGCAAATTGTGTCCGACACTAGAAACAACATAGCCTCTCCTGATCTATTAGATTGAATCAGGTTACGCATGAATCTCAGCAAGTAGTTGGATTGGTTTTTTCAGCTGGGATACGTTGAGCAAGGGATAAGGTGCAAGGTCGCTGAAATCTTGCCGGCTCAAGTCACAGTCGGCTTAACACCTCGTCGGCCCACAGATCCCGTGACCCAGCCCGACAGCCGGACACGCTCGACGAGGGCCATGTGCGGAACGGTGAGTGCAGCCAGGCCGACAAAGACCAACTGAATGATTGCCCCGTTGACGGGCGTGCCACCGAGGAAGTGCCAGGCCGCAGCCGATGCCACCAGAACGCCAAGCATGGGCAACAACGTTGCCCCTAGGATGAGTCCCGGCGAGGTGCGGCCCGAGTAGTCGATCGTCCGCAAAATGTGGCGGGCGCTGTGCATGGCGCAGAAAAATACGGTGAACGAAATCAGCGGCGGGGCAAGCACTGCCAACACCGAGACCGCACCCATTTCCAAGGCTGTTAGCCAATCTTTTGGCAGACGCTGGATCGCGGCCAGTGCGAGGCCAATCAGCCAAGGCCAAGCTAGCAGACTTAAACACGGCGTGACAAGCGTCGCGGCATCGATGCCGACGAGCAGCGCGAAAAGCCGCGTAATTTCCTCGGCGTGGAGCAATGTCGGCAAAACGATGATCGCACCGCCATAGAGAGCACGCGCCAACCATGGCGTGCCGCCGACGGGGTCACCGGAAAAATGCAGCATCGAAATCAGCAGGAAGCCGATGAGAAAACCGGAAGGCGCGAGCATGAAAAATCCCACGACCGATGCACTGAGAAGAACGTAGATCAGCGCAAACCGCAACCAACCGCCGAGCGTTTGAATTCCGTAAAGCTGCCGCGCGAAAATCGTGTCGAGTGCGCCGTGGGGAACGCCTAGCAAGACGATGAGCGTCGCGACGACGATTAATTCGACCTGCGGATCGAAACGCGCGGCGCTAACGGCCACGGCGGCCAGCACGATTGCCCCGATACTGAAAGCAAGGCCTTGGATACGCAGCGCATTCATCCGTTCGGATCTCCTTCCCGTAAGCTTGGTCGAGGCCACAGAACTCGGGGAATTTCCCGCAGAAACAGCCATGGCGGCAACGCCATAATGATGGCGGCGTAATCGGCCATCGTCGCATGATCGCTCATGAATCGGATGATCCGGCGCGGATCTTCGAGTGCGAATAGTGCGAGGAAAAGCTCGGGAGCCCGCTCGGGGTGGGCGCGCAGGACCCGGAGAAAGAGCGCATCCATCGCGCGGGTGATCCAAGGGTCGGACGGATGCGACAGCGGCGGCTGGCCTGCAATTAATTCGGCGGCGCATGCGTTCGCCCAGCGTTGGATGCGTTGAAAGGCAAAGCCAGAGGCAGCGCGGGCACCACCCGCCGCCACGCCGACCCGGACGTGGGAAACATCCGCACCGCGATCAAAAGCGGCCGGCCCCATTGGCAGCACCCCATGCTCAGAGCGTAGCACCGCATGATTCGATCCACCGACCTGTCGCCGGATGAAGGTGGCGAGTTCCTCCGCGAGTTCTTCTGGGCCGAGCGGATCGGGCGCTAAAACCGTGACTTCCACCAGCGCACGGCGCGGCGAAAAAGGCAGCAGGTAAAGAAAGGTGATGCGCCCATTTCTGCTCGGCGAAAAATCCATCAGCCGAGCCACGCCGGGATCGAAGCAATCGGCATCACACTCAATCTCATGGCCGCAAAAAGACTGCCACAACACAGCGGCTCCCCGCTCCGGCACGCGCTGGGGCCGCGTGTCGATGAGCCGCTTCGCCCAGCGCGAGCCGCAGCGCGTCTCGACCCGCCACAACCCGCCTTCCTTGCGTGGCTCGCCGATGACTGGCTCATTCATCGCGAGGGTAACGCGAGCCGTTTCGGCCAGTGCCGCAGTAGCATGGGCGTAAAAATTCTCCGCAGGAATCATCGCGTAAGGGATGGTGTGGCAATCGACAATGACCCGCCGTCCGCCGTGCGCGAGTGTGACCAGCGACCAGCGATGCTGCACGAGTTCGCGCAAGTGTGCTGAGCCATCGTCCCAGAAGCACCAGGTCCGATCATTGGAATAGTGCGACCGACCTTCGAGGATGACGGTGCTCGGACAATTTTTCCCGTCAGCTGCGAGTCTCAGAGCGAGGCTCAGTCCCGCGCAGCCACCCCCAAGGATGAGGATATCGGACTCAGTTTGCATGGCTGGTTTCGATCCCGGGCAAACCACGCAAGGCACCATGCAGGCTGGCATCGTGCCGAGAGGGAAATTTCCAAAATGCACTCCGCAACGGCGCACTGAGCAGCGCTTGGGCGGTGAGCGCCGCTTTCTCGCGGTCAGTCACCACAGCGCGGCCGTCCCAAAATGCGTAGTCAGCGGTGCGCAGCCGCGTGCCGATCGCCCGATAGACGCGGGCTGCCACGAGGATACCGCCACGCGCGCGGAGCGGCAGATACGACAGCCCGCTTTCCCCGCTCGCGTAATACCGATCCGCCAAGCTCAGCAGTGCCGCCACGCATTCGCGGAGCCTCGGCCGCAGCATTTCTGAGGGAAAAACCAACTCACCCGGCAAAAGCTCGCCGATCATGGACGCGGGCAAATAGCGACGGCCTGCAGCAGCATCTTCCGCGATGTCACGGGAGATATTGGTGAGCTGCATGGCGATGCCAAGATCGACCGCATGGGCATGAGCCACCGGAGAGCGCACATCCAGAACGCCGCACATCATCACGCCCACCGTCCCGGCCACGCGGTAGCAGTAGCGGCAAAGTTCTGCCTCATCTGCAATCCGCACCGACTCGAGATCGGAGCGCACTCCCGCGATCAACTCCAGTGCGACCTCGGGAGAAATGTGACATTCCTCCAACAAGCGGATTCCATCGCGAATCACAGGATCGGCGGATACGCCTGTGACCATCGAAAAGCTGGCCGCGTCAAGTTTCTCGCGCGCATCTGCAGCAGACGTGCTTTCGTCGGCGAGATCATCAAGGTGGCGGCAGAATCCGTAGAGGCGAGTCGCTCTCTCAGCATGTGTTTTTCCAAGGAGCCGCCGCGCCCAGTGGAAGCTGCGTCCTTTCGCGGCGAGTGCCGCATCGGCAGCGGCGAGAGCTTCCGGCGCATCGATTGCCAGTTTCATTTTGCCATCGCAGCGGGGATGAGTGCGTCCACGACTTTCGCCGAGCACAGCACGCCGGGCATTCCAGCTCCCGGATGGGTTCCCGCTCCGGTGAGATAGAGATTTTTGATGCCCTCAGCCCGGTTATGAAAGCGGAACCAAGCTGACTGCCGGAACAAGGGTGCCACGGAAAATCCCGCGCCGTGGACACTCAGGTAATCTCCGCGAAAGTCTTCCGGCGTCTTGTAAAAATCGGCGGTGATACTCTCGGTGAGACCCGGCAAAATCGTGCGATCCAGAGCGGCCACGATGCGATCCCGCAGTCGCGGACCCTCGATTTCCCAGTCGACTTTTGCCTGCAAATTTGGCACCGGACAAAGGACGTAGAAGCTGTCGCAACCCGGCGGCGCAAAGCTCGGATCAGTAGCTGTGGGACGATGCAGATAGAGGGAAAAATCGTCTGCCAGGACTTGGCGATAGAAGATGTCTTCCAGAAGTTCGCGGTAGCGAGGACCCATCCAGATGGTGTGGTGCGCCACCTCAGGATAGGTCCGGGTTGTTCCAAAGTAGAGGACAAACAGCCCCATCGAATAATGCGCGGCGGCGAGCTTCATGCGCGTCGAGGCGGCTTGGGCGGATGGCTGGATCATGTGCCGATAGAGATGCGCCGCATCGGCATTGGAAACGATGACATCTGCCGGCCTCACACTGCCATCGGCCAGCGTGACACCCTTCGCGACGCCGCCTTGCACATCGATCTTCTCAATGGTCGTGCCCAGATCGATTTTGATGCCTTGCCGCTCCATCAGCTCGCCGAGCGCGCGCGTGATCGCACCAGTGCCGCCCATCGCGAAATGCACGCCATACTCCCGTTCGAGATAGTGGATCAAGACGTAGATGCTGGTCGTGTCGAAGGGATTGCCACCGACAAGGAGTGGTTGGATCGAGAATGCTTGCTGGAGCCTTGGATTGGAGAGATGCCGCGACACCATTCCCCAGACAGTTTCATAATTGCGCAGTCCTATCAGTTTTGGGATTTGGCGCACCATCGTCATGAAGCGATGAAACGGCTGCGCGGAAAGTTCCGTGAAGCCGACCTCGAAGATGCGCTTGGATTGCGCCAACAGGGCAAGGTAGCCAGGGCAGTCACGCGGGTCGATCCGGGCGATCTCAGCGAGCGTTTCCTCCAGCGTGCCGCCGTAGTCAAAGTGGCTGCCATCATCATAGTGAAAGCGATACCACGGCTTGAGCGGAACAAGCTTCACATGATCTGAGAACCGCTCGCCAAAGAGCTCAAACAGCTCCTCGAACAAAAAAGGCGCGGTGATGACGGTCGGGCCAGCGTCATGACGGAAACCATCGCGTTCAAACACCTGGGCACGGCCCCCCAGATTTGCGCAGCGATCTATCAGCGTGACTTCGTAGCCCTTTGCGCGGAGCCGGAGTGCCGCTGCGATTCCCCCAAACCCTGCTCCAATGACGATTGCCTGCATGAAATTGTTTCCTCAAACCTAAAGCCGCTGGCATAAAGCCAAAGCGAGACACCGAAGGAATGCGCCTGCTCCGTTCGGGAGACGATCCGCCGATGCGACAGCCGTTCGCAGGTGCCGCAGACCGATCTCGCGAGCTACCGCCTCGGCGTTCAGTCCGTGGCCCGCAGCCCTCAAAACCAAAAGCGCATTGACCGCGCGTGGCCCGTCATCGCCGACGGCATCACTGTCAACATCCTCCATGTCGTCCATGATCTGATAGCCAATGCCAAAAGCCTCCGCCGCGCGCCTGGCCTCGCCCATCCATTCCTTTCTGCCGGCCGCTGCCAAGGCCAGTTCTAGCGGCAGGCTGAGTAAAGCGCCAGACTTTCCAACGGCAATTTTCTCATATACCGCCATGTCAGTGACCTGTTGCCCCTTTGCAGAAAACTCGGCGCATTGCCCGCGGACTACCAACGCCGTGCGCGCATGAACGAGTGCGATCAATTCGGGTAGTAGCCGACTATCACTTACCGCTGCGAGCGCACCATAAGCGGCGGACAGGAGCAGGTCCCCTGTGCAAATCGCGACTTCGTCTCCAAAGACGGCCCATACCGTCGGATTGCCTCGCCGGATGTTTTCGCGGTCTTGCAAGTCGTCATGCACAAGCGATGCGTTGTGCAAAAGTTCGACTGTTGCGGCGAGTGCGATGGAGTCTGCTGATGCAAGGCCGAGCGCGACGCCTGCTCCGAGCGCAAGACGCGATCGCACCCGTTGACCACCTGCGGCCAAATGACCGACGGCGGCCCGGGCGGAATCCGACAGCATTTCTCCTCCAGAAGGCTCCCCGCGAGTGACCAACTGGCGCATCACCCTTTCCACCTCATTGAGCAAATCGTCCGTCACTACCGACGATAAATCGGGAGATGTTAGGGGCTGTGCGTTCATGAATGAGAAACGGTGGTTTACCATTCACTGCCATCTACTGGCAGTAAATGATGTGTGTTTCGTCAAGGCTGGGGAGTTGTAGCAATCAGCATCCAACTCCCGTCCTTGCGAACTCGATCAAGCTTTGGAAGAACTCAGGACTTTGTCGCTTTCGCTCGTCGCAGCGATCCAAATGATCACTCCAAAGGCGATCTTGTTCACAACGTCCGCGAAATTATAAACCACATTCAAGAGTACCATGCTTTTCTCGGGACTCGCTCCAGTGAGATAGCCGAGGAAATATCCAATCGGATAGATTGCCCAACCAATCACAACGATCCAACGCATGACGCTGAAAGCAGACTGCACCGCTGGAGGTGCCGATTTCGCATTGATCTTTCCTGCTTCGCCGAGAAAGATTTCCCATAGGATAAATGCCCAGCCGGCCATTCCGATGATGAATGCAAGCCAAGCGTTCATATATCCGGCCTCGCCGAGATAACCGCCGACGAGCATCACGATTGTCCCGATCATCAACCGCCAGAACACGCCGGCAGGAACCTTCGTGATCGCTGAGAGAATCAGATAGAATTCGACCATCAGGAGAGGAACTGTGATCAGCCAGTCAATGTAGCGGAAAACCGTTGGCGTGTTTCCCGTGGCCACCCACACATCACGCATGTAGAAGTAGTGTGTGGCGGCAATCATCGTCACCAAGCCGGACACCGTGAGGGAAGTTTTCCATTTCGGGGTGACCCGCTGCGTCTCCAAAAAGAAGAATGCAGTCGCCGCCACAAGGGCCATCGAGATAATCCAGAAGGAGATTCCGACGATGTCATCAGATTTGAGATCACCACCGCCTCCAGGGCTAGCGGCGAATGCGTTGCTGGTGGTTAGCAAGCCAAACAGGGCAAGCCCGGACACTTTGGAGATTAGGTTTCGTGGAGTCAGGTTCATGTGTTAGTGTTTCTGTTGAGTTGTGTTAATGTTGTGGCGCTGAGAGATTGTGTTGGAAGCATGCTGTCTGCAAGGCCATGGCGCGGCCTTGTTCAAGGGGCTAACAGACAAATGCCAATCCGCGACGGCTAGGAGCCTGTCTACCGACCAACCTGGAAGGATTAACTAAGATCTGATGATGCTCGAAAAATGACTACAAGGCTTTTGGAAATTTATTTGGATAATAGATTCGTTCGTAGAACGCTCGGTCCGGGGCTTAGGATTTTTGAACCGTCCGGATAAATCAACTCGTGTTGAATCCAAACAAGGTGTTTTTTTATTTTTTTCAAGCTAATTGGAATCGGAGGGGCAGAAACCGGTTTTTTTTCTTTGAAACGTCAAAATCGATTGGTGTTGGTTGATCGGGCGATGTTCCAACATCGCTTCTTTGAGCGAAGATTTAAACAAATCAACACCATCAACGAACCAACAGGGGAACAGGCGTCGGCGCAAATTGGGAAAAAGATTTCCCGAGAACAGCTCCACAGGGCAGTGCGCGCGGGGCTGCTTTTGATCTTCGCGCAGGAGGTGACCAACTTTTTTTCCCTGCCCTCCGGTCCTCCCATGGGTCTTCTGTGCAGCCTTCACCCCAAAAGCAAATTCTTGGCATTCTGAGATCGTGCTACCGTTTTACCGAGCGAAGGTGGCTGGGAACTTCCGGGAAGGGAGCAAATGAAGGAGATCTGAATGATATTTCGGTAAACCCATCCAAGTTTTCGGGAACTTCAGAACTGTGTTGGTCGATGCTTAAATGCCTCATTGCTGCTGTAAAAACAGAAGCAACCGAGGCTGGTGAACGGAGTCCCATTCTGGTTTGGGAACGAAAACCGGAAATTTAGAAATATGGGTGGCAGGCTGAATTTCCCGAATCATTCTTTGCCATTAGGGTGACTTTCATCATGAGTGGGCCTTTTCCATGAAAATCAAATATTCAATTTTCCCCGCCCTTCGGTCCAGCTCCCGATTCTTTCAACGGCCTACATGTCAAAAGCAAATTCCTGACACTTGTGGGTAATGTCGTTCATCCATTCCTCAAAACCTCCAACCACTCGACTAATACTATGAAACCCTCTAAAAAAATCAAACCCGGCACCTCGTGGTCGGAGGTGCTGCACCGCGCCAAATCCATTCTGCCGGATGCGTGGGGTGGTCAACAAGAAACGCTCCTGAATCTGATAGGCGGCGAATGGCGCGAATCCGGTCGCCCGCGCATGGCCACTTGTCCACTGGATGGCTCTCCGCTCGGGGCCTACCCGATGATCGATCTGGAAGCCGCGCAGGAAGCGGTCATGCACGCAGCACAGGAAGCTGGCGAATGGGGCGCGACGGATCTAAGCGAGCGCAAACGGCGTGTGGTAGAATGCCTAGAACACTTGCGCAAACACCGTGAACTGCTCGCCCTACTTCTCGTCTGGGAAATCGGCAAGCCGTTCCGCCAATCAATGACGAGCGTGGACCGCTGCATTACCGGAGTCGAAGGGTACGTGGAAAACAATGAGAAAATGCTGGGTGATCGAAAGCCGTTGGGACTCGTATCCAATATCGCCTCGTGGAACTATCCGCTCTCGGTGTTAGTTCATGCATTGCTCGTGCAGATGCTTTGCGGGAATTCCGTAATCGCAAAGACACCGACCGATGGTGGAATTTTTTCTCTAACCTTGTCACTGGGCCTCGCCCGGAAATGTGGATTGCCCGTTTCACTCGTAAGTGGGAGCGGCGGACGACTCTCCGAAGCGCTCGTCAAAAACGACGCCATCGCGGGGCTCGCCTTCGTTGGTGGTAAAAGTAATGGCGGCGATATCGCTGCCAGCCTCTACGATCGCGATAAACGCTACATGCTCGAAATGGAAGGTGTTAACACCTACGGCATTTGGAGCTATGGCGATTTTCCCGGCCTCGTGCAGCAGTTGAAGAAAGGATTTGAATATGGGAAACAACGTTGCACAGCCTACCCGCGCTACGTTATCCAGCGCGATCTGTTGCCAAAGTTTCTGGCGAGCTACCTGCCCATGGTGCAATCGCTGCGTGCGGGCCATCCGCTCCTTGTCCAAAATGACGACGATCCACTGCCAGATGTCGATTTTGGACCGCTGATCAACCGTGCCAAGGTCGACGAGTTGAACGTCCGCATCATCGCAGCCAAGGGCCGCGGAGCTCTGAGCCTTTATGAGGGTGAGTTACAGGAAGAGATGTTTCTGCCCGGTCAGGAAATCGCTGCCTATCTCGCCCCGTCCGTATTGATCAATCTCCCCCGCAGTTGCGATCTCTATCATCGAGAACCCTTTGGCCCGATTGATAGCATCGTGGTGGTTGACACCGTTGATGAAATGATTTCGGAAATGAACATCTCAGGCGGAGCGTTGGTTTCCTCGCTGGCAACAAATGATCCCAATGTGGCGCGCGAAGTTCGGTCCCAGGTGCGCTCCTTCAAATTCGGGGTTAATCAAACTCGTAGCCGCGGCGACAAGGAGGAGCCTTTCGGGGGGACCGGCGCGTCGTGGAAGGGATGTTTCGTCGGCGGAAAATACCTCGTCGAGGCAGTTACCGTTGGTGCACCGGGCGAACGTTTGCATAGCGTCTTTCCCGACTACAGCCTGATTCCGGAACTGCGCTGACATAGAACGCTAACGCATATCGACGACCGTCCTGCACCTGTGCGGCAATCGTCTCAGCCCGGTCAGATTTCGGGAATGTTCTTACTTATGGTTTCAGAAAAGGATGCCGCCTTCCCCAAAGTCTATGACTCGCCTGCAATTCATCGAACGCTCTCATAGTCTGCTGCTTTCCGAGGAAACTCGAAGGCGGTTCGAGCGGATTATACTCTCCGTTGCGATCATCGGTTTCATCATTCATTTACACTGCCGTCCCACAGGCTGAGCATGGCTCGCCCTGAGCCTTGAATTGGCAAGGCCTTGAGCGTGGTTTTGGGAAATGCCGGTTGCGACTTTTTCGCGGAACGTCGATCCACCTTTGATATATCGTGGCGATGCTGTCCCATGAGATTATGTTCTGATAGGCGCAAATCCCGGCAACCACGCGTCATTGAGCGCTCCTATCAC
>JANODE010000147.1:0-5160 GCA_031412525.1 Akkermansiaceae bacterium | reverse complement strand
ACCAAGCTCCGCTACAAAGTGGACGACTTCGCAGTCACCCTCGTTCCTCAAACCGAAAGCGGTGAGGATGTCTTCACCCGCACCTTCCGTGTGCCACCCGACTTCTCGTCCAGCCTCGATTCCGGTGGCGGCGGTGGCGGTGGTGGCGGCGGAGCTGCCGCAGATCCGTTTGCTGAGGCTTCCACCTCCAGCGGACCTAGCGCGTTGACGGCACGTCCCCCTATTCTCGAATTGCTCAAGAGGGCCGGTATTGCCTTCGCTGACGGCACTTCAGCCACCCTCAGCACTGGCGGTGTTCTTCTCGTGACCAACACTCCGACCGAACTCGACAAGGTTGAGCAGCTCGTCACCTCCATCGGTGGCAGCAAGCCGAAGCAGGTCAAGATCACCACCAAGTTTGTCGAAATCTCCCAAGAGAACAACGACGAGCTCGGCTTCGACTGGATCGTCAATCCATTCGGTCTTTCCAACACCGTCTTCGCCAGCGGCGGCACCAACGGCAACCAAGCCGGCCGAACCGGCGGTGACTTCGTCAGCCCGGTCAACGGAACTTCCGTTGATGGTATCCCTGCCGATCCAAGCCAGACCACCACCAACGGTGTGACCAACGGCCTTCGCATGGGTGACCAGGCAGTGAACCGCAACAACATTGACGCCATCCTCAACAACCCGAACCGCACCGCCCAATCGGCCAATGTGGCCCCCGGCATCATGGCTCTCACCGGTTTGTTCTCGGACGGCCAGGTCCAATTGATCATGCGCGGTCTCGCCCAGAAAAAAGGCACTGACCTGATGACGGCTCCGTCGGTGACGGCCCGTTCCGGCCAGAAGGCGACGATCGAAATCATCCGTGAATTTATCTACCCAACCGAATACGAACCCCCTGAACTGCCAAACAGCGTTGGTCAAACCAACGGTGGCAACACCGGTGGTCTCGGTGGCATCGGTGGCAGCGGCGGTGGTTCTTTCCCAGTCACCCCCGCCACTCCAACGGCGTTCGATACCCGCAACACGGGTGTGACCCTCGAAATCGAACCGACTATCGGTGAAAATGACTTCGTGATCGACCTTCGTTTTGTTCCGGAAATCGTTGAATTCGAAGGATTCATCAACTACGGCAGCCCGATCCAATCGCCGGGCACCGACGCTCTGGGCAATCCGGTCGTTTCGATCATCACGGAAAACCGCATCGAAATGCCGGTCTTCTCCTCACGCCGCGTCAACACTGCTCTCACCATTTATGACGGCTACACCGTCGCCGTCGGTGGCCTGATGCGTGAAGACGTGCAAAACGTCGAAGACAAGGTGCCGATTCTCGGTGACATCCCGATCATCGGCCGTCTGTTCCAAACCAAGGCTGAAAACCGGATCAAGAGTAACCTGATCATCTTTGTCACCGCGCAGATCATCGATGCGACCGGTCGTCCGCTCCGTGGAGCTGATGCAGGTGGTTCGATCCCGGTCTCGACCGGCGGTGGTGCCACGGATGGTGGCGTTCTGCCTCCGATTGATTTGCCGCCCGCCCCTTAATCGGTCGCGTTTGGAAAAAACCATTCAAAAACGGGCGGGGGAGCAATCCTCCGCCCGTTCTGTTTGCAAAAGGTCGTTGCTCCGCCTCGCAGCAATGAAACCGGCGATTTCAAGATGGGGTGGCGTCGCTTCTTGACTTGATTCCGTGGTGCACAACTCCAATTCTTCACCCCATGCGGGTGACAGTGCTGACGGGCGGAATCGCTTCGGGGAAATCAACGGTCTGCCGCCTTTTGCGGGAGTTCCTGCCTGCCATCGTGATTTTCGATTGTGACGCGGCGGTGCATCGTCTCCTGGACGGTGATGCGGAAGTGGCCAGAATCGTTTCCGAGGCATTCGGTTCAAGGGTCTTGGACCCGGAGGGTCGCATCGACCGCAATGTTCTGCGCGAACAGGTTTTCGCCGATCCATCCTCCCGACTGCGTCTTGAGGAAATCCTTCACCCAAGAGTCATGCAGGAATGTCTTGATTCCCTGGAGCGGGCTGCTACACGAAGTGCGGAATGGTTCGTCGCGGATGTTCCGCTCTTTTTTGAGAAGAGCTTCGACATCGGCCAGTCACAGGTGATGGTCATCGCCTCATCCCGCTCCACCCAAATCCAGCGGCTCAAGGCGCGCAGTGGTTTCGATGATCCGATGATCGAATCGATCCTTGCCGCACAGCTCCCGATTCAGGAAAAAATGTCCCTCGCGGATGTGGTTTTCTGGAACGAAGGCCCGCCCGCCGTGCTACGTTCCCAAGTCCGCCGTTTTGCCCAAGCCTTTCAAATGAATCTCCCTAACGAATCCGAAGCCGCCGTGTCTCCATCAGAAGCTGCTACCACCGCGGTGGCACCCGCAGCGCCCGCATCCATCGACATCAATCAATTCCGCCTGAAATCCCTCGCGGAGCTCCAGTCGATGGCCGAGGCCTTGCCGGCTAGAATCCAGGGCGGAATCGCGAAGAGCCAGTTGATTTACGAACTACTGTGCTTTTTCGGCCATGAAGGCACCGGCCTGATCTGTGAGGGAATTCTGGAAATGGCCAAGGACAGCTTCGCGATGCTACGCGATCCCCACCGGAGTTTCCGCCCGGGTCCGGATGACATTCATTTGGGCACCAATCTGATGCGCGATCACGGCTTGCGCGTCGGCCAGTTGATCCGCGTCCGAGTGCGGGCACCTCGCGAGCGGGACAAGTATCTATCAGGTTTTGAGGTGTTGGAGGTCGAGGGTACTCCGGTTGCGGACTATCAGGCACCGAAGGAGTTCGACAAACTAACGCCACTTTTCCCTGACCAGCGCATCCATTTGGAAGGGGAGGGGAGTGACTTTCTCGGCGTCCGCGTGATCGATCTGATCGCCCCGCTCGGCAAAGGCCAGCGCGGCATCATTGTCGCCCCTCCGCGCGGCGGAAAAACGATTCTGCTCAAACAGATCGCTCGCTCGATCCGGCTCAACCATCCGGATGCGGAGCTAATCATCCTGCTGCTCGATGAACGGCCGGAAGAAGTCACCGATTTTGAAGAAACCGTCGGCTCACAGGTCTTCGCATCGACGTTCGATGAATCCCCACGCCGCCACGCCCAGGTCGCGGACCTGGTGATCGAGCGGGCGAAGCGGCTTGTCGAGCGGGGCAAGGATGTCATCCTGTTGTTGGACAGCCTCACGCGTCTCGCACGCGGCCACAACTCGGCCATGCAGGGTGGTCCGATTGGCTCCGGGGGCGTCAGTCCGGTTGCCTTGCAAAAGTCGCGCAAGTTTTTCGGCACGGCCCGCAATGTCGAGGAAGGTGGCTCACTGACGATTCTAGCAACTGCGCTGGTGGAGACGGAAAGCCGTCTCGACGATGTGGTTTTCGAGGAGTTCAAGGGTACGGGAAACATGGAAGTCCGGCTGGATCGTGAGCTGGCCGAGCGTCGCGTTTTCCCGGCGATCCACATCCCTCAATCCGGCACCCGCAATGACGACCGGCTCTATCATCCCGACGAATTCCTCAAGGTGGTGGACATCCGCAAACAGCTCGCCCAGCAGCCGATCGGTGATGCCATCGAGACCTTGCTGGCGAACCTGAAGGCGACAAAAACCAACGCAGAACTGCTGCTCCGCGGACTGCGCTGACTGGTGTCCGGTTAGACGTGCGGACCCTTGTTTCGAGGGGTGTTTTTGGGTACGAGAACCTGCGTATTTCGCGCAACTGGTTCATTGACACTGTTATGCCCGCTGCTTAGCCTGCCGCGCCCTGCGCTGGGCTGAGAGGATCAATTTCTCCAGAGAACCCGGTGCTCGACGCCCTAACTCGACATTATCCACTACGATGGCAACAAAAAAGAAGGCTGCGAAACCCGCGGCCAAGAAATCTGCTCCGAAAGCCGCCAAGTCCGCGGTGACCACATCCGCAGCAAAAAAGACCGTCTCTCCCAAGAAGGTCAAATACGTTTACAACTGGGGAGCCGGCAAAGCTGACGGCAACGGCAGCATGAAACCCCTTCTCGGCGGCAAAGGCGCCAACCTCGCCGAAATGACCCGCATTGGTTTGCCGGTGCCTCCGGGCTTCACGATCTCCACCGAGGTCTGCACCTATTTCTATGATAACAAGCGTACTTACCCGGTCTCTCTTCAAGCGGAGATGGAAGCCGGTGTGAAGAACATGGAAAAAATCATGGGTAGTAAGTTCGGCGATGCGAAGGGCATGCCGCTTCTCGTGGCCGTCCGCTCCGGCGCGCGTGACTCGATGCCGGGCATGATGGACACCATCCTCAACCTCGGTCTCAACGACGCCACCGTCCTTTCCCTCGCCGCCGTTACCAAGAACGAGCGCTTCGCATGGGATTGTTATCGCCGCTTCGTCCAGATGTATGGCGACGTCGTTCTCGGCGTGCAGAAGGCTGAAGGCGAAGACCACGAGCCATTCGAAGTCGCGATCGAAACTTTCAAACACGAAAAATACGGCAAGGACATCATCGACTCGGATCTAACTGCCGAAGACCAGCAGGAACTCGTCAAGCGTTTCAAGGCCCTCGTCAAAAAGCGCACCGGCCACAGCTTCCCGGCCGATCCATGGGACCAGCTCCGCGGTGCCGCCGGCGCTGTTTTCGGTTCATGGATGAACGACCGCGCGATCGTCTATCGCCGGAAGTATAACATCCCCGCCGCATGGGGCACCGCTGTCAACGTGCAGGCCATGGTCTATGGCAACACCGGTGATACCTCCGGCTCCGGCGTCGCTTTCACCCGCGACCCTGCCAACGGCAAAAACGAATTCTGGGGTGAATACCTCATCAACGCCCAGGGCGAAGACGTCGTCGCCGGCGTCCGTACTCCGGAAAATGTCAGCACGTTGAAAGCTGCCCTGCCAAAGCCTTACGCCGAGCTGATGAAGGTCCGCAAGATCCTCGAAAGCCACTTCAAGGACGTGCAGGACATCGAGTTCACCGTGCAGGAAGGCAAGCTGTTCATGCTGCAAACCCGCAATGGTAAGCGCACCGCTGCCGCCTCGCTCAAGTTCTCGATGGACATGGTGAAGGAAAAACTCATCGACTGGGAAACCGCCATCCTGCGCAACCCTGCCGAACAGCTTGAGCAACTCCTCGCACCCATCTTCGACCTCGAAGACGTCGCAAAAGCAAAGACTCTTGCCACCGGCCTTCCC
>JANODE010000146.1:0-13596 GCA_031412525.1 Akkermansiaceae bacterium | reverse complement strand
TCGGCAATTGGATTTCAGGCGGAGGATTGCCTGGTGGTCGTTCTCAAACAAAGGAGAAAGAAGGGAACGAGCGGCTCCCCAGTCCTTCGTGAAAGGGGATGCAATCCCCTTCTCCCTATTGGGCCGGTCCGGCGGAAAAACACCGCTTTCCCTACTGCTTACAACGTTTCCGGCGAAAAAGTCCGGGTAGGCCTTGGGGAAGATGGAATCTTCCCTGCGGAAGCATGGAATTCCACGGAGGCGGCGACCGGTTTCCCCGAGGACGGGAGCGATTTCCCCGGGGGCGGAATTGGATTCCCCGGTGGGGGGGGCCGTTCCCCGGGGAAGTGGTGGGTTTTCCCAAGGATAGGGATCGTTTCCCGGGGGAAGCGGAGAGCCAGCGCGGGGGCGGGAGTTCCTTCCCCGGTGCGGGAGCGGTTGCCCTGGGGAAGGAGATCGCTTCCCGTGGGAAGCAGAGTGCACCCTTGGGGATGGCTGCTTCGGGGCTATCGGAGCGGTGCTGATAGCGTGGACATTCGGCATCGCGCCGGGACCGGCGATCGTGATCGTGCTGGGGCTGTTGTTCATCGCTGCGTATTTGTTCAGCCCGAAGTATGGCCTGCTGGCGCCGGGTGGGCGATAGTCGGGCGGGTAGCGGTCTAGGGTGGATTCGGTTCTCAGAACGGCCAGATCCAGGGAATGACGAGGCAGGAGGTGACCCAGCAGATGATGTTGAGCGGGATACCGACTTTGAGGAAATCGGTGAACCGATAGCCGCCGGGGCCGTAAACCATCATGTGGGTCTGATAGCCCATCGGCAGGGCGAAGGCGGTGGAAGCGGCGACGGTGACGCACATGATGTAGGCCCGCGGATCGACGTCGAGACTGTGGGCGAGCTTGAGGACGATGGGGATCATCATCACGGCGGTGGCGTTGTTCGAGAGCACTTCAGTCAGGCACAGCGTGAGCAGGAAGATGAGCCAGAGCAGGACGAGTGGCAGGTTTTCCGGAGAAATGAACTGCTGGGCGATTTCCACGATGTGCTTCGCGAGCCAGGCGGCGGTGCCGGTATTCTGCATGGCCATGCCTAACCCTAACAATCCGTAAAGCATAAGGAGGACCTGCCAGTCAATGCTGGCGTAGGCCTCGCGCGGGGTCATGATTTTCAACCAAAGCAGGGCGAGCGCGCCGACCATGGCGGCGTAGTGGATGGGGACGACCGGGATGGCCGGATAGAAGCCGTGCAGGAAATCCGTCAGGGTGGCGACCAGCACAACGCCGATGAGCGCGGTCCAGGAGAGGACGACGTGGCGCATGGGTTTTTTGTATTTCACCTCTGGCTTGGTGTCTTCCGGGGTGTCGGTGAGGACAAAATCGCGGGTGGCGTTGAGCGCGTCGAGATTGTTGAGCGCGGTGATGACCAGCAGCGTATCGCCCTCGTCGAGGGTGAGCTCAGCGAGGCGGTGGGTGATGTTCAGGCCGTTGCGATGAACGGCGAGCACGACGCAGTTGTAGTGCTGGCGGAAATCCACATCGGCCAGGGTGCGGCCGAGGAGTGAGGATTCGTCGCGGACGACGAGTTCGGAGACGATGCCGTCGATGGTGGAGAGGAGCTCGGCTCCGATTTCGGCGAAGAGGTTTTCCGGCTTGGCCGCGCCCCCGCGACGGCGATGGAGGGCGACGAGAAAGCGGTCGTTTTTCTGAACGATGATGTCGTTGAGCGAATCCATCAGCCGCGCGCCGGAGCGGCGGATTTCCATGACGTGGGTGCCGGATTCGCGGCTGGCGAGCGGGGTATCGATGAGTTTTTTCCCGATGATCGGTGAGTTTCCGCTGATCAAGACATGATAGAGCGGCGACGTGCGGTTGGAGATTTCCAGACTGCCCGTGATCGACGAGCGGGCGGGAATGAGCTTGGGGCCGAAAATCGTGAGATAGGCGATGCCTGCGATGGCGAGTGGGATGCCAAGCGGCGCGAGCTCGAACATGCTCATCGGCTTCTCGTTGAGATCGCGCAGCGCGCCGTTCACCAGAAGATTGGTGGAGGTGCCGATGAGGGTGCAGCAGCCGCCGAGGATGGAGGCATAGGAAAGCGGCATGAGCAGCCTGGAGGCCGGAATGTCCTTGGAGCGGGCGAAGCCGAGTGTGACCGGCAGCATGATGGCGACGATGGCGGTGTTGTTCATCCACGCGCTAAAAAACGCGGTGAGCACGGAAAAGGCGAGGATGGCGACGCGCGTGTTACCGGAGAGTTTGTCGCGGAGCAATTTCCCGATGTGGTCGACGGCGCCGGACGTTTCCAGCGCGCCGCCGATGACAAACAGGGCAGCAATGGTGAGCGGCGCCTCGTTTCGGAAAACGTCGGTCATTTGTTTCGGATCGACCAGACCGAGAGCCACGACGAGGCACAGGATCGAGAGCGCCAACACATCGGGCGCGGCCCATTCGCGGATGAAGGCGACGAGCGTGAGGGCGATCACCAACAGCGTCAGTGTGATCTGTAAATCAGGCATGTGGTGGGGTCCCCGTGTGAGGTGGGGTTTCCATGAACGGACGAACGCGTTTTGGCAAGGGTGGGATGTGAGGGGAAATGCGCTGGGATCTTGCGGAACCGATCGGCTGCGGCCAGATTCCGCCATGCTGCGGCCGCGAATCTCCACCAACCTGGCCATTTCCGCTGACGGAAAAATTTCCTCCGTGGCGCGGATTCCATCCGGCTGGACCTCCAAAGAGGATCATCAGCGGTTCATGAAACTCCGGGAATCTGCTGATGCGCTGCTGGTCGGAAAAGGCACGCTGGAGAGCGACCGAATGACGATGTTGGTCCCCGGAAAGCCCGTGCAGCCGCTGCGCTGCGTGGTTTCGCACAGCGGAAAATTCGACGGAGCGCATCCGCTTTTCCACGCTCCGGGAGGCGACATCCATCTGCTCGTGACGGGAGCGGAAGATTTGGACCTGCCCGAGTTTCCGGAATCCAACGTGACGGTGCACAGCAAGAGTCTGCTGCTTTTCCTCGAAGCACTCGCGTCAAAATACGCGGTGCGACACCTGCATTGTGAGGGCGGCGGCCAGTTGATCCGCGAGCTGGCAGCGCTCGATGTGATCGATGAATTTCACCTCACGATCGCCGGGCATACGATTTTCGGCGGTAAATGTGCCAGCACGGCGACGGGCATCCCGGAGGAATTTCTCCCCGCGACGCGGGCCTACGCCGTGAGTCATTTCGATCCCCGGCCCGAGCTCGGGGAGTGTTTCATGACCTACACGCGAGTGCGGGAAAACGACTGAAGCAACTAAACGCGGTCGTCAGGCCACTCAATGGCCAGGCGCGGAAGGCTTTTCCGAATGATCGCTATGCTCGGTCGCGTGACCTTCCCCAGTTCCTCCGTCTGCCGCCGTGTGGCCACCATGCTTTTCATGAAGCTGCTTCGTGCCATGAGGACCTTCAAATTCATGGCGCTCGCAAGAGACTGCAAAAACCGACACGGCCACAAGGAGGAGGGTGAAAAATTTCATCGCGCCGCTTCAATAGCCACTCGCCGCTGAAACGCAACCCCCAAGGCGACTTTTCAAAATGGCCATACATCCTTTCAAGTGTCGCGATTGGAATTGCCCGTCTCCGGATAGATCGATAGATCTCAAACGCTATGCAAACACCACTCCCCATCGCGGGCCTACTACCTGATGCGCTTGCACCCTACTCGTTCTGGTTTTGGGTCGTTCTGGCAATCATCCTCAGCGTGGTGTTTTTCCGAACGATCCTGCAGGTCCTCGGAGTCGTGATCATCCCCGAGGACATGATCGGTCTGGTGACGAAAAAATTCGCGTTGTTCGGCGAGCACAAGGAACTTCCCAGTGGCCGCATCATCGCCGTCAACAGCGAGGCCGGATTTCAAGCGCAGACACTCGCACCCGGCCTCTATTTCTGGAAATGGATCTGGCAGTATGAAATCACGCTGCAGCCACTGACCGTGATCCCGGACGGGCTGATCGGACTGATCATGTCCAAGGACGGTGGCGAACTGTCCGCCGGGGCGGTCCTCGCCCGCCGCGTCGATTGCCAGATGTTCCAGGATGCGGAAATGTTCTTGCGCGCTGGTGGTCAGAAAGGCCGCCAGGCCGCCTATCTAACGCCCGGAACCTACCGGATCAACATGTTCCTGTTCGAGGTCACCCTCGCGAAAATGACGCAGATCAAGGAGAACATGGTCGACATCGTGACCACGCTCGACGGCGCCGCGCTCCCGGAAGGTCAGATCGCCGGCCGCGTCACCGACGGACACAGCAATTTCCAAAACGCCGATGCCTTCCTCGCCGCCGGCGGCTCACGTGGCCTTCAGCCGCAGGTCATTCTGGCAGGTTCCTACTTCCTCAACACGTGGTTCGTGCACGTGGAGGAAATCCCGATGACGGAAATCTCCATCGGCTCCGTCGGCGTCGTGATCAGTTACTACGGTGACGACGGAGTGGACATCAGCGGCCTCGATTTCAAACACGGCAACATCGTCGCCAAGGGCCACAAGGGCGTCTGGGCGGAGCCGTTAGGCCCCGGAAAATATCCGCTCAACACCTACATCCTGCGCATCGAGCATGTGCCCACCACCAACCTCGTCCTCAACTGGGCCAACGCCCGCAGCGAGGCGCACCAGCTCGACAAACACCTCTCCACCATCACCGTGCGGAGCAAGGACGGCTTCCCGTTCGACCTGGACGTCTCGCAGATCATCCACATCCCGATGACCGAGGCCAGCAAGGTGATCGCCCGCTTCGGAAACATGAACAACCTCGTCTCACAGGTGCTCGAGCCGACCATCGGAAACTACTTCCGGAACAGCGCGCAGGACAGCGATGTGATTTCCTTCCTCACCACCCGCAAAGAGCGCCAGGCCTCCGCCCGCGTCCACATCAACGAGGTGCTCGACCAATACAACGTCAACGGCGTGGACACGCTGATCGGTGACATCGCACCGCCCGAGTCGCTCATGAAAACCCTCACCGACCGTAAGCTCGCCGAGGAGCAGAAGGTGACCTACGACACCCAGCGCATGGCCCAGGAAACCCGCCAGAACCTGGAAAAACAAACCGCCATCGCGGACATCCAGAAACAGATCGTCCAGGCCGACCAAGGCGTGCAGATCGCCGAGCGCGTCGCCGATGCCGCGGTGAAAAAAGCCGGTGGTGACGCCACCAGCGTCAAGCTCAACGCCGCCGCCGAAGCCGAGCGCACCAAGGTCCTCGCCGATGCCGACGCCCGCCGCATCACGCTCACCGGTAACGCCGAAGCCGAGAAGATCCTCGCCATCGGCAAGGCCAACGCCGAGTCCTATCAGCTCCAGGTCGACGCCATGGGCGGCGACAATTTCACCCGCACCAAAATCGCGGAAATCATCGGCAGGGAGAAGGTCAAGGTCATGCCGGACATCCTCATCGCCGGCGGTGGCGGCGACAATACCAACAGCGCCCTGTCAGGCCTGCTGGGGATGAAACTGATGGAAGAACTCGGCGGAAAAGCGACGGTGCAACCCTCGAACGCCTCCGCGTCCGCCAAACCGTTCGAGCCACGCCCGGATGTCCGACCCACCGAACAAACGTGAGGATTTCCGAATCGATCAGACACGCCCGCCCATGAAGACCATTGCCACCTTCCCTACGCCGGAGGACGCCCATCTCTTCAGGGCATTTCTGGAATCCCAAGGCATCGAAGCGGTTCTGCTAGACGAGTATTTCGTCCAGTTGTTCTGGCAATACAGCAATGCCGTCGGCGGTGTTAGAGTGACCGTCGATGAGCAGGACGCAGCCGCGGCGACCGAGGCCTATCATTCCTACATGGCAGCCCTGAGGGACGGCCCGTATCCCGTTCAACCGATCCGCGCCTGGCCCGCAGTCGCGCTGGTTTCCCTACTGATTGGCGTGCCTCTCATGCTTTTCGGCAGACACACCCGGAGCAAGTAGGGCTAACAATCAACCGTTAGCGCCCTCAATCCAACCACGCCGCCACCGCCCGCGCGGCTTTTTCATGGGCGCCGAGCCCGCCTAACATGGAAGCGGTTTCCGCGAGGCGCATGCGCAGGGCTTCCCGTTTTGCAGGGGAATCAAGGAAGCCATTCAGGGAACCGGCGACTGCTTGCGGTGTCGCATCGCCTTGCACGAGTTCCTCCACAACCTCTTCACCTGCTAGAATGTTGACCAACCCGATGAGCTGGATTTTCACCAGGATTCTTGCCATCACATACGTCAGCGGTGCCACCCGATAGACGAGGCAGTAGGGCAGCCCGTAATACGCGGCTTCCAGCGTGGCCGTGCCACTGGCGATGACTGCACAACAGGCGCGCTGCATCAGCGAGTGACTTCCACCGTCGGTGACCCTGATCATCTCCCCTGCCCCGGCTGCCACCATCAGCCCGCGGATCTGTCCCGCCAGCCTGGCTGAAGCGGCGGGCACTTCGAATTTCAAATCGGGTCTGGCAGCTTTCAACAACTTGGCCGCCTCGATCATCATCGGAAACAACCGTGCGATCTCTCGCTCCCTGCTGCCGGGAAACAGTCCGACCAACCGATCATCGCATACCACGCCGGGAATTCTTTTCGCCTCCAGCTCGTCCACCAGGGGATTACCCACGAACGCCGCCTTCAACCCGGCCTTCTGGAAAATCGTCGGCTCGAACGGAAACAGGCACAGAACCTCATCCAACAGCTCCACCATTTGAGGTATCCGCCGTTTGTTCCATGCCCACACTTTAGGGCTGATATAGTAAACAATTCGCGTGTGCGGGCATGCCTGCTTCACGGCTTTGGCGAAGCGCAGGTTGAATCCCGGATAATCAATCAACAACAGGACATCCGGTTGGAATTGCTTCACCGCTTGCAACATTTCCGCAAATCGCTGCTTGAACCAGCCATAGCGTTTCAAAACCTCCCACACCCCCATGACTGCCGCGTCTTCCACCCAGTCGGTGAGTCCTTCTCCGACGACCCCTGCCATCTCCGGCCCGCCAACTCCGCGAACCTCCAAATCGGGAACGATTTCCTTCAAGGAGTTGAGTAATCCCGCGCCGTGGGCATCGCCACTCAGCTCGCCCACCACCACATAGACTCGTTTCGACATGCGCCGCGAGGCTAGGGAGCACCCCAAAATCTGGCGAACAAAAACCCTCACGCCGGGGCCTTCCGATGAAAATCGGCATTCTTCCGGACTTCCGCATTGATTTCGACGCCGCCGCCGCTTTGATCGTGGCCCCGCAGCTCTGCTCACTTCTCATCATGTCCGCTGACAACCCAAACGCTCCCGTCCCACTCGCCGAAATTTCCCAAGGCCCGAACGCGTTGGAGGCATTTCTCGACCGCAATCAAAAGAACCTTGTCGTCCTCGCCGTGGTCCTTTCGCTGGGTGCCGTGGGTCTCGTCGTTTACCGGGGTATCGAAAAGAGCAACCAGGAAACTGCTGGAACGGCGCTCAACAAGGCAGAAGACCTGTCGTCCCTCCAGTCGGTGATTGATCAGCATTCCAGGACCACTGCAGCCGGAAGCGCGATGGTTCTTCTGGCAAACAAGCAATGGACTGAAGGTCAACAGGATGCGGCCATTGCCACCCTCCAGAAATTCATTGCCGCAGATCCCGCCCATCCTGCCATCCCGACCGCCCAAGCCAGCCTCGGGGCGAAATTAATGACCCAAGGAAAGTCAGCCGAAGCCAATAAAGTCTTCGAAACGCTCGCCGCCAATTCAACTGCGAAATTTATCGCGCCGTTTGCCCTGATTTCCCTCGGGGACATCGCCAAAGCCGGTGGCGACCTTGAAAAAGCAGAAGCATCCTACAAGAAGGTAAACGAGAGTTTCCCGGATAGCAGCTTCGCCGAAACCGCCAACCGCCGCATCGCCATCCTGAAGGCAAAACCACCGGTGGAAGTCGAGCCCCCGCCGGCTCCTCCCGCAGCTCCCGCAACGACCGCGCCCCCGGCCGGAGCTGGCGCTCCATCACCGGCCATTACCCCGGCGCCGGAAGGACCCGCGCCTGCCATCGAACTTCCCTCTCCCGCCGCTCCTTCCGCTCCCGCTGAATCACCCGCCGCACCCCAGCAGTAAGCTACCTAACCATTTGACATCCCTTCAACTCCCACCAATCTAAAATACCGTGTTCAAAAAAGTAATCGGCCAAGACAACAGCGAATCCCAACGGTCCGCTCCACTTCCGGAAACCCGCCACCCGGAGCCCATCGCAGCCCCTGCACCACCGCCGTCGTACGGATCGCAGCAGCCTGCTCCCGCAGCATCCGCCCGTCCGGCAGCTGCAACACGCAACGTTCTTTCCACCGACGTTGAAATCAAAGGAACCGTCAAGTTTACCAACGATCTCGTCGTCGATGGCAAGATCGAGGGCGAAATCACCTCCGACGGCAACCTCACCGTCGGTGAAAACGCCCGCATCAAGGCAGAGATCAAAACCGCGACTGTTGTGGTTTATGGCAAGGTTCACGGCAACATCAACGCCACCGACCGTGTCGAACTCAAGTCGAGCGCCGAAGTCGTCGGTGACATCAAGGCCAAGACGCTTTCTATCGAGGCTGGTGCAATTTTCGTCGGGAAATCCACCGTCGGCACCCCTGCCAACGCCCCTGCCGCTGCAGCACAGCCGGCCGGCAAAGCAGCCTCTCCGGAACCTCCCAAGCAAGGCACCCTTGCCGGCACCGCTTCCTAACCGTTCAAGAATCGTCCTCCTGAACACAACGCCGCCCTGCCATGTCCGATGAGCCCCCGCGCCATCGCATCGAAGTATCATGCCCGGAATGCGGGCATGTTCAGGCAGAGCCCGCTCTTGTCGTCTCCACTCAGTGCCGTTCCTGCCGCGCGAATTTCCAAGTTCGCGAAGGCAAGGGAGTGGTGAGAAACCGCCCGGTCACTCGCCTGGCCAAGCCCCGCAAGGATTCCGACCCCGAGCCGGAGTTCTTGCCGGAATCGAAAAAGACCCAGCCCTTGCTGCGCCGCGGACCGGCGGTGCCTCCACCGCGCTCGTTTCTCATGAGGCTTTTCAATCCTGTCAAACCACCCCGTGAAATCCGCTGCTTCACCTGCGGCCACAGCTACATGACGGTCGCCGAAGCCCAGTCGAGCCAGTGCCCGAAATGCAGCGGTTACATCAGCCTGATCGACTACGAAATCACCGAACCATGGAACCGCCGCATCCAGACTTGCGGGGACGTGATCATCCAGAAAACCGGCTCCGTCGCTGGCGTCGCCCTGCAATGTCACAATCTCACCGTTCTCGGTGAACTCGCCGGCTCCGTCGAATGCAGCGGTGACCTCATCATCCGCAGCCACGGCAAGATCATCGGCAAGGTCACCTGCCGGAATCTCCGCGTCGAAAAAGGAGCCAAAGTCGAGTTTCTCAATCCCGTCAATGCCTCCACTGCCTTCATCGACGGCAGTGTCCGTGGCCAGATATCCTGCACCGGTGCCGTCACTCTCGAAAAACGCGCCCACCTCCAGGGCCTCGTTCGCACCACCTCGCTGGTCGTCAAACCCGGTGCCAAACACACCGGTACCATCGAGATGATACAAGCCGCACCGAAAGCCTGATTTCAAATTTCCAATTTCCATCAGCCCATGTCCGTCACGTCCCTCGATCTCAAAGAAGAAATCCTGGCCCTGAAAAAATCCAGGAACGCCGTCATTCTCGCTCACAATTATCAGATCGGCGCGATCCAGGACGTGGCCGACTACGTGGGTGATTCGTTAGGCCTCGCCTATCATGCCAAGGCCACGGATGCCGACGTCATCGCCTTCTGCGGCGTGCATTTCATGGCGGAAACGGCAAAAATCGTAAACCCCGGAAAAATCGTTGTTCTCCCCGATGCCGACGCCGGTTGCTCGCTTGAACAATCCTGCCCCGCTCCCGAACTCGAAGCCTTCCTCAAGGCGAACGCGGAAAAAAACTATTACGTCATCGCCTACATAAACTGCTCCGGCGGCGTGAAAGCGCTCTGTGACGTGATCTGCACCTCAGGCAATGCCGTAAAGATTGTCAACCAGGCCCCCGCCGATCGACCCATCCTTTTCGTACCCGATGAAAACCTCGGCGCATGGGTGATGGAACAAACCGGCCGCAAGATGGACCTGTGGAAAGGCAACTGTTATGTCCACGTCGAGTTCACACGCGACTCCATCAACCGCATTAAGTCCGAATACCCGGGCGCCCTCGTCGTCGCCCACCCTGAGTGCACTCAGGCCGTCCGTCTGTTAGCCGACGAAGTCTGCTCGACGGAGAAAATGATTTCCTACTGCAGGAACGCACCGGTTAGAGACATCATTGTCGTCACCGAGAGCGGCATGCTCCACCGCCTGCGCAAAGAATGCCCCGACAAAAACCTCATCCCTGGCCCTACCGATCGCTGCGCCTGCGCCGACTGCCGCTACATGAAAATGAACACGCTGGAGAAGCTCCGCGACTGCCTTGAGACCCTCCAGCCGCGGGTTGAGATGGAGGAATCCCTCCGCGCCCGCGCCGAGCTGCCACTGTTGCGCATGCTGGAGCAGTCCAAATGAGCCGGAGCACTGAATTCAACCCAGCTTGATTGATCCTTCAAAGTGACAGGCTATGCCCATCTCGCGGAATGGACTGTTTTCAAGTAAATGAAATCACAACCGCCGCAGGCTTTTTCGAATCAACTTGCCCCCCACCTTGCCTCTCGCGTAGGAACTCCCCGTCTCGATGATCAAGAGGACAGGAAAAATCCAGCACCAATGAACTGCGCCCGATGTTGTATGGCTCTGCAATTTCTGGCTCATCTGTTGGAGATGCCTTTGTCCACCTGAATTACCGAAACGTCATACGGGGCCTGTAGCTCAGCGGTTAGAGCAGGGGACTCATAATCCCTTGGTCCAGGGTTCAAATCCCTGCGGGCCCACCTATTGACAATTAGCTGGCGACCGAAGGCGTTTTTGTTTTCGCGAAAGTGCTCAGCCCGCCATCCTCATCGCCGAGTTGGCCGCACCGTCTGATGGCACCGCGTTCCAAGTCCACCTGCCCGGTGGCGCCTTCACCCGCGTCCCAAGTTCCGATCAGGTTCGCCTGCTCGCCGAATTGCTGCATCACCTCCCTGAACCTTGCCGCCATGCTCAGCTGCGCGAACATCCGTGACAAACAGTCTAGTATTCAACTTTCATTCCGTTGAATTTTCCGAAAGCCCCGTTATCAATATCTCCCACCTGCCTGGGGGTCAGTGCTTCGACGTGCCCATCGCACGCCACGTAGTGGGCACTCTTGCCGCCATTGTGCCGACAGACGGGTCGGGAGGTCGAACCCCATGATGAGCCAAAGCGCTGCATGGCCCCCACGGTTTCATAGCGCTCGGCTTGACCGTTGGAATTCATGGTGCCGACAGGGCGTCCGCCATCACCGAACATCCAGACTTTCTCGGGGTTGCGAATTGCGGCCAGGAGCATTCCACCTCTCGGATTGTTAGGTTCAATGAATGAAATCACCGGTCTGAGCGGTGTGTAGCTGCTGTAAACGAGACCGGCTGACTCAACTTGGAAATCACTATCGCGCACCTCCGGACACCGCCAGGTTGTATAAACCAGCTTGCTAGACTCACTGGTGGAACCGATGAAGAAGGAAGGCCACCAGCGATTGGTCGCCTCGGCTGACCATGCCTTTCCGTAGGAAAGCTGGCAGATCGGAGGTAGGCAACCGTTGTTATCGGAGGTGTATGCCAGCGCTGCAGCGCCAATGTCCCTGAGATTGGAAACACACTTTGCGGATCGAGCGGAGCCCATCGCCCGCTTGGCGAAACCCATGCCGAGTACCGCAATCACGATAATGATGCAGATGACCACGAGTAATTCAGTAAGCGAGAAGCCGGTGACGCGGTTCGCTGGATGTTTTTCCGGTTGGGTTTTCATTCTTCAGAACTGGGAGGGCGACTGGAAGTTGCGCAGGCAAACCACGAAGGCTACTGAGTGCATTGTGTAGTATCAGGGGATTTCGCTATCCATCCACACATTGCCTTTTTTGATGGTTCCCTTCGGGAAAGCACGGGCGGAACCATCACACATCATCGCGTGACATTTACCGTAAGGATAGCGGAACCATCCTCCAGCCGATGCTTCATCGACGTCGGGACCCACCGGGATCAGCTCGTTGCGTTGGGAGTTCGGACCGGACGGCCCGACTGCGCCTTTTACCCGGATTGCTGAGGCATTGGCCTGGCCAAGGTTATTCGGGTTCTGGCAGCCGTCGGCCATTAGAATCACCTCAGCCAAGCGGCTGACGCGCGACGAATGGACGAGTTTGAGGGTTTTTGCAGCATCGGTTTTGTTGAGCGTGACGTTCGGGCAGAGTGCGTCGTTCAGCGAGAAAGTGATTGGATGGGAACCGTTGCGGACTTCCACGTTGATGCGCTTGTTGAAGCCGATGAAGCGGCTTTCCGCTTTACGGAAATTTTCGAGACCGTGCATGTAGGGGTCGAGCGTTTGCGCGTAACTCTGGTTCTTGTCGCCGTTCCAGCAGGGTGGGAAGAATCCTCCGTTATCGCCCATCCAGCCGCCCACGGCTGCGCTAATGTCACGCAGTTGGACGAGCGTCGCGGCGGATTTCGCGGATTCCCGGACGCGCTTGGTGATCCGAAATGTGATGCCGGCCAGAACGATGATAATGGTAATGACTATCAGTATTTCGATAAGGGTGATGCCTTTCGTTTTACGATGAGTTTGTGTTTTCATATCAATTTTTCTCCAAGGGTCATTCCGACAGATTATGGACGACTTTGAGCCGGATGAATCGATGGCCACCCATCGGACTCAAGGTGTGTGAGATCGCGGTTGCGTCTTCCGACGTGGGAGCCACCCGGGTCCATTCCGCAAGATCGGTCGAAATTTCAATCTGATAGCCGATCTGCGGATCGGCTGCGGCGTTTTTTGCGAAGCGATAATTGAAACCCGCCCCACTCGGCACTGGCGCTGGTAAAGCGTTGAACACGCGGGGATCGCTGCCGATGGCATACTCAATCCCATCGCTGAGCCCATCGCCGTCGCTGTCGGAATCGAAGCGGACGCCGACCAATCCGCGGTCGTCCGCCCAACTGCGAAAACCCACCGCGACCCTCACCAAAGCGATGGCCGTGCCACCGCTGTGAGCGTAGTCGATCGCATAGCCGACCGGTGGGGTGGCGGCTGCAAACGCAGTCCCGGTCCGCGAACTGTAGTTAGCGATAACATAGGTTGGATCGTCCAGCAGGGCGTCCTTCTCAAACCGGACATCGGCCTGGGCGATGTTCAAGCCGGCGGCGACCAGCCGTCCACTGACGCCGGTCCCGGTGGGGTTGATACCAATGACTAACGGTTGAGCGGCGGTAATCGTGAAGGAAGTCTTGGCAGTCACATCCAAGACGGCACCCGCAGCAAGGTGGACGGCAGCGCTGGATGAGATGGTCCCGCCCGCAGCGAGTGCCAGCTTGCCGCTGACGACCCGTGTGGCACCGCTGTAGGTGTTGGCGCGGGTGAGCGACACTCCGCCGGTGCCATTGTTAGCGGCAGCATCCACGATGAGCGGGTGATCCGGTCCGCCGCCACTGATCACGCCCGCAAGGGTGATGGCTCCCGTGGAGCTGGCGCGGTTGGTCA
>JANODE010000145.1:0-23113 GCA_031412525.1 Akkermansiaceae bacterium | reverse complement strand
GTGCTGGTGCCGGCGGGATTCGGCCAGGTGGAGGAAAAGATACTCGCCAGCTCGCGGACAGTGCCGCCAGTGCTGGTGGCGTAGACGCCCGCACCGGCATTGTCGGACCAGATCGCCAACCAGTAGTAGAGATCGAGATTGTTGGAATCCTTGCTCGACAAGTTGGTGCGCGCTGTTAGCGGGAAGGCCGTCCAACCGGTCACCGGATTGGTTACCAGTGAACTCACCGCGATACGCGCGGATGGCGCACCTGCCGTCTCCGAGTAAATCGCCGCGCGATAACCGCCGGTCACGCCGGCAATCCGCGCGAAGACGTATGCCGCGGAAAACTTTGCCGCAGGGTGAAAGCGCACGAAACGGATGTTGCCAGCTCCGAAATTTGTTAGAGTGGTGCCGTCGGCGAGATTTCCTGTGGAGGCGCGCACGGTGACTTCTGCGGACTGGATCGCACTGTTGCCGCGACCAGCCTTGTATGCCTGATAGCGCAGGGTGGCGTAGTCAGTGACGGAGTAACCTTGATAAAGGGCGGCACTGCCCGTGCTTTCCGTCGGGTCGCTGCCATCGGTGGTGTAGCGCATCAAGGCACCGGGAGTCTGCGTGAGCGGCTGGATGACGGTGGTTCCGGGAAAAATGCCGCCTGCAGTGATGACGCCTCCGTTGCCCGACTTGGTGTAGACTTGGAGTGTAACGGGTACTGCAGTCAGGTCTTGGAAGTCATAGACGCTCGTGGAGGCGGGACTCGTGGTGAGACCGGCTTTCCAAGCGATGGCTTTCAGCGTCGTGCTGGTGGTAATCGCAATGGGCCCACTGTAAACCACGCCATTCGTGGCGCTGCCCGCGCCGTCCACGGCAGGCGTGGTGCCATTGATGGTATAAACAATTTTGGGTGCCACGGTATCGCTGGATAGCGTCACATTTTGAGATGCGGTGTATTTTCCGGAAGGCGGACTGGAGATCGGGGAATAGGCGAGGCCGGCGACCGTTTGATAGGCACCGGCGTCCGTCGTGCCGGTGAGAGAGCGGGGTGCGCCGTCGTGGTCCAGCACGCTGCGCCAATTGACAACGGCACCGTAGTTGCGGGCGGCGGCTGCGGAACGCAGGCGGAAGTCGGCCACCGTTCCATCGATGGAAGGCGACATGAATAGGCTCGCGGCATTGTAACTGCGGCCCAGGTCCGTGTTGTCCGAAAAATTGGCCCCCGTCAGCAAGGGCGTGCTATCTCCGCCGCCATAGACGTTCCGGGTGTGGAAAATCGTGGCGCGATCAAAAGCCGCGACGCCAAGTGCCGTCTCATTCAAGCTGCTGCTGCCGCTGGCATTGCGCCGGGCGTACGAGATGTTGTTGGTATAACGCACGTTTTTGATCCAATTGCCATCCGTGCTGCCAGTACTCTGAGTATCGCTGTCTGGGTAGGCGAGAACGCCGGAAGCACTGTTTTGGTAAGTCGTGTTATGAACCACATCGATGTTTTCGGCCTTGAAGATATGGATTCCGCCGCCGCCATTATTGAAAACCACATTGTTTTGAATGAGCGTTTTTCCGGTATAGGCGGCCTTATTGCTGTCGATGATGATGCCGTTGCCATCGGAGTAATTGGTGCCACCATTCCCCCACCATGGAACCATGCATTCATTTCCATAAATGATGTTGTTTTGCATGAGCAGCCGGTAGTTGTCGCCTAATTCCCAATCCGAAGAGAAGCCGAAACCGAGGCCCGAGCCAGCGTAAATCATCCACCAACAGTTATAGCGAGAGATATTGTTTTCAATCGTGAGGCGGTCGGCGGAGCCGCCGCTGGAACCGGCTAAATACTCGAGAACATTGTCTGCCACGCGGACGTGGTGGGCTGGACTACTGATGGAGATGCCACTGCCGTTGCTGGGAGAGCGGACTTTGGCGATGTCGGCGGCGTAAAGGGGGTTAATCTGCCGGTCGCCGTTGGCATCCACGTAGGACTGTCCGCGTATGATGAGCCCGCGGACCTCCACATAGGCAGCGGTGCTGTGGATTTTGAAGGCTTGCCAACCATTGCTTTTCAGCGCCGGGGCGTGACCCGGGTAGTTTTTACAGACGATCCAGGAGTCGGGAGTGCCGGCCTTGGTGATGCCAACCATTTCATAGTTGTTCGTATTCGGGGCATAATCGTCGCCGCCCGGAGTTCCATCCTCCATGACGGCGATGATATTATCGCCAGAGAGGGTTTTGTTGATGGCTGACTGGACCGATGCGAGCGCGTTGGCTTCGTCGAGACCGGAATTGCTGTTGCTGCCGCCGATTGAAGAGGGTTTAACGTAGTATTTGTGAGTCGAGTAATTGACATTATCGATCTTCAAGGAGTGCGCCGCGCCGATCGGCCAACCGGTGCCGTTGGCGGTGCTGTCCAGTTCGAAGAAGATACGGACTTTGGGATCGGCGGGGTTGAAGGTGCCCGTGCCGTCCGGCGTCATCTTGTCGAGGTCGATGGCATACCTCTGATAGAATTCAGCTGCTGCGGGAAAAATGAGGGTTTTCAATCCACCCGTGCGCACGTTGCCGGAACTATAACTTTCGATTTTCACCCGGACCGGGTAGGCGCTGGAGGCGGAGAGCGAAAAACTGAGCGTGAGAAACCCTGCGGCGCGGGTATTGGCAGCGAGCAGGCTGAGCACGCCGCTGTCCAAGCCAGCCGCCCAGCTTCCCGTGGCAGCGCTGCTGTTAACGGCCAGCTTGAGGCCGGCGGAACCGGTGCTAGTGCCAGCCGTGTCGATGGTCCCGCTCGTCGTATCGAGGGTGGCCGTGGCGGCGACCACTCCAGCAGCGGAGGTGTTGTAGCCCGCGCTGGCCGGCCACAGCGAACCGGTTTCGAAGTCGGTTTTGAGCAGGGTGAGCGCTTTCAAGGGAAGCAACGCGGCCAAAATCCATGCGGCGGCAATTGTGATGGTTTTCATGGGTTTGAAAAATGTTTGCTAGTTCAGGGCGAAGACTAGCCGGCAGTCAGAATGAGCGACCCGGCGGGTTGCCAAGTCACCAGGGCGACTTTGTTTCCTAGTGGGAGTCGCACCTTCCACGCTTCATCCGCTTGGGTGACTTCGAGCGGAAATGGCGTGGCTTGGACGTCGGACGTTTCGTTTCCGAATGGCACGATGAGCGTCGCAAAAGCGACCCGATTTTTCGCAGCGATGGCGGAAAGTTTCAGCCGCAGGGAGGGACGGGAGACATCCAGCGCGTCGGATACTTTCCCTGCCAGAAGCTCCCCACGGATTCCAGCCGTGGTGATAATGCGAACGTTCGCGCGCCCTTCATCCGCCGAGCACGCGGCCGATGAGGCCTCGTCCCAGGTGACAAGATTTGAATCGATGTGAAACCAAATCTGGACCGAGGAACTTTCTGCGAGACCGGCAACTTCGTCGAGCACGAGCAGCGCGCGATTTTCCAGCAGCGCGACCGCCCGGCGATGCACGAAGGGCTCGAAATTGCGGTTGAGGGCCTCGGCTCCGCGCAAACCGGCCGACTCATACATTTTCACGATCCGCCCCTCGCGCTGCGGCCCGAATTTCCAACTGCTGAGATACTCAAATGGCTCCCGGTCGTCGAAGGTCAGCGAGTTGTGCCATTTCGCGGACTTGAAGTTCCGGCGGTCCTCGCCCTCGCGATAGGTGTAGCGGCCGGGGTCCACCAGCAGCGGACGACCGAACGCGGTGAAATCAAAACTCGCTGGGTCGATGTGCGCATGGCCGTTGCCCTCGGGTGTGATTGGGGTGTGACAGCCGAAAAACAGACTCAACGCCTGCGGCGTCCAGTCACTGCGCATCATGGCCTGATCGAGATCCCGATCCCAATGCACGAGCGGCAGCCGTGCGGCGTGCGGTTGGCGCAGCTGTTCCAGCCACGGCGCGAGATCGTCCACCCGCCATGCGACGACGCTGGCCGTCGCCTCAAAAACATCCTTGGGCACAAACGCACGCAGGGCGCCCAATACATCCCACCGATTCAGGACCAGCCCGCCCCACAGGGCGATCTCGAGCCCATTGGTGGTCGCGTCGCCATCAGCCCACGGCACCGTGGTGCCGCTGGGGCGAAAGCTGTGCGCCGTGTAATTCAGAGCGCTTTCCACGCGTCCGCGAAACGTCTCCCAGCCGGGTAGTTTTTCCCGAGCCGCAAGTTGCGTGACCTCACAAAAATTTCGCACCGAGACGTTGTGATAATGAGGTGCGCCTTCGATCTGACCGCCGTCGCGCGTGAGTTGGGCGTCGAGACAACGGTTGAGTTCGTGCCAGGCGTGGCGCTTCCAGTCCTCGGCGGAGCGCAGTTCGGGTAGCAGGCAGGCCACCGCCAGCAGGCCGCCATTTTCCATCAGGTAGTGGTTGTGATTGGCTTCCGGCCACAGAAGCGGGCTGATCTCCGCCAGCACTCGTCCGTGTTGGTGCGCCGAGATCACATAACGGGCAAGCCTCTCCGGAGTGAGCAGCGGGCTCTCCGCGAGCAGTCGCAGCGTTTGCGGCCAGCTTTCAATCATCCGAATGCCCACCTCAAGTGCTCGCCACGGCGTCACGGCGGAAAAGGCATTTTGACGCTGGGTCAAATCCCCATCGATCGGCGGACACGGACACTTCGCAATCCAGTCGTCCATCTCCGCGATGACCTTCTCCGCAAAGCGCGGATCCCCGGTGATCGCCCCGGCTCGAAGCATGCGTGGCCAGTGCTTCAACCGATTTAAAAACCAGACCGACTCTGCGTCCTTGAGAGCGTTTTCGCGCCAACGCGGCGGGTTGCCGACGTCTGCCATTTCATTACCGCTGCCGGGCAGAATGAACCGTCCCTGCACATCGTTACCGGCCATTTGCAGCAGACTTCTGGCAGCTTGGGGATAGGCTTTTGCCCATGCTTGGGCATGAGCCACCGCGGAGCGGTCCTTCTGCAAACGAGTGGTGATGCGTGCGTGCAGATCTTCTAACGAAACAGGCTCAATGAGGACAGTTGCCAATTGGGATTCCAGCAATTTCACCCCCAGGGCATCTGCTTTAGCGATGCCGGGCAAAAGACTCGACGCCAGCCCGCCCCCAGCCACACCGAGGAACACACGTCGCGACTGGGGTTTTTGAAGGTCCATGGCTTACGGGAGGTACGGGACCGTTACTTTTCCAAAGCGCCCACGTCAGGACCGGTGCCTGCGTTCCGCTTTTTCCCGGTGAGGTCGTTGGGCTGTGAGAGTTCGGCGGAAGCCTTGTCAATGGCTGGGCTGCCCGCTCGCAGGCTGAAATCGGCTTCACGTAGATCCCGGCGGACTTTTACAAACATGGGTTCAGCCACGATGTCATGAAGTCCCCTGACCACATCCTGTTGAAAGGGATAGAGGTTGTGATCCCAGCGGACATTTTGGTTGCGATTGTTGGAAGTCACGCGCCCCGCTGGAGCTGGGACAATGATGTTGTTGAGAATGACGATGTCCCGCGAGTTGTTGGAGAACAGCTCTTCGTAATTGACGATCTGACCGTTCCAGTAGGTCGTGTTGTTAACGATATCGACGTATTGGGTGCGGAAAACGTGAATCCCCGAACCACCGTTGTAGGCGCTGAGATTATTGGCGATGAGCGCGCGGCCTTTCCATTCAGGCCGCAGGCTTTTCGGTTTGGTCGGGTTGGCGGCTTCCTTTTTGGCGGCGGCATCTGCCGCAGCGGCGGCTTCCGCGGTAGGATTGGCCGGGCCGGTGCGACGGATGTCGGTCACATCGAGCAGGATGCCGTTGCCATCGCTGAGCTTCTTGATGTGGCTCCACGGGACGAGTGTTTTGTTATCCCAGACTTTGTTGCGCTGGATGATGATGTGATAGCCGGGGGCGTCGTCGAAAGCCCAGTTGGCGTTGGTCGTGATGCCCGATCCGCCATATCGCATGAACCAGCAATTTTCGAAAACCAGGTTGTCCTCTACGGTGAGGTAGTCTGCCTCCAGCAAGGTGATGCCGCCGCCTGGCATTTTGCTAACCGTGCAGTTGCGGATGATGGCGTGGTGGGGTTTCTTGTCCGGCGCATTTTTTCGTCCGTCGAAACTGATGCCGTTGGTGTTGAAGTAGGGATTTGGCGAGGGATTGGTCTCCTCTTTTAATGCGTCGATGAGGCGGATGGAATCATTCGCTCCGGTGACCGTCAGGCCGTCGACGATGTAATAGGATCCGGTGATAAGAATGCCGGACCATCCTGTGGGACGAAGCTCTGGGTGGGCTCCGGGTGCAGCTTTGAAGGTGATCCAAGCGTCGGGACGGCCAGACTTGGAGAGCTTGAGAAGCGCTTCCCCACCTGGATTTTTACCGACGGAATTCTGGTAAACCCCGTTGCCCACGATGACCGTGTCGCCCGGCCCTGCGAGATCAGCGGCCTTTTGCAGTGTGGCGAAGGCAGTATCAGGCGAAGCTCCATCCCTTGCGTCGTCGCCTTTGCCAGAAACGTGTAGAGTCCTCCCAGAGGCGGGAGTAAAAGCGAGAAATGTGAAAAGGAGAAATGGTGACAGATTCATAGCGGTGATAGGGACGGTTCCTGAGAAGGACTTTTTTGCGAACCTACTATACGCAGTTCCCCCTGATTTCATTGATCACCCGTTCGGATAGCCCGTTTGGAAAGTTCCAAAGGTGGCTGTTCCGTCCTGTCCAGGAGTAAGCAACGAGGGGTGTTTAGACGACCTTGGCGATTTTGCCTTCTGGTGGATCCACATCTCCGTTTTGCATCTCCTTCAGCATCGATGCTTATCATTTTGAAACCGGGGTTAGCTTGTAGAGCTGCACTCCGTGAGCGGGCAGGGTCATTTTAAGATTGTCACCGGGAAATTTCACGAGATCGGGCAAATCCATTTGCCGCCACAAGTCGCGGACGTGATGTGGCGTCGTAATGTCAATGTATCGGAATTTGTCGAAGTCCAATTTCATCTCGCCATCGCTGCGGTTGAAAAAACCCAAGGCTGAGGAGCCGCCTTCAAGCGGCTTCCGATAGATATCCACCGCCCCGATGGTCGCTACGCGGGTCGCCTGCTTGCCGAGTGCATCCTGGTTTACGGCGAGCACTTCGTCATTGGTGAGCAGACTGATCGTGAACGGATCGAGTTTTTCGAGGTCCGCGCCGAGCAGCAGCGGGGAGGCCAACATGCACCAGAGGGAAATGTGCGTGTATTGCTCATCGGGCGTTAGCTTCGACGGATGGAGGACCGGGCCCCAACCGACGTGACCGACCACCAACATGTCGGGATCGTTCCAATGTCCGGGTCCGGCGTATGGGGCCCAGCGGTCCTGATTGAAGCCGATTTCTGAAATACTGTGCTCCCAGTGGCTCGGTGCCTTATCCCAGACATCGCGGATATCGCCGGTGGTGCGCCAGCAATTTCCCCAGCGCTGCCAGGTTTCTATCTGTTCAAACGGGGCGGTGTTGGACATGCTGAAAATGATGTCGCGGCCGGATGCGCGCAGGGCCTTGCTCATTTCCTCGGCGCTGAACGCGTCCATCGGATCCCAGTCGTATTTCAGATAGTCGATGCCCCATTCCGCCCACTGTTTGGCATCGGCGGCGGCGAATTTGTATTTGCCTAGGACGCGGCTCTGATCATTTGGCAGATCCTTGGCCCACGCCCCATCTGGGCTGTTGCTAGAGCCGCCCGGATGTTTGGCGTAGGAAGTCATCCACGGGGTGGAGTAAATCCCGGTTTTGAGGCCCATGCCGTGGAGGGTGTCACAGAGCGCTTTCATGTCGGGAAACTTTTCGTTCCCTTGCATGGCCCCATCCTTCCCGGTCCGAGTCCCCTGCCACGCGTCGTCGATATTCATGTAACTCCAGCCGTGATTGACCAGGCCGGATGCCACCATCGCTTTGGCCGAGCGCAGGACCTTTTCCTGGTCCACGGTTTCCGCCCAACTGTTCCAACTGTTCCATCCCATCGGCGGTGTCAGGGAAATCGTCTCGCCGACCACGATGCGGAATTTCTTTTGACTCGTGCCCAGGGCATTCTTCGCTGTTAGCACGACTTGATGCTCGCCAATGCCGTTCAATGAGCCAGTAATCCGGCCGGTGGTTGAGTCCAGGGACAAACCGCCCGGCAGACTTTCAACACCGAATTCCATCGGTCGCTCGCCGGTGGCGGGGATCGTGTAAAGAAAGGGAGAACCCGGCCGCACGCCGAAGACGTTAGGACCATTGATGCGCGGTGTGGCGGGGGCGGCGGGTGTTAGAATCGCCGCGCTCAGATCCGGCGCATCATCAGCGTGCAAGGGCAGGCCGAGAAAAAACAGACAGGTGGACGCGAGCAATCGTGGGTATTTCATGAATTTTCTAAGGTGGAGTCTCGAGGGCGGCGATGAGTTGGGCCATGAGACCCATGCCCATCTGGTAGATCACACGGTATTTGCCGCGTTGAAGTCCTTCGCCGCCTTTGTTGGCCTGCGACACTCCGCCGAGGAAACCATCGGGCGTCAGATGAGGCAGGAGTCCGGTGAGGGTTCTAGCAGCCGCGGATCTCGCCGTGGCATCGAGCCAACCTTGCTGCGCGCCGATCGCAAGTGCGGCGGCGATGCCGGCACTGCCTGAGGTGTCGGGCGTGAGTTCAGGTTGATCAACGAAGACGCTCCAGAGCCCATCCGCCCGCTGATAGGGCATGACCCACTTTGCGAGCTGTTGGAAGGATGCGATGGGATCGGCAAGGTCGGTTCGGTGATTCAGCTCACGGAGCGTGCGGGCAAATCCTAACATCTGCCACGCGATGCCGCGGGCCCAGTTGCGGTTGCCCTTGTGGAGGCCGCCATCCTTTGGCTCGCTGGTGCGCCAGAACGTCTGACCATCGAACAGCCTTGTCTGGCGCACGGTGAGTTGGGCAAGTGCGAGTTTTTCCAGCACATCGTCCTTGCGGATCTTTGCGATGACAGCCAGTGGATACCCGACGGTATAGGCCCCTTCGCTGGAGGTATGTTGTCCGTCCAGTATCGCATCTTCCGCATCGTGGTGTTTGGCCCATGAGTTCACTGCGATGTCTAACAACGGACTTTGCGGTTCTAATTTTGCCAGTGCGGCAAACGGCAGCGTGCCCTCAATGCCGTAAGCCGCGCCCTTCCTCGGCACGCTGAAAGTGTCTTCATAGATCAGTTCGCCATCGGTGATGAAGCGCGCGAAGTGCCGGCGGGCGGCGTCCTTCATTTTCGAGTGCACGGGCAACGCTGCAAGATCGAGCAGGCCATCAAGCACGCAGCTTTCCTGCCAACTGAATGCCTGGACGCAGGCGAGTGAATCCATTCGCGCGAAAAACTCCGTCATTGCGGCAGCCGTACCGCAGACCAACAAATGCGGTTGCAGCGCGGCGGGCATTGCATTGCCTTCGGTGAAGATCCGCAAGTCGGCACCTTTTGTCAGTCGAAGGGCGATGCCTTCCCGCCGGATGTCGGCGGCATCAGTCGGCGCAAGAGGGATTTCATACACCTGGAAAAGGCAACCGAAGCGGATGTCAAAAGTCCCTAGCAGGCGGCCCGATGTCGGCAAGTAGGCCTCAACCAGTTTCTCATCGCGGATATCAAGTCCGACTGTTAGGCGAAAGGCGGTCGGCTTCGCGGCGGTGGGAAAATCCGGCCACGCGAGCACCATCGGCACCGCTCCGACCGCAGCGGTTTTCCAGCCGAATGACGTGCGCTTGCCGGGCGGTAACGGAAGATCCGGAGCGGAAACAACGTTACCCGGCAAATATTCAGCATGTGTCCCGGATGCGGCGTGCAAGGAGGGAGCAAGCCAGCAACCCGCAAGCGTGGAAGCGGTGGTTTGTTTTAAAAAATGGCGGCGGTTCATGAATGATTTGGGAGCTACGCACCGTGGATTACAAGAGGGATACGAGGCTCATGGATGGACGACTCTTGAGCGGAGGAAGCGCCGGTCCGGATCGGGAGGCGGCTCGTCAGCGACGGTGACAGGCGAGTTCAGAACTCCGGGATCCGTGGCGAGGATGGTCCAACCGAGCAGGTCGCTTCCCGCCTCCGCAAAGTAGGTGAGATCCGCGCGGCGGCGGGCGAAAGTGATGGAAAGCAGATTGTTTGCATCGCGCGAAACGATCGGCATCCCGCTCGTGGTGAATACGTGCGGATCGGTGTCGAAGGCATATTCCAACAGGTTGTCGTAGGTGTCGCCATCCGGGTCGGCGTTGGGTCCGGAGCGCTCGGGGAGGGCAAGGTCTTCCTCGCTAAAACGGGCTGCGAGCCATGTTTCATAGGGGGTGAGCGGAACTGGATCGATGGCCTGTGCAATCGCCGCCGATCTGCTGGCCGCTTGCGAGGAATCCCCTCCGTAGGTCGCAGTGATGGAATGGGGACCGACGGCCAGCGCCGATGTCGTTAGGGTCGCCACCGCAGAACCGTCGAGCGTGCCGGTGCCGAGGATTTCCACACCATCGAAAAAGGTCACGATGCCGGATGGCGTGCCGCTCGCGCTGGAGATCGTGGCGGTGAAGGTCACCGGATTTCCCACAATCGCGGGATTGGCGCTCGATACCAGCGCGGTGGTGGTGACGTGGCGGACGTTTTGGTCCAAAATTTCCGAGTTGCTGCCGGAGTTGCCCGCGTCGCCATTGTAGCGGGCGGTGACCGGGTGCAGCCCCACGCTAAGAGCTGATGTGGACAGCGATGCGACGCTGGAAGCGTTCACGGAAACCGTGCCTAGAACCGCAGCCCCATCGAGGAAGGTGACGGTGCCGGTCGGATTGAATGTTTCGCCTTCCACTGTTGCGGTCAAAGTAACCGGGTCACCGCTGGTCGAGGGATTGACGCTGGAACTCAGCGTCGTCGTGGTGGCCGAGAGCACAGTCTGGAGGAGGGCCGGAGAAGTGCTGACGCTGCCGGTGTAGCTGGCGGTGCCAGCGTACGAAGCGGCGATCGAGTGCAGGCCGGGGGCAAGTGCAGAGGTGCTGAAAGTCGCTTCTCCGGATGCGTCCAACGTGCCGGTGCCAAGGACGGTCACGCCATCCAGGAAGGTAACCGTTCCGGTCGGATTGATGGGCGGCAGCGAGCCTCCACTGCTGGCGATCTTTGCGGTGAACGTGACCAACTCGCCGGAGTCCGCAGGGTTGATACTGGAAACCACGGGAGGCATCACCGTGAGGCCGGTCATCTCGATGGAGTCCACCGAGAAGGCGAGATTATCGGTGGCGAGGTCCTGCGCCGTTGAGAACGAGAGAAAACCGCCATTGAGGTAGTCCACGACGGGGGACTCGGCGTTGGAACCGGAGTTAATGGAGCGGTAGCGCGAGCCGAGCACCGAGGCGGTGGCCCCGTCGGAGAGGCGGGTGATGGTCACGTCGTAGGTGCCGTGCGCCTTGCCCGCGGTTGTCCCAGCTGCAGAAGCCCCGAAGAGGTCAACGATGAACGTGTAGGTCTCGCCGGGATCGCAGGTCATGCCGGAGGCCACATGACGGTTGATGTTATTGGCGCTGTTGACCCCGTCTCCGTTGTAAACGCCCCATTCGCGAGCACCCAGTGGTCCGTTGGCTGCACCGAACGCGCGGATCAGGAACGTGGATTCGTTTCCTGGCGTCGCGCCCGGCACGGAGCGCGCGGTGATGGCGAGACAGTCAGTGGAGGAGTTGAAAACGGTCACGGGTGAGTCGAGCCGCACGTCGAAGGTCAACCGAGCGAACTGGTCATAGGGGCGGGTTGTGTTCGACCACTGGCGGTGGACGCCATGCAAGGGTGTGCTGCCGGCACCGCTATTCCGCACGACGCTGAGATAATTCCCGCTGCCCGCCTTCAACGGAGTGGTGCCCAGGACGATTACGGTCGGGGCGTTGGTGGCAGCCCAGGCGCTCTCCCAGCCATCGCCGGAAATGCCGGGATACTGCTGTGGGAAAGTGCTGCCCAAACCATCCGTAAAGCGGGCGCGGACCACCCCCGGCGGCGGACTTGGATCGAGCGAACTGCCCCCGACTCCAGTGACAATGGTCACTTCGTCGGTGGCGGTGGCCAGTGCGTCGCGCGCGGTCAATCGAAGGACGTATGTGCCGGTCGCCGAAAAGGTCGATGTCGTTGCCGCGCTGGCCGGATTGGCAAAAGTCACGGTGCCGGGCCCGCTGACCTTGCTCCACGTTTGGGTGACAGTGCCGGCGGCGAGCGGCACGCCGTCGTCGGTGACGGTCCCGTTAAGCGTCACGGTCGCACCGCTGATAGCAGTCTGATCAGTTCCGGCATTGACGATCGGTGCCAGATTGGGTGGGGAATTGGTTGCGTAGATCGCGTAGTTCGCCGTGCCGGCAAGCGAGGTGCTGGTGCCCGCGGGGTTCGGCCAGTTGGTCGTGGCATCGGACCAGGATCCAGGATAGGCGAGCACACGTTCGCGCACCGTGCCGTCTGTCGCCGTGGCGTAGATTCCCGCGCCGGCATTGTCCGACCAAATCGCCAGCCAATAGTATAGATCCGCGTTGCTCGAATCCTTCACGCTCAGTGAAACGCGGCTCGTCAAAGGAAATGCCACCCAGCCCGTCGCCGGATTGGTGACAGCAGAGCAGGCTGCGAGGCGGGTCGAGGGAGCCCCGCTCGCCTCGGAATAAATCGCCGCGCGATAGTTTCCTGTCACGCCATTGATCCGGGCGAAGATGTAGGCGGCGGAAAAGTAACTTGTCGGATGAAAACGCACGAAGCGCATGTTACCCGCCCCAAAGGTTGTTAAGGCGGTTCCGTCAGCAGTGTTTCCGACGGAGGCACGAACGGTGATGTTGGTAGAGACGATGGCGCTGTTGGCCCGGCCGGGTTTGTAGGCCTGATAACGCAGCGTGGCATAATCGAGAACCGTAACGCCCCGATAATCCTGCGGAATGCCGGTGGAAGCGGAGGGGGTTGTCAAATTGTAAGTGGGGTCCGTGCCATTGGTGGTATATCGGAATAGTGCTCCCGGCGTGCGGGTGAGCGGCTGGCTATACTGGGTGCCGGGGTAAATCCCTGTGGGGGTCTGCACGGATAGGGTAACAGGTATCGAAGTCAGATTCTGGAAAGTGTAAGGCGCATTGGAAACGGGGCTTGTGGTGAGGCCCGATTTCCACGCGATGGCTCTCAAGGTGGTGGCGGCACTAACGGAAATGGCGGCTGTGTAAAGGGTGCCATTTGTCGGAACTCCCGATGCATTGACGGTGGGCTCGGTGCCGTTGGTCGTGTAAACAATGGTCGCACCGGCCGTATCGCTGGTGAGGACGACATTCTGCGTGCCGGAGTAGTTACCAGCCTTCGGTGTGAAGATCGGGGAAAAAGCGACGGCCGGGAGCGTCTGATAGACACCGGTATCAGTAGCTCCCGTGAGAGATCGCGGCGAGTTTGCAAGATCGCGGACGCTGCGATAGCCCACTGCCGCCCCGTAGTTGGTCGCGGCCGCAGAGCGCAGTCGGAAATCGGCCGCTGCAGGGTCGATGGAAGGAGATACGAAGATCAAGGCTGGGTCATAGGAGCGGCCTCTATCCGTGTTGTCTGATAGATTTGCCCCGCTGAGCGATGGGGTGTTGTCTCCGCCAACATAGACGTTCCGCTTATGGACAATCGTAGTCGGATCGAAGGATGCGACAGACATCGCGGCTTCATTGAAAAGATAACTATTTGTTGTGGAGAGATCCCGCCGTTGCGCAACCATGATGTTGTTGGTCACATTCACGTTTTTCACCCACGTGTCAGCCGTGCTGCCGGTGCTTTGAGTGAATATCTGCCCATAGGCCTGGCTGGAAGAGGCACTGTTGAAAAAAGTCGTGTTATGGACGATATCAACGTTTGAAACTTTTAGAACGTGAATGCCGGAACCACCGTTGTTGTAAACGAGGTTGTTTAAGATAAGGGTTCGGCCTGTGTAGCTTCCCGGATCGCTATCCATGATGATGCCATTGCCGTCGGAGTAAGGATTTGCGTTCGGCCTTCTCCAAGGCACCACGCACTCGTTACCATGAACGATGTTATTCCGAATGAGTCGGCGGTAGGTGGGGTTTGCGGGGACGGGGTTTGTCTCGGCATTTCTCGCAAAACCAAAGCTAATGCCGGATCCTGCATATTTCATCCACCACGCGTTGTAACGGATGATGTTGTTTTCAAACGTTTGACGGTCTGCGCTGCCACCATTGCTGCCAGCAAGGTATTCCATCGTGCAATCGGCCACGCGAAGATTGTGTGGAAAGTTTGTGGGATGATAACCGCCATCCACGCCGAAGCCATTGCCGTTGGTCCGTGAATCGGTCAGTCCAATGTAAGGTTCATACGCAGCCTTTATCTGCCGGTCGCCGTTGGCATCCACATAGGAATGGCCCCGCATGGTGATGCCACGCACTTCGATGTATGCTCCGACACTTCCCGAAGAATTGTTGCGAACTCGGAAGACATTCCAACCGTTGCTTTTCAAAACCGGGGTTTGTCCGGGATAGTTCTTGAAAACAATCCACGCATCCGGAGTCCCCGGCTTGGAAATGTTCACCATGTCGCCATTGACGTGGTTGAAAGAATTTCCGGACACATCGGATGAGACATAATCCTCGCCACCCGGTGTGGCGTCCTCCATGATAGCGATGATGTTATCACCGCTGAAGGTTTTATTGACGGCGGCCTGCACCGTGGCCAGGGCGTTGGCTTCGTCCAAACCGGAATTGCTATCAAGGCCACCGATGGAGGCAGGCTTGACGTAATATTTCGGGGTCGAGTAGTTGATGTTATCGATCTTTAACGTGTGTGCCGTGCCGGTGGGCCAGCCGGTGCCGTTGGCCGTGCTGTCGAGCTCGAAGGAAATCCGCACCTTGGAAGCGCTTGGAACAAAGGCACCCGCGCCCTCCGGCGTCATCTTGTCCAAGTCGAGGGCGTAGCGCTGGTAGAAATCGCCGGCGGCTGGGTAGATCAATGTCTGGAGCCCGCCCGTGCGTGCTGGGGTGGCCGCGTTGTCATAGCTCTCGATCCGCACCCGGACAGGATAGGCGCTGGAGGCGGAGAGCGAGAAGGCGAGGGTCAGGAAGTTAGTGCCACGGGTGTTGATGGTTAGGAGATTAAGCACGCCGCTGTTCATCCCGGCCGACCAGTTTCCGGTGGCAGCGCTGCTGTCGACGGTCAATTGAAGACCGCTGGAAGCAATGCTTGTGCCGTAGGCGTCAATCGTGCCTGCCGTCGTGTAGCTTGGCGTGACCGTGACAGTGCCGCCACCGGCAGTGAAGTAGCCGGCCATTGCGGACCACGGATTGGTGGTCTCGAAGTTCTGCTTGAGCAGCGCGGCGGAGTGCGCGGCTTGGACCCAGATGAGAAGGATCGCAAGGGTGAGCCCTGCGACCAGGCGTGAGGTTTTAAAGTTCATGGAAGACTGGGTTTTGCTGGGAACGCGATTGGGGTGACAGGTCTCACCTACCAGAATTCGTTTTGAAAAATGCGATATCAAAAACTTGCCTTCACGTCGGCGCAGGAAAGTCAGAAACCCCATGCCGAAGATCGACAACTGAATCAAAAAGACGACGCGGGGCGAGTCGCCCGGCACCGTCTGTAAATGAAGGTTTTTCTGATGTTAACTGTTCCGACGACGACGGAAAAGGGCCAGAACCCCGAATCCGCTGAGAAGGATCGCGGAGGTCGGCTCGGGAATGACGGTCATGGTTACGAACGTACCGGAAGCTTCGGATGAGTAGTTGGAGCCCGCAACCAGATCGTTGTAATCGAAAACCCATTGGGATCCGTCGAATGAAAAGGTTTCGTCGTCGGTTAGCTTGCCATCACCGCCGTCGACAAAATTAAAGTATGAGTTTGCGGTGATCGAGCCCGTGTAACTGAGGAGCGTTAGTTTGTTACCAACGCTCCAAGCGCCTGCACCCAGCTTGACCAGATCAAGCGTGACCGTTCCGGCGAGGCTTAGATTTCCCGTGATATCGACAAGGTCCGCCCCCACAGCCGAGGTGTCCTGCAGTTCATAGATCAGTTTGGAGCCCGAGATGAATGCAACTGTTCCCGTGGCGAGGCTCTCAATCGAAGCTCCCGGGCTGAGAACACCCGTGACGTTGACTCCACCAGCGATGGTTCCGATTCCTCCGAGAGTTCCCGATGCGCCGACATCAACCGCGCCGGAGCCAGAGTTCGTTCCATCGATCAGAAGCGTGCCCGCGGAAACCGTGGTGGTGCCGGTGTAGCTGTTGGCCGCATTAAGGGTCGTGGTCCCGGAGCCGGCTTGTTCGATCCTGCCCCCACCGGTGATGGCCGCGGCGCTGAAATGGGTCCCTTGGGTGGCGGCGTCGCTGCGGTTGATCCTGAAGGTCGCCCCGCTATTGAGGGAGATGCTGCTGGCGGGAGCGAGCGAGCCGGTGGCGTTGTTGTTGCCAAGCTGGAGGACGGGGGAGCTGTTATAGGCAGTGGTCGAGAAGGTTGAAGCGGCAGCAGTAAGTGGCCGACTGAGGGTGATCTGAGTCGAGGAAATGGCGGCAATGACCGTCCCGGCCGGAATACCCGTGCCGGTGATGCTTTGGCCGAGCTGAAGCCCGAGCACGTTGAGGCCCGTGCCGGTGATTTGGTAACTTGCCGACGCTCCAGTAACCGTTTGAGAGGAGACCGCCGTCCCCACCAAGTTAGTAAGCGTAACTGCACCGGTGCCAGTGGCCGAGCCGGTGGTGTTTGTAGCGAGCAAGGTGCCGGCGTTCACTGCCGTGGGACCAGTGTAGGTGCTCGCACCAGCAAGCGTAAGAGTCGCTGCGCCCGCTTTAACAATACCGCCGGAGGTGCCGGTGCTGCTAAAAGGATTGCTGAGCGACGTGTCGACATTGGTTGTGAATGTTCTTGCCGCATTTGCAAGAGAACTCGACGTGGTGCTGGTGAAAGTCAGCGTGCCCGTCTTGACGGTGAAGTTCTGGCCAGGGCTTGCGCCAAAGGTTGCGTTGCCTGTAACGTTGCCTATGGTGTTAGCAATCGTGCGCGCGGTGGTGTCGGTGCTCTGGACGCCGCCGCCGTTAAACACCAGCGTGCTGGTGCCCAGCGCATTGTTGCTACCGAGCCCAACCGTGCTGACACCGGTCCCGAAGTTGACCCGGGTCGTCCCGGAATAGTCGTTGTTAGAGCTGTTGAGGTTGACGACATTGAAGCCGCCAGCGGCACCAACGTCCAGGATGCTCGCGGCGCCAGTAACCTTGCCACCGACTACCAACGGGACGTTTCCGGCGAATGAAAGGGAGCCGTTGCCTACGCTTAGCGTGAAGCCGGCCAGGTCCAAGTCGCCGTTGAGGGTGACCGTGCCGCTGCCGTTACTCGTGATCTGTGCGCTGGAGCCAAGCTGGACTAGGCTGGAGAGCGTCATCCCGGCGGCGAATCGGATGGCGCCCTGAGGATTGACGGTGCCGGCTGTTTGCCCAATGCCATTGATGAGGAATGCTTCCGAGCTGCTGCCGGTCAGGCCGATGCCCGCGCCCGTGTTGACCACCGTGTGGTTGCCGCCCAAAACGCTGGCCGTAGCACCAGCCGCGGAGCCGAACCCGGTGGCGTTCGAGGTGAGGCGACCGCCAGTGGCAACGTTGGTGATGCCTGTGTAGTCGTTTGCGCCGCTGAGGGTCACGGCGACCGTCGAGTTGGCCACACCGGTGAAGTTCAGCCCGCTGGTACCGGAGATCTTAGCGCTGATGGTGCTGCCGAGCGTGTTGGTGTTGGTGATGGCAGCGCTACCTGCGGTGCCCGTGCCCATGGTGATGGTGCCGGTGGCCAGGGTGTAAGCGGTGGTGGTCGTCGGGGTGAACGATATGGTGCCCACGTTGACCGTGCCGACTGTCACCGAGCCTCCCACGCCGCCGTTGCCGAAAACAGCTGTGTCACCCGTGGAGTTTGGCCAGGCCAAGTTGGAGCCAGCGCCGTTCAACAACCAGTTGTTGGCTCCGGTCCAGTTACCCGCGCCGTCCTGAATGCCGGCCGTGCCGGTGGTGGCATCCCAAGTGTAAGAATCCGCAGAGGCGGTCGGGGACAGGGAAACCGCACCCAACGAACACGCCATGGCAAGAAATAGTGCCTTGGAAGGGAATGATAGAGCGACGGTAAACGCGCGCGCCTGGAAGACGTTGTGGAGGCAACAGGAGGATTTGGGTTTCATTACGTGAGGACGATTGGAGGTGGATTTTAATCGTTGGAAGCTGGAAATCTGCAAAGACGCTCAGGAGAAACATCCCCTCGTCAGCTTGGCATGCCAGGCACGATCAAGGATTTTTAGCGAAGGAAAAAAGGGCTTACCTTCTAGGAATCTCACCGAAAAAATAGTCACAACCCAGGACATTGAACATCCCCCTCAAGCATCACCCGAATAGGTGAGAATCAAGGCTGTTTTGGGCAAGAGTGCGCGATGCACACCGGATAAAGACCGGGCACCTCATTTGGGATATTTCATCGCAAAAGTAGATACGTGGATGAATCCATATCGATCGACGATGCAATCCTCGCAGCAACCACGAATATTCTACCAATCATGTGGGCGGAGTCACGTGGCGCGATCTCACCGGATCGGAGATCAAAGAACCCTTTGCTGTGGATCATTATCCAGCCCAGCGCTGGACCTTCCAGTAGAAGCGAGTCACACGTATTTTCCGCTGTCTCAATTTCGGACAAAAAACCTCGGTTCCCCTACCGTGACAGAAAAAAGGGCCGCCGATATTCAATCGGCGACCCTCTGATCCCGGAGAAAAACCCATTAATCCCCGGAAAGATCTCGTTCAGGCGCTGCGCCGGCGGCGCAACAGGCCAGCCCCGATCAGCTACCCGGCCAGAGCACTGGTGGGCTTGTGAACGGCGGACCAGGTAAGGGTGAAACCGGTGATGGTGAACGAGCCCGCAGTGCTTACGTCCTGCAAGACGTTGTTGGTGTTATAAACTGCAACCGCCGTATTGTTCCAGCCACTGGCAGTTGTCCCCGAGACATTGAAGATATTCGACCAAGTTTGGGTGGAACTCCAGAAGGGGTTGCCGAAGCTCGCCCCCGCATTCTGAATCACTTTGAAAACAGCCGAGGCGTTGATCGAAAGATTGCCGGTGATCGTCACGGAATCGTAGTCCGTACCGGGAACGCCGTTATCTGCGGTGGCAACCGGATCGTTATCCAACCTATTGCTGTCTTTGTTTGCCGCGAGATCCCACTCGAAGATCGAGCCGCTGGAGTAGCTCATATTGCCGTCCACCGTCTGCGTGCCGGGGCTGTTACCTGGGCCGTGCACTCCATCGATGGTCACGGTGTATTTGCTGACTCCGTCGTTCGCGTCGATCGTGCCGATTCCGCTCAGGCGTTGAGTGGATCCGATGGTGAAACCACCGGTTTTGGCGCTAATATCGAGGACGGCTCCAGACGAACCAGCATCACCCACGATGATGCTAGTACTGTTAGCAATGGTGCCCGTGGAGTTCAGCGTGAGGGTGCCCGCCTTGATGGTGGTGGGGCCGGAATAGGTATTTGCTCCTCCAAGCGTGACAGTGCCGGCTCCCACTTTGGTCAGTCCGAAGGTGCTTCCGCTGATCGTGCTGGAAGTCGAGATATTGGCGCTGCCCCCAATGGAACTGCTGGCACCCAGCACAATTCCACCGCTGGCCGTGAGCGTGGATGTAGTCGAACCATTGTTGTTAATCAGCGCACCGCCGCTGCTGATTCCGGCGCCGTTCAAGGTCAGGACGTTGACGGTTTCACTTTGCCCGTTGAGATCAAGCACACGGCCGCTGTTGAGCGTGGCATTGGCTGAATCAAAAACACGCCTCCCTGGATTTCCTTCACCATCTGCTGGATATTGCCGATCGACCGACGCTGGCTGACCATTTGCACGAGCTTTCCGGAATTTTTTGCGACTCCGACCAGGATTTCGCCTTACCGCGGATTGTGGCTGCATGGCTTTTCGAGATCAACGTGCTTGCCGGCTTTGGCGGCGAGGGTGGCCATGGGCGCGTGCCAATGATCGGGAGTGGCGATGAGCAAGGCATCAATCTCCTTGTCTTCCAATACGCGGCGGAAGTCTTATTCGGTCATGGGCGCGTGACCCTGGGCCTTGGTGGCGACGTCCACGGCTTTCGGCAAATAGCGGATGTCCACGTCGATGACGTATTTGATTTCGATGCCTGGCACGGCGGCGAATTTCTTGATCAAATCCAAGCCGCGGCTATGAATGCCGGCGATGCCGATGACGATCCTGTTAGCAGGGGTTTCCGCTGCACGGGCGGATTCGCGGTTCATGAAGGCAAGGGCGGCGCTGGCGGACAAGGTGGCGGCGGGAAATTTCGGGGTTCATGGATTGGGTTGACTGGTGACTTTTCAAATGGGTGCGAACACGTGAGGACCACCCGTGATCGATCTGATACACGGATGATGGTTTTGAACTTTTCCATTCCGCACGTTTCCCCTTCCCTCGAGTGACATCTACGGGGGATGACCGCAAAAAGGTCGCGACGTTTGCCGTGTGGGCCGCACGCTCTGTCACGAGCAATCAACCCTGGAAATCCAACCGATTGCGTCAGCATTGGTTTGGCAACAATGCGTGCCATAGCCCGTCCGCATCACTCGTTCAGGTGAACAAGGGATCCCGCATCTTCCTTGATTTTTCACGCGCGCGGCACAACATCCGGTAATGACCACTTCCAGTCGAGTCCGGCTCCTTCTCATCGACGACCACGCTGTCGTCCGCATGGGGCTGGCTGCGGTGCTGGAAGCGGCCGATGAGGATTTCATCGTGGTGGCGCAGGGCGACGGCGGCGAAAAAGCGCTCGACCTCTATCGGCAACACCAGCCCGACGTGATCCTGCTCGACATCCGCATGCCAAGGATCGACGGCATCGAAACGCTGAAAATCCTCCGCGCCGAATTTCCTGAGGCCCGGGTGCTGATGCTCAGCACATCGAATCTCGAAGAAGATTTCGTGCAGGCGCTGGATGCAGGAGCTTCGGGATACCTGGTGAAAACTGCGGAGCCGGAAGAACTTATTCTGGCAATTCGCACGGTGCGCGCCGGTGAACGTTATCTGCCTAAATCGATCGCCAGCCGACTGGCAGCCCGGCCTCAACGCCGGACTTTCACCCCAAGAGAACTCGATGTGCTTGATCTTCTGCGCCGGGGAATGACCAACCGCGACATCGGCTTGGCGCTCGGTCTCAGCGAAAACACTGCAAAAACGCATGTGAAAGGCTTGTTTTTCAAACTTGAAGCCGCCGATCGCGCGGAGGCAGTTGCAAGGGCTTACGAACGTGGACTGCTGCGGGTGCAAGACAGCGTTTGAGCGTCATAGACTGGAAAAATCGATCGGTGACACGATTTACCATCCCCCATTCGGGTGATGCGTTCAGGGAATGGAAGTCATTCCGAAAACTCCGCACAGTTTAGATCTGGATGTTAGCTGCCGATACACGCCGTTCAATTCACAAAATCCCATTCCTCCGAACTATCGATAAAAACCTATGAAACCTAAAAATCCCGCTATTCCTGCTGTTTCCACCATTTTTCTGTCTTCCTGGCCCCGTCTTCTTTTCGCGGCGAGTTCGCTGGGCGCTCTTTCGCTCTCTTCAATCGCCTTCGCCGATACCTACAATTACGATGCCGACACCGCGACCGCGGGTGTGCAGGATGGGGCCGGTCTGGGCTGGGACACCACCAACGTCAATTGGCTGTTAAACGGAGCTGGCGCAAATGTGGTTTGGCCTAATCTCACGACTGACACAGCAGTCTTCGGGAAAGGTGTCGCGTTGACCGCTGCGACGACAGTAACAATCGGAGCTGGCGGCGTTAATGTTGGGACTCTCGAGTTCAACGTCCTCTCCGCGGGCACGACCGCTCCAACTAACACCTATCTTTACACGTTGGCCGGTGGAACGATCACATTGGGGAGTGGAGTGGAGATCGCTTCGACAAATACGGCGAACAATATCATCAGCGCGAAAATATCAGGCAATTCAGGACTAGCCTTCAACGGCGTGCTCAACGCAGGCAACGGCGTTACGCTCAGCGGGGCCAACGATTATACAGGCGTAACCACTGTGTCCACTGGCGGCCGCATCAACGCAAGCAACGCTTCCGCATTGGGATCCAGCGCAGGTGCCACGGCGAGCACCTTGGGACCTGACTACACACAAATCAATGCATTGGCCACCGTCGTGGTATCCAATACAACCACTGAAGCATTCCTCATCAACGGCTCGGGCTCTGTTGCCTCAGGCAATCCTCCGGGCGGACTTCGACTCGTCAACCTCGTAAACCTTTCCAGCTTGATCAAACTCGAATCCAATGCGCAGATCACGGGCAATTTCGGCGCCAATAATCTCTCAGGAAATTTGGATCTAGACGCTTATATCCTCGGCGTTGGAAACGGTAACAACTCCGTCACCTTGAACGTCAGTGGTGTGGTCAATGGAACCTCGGACAGTATTCTTGACATTGGTGCAAGCGGTGGCTCCAACGTCGTCAACCTCAATAACGTCGCCAATACTCACCTGGGCATTACTCGGGTCAACGCCAGCTCCGGCACGAGTTTTGTCGGACTCGGTAGCAACACCGCATTGAGTAGCAGCACTTTGGTTTTCTCCGGCGGCGGTGTCCGGAGCACTGACGCGACGGCGCGCACGATCAGCAATACAATAGGCACGTTTAACGGCGCCGCCATCTTCGGGGCGACGGCCACTCAGACGGGCACCCTGAACTTTACCAGCACAGCCGACACATCCCTCGGCACGGCGACTCGGACCCTGACAACCAACGTCAACACCACGATCGCCGCGAACCTAAGTAACACCGGGGGACTCACCAAGGCGGGCGCGGCGACTCTCTTCCTGACCAACACTGCCAGCATCCGCACGGGTGTCACGACGATCAACGCCGGCATCCTTAACGTTGCCAACCTAGTCAACGGAGGACCCGGCAATTTCAGCTCCATCGGTGCATCGTCTAACACTGCGGGAAGTCTCATTCTTGGTGGGGGAACGCTGCAGTTTACCGGCACGACCCCGCAGATCACAGACCGATTGTTCACCGTTGCTCCCAGCGCGGCGGTCCCAACTACCGATTCAGCCATTGATGCTTCGGGCTCCGCTCCTGGCGCGAGTCTTGTTTTCAACAACGCAGGCTCAATTGGGCAAAACGATCTTACCCGCGTCGTGACATTGCCTGCCCTCACTACGACTGTGACCGGCCTGATTTCCACTGCGAATATGAAAGTAGGT
>JANODE010000144.1:0-55250 GCA_031412525.1 Akkermansiaceae bacterium | reverse complement strand
TGGTCGATCCACTTCTGGCGGCGGGCGGCGGCGTCGATGATGTATTCGTAGTCGATGCCGAAGACGGTCTTGTGCTTGTGCTTGAGGGCTTCCGGGATGTCGTCGATGGCGTCGAGCTCACCGTCGAAGTACTTGAGCTGGTCGAGCATTTCCTGGTTCCAGAGGTTGGCCTTCTTGAGGTCTTTGACGAGCTCGCTGTTGAGGACAATGAAGTCGCCGGAGAGGTTGGATTTGACGTAGAGGTTCTTGTAGTTGGGCTCGATGCAGGGGGTGGTGCCCATGATGTTCGAGATGGTGGCGGTGGGGGCGATGGCGAGGACGTTGGAGTTCCGCATGCCGTGTTTGGCGATCTTTTCCCGGACGACGGACCAGTCCATTTTGCCGCCGCGCGGGACGTCGATCTTGCGGCCGCGCTCGGTCTCGAGGAGATCGACGGTGTCCTGCGGGAGGAGGCCGCGGTCCCATTTGCTGCCTTTGTAACTGCTGTAGGTGCCGACTTCGGAGGCGAGGTCGCTGGAGGCGTTGTAGGCGTAGTAGGCGATGGCTTCCATGAATTCGTCATTGAACTCGACGGCGGCATCGGAGGCGAAGGCGAGGTTGCGCTTGTAGAGGGCGTTCTGGACGCCCATGACGCCGAGGCCGATGGGACGGTGGCGGGTGTTGGCGGTGCGAGCGGCTTCGGTGGGGTAGAAGTTGATGTCGATGACGTTGTCGAGGGCGCGGATGGCGACGGTGATGGTTTCCTTGAGCATCTCGTGATCGAGGGCGCCGTCACGGGTGATGTGGGTATCGAGGACGACGGAGCCGAGGTTGCAGACGGCGGTTTCGTCGGCGGAGGTGTTGAGGGTGATCTCGGTGCAGAGGTTGCTGGAGTGGATGACGCCGCAGTGGTCCTGCGGGCTGCGGACGTTGCAGGGGTCCTTGAAGGTGATCCATGGGTGGCCGGTTTCGAAGACCATCTTGAGCATGGATTTCCAGAGCTCGAGGGCGGGGAGGGGGCGCGACCAGATTTTGCCATCGGCGGCCATTTGCTCGTATTCGCGGTAGCGCTGCTCGAAGGCGGAGCCGTAGAGGTCGTGGAGATCGGGGACTTCGTTGGCGCGGAAGAGGGTCCAGGTGCCGCGCTCTTCCATGCGTTTCATGAAGAGGTCGGGAACCCAGTTGGCGGTGTTCATGTCGTGGCAGCGGCGGCGCTCGTCACCGGTGTTTTTGCGGAGATCGAGGAAGTCCTCGATGTCGTTGTGCCAGGTTTCGAGGTAGGCGCAGCCGGAGCCGCGGCGTTTTCCGCCTTGGTTGACGGCGACGAGTTGGTCGTTGTGGAGTTTTAAGAAAGGGATGATGCCTTGCGACTCGCCATTGGTGCCCTGGATGTAGCCGCCGGTGCCGCGGACGGCGGTCCATGAACCACCGAGACCGCCGGCCCATTTCGATAGGAACGCGTTTTCGGCGATGCCGCGATACATGATGGACTCGATGGAGTCGTCCACCTTGTAGAGGTAGCAGGAGGAGAGCTGGCTGTGGAGAGTGCCGGAATTGAAGAGGGTGGGGGTGGACGAGCAGAAGCGGCGGCCTTTGTAGAGGTTGTAAAGGCGGATGGCCCAGTCCTCGCGCTTGGTTTCCTCTTTCTTGAAGAGGCCCATGGCGACGCGCATCCAGAAGAACTGTGGGGTCTCGATGCGGCGGTGCTTGCTGCCGGTTTTGTCAACGATGAGGTAGCGATCGTAGAGGGTTTGGATGCCGAGGTAGTCGAAATCGAGGTCGGCGGTGGGATCGAAGGCTTCGGCGAGTTTGTCGAGGTTGTAGAGGTCGAGGAGCTCGGGGTTGAGGCGCTTGATGGCGATGCCGTGCTTGAGGTAGGACTTGAAGGCGGCCTTGTGGGCTTGCTTCAGTTTGTCGATGCCGTCCTTGAGGATGCTCCAGTCGAGGACTTCCTCGTAGATGTAGGAGAGGAGGATGCGGCCGGCGAATTTCGCGAAGTCGGCGTCCTTCTCGATGAGGGCCTTGGCGTTGAGGATGATGGTGTTCTTGAGGTCCTTTTCGGAAATCTCGTTGCCGACGGAGCGGCGGAGCTCGCGCTCGATTTCCACGTCGGAGATATTCAGTTCCAATCCGATGGAGGCATAAGCGATGCGCTTGCGGAGATCGCCGCCGTCCCAGAAGGAGGAAATTCCTTCGTCGGAGGTGACGGTGACCATTAGCTCCTGGGCGGGATCCTCGGCGTTTTCCTCCTCCTCGCGGCGGAGGCGGGCGCGTTCGTCGCGGTAACGGACGTAGTGGGTGGCAGCCTTGAAATGGCCTTGGCGCATGAGTTCTTCCTGGACCATGTCTTGGACGTCCTCGATGTGGACAAATGAGGAATCGCCGCGGCGGATGCGGTCGGTGACGCCCTTGGCGACGTCGATGGAAGGCTCGGGGTTTTCCTTGATGGTGAGGAAGGCTTTGCGGACGGCGATTTCGATTTTGGTCTCGGACCAGGGAACGACGTTGCCGTTGCGGCGGATCAAGCGGACGGGCAGGGAATGTTGGCCGACGTGGACATCGACCGCGCCGGTTTTCTCCATGGATCGGCGGAATGCGAGCGACTTGGCGACGTCGTAGGCCTCGTTTTCGAGCAGGGCTTTTTCGATGAGCAGATAGAGGTCGCTCTCAGAGAGGCGGAGACGGCCGCCGGCGTCGAGGGACTTGGTGAGGGAGTTGGCGACACTGTGGGCGACGTCGGAGACGAATTGCCGGTTGACCTCGGAGAAGATGGAGGTCTCGTCCTGACTGCGGGAAATCAGGAGGTCCGTGAGGGAATCGCCGATGGCATCGGCCACATCTTCGAGTGAAAAGTGGGTGTCGGTAGCGCCGCGGGTGACGATGATTTCCGCGATGGGCGAGCGTTTTTCAGTAGGGAGCACCTCGCGCCACGAGTAGCCGCGGTCGAGGGTGGAGAGGGAGAAACGGTCGGTGATCACTTGCTTGAGCAAGAAATCTTCATCGGGATTGACGGGGCGGTACATTTTTTTGGAGCGTGGGATTTTGGAGAATTGAGAGGCAGGCCGAGAGGAGATGGGAATGATGCTCGGGGCGAGACGCCCCGACAACGGACTGGACTGGGGCAAGATGCTCCAGCCACTTTTCGATTCAGAGCTCGTCGTCGTCGACGGAGGCGAGGGCGGATGCTTTCTGGTATTCCGTGACGCGGCCTTCGAAGAAGTTGGTTTCCTTTTTGATGTCCATCATTTCGGCAAGCCAGGGAAACGGGTTGCTGACAGATTCGTTGAGTGGGGCGAGGCCGCAGGAAGTAAGGCGGCGGTCGGCGATGTAGTCGATGTATTGCTCGAAATCGCCAGAGTTGAGGCCGAGGGCGGAAACGGGGAGGCAGTCACGGATGAATTGTTTTTCGAGGGTGATGCCTTCTTTCATGGTGGCTCGGAGGTCCTCGCGGAAATCCTCGGTCCAGATGTCCGGGTTTTCATCGATGAGGTCCATGAGGAGGTTGCGGAAAACTTCGATGTGGTTCGATTCGTCGCGCAGTGTGTAGCGGAACATCTGGCCGATGCCGGGGAACTTGTTCTGCCGGTAGAGGCTGAGGATCATGCCGAAGAGGCCGTAGAACTGGGTGCCTTCCATGACTTGGCCGAACATGAAAATGTTCTTGGCGAGGGCCTGCTTGTTAGCGGTGACGGTGAGGTCGATATCGCGACGGAGGGCCTTGCTGTTGGAGACGACGAAATTGTTTTTCGCGGTGATCGAGGGGATGTCCTCGAACATCGCCTCGCACTCGTGCGGGTTGATACCGAGCGAGGAAATCATGTAAACGAGGCTGTCTGCGTGGATGTTTTCCTCGTGGGCGTGGCGGCCGAGGACGAGCTTGAGCTCGGGGGCTGTGACGACTTCGCGGACGACGTGGAGCACGTTGTCGCCAACGATGCCTTCCGCGGCGGAGAAGTAGCCGATGCCCATTTTGATGATCCAGCGCTCGACATCGGAAATCTCATCGGAGCGCCACTGCTCGACATCCTTCTGCATCGTGATGTCTTCGGGCTCCCAGTGGTTGTTCTTCATCGTCTTGTAGAGGTCATACGCCCACTGGTATTTCAGCGGGAGGATGTTGAAGAACATGGTTTCCTTGCCGTTGATCACGCGCTTGCCGGCATAGGCGAGCTCGGCTTTTTCGCGGTCGAGGGTGAAGGTTTTGTTTCCTAAAGAGACGGTGGTAGTGGCGGCGGAAGGGGTGGCGGTCATGGTGATTAAAACGTCTTGCGATCAGGTGAAACTGTGCCGTTGGCATCAGGCGCAGCGTCGTGAAGACTGATAGCAATTGCCGGGCCGGGTCAATCCGATTTTGCTCATGTGGTATCCACAAATTATTCACAATACAAGATGTTGTGGTTTCGCGTTAGTGTTTACGATGTAAAATCCGTGTAGGATCTAGGACTTGCTGCGTTCTGCAAAATCAGGGAACTCCAAGTCTTGGGGCAAAGAAATTTTTCTCTCGCAGTTAGAATCGAGGGGAGCTTGAGAAATTTCAAAAATTTCGTTAACTTTTCCGAATTATCATCCCGGTGTGAGGGGCTTCAGACGCAAGTAATTGATGATACAGCGACGAAAATTTTACAAACCGATGATCCCACGGGATTGATGCTGGTTCCCGCCGCCAGGCCATGAAACGCAGGCAAAAATTCGGCCGGAAGGATGACTGCGGATCATCGTGATCGATGGTGGCAGAGAGAGATTTCTGCTGGGAAAAAACATGGGATCAAAGGCCATCGGCAAGGCTTTGGGTTCGGTCGTTCAGGTGGACTGAAGATCCGCACCCCAGTTTTTCAGAAGCTCCAATCGTGCTGGTCCAACTCGCAGATGCAGGCGGCGAGCAGGCGGATGCACTCGGCGATATCATCCTTGTGGCAGGTCTCGATCGTCTGGTGGATGTGGCGCGTGGGAATGGATACCGCGCCGACAATGGAGCCGCCGGCGACCATGCGCTGGAGACTACCGGTGTCGGTGCCTCCTGCGGCGAGAATTTCAGGCTGCCACTTGATTTTGTGGCGTTTCGCGGCCGCCTTCATGAACTCGATCATGCGGTAATCGCAAATCACGGACGAGTCCATCAGCTTGATGGCCGCGCCGTCGCCGAGGGAGGTGCAGCGTTCCTGCGGGGTGGAGCCAGGGACGTCATAGGCGATGGTGGTATCGAGGCCGAAGCCAAAATCCGCCTGGATTTTCAGCGCGGAAGCCTGCGCGCCGCGGAGGCCGACTTCTTCCTGGACGGTGAAAACGGCATGGAAGTCGTAGGCTGGCTTGCGTTTGACTTTTTTCAGCCCGCGGAGGGTTTCGATGAGGACAAAAACGGAGGCGCGGTTATCGAGGGATTTCACGTTCACGCAATGGCCGAGCTCAATAAGCGGAGAGTAGCGGGTGACGAAATCCCCGACCGCGACAAGCTTGGTGACCTCGGATTTGGGCAATCCGGTGTCGATGAAATAATCCGTGATCTTCGCGGGCTTGTTTTTTTCCTCAGGCCCCATGATGTGAATCGGCTTCGAGCCCATCACGCCCATCACATCGTTGCGGCCGTGGATGATAACGCGCTGGGAGGTGAGGGTTTTCGGGTCGAATCCACCGACCGGATTGAACCGGACAAAGCCCTTGTCATCGACATGGGTGACGATGAAGCCGATCTCATCCATGTGGGCGGCGGCCATGCATTTTTTCGCGGACGATCGGCCTTTTTTCAAGGCGACGATGTTGCCCATGTTGTCGATGCTGATGTCGTCGGCGAGGCCTTTCAGTTCGGTAAGAACGAGTTTTCGGATTTCCTTCTCGGATCCGGATGCGCCAGGAGCTTCACAGATGCGGGCAAGCAGGGGAATATTGATCGACATGATGCGAAGTAAATTAGCGCTCAGACGCAGGGTGACGAGCGCGAAATCCCGCCTCCTCGCAACAAACAATTGCGGCTTGGCGTCAGACGGCGGAAAGTTACCTTATGGCCATGAAACGACATCTGATGATCGATCTGGGCGGTCTGCCCGAGGAGGGCAAAGCATTCTCCGGAGTGTTGGCGAAAGAAATTTTCGACCTGCCGGCAGACGACGCGCAGGCGGTGGGGGTGCTCGAATACGACCTCTGGGCGCAGCGTTTCAGCACTGAACTGTTATTGACGGGAACGCTTTCCGCGCCGTTCGAATTTACCTGTGTGAGGACATTACATCCTTTTGTTCAAACGATTCGGGTGGATGCGGCGATCTCCATCGAGATTGAGAGAGAGGGGGAAATCGACGCCACGGAAGCGCTGCGCGAAGAAGTTCTGATCAATTTTCCCGTCGATCCGAGATGCGAGGAGGGTGACGTTCCGCAAAAATGTGAAATTGATTCCCGATATTTATCAGTGGACAAGTCCGGGGAAGATGGGCTACCCACTCCGCCCCGCGCCGGGAGTGACGACCGATGGTCAGCTCTCGACATTCTCAAGGACCTCAAGGACCAACCCTAACTTATTTAAGACCATGGCCGTACCAAAGCGCCGCCAATCCAAAAGCCGTCAGAAAATGCGCCGTGGCGCAACCCGTTGGCGTGCACCTATCTTCAAGAGCTGCCCGGAATGTGGCAGCAAGGTGCCGTCGCATATCGCTTGCCCCTCCTGTGGCAACTATCGCGGCCGCCAAGTGCTCGATGTTGAAGCTCTCTGAAGCTTTTCCAGTGATTTTATTTTCAAATTACCGCTCAGGGGCCTCCTTGGGCGGTAATTTTTCGTATTCATTCCCCCATTTCAAAAAGCCTCTTCAAACTTCCGCATGAAAGTCGCCTTGGATGCCATGGGCGGGGACCACGCCCCTGTTGTCAATATTGGAGGAGCCATCGACGCGTTGCGTTATTATCCGAAACTGCAGCATCTCTATCTCGTTGGCGACCAGACGGTTTTGGAACTCGAATGTGCGAAACAAGGGCTGGATCTCACCGACTCGCGGGTGAGCATTGTTCACGCCCCTGAAGTCATCGGCATGGCCGAGCCCGGAGCCAAAACGGTGCGGAAAAAGAAGCTCTCCTCGATCAACGTCGCCATGGAAATGGTGAAGGACGGAACGGCCGACGCCTTTGTTTCCGCCGGCAATACGGGCGGCGCAGTGGCTTCAGCGACGCTGAAATTGCGCACGCTGCCCGGTGTGGATCGGGCCGGTATTGCCTCCGCGTTACCGAATGAATACGGAATCTGCCACATCCTTGACGCCGGTGCGAATCCTGAAGCGAAGCCCGAGCACCTCGTGGCCTATGCCGTTATGGGCACTGCGTTTTCCAAAGGCGTGCTCGGCGTGAAGGACCCGAAAGTGGGCCTCATGTCGAACGGCGAGGAGGACGAAAAAGGCACCACCTTCACCAAGGAAACTTTCAAGCTGCTCAAACAAACGCCGGGGATCAATTTCGTCGGAAACGTCGAAGGCCGCGACTTGTTTGAGACTGAGCTCGACGTGGTGCTGTGCGATGGTTTCGTCGGCAACATCATGCTGAAAACGATCGAGGCCACTGCCAAGGCGGTTTCCAAATGGCTTAAAACCGAGATCAAGGGCAACCCGTTGCGCATCGCGGGAGCCATGCTGGCAAACGGCGCCTTCAAGGCTCTCAAGGAAAAAAGCAGCTACGAATCCTACGGTGGCAGCCCGCTGTTAGGGGTGAACGGTGTAGTCATCATCGCCCACGGCTCATCCACCGCGCTGGCTGTCCGCAATGCGATTCGGGTGGCATTGGAAACCGTGGAAAACCGCGTGAATCCACGCATCCAAGAGGCTCTGGCAGCCATCGCCGCGGCTTAGGAAGCGAAGGTTTGATTGATTTTCGTCGGTGGATTTTTTAGCCGCAAGGAGGCGAAAAAAGGGCGCAAACAGGGTTGGGCCCTGAGCCCTGGGCAGTGGGCTGGTTGGGGGAACGACGGCCCGTGACATCTATTTCGCCAGTGCGGTTGGGTGCTTGCTGGCGAAATGAATTTCGCGTTGCGTGGTGTGGATCCGTTCGCCTGTTTGGCTCAAAATCTTGAAATCATTTTCGCGCTTGTGGCGACTGCTTGTGGGTTCCAATCTCCCGCCGCATGAGTGAAGCGACGTCCGCCAATGAAGTCTGTATTGCAGGGACCGGCAGTTACGTTCCGGAAAGAATTCTAACCAATGCCGAGCTTGCGGTGATGGTGGATACCAGCGACGAATGGATTGTCTCCCGCACCGGCATCAAGGAGCGCCGGATCGCCGCAGAAGGTGAATTTACTTCTCACATGGCCACCCACGCCGCCCGCCGCGCGCTCGAACAGGCAGGAATGGCCGCTGAGGAAATCGAGCTGATCATCGTGGCCACGATTACCCCAGACACCCCGACCCCGGCCACCGCCTGCTACGTGCAGCAGGCGCTTGGCGCGAGCAACGCGGTCGCGTTCGACATCTCCGCCGCGTGTTCCGGATTTCTCTACGCGATGAAAATTTCCAAGCGCCTCATCTCTGACGGCGCATTCAAAAACGCCCTCATCATCGGCGCGGAAAAGCTCTCCGCCGTCACGAACTGGGACGACCGTACGACCTGCGTGCTCTTCGGCGACGGTGCCGGTGCCGCCGTCCTGCGCCAAGCGAAACCTGGCGAGGGCTCGATCATCGCCACCGAAATGGGCACCGACGGCAACCTCACGAACCTGCTCAACATCCCAGGCGGTGGCACTGCTTGCCCGATCACCGCCGAGAACGCGAACGATCACCTCCACACCCTCACCATGATGGGCAAGGAAGTCTTCAAACACGCCGTGAACCGGATGAAGGAAGCGGCGGAAAAAGTGATTTCGCGCGCCGGGCTCCAGCCGGAAGATATCGCCTGCGTCATTCCCCATCAGGCGAACCTGCGCATCATCGATGCCATCGCGGACCGCCTTGCCGTGCCGAACGAGCGGGTATTCGTCAATCTCGACAAATACGGCAACACCTCGGCAGCAGCGGTCGCCATCGCGCTCGATGAGGCGAACCGCACCGGGGCCTTCAAGCGCGGTGACCACATCGTGCTCGTCGTTTTTGGTGCAGGCCTCACGTGGGCAGCTGCAGCAATTCGATGGTGAAACTGTGATCCAGGAATCGTTGTTTATCGGAACCCTTTTGGGGGTTGACTGAAAGAAGCGAAATCATAGCATCCGCACTTCTTCAACGCTCTTAGTCCCTGATCGTGTGGAGCTTCAAGATGACTGTAAGATGAACAAAAACCGCCCCCGCCACGTTACTGCCATCAGGCATCGAGCTTTCCTCGCCGAGGTCGGCATTTCGTCGCAACAAACGCTTACGAATCACGATCGGTGAGGAATTCCACGGAGGACACGGACGATTTCGGGGCACTCGGCGAAGCACGGGTGGAGCGGAGGAAAATCCTGATTGTGCAGGGAGATTGGGAAGCGGGCATGTCATTGCTGGCACTCGATCTGAAGGACGCCGGCCACACCACGGGCAAAGTCGTTTTTTGCGCGCCGGATCTCGTTTACCGCCTGCGCGGCATTCGGACGCATGTTTTCCGCAAGCCCATTGATGATTTCGACGTCTGGCTGCGCGAGTTGGTGCGGAAGGAAAAATACGACACGTTTTTTCTCTACAACCATTACCGGCCTTACAACCAGATCGCGTGGAATCTGGCGGAGGAACTGGGCATGGGTTGTTATGTTTTCGAACTCGGGTTGATTCGCCCGAACTGTGTCACGGTTTTCAGCAACCGGACGTTTCCCTTGCCCACCCTGGCGAAGGCTTGGGATGAAATCATCGCCGGCAACCGGATTCCGAAACAAGCGGAGACGCCGCCCGAAATCTGCCAAGTCAGCACCGCCGCCAAGATGGTGGCGTTCTGCTCGAATTTCATCATCAGCCGGTTCACCTCGCCCTTGTTTCCCAACTTTGTGGACCAGCGGGAAATGAAGCTCTGGAGCCACTTCAAGCATGGCATGATCCATCTCTGGCGGTTCATCGAACGCGGTCGGGATTCTGAAATGGACCCGCTCTTCGATGGCGAGCTATCAGGACAATACTACGCGGTCCCGCTGCAGGTCCACAGCGACACGCAGATCACGAAATGCTCGGATTTCCGCTCCATCGAGCAGTTCATCAAACAGGTCGTGCGCTCGTTCGAGCATCATGCTCCCGCGGGCACCAAGCTGGTTTTCAAAGTCCATCCGATGGACCGCGGCTACAAGGACTACACGGACCTGATCGCCGGTCTGGACCACCGTCTCGGCGGCGGCAGACTTCTTTATGTGGACCGGGTAAACCTGCCAACGCTGTTAGCAAACTGCCGCGGACTGGTGAACATCAACAGCTCGGTCGGTATTTCCGGGCTGGTCCATCATGTGCCGGTGATCACCCTCGGCAAGGCGGTCTACAACCTAACGGAACTGACCTATCAAAACGGACTCGACGCGTTCTGGACTCACGCGACCGGACCAAAAACCCACCGCGTCCGGCAGTTCATCAACCTGCTGTTGGAAACCAGCCAGGGCCGTGGCACTCTCTCACAGCGGTGTTTCGATGTTCCCGGACGCTGCAAGATCCAGTGGCCCAAACCCTTCAAGGACGAGTTCTTTGCGGTGGAAGTGGATTCCATCCCATTGCATCCCGCAGAGAAGGAGATGACGCAGCAGATCATCGTCGAAAAAGAAATGGTCCCCCATGCCGCCGTCAAGGTAGAGGCGTGAAACCTGCTAGCTGCCTTTCAAAATCCAACCCCTGTCCGCGGATGGCCGACGATGACATCCTTCTCATTCCCTGCCGGACCATTTGGGGAAAACGCTTGAAGCGGGGACAGAAGCTCGCCGACATCGGTGGACTCCTGACAAAGCTCAATCGCGTGCGCCGGAAGCGTTTTCTCGACCTCATCAAAAGCCCCCACCGGCGGGTTCTGATCGAAGAAGTCCTGCGGCATGAGTCCGGCAGGGAGTTCCAAACCGCTCTAACGTCATGGTCGGAGTCGCCTGCGAAAACCAAGCCGCCACGGGCATTTCAAGGTGCTGCCGATACATCACTCCGTTGTTCGGTGGTGATCAATACGGTCGACCGCAGCGATGATCTGGCCATCACGCTCGATGCCATGCACGCGGATTGGGACAGTTCGCAGGACGAACTCATCATCGTGCTGGGACCGGGCGAGGACGAGAGCGAAGAGGTCATCCGGCGTTCACCGTTGCCGATCCGGCTGTTTCGCTGTGGCGAGCGCAATCTAGCAGTTTCCCGAAACATCGGTCTGCGCGCTGCCACCGGCCGATACATCGCATTCCTCGATGATGACGCCTCCCCCGCAGAGGGCTGGTTGAAGGAGCTGCTGCTACCGTTGGAAACGGATCCGAAATGTGGAGTATCCGCAGGGTTTGTGCTCGATCGCGACGGTCAGCGTTTCCTCAACCGCCATGTGGTGGCGGACACGCTCGGCCGGGCGTTCTGGATGGAAGACGAAGCCACCGCCACCGCAAAAATTGAAGAACTCGGTCGCGAGCGTGCGTTTCTAACGGCCACCGGCTGCAACATGGCCTTCCGGCGGTCGGTGCTGCTCGACGCCGGCGGATTCGACCCCGCCTACGCCTATTTCCTCGAGGAAACCGACGCGGTCTGGAACGTCCTTGCGGCCGGATCACACTGCATCGCCGCACCACGGAGCCGGGTCTTCCACCGACTCGGAGAAAACCTGGTGCGCGCGCCCAGCCTCGATCCAGCAAGCCGGATCGTGGTGGTCCGCAGCCAGATCCATTACATCGGGAAATTCGGCAAGAGCACGTTTCCCGCTTCCGAGATCCGCGCCTGTCTCTGGCAGCGGGTGCTCGCCGACCTCGAAAAAATCGCCTGGGACTGTGATTCTAACACTGAAACCTCCCCGCAATGTGAATCTCTCCAACGCGAATACTTACTCGCCGTATCTGCGGAGTTAAGTCTCGACTCGGACGCAGAAAAAGCCAGCCTCTGCCCGCCTGCAGCTCCCCCCACCAATACCATCTAGCGATGTCTCCGGTCACTAACGTCATTGGTCATTTTCAGGAAAAACGGAAACGCCTGTTCTGGCATCCCACCGTCAAGGAGATGAAGAGCCGGGCTGTCCGGTCGTTTGAAAATCTAACTCCCGTGTATGACCGCACGTCGCGGATCAAGCCGGGCGCACGCCTGCTGATGACCATGGGGCGCGACGAAAACAAACGCATTCCCTATTTCCTCGAATACTATCGAAAACTCGGCATCGACCATTTCCTGTTCGTGGACAACCAGTCCGACGAACCGATGGCCGATGTGCTCCAGGACCAGCTTGACGTCTCTCTCTGGCACACGGAAGAGGGCTACGCGGACACCCGTTTCGGGGTCGACTGGATGAATGCCCTGCTCGGGAAACACGCAGTCGGCCACTGGACGATGACCGTCGATCTGGACGAGTTTTTTGTCTATCCGTTCATGGAGAACCGTTCCTATCAGGAGTTGCTGTCGTTCCTGGATGATTCGGAAAAACCGAGTTTCTACACCATGCTGGTGGACATGTATCCGCAGGGGCCGATCTCCAGCGCGCACGTTCCTGTTGGAGAATCGCCGCTCTCGCATGCGCCGTATTTCGACCGGCTCGGCTACTACTCGATGAAGGGTGGCCACGAAGACACCTGGGTGAGGGGTGGTCCGCGGCTGCGCGCGTTCAATGCCGAGAACTACACGGCCGCGCCCGCACTGAACAAAACGCCGCTGATCAAGTGGCACCAGCGCTTCGCCTACTATCTGAGCACCCACGTCGCCTATCCGACTCTTTTGAACCATGCGCATAAACGGAGCCATGAACCGACAGGGGCGCTGCTTCATTTCAAATTCGTTTCCTCGTTCCGCGAGAAAATCGATCATGCGATCCGCCATCAAAACCACTACAACGACTCCGGCGAGTATCAAAAGTATCTCAAACAACTCGAAAACTCGGAAAACTACACGCTGTTCTCCCCGGTTTCCGAAAAATACGAGAGCACGGAATCCCTCATGAAGGCCAACCTCATCACCGGCGGATGCTGGCGTTGATGCAATTCCCGATCTGTTAGCCATGAACCTCGGATTCATCATTCTCGCCCACAACCAGCCGGACTCCATCCAGCGGTTGGTGTCAATTCTGGCCACCGACGAGCACCAGATCGTCATTCACTTCGACAAAAGTGCGAGCAGTGCGGACCAGGATGCCGTGGCGAAAATCGCTGCCGCGCATCCGGGACAAGTGCGCATCATTTCAAAAGAACACTGCGTCTGGGGCGAATGGAGCCTCGTTGAAGCAGTGCTGCACGCACTTCGCGAGTTCGACAGCATGCCGCATGCACCGGACTACATCCACCTGATGAGCGGCGCGGATTTCCCGATCCGCCCAATTGCTGATTTCAAGGAATTCCTGAAGCGCAATCCGGACTTCGATTTTATTGAATGCTGCGACATTTCGCAGCGCGCTTGGGTCAAAGGTGGCCTCGGCCGCGAGCGTTTTCGTTTCTACTATCCGGTCAATTTCAGGACCAGCCGTAAGACCTTTGACCGTCTGATCCGCTGGCAGCGCAAGCTCAAGATCCGCCGGAAAATGCCGCGCGACCTTTACCCCCACATGGGATCGCAGTGGTGGACGATGCGCTGGAGCACGTGCAAGAAGGTCATCGACTACACCCGCGATCACCCCGAAGTCCCGAAGTTTTTCCGCTCCACGTGGATTCCTGACGAGTCCTATTTCCAGACCCTCGTCGCCCGGCTGATTCCGAAAAAACAGATCGCGGACCTGCAGTTGATGTTCCATCACCTGACTCCATCCGGTCGGCCCTACGTGTTCTACAACGATCACCTGCATGTCGTGAAACGGCTGCCGCATTTTTTCGTCCGCAAGATCTCGCCCCATGCGAAGGAACTTTGGACGAATCTTTACAACCCCGGGCAAAGCCAGCGCCGGATTCCCAGCAGAAAACTGTTAGCCGCAGTGCGGAATCTGGTGCAGGCGAAGATCGACCTGAACCACAAGTTCACCACCAACGTCCCGGGCTACTATCAGGACAAGCTGCCTACCGTGGTGAAGTCCGCAGACGATTGCGCGCCCGTGCCAGTGCGCCCGGTAATGTTGGATTCCGGTATCACGCGACCGGTGGTCGTGCTGCTGTTGGAGGATGACTCGCGGCTGGAGGAGATCGCTGCCATGATCCGGTCAAATCCCGGGTTGTGCTGGTTGGGGAGGCCGTATGCACCGCACGGAATCCGGATGCCAGCCGAGCAGCTTGCGCGCATTGGACTGAAGGAAAAAAGCCACAAACTGCGCGATTTTTTCAGCCGGCAGTTCGTCCGTTACCTGGTCGAGTCAGCACCTCTCGATAAAATTCCGGTGGCCGCCGTGCTGCCGCTCACGGATCTGGCAGACCTCGAGTCCATGGGGCAGATCGACCGTCTGCTGCCTTTGCTGGTCAGCACGCCGATGATGAAATTCCACGTTCTTTCGCACCTTCAGGCCGCCGTCTTCGAGAGATCGCCCGCGGTGTTCGCGCGGTCCATTCACGTGGATCTCGCGGAAATCGAAGGCGTGCTGCAGGACTTGATTCATGCCTGATGATGGGCGAATTTGTGCTTCCCGAGGCTTGTTCCAGCCATGAACCTCGCCGCGCCACCCGTTTGTGATAGCCAGTGATGTCATCTGATTCCGATCCACCTCCCCCCAGTCCGCCGTCCGTTTACAAGATCGTCAAACGCTTCTTTAAACGCACTCTGAAGGAGAAGATCCGAGACCTGCGTTACACGGGACTTGGCTCCGAGCTGATAGGGCCGAAGGGGCTTCCGCTTGGCTACCTCAACATGCCCAAGGCCGGCTGCTCGACGATCAAGAACATCCTCTACTACATCGAACAGGGCACATGGCTGGAGGATCCACTTGAAATCCACCGCGTCGTCAGCCGGAAGCAAGCCCTGCTGCTAGGGAAGTATTTCCAGCACCAGCGGATGCGGTTGGAAAAAAAGTCGCCCTACTTCATTTTCACTTTTGTCCGTCATCCAGGTCGACGGGTGTTTTCCGCCTTCGTCGAGAAAATCCTGACCACCCATGAATATGCGATCCCCGGAATCCAGCGACATCTGCTGGAAAATGCCGTGATGATGCACCGGGGGACACGCATCACCAAACTCGATGGGATCCCTCCGTTAGAAGAAGTGGAACTCGAAGACCTCCGCCGCAATTTCAAGATCTTCCTTCGTTTCGTGAAGCATAACGTGAAGTGGGACAGCCGGTTCCATCCCAATCCGCACTGGATGCCACAGTCGCACCGGATCGACCGGCTGCTGAAAGGCGAGCCGCTTGATTTCATCGGCAAGGTGGAGAACTTCGCCGAGGACTTCGGCCAGGTGCTGGTGAAGGCCGGAATCAATCAGCCGGAACTGGCGAGGCGGCGCTTCAACGAGGGCCCGAAGCCGCCGTTCCGGTACGAGGAAATTCTAGATCCCCACATGCAGTCGATGATTCGTGGCATCTACGCCGCGGACTTAGAACGGTTCGGTTATTCGGAGGATTGATCGATCAGACGACTGGTGTTGAACGGCGGAGCACAAGCCAGTCGATGGTTTTTCCAGAAGGGGTTTTCCCGCTGAGGACGAGCGATCCGCCGGACTTTCCATTGAGCTGGATTTCAACCTTGAAACGGGACCGGCTGGCATGAGGGAGCTCCGGGTGGAGCTTCGCAAGGCCGGGAGAGTCGTGCTCCATCGAACAAGAGTTGATAGAGCCGGCGCCATTGAGAACAACCTCCGTGATCCGGTCTGCCGGATTCATGGCGAGCATGACACCCGTGACGAGCAGATGTTTGCTTCCCGCTGGTGCATCGGCCCGGTCGAGCAGCAGGCGGGTGTAGGAGACCTTGCACTCTGGCGTGAATTCGAAACGCCACGCGGCATCGGCGAGCGGGTCGGGGAAAATCCCGGCTAACACCTCCAGCCTTTTTGGATTTCTAGCAGAAAGTTTCGATTGGGTGGCGATGAACTTCCGCGCCCGTTTGAGGTCGCCGGACTCCACGAGTCCCTTGCCGATCATTTCTATCAGGGCATCGCCGAATTCGAGACGGTTGGAATCGGCGAGGTCTTCGATCTTGAGCGCCGCGTCCAACCAGGCGGACGGCGGAAGTCCGGCGTCCTTCATCGCGCGGACCCGACGCCAGGCAAGGAAACGGCTGGTGGGGTCGATGCGGAGCGAATCATCGGCGTAACGGACGGCGGCAGCGTGATCGCCACGCAGTGAGGCGGCCATGGACAGCGCATGGCCGCAATGGGCCGCAAGATCCACAGGAATGTTAGGCTTTCCGGCGAGTCCGGCGACCAGCCTTGCTTCGTCACCTCCAGTGCCTGTCGAGACGGCATGCAGGTCCTCCCACCAGTCTGAGTGACTGACTAACAGTCCTTTTTCGCCACGTTTAAAAGTGAATGGCGTGGTGGTGGAAAGATGGTCGGCTAAAAATCGGATCAGCCCGTAGGTCTCCTCGATGTAGCCCGGCAGCGGGTGTCCGAAATCGCGCAGCGTGGTCACGCTGACGTTCGGGCAGGCCATCACCCGCTTCGCGGAAACAAGGTCATGCGGGGCGAACTCGCCTGCGTAGAGAAAGTAGCGGCCCTTGCTGTTAGCGACGAGGGATTCGATGGGAATCTCCGGGTAGGAGGTGCGGCCCTGGCGATGTTTCAAGATCAGTTCCGAGTTTCCCCCGGCGACGAGGAGTTCCAGTTCCGCCCCGGTGGCGACGATGGTTTCCGCATTGCAATGGGCACCGTAGACGACCGCGCCGAAGCCACCCATCGAGCCGCCCCAGAAGGTTTTGCGGCTGCCGCCGAGGCCAAGCTGCTGGAGAACGGTTAGTAATCCTTCGGCGGCATCGGCGATGCTGCCGCCGAGGCCGGGGATGCCGTCGAGATACCATGAGTTTCCGGGACAGTTCAGGAAAACAACGTTTTGCGGGACGCCGGCAAAAATCCTGGAGGTGAAAAATTTTCCCGGCGGGCAGAGGATGGCCGAGAACGAAACGATGGTCTCCGGATGGCCGGTGGCGACGATCCGGCACCAGGGCGAATCCAACACCCGGGTGTTAGTTCCGGCCGGGCGCGTCTCGGTGAAATGGGAGAGTGGATCCAAAGTGGTCAGGCTCCGGGCTCCATCACGTCTGGGCGAAAAATTTCTCACCGAAGCGGTCCACGAGAAACTGGGACTGCGACGCCAGCAGGTTCTCCAGATAGGAGAGCGCGCCTTTCGGGACGCTTGCTTCCTTGGTCTTGTGGACGCGGTTCGAGATGCCGTTGTAAGTGTGGCGCGGGAGGTCGAGGTGATCCTCGATGCTGCCGAGAAGTCCGGCGGGATCCGCCTTCACCTGTCGATAGGGCAGATAGAGAATGTTTTCGCGAGGGAAAACCTTTTCCCAGCGGGGGATGTAAGTCTGATAGTCGCCGCGCTGGAAGATCACCGGTTCCTTCGCCGCATTGATCCAGAAGTCCTCGCCCTCGCCCTCCTGGCCGCGGCGGGTGAGGTTCATCTTGAGCTGGGAAACGGCGCGTTCGACGGGATTGCGGATGATGTAGATGATCTTCAGCTCAGGCCCTAACAATTTTCTGACATACTCCACGCCTTCGTCTGGAAGCGTGCAGTATTCCGGGGTGATGTCGCCTAGGGTTTTTCCCTCCGCAGCGGTGCGGTGATAACAGAAACGATACCATTCCTCGGTGAACGGCCGGACCATCGCCATATCGACGAGGTATTTAAAATGATCGAGATTCATCACTTCATGTTCGACGTGCCATTTGAGCGCGTCGGTGACGCCCTTGCGGATGTGGCTGGGCGTCCAGGGACGGTTTTCCGGAATGTAGAGGTGATCGAAAAAATGGATTTCCTTGAGCGGCGGCATCCAGATGCCGGGATGCTGGCGCAGCATGACCCAGAGCCATGAGGTGGCTGCCTTCTGGGCACCGATGCAAAGGAATGAAGGTAAGCGAGAAGAGTTGGGTTCGTTCATGTGAAACGCGTGGGAAGATCGCTGGCGGCTCCGTCAACTGCGGGGCAGGCTGTTATAAATTTCGTAGTCGTCTGCCAGGTGCTCCAGCAGACGCTGCATCAGGGGCTCGGAAAGTTCCGATGACGGTCGCGGTGGTTTGACCGCGGGGGCACCCTTGTCGCGGAGGGAGGTTTTCAGGCGTTTCCAGAGCGACTTGGAGGCGGATTTCCCGCCGGGCGATTGGTTGGCCATCGGGATTTCAATCGGCTTGCCGATTTTCTGGCTGAGGTATTCGCCGACGGCCAGCATCTGATCGAGGCGGAAGATCCTGTCCACGCCGAGTGATCCGTCCGGCAGGCGGACAAAAAGCGCCTGGGTGCCGATCTGGGCGTAGATGGGCTGTTGTTTCCTGCCGGCGAGGTAACCTTCGATGAACTGGGTGAAACTCATTTCCCCGGTGTAGCGCTTGTGTTCGGGATGGGTGGGTTTTGCCAGGGCGCTGCGGGTCTGATAGGTGTACCAGCTTTCGATGCGCTCGACAGGATCCCGCATGATGCAGAACGTCTCGAGCTCGTTGTCAGGATCCGACTTGTGAAGCAGCGGGCGGATGAAGCGGTGGAATTTGCGGGCGTTGAGGTGCTTGAGCGCGGGGTGCCCGGTGATGCGGGTCTCGCAATGGCGGCGGATGGCCTTTTCCACTGAGGTGGAGCCGCACTTCGGGATGCAGAGGAACGCGAACTTGTATTTGGTGCTCAGTTGCATGCGGATGAATTCACGCAGGGGATGAAATCAGGCGCGCTCGAAGACCGAGTGGGTGAGAGCGCGCAGGACGAGGAAACCTAGCAGACCGAGGCAAAGCATGGTGACGGTGGCGTACGGCCGCAACGGCATGCCGATGTCTTCTGGCAGGAAAGGATTTTGGATCACGGTAAAGAAGCGGGTGCGGGAAATCGCTTCGACGCGGTTTTTTTCCAACAGCATTTCCGCGCCGGAGCGGAGTTTGGTGGCGAACTCGAGTTTCAGCCGGAGTTCGTTGAACTGGAGGAGCAGTTGGTTGAGACGGTCTTGCTCGGGGCCGGAGAGTTTCGCCGTTTCGACGTCGATCGATTCGTTGAGCGAGCGCAGCCGGCTGCGGATGTTCTCGATGCGGGGTGATCCCGGCGAGTCGCGGAGGATGGTGGACAAGTCCGCTTCAGTACGCAGGCGATCCATTCGCATTTCCTGAACGGCGGCCAGGTTTGCGGAGATGATTTCGTCCGGGTTGATCAGATTGTTGGCATTCTGGAGGGCGAGAAGCTTTTGATTGAGATCATCCACCTGTTTGGTGTTCCGTTCGACTTCGCTGCGGATGAAGGCGACCTGCTGCTCAGCGAGGCTTTGATTGATGACGTTTACGAAGTTCTCGGCGCGCTTGAGCAGCCTGACGGCGATTTTCTGCGAGAGTTCCGGCGAGAAAGTGTCCACCTTGATCATGGTGAGGCCGGAATCCTTGTCAAAGTGGGCGAAGATGCGTTTCCGATAGTATTCTAGCCTCTTCTCCAGCGTTGCGTCGCTTTCAAGGCGGAAAACGAAGTCCTTGAGTGGCGAGCTGTAGTGCTTGCGGAGGTCGAATTCCTGTTCGAGGGCAAGCAGAAGGTCTGCCGAATTGATATAGCCGATGGCGGTCTGCGAGTCGGCGGAACCGGAATCGCTGAGGCCCGGCAGGATCATTTGGGCGAGGCCCACGTCCATGCTGCTGGAGTCCTGTCGGGAAATCCGAAAGGCGGCGCTGGTGATGAAGCGATCCTGAGTGTAAAACCAAAGATACGCGACGGAGGCTGCGAGTCCGATGAAATAGAGGACGGCCAGAAACCGGAGGATCATCTGTGACAATCCGAGTTTGCGGCGGGTGTGAATGTAGGTGGCGGTCATCGATGGTGAGTGGAATTAGTCTTGCAGGGGTGGCGGTGTTCCGCCTTCGGCGGCGGCCTGCCGGGCGGCTTGTCGCGCACGCCGTCTCATGGCTCGCTTCTTTGCGATGGGATTGCGCCGCCGTTGGGTCGAACTCTGCTGGTTGTGGAGCTGGAGGTATTGCTCGTAGGCGTCGATGCCATCGTCAATGTCCTGATAGAAATCCGCCAGGCCATCGCGGATGAACAGCGCGGACTGGCAGGACTGGCGCAGGGTCGCGATGTTGTGGGAGACGAAAATCAGCGATGCCCGGCTGCGGATGGCCTCGAAGGCCGCCTTCGCCTTGGCGCGGAAATTGGAATCGCCCACGGATGTCAGCTCGTCGATGAGATAGACATCGAACTCAAACGCCATGGAAAGCCCGAAGGTGAGGCGCGCACGCATGCCGGACGAGTAGGTGTTCACCGGCATGTCGAAGTACTCGCCGATTTCCGCGAATTGAACGACCTGATTGATCACGTGCTCCCGGTCGGTACGTTTGAGTCCGTTGATGCGGCACACGAAAAGGATGTTTTCGCGGCCCGTCAGCGAGCCTTGGAATCCGGACGCGAGCCCGAGCGGCCATGAAATGTTGGCGTCCGTTAGAATGCTGCCGCTGTCTGCGGCTTCCGCGCCGCCGATGAGGCGGAGAAAGGTGGATTTCCCTGCGCCGTTAGGCCCGAGGATGGCAAGGTTCGTCCGGCTGGGGATGATGAGCGACACATCGCGCAGGACATACCTTACGCCGTCCTTGACGGGGTAAGATTTGGTAAGATTGCGGAGTTCGATCATGGAGCGTCAGGTGTTAGCGCTGGCTGAGGAAATTGCGGTTGTTATGGAACAACGTGAGCCCGACCGCGAGGATGACGATGGCGAAGGCACCCGGATAGATCAGGTTCGGGCCATCGGTCGGGTAGTAGGGGAAGAGCGCGTTGCGGCTGAGCTCGATGGTGTGCACCAGCGGATTGTACAACAGAATGTTCTGGGTGGTCCCGGGCAGCGCCGAGGATGGGGCCAGCACGCACGAGACAAAAAGCAGCGGCCGCTGGAGCACAGGGACGATTTTTTCGACCTCCTTGTAATGGGCCACGGCAACACCGAACATCAACCCGAAGCCACAACCGGCGAGCCAGGTGAACAAGCAGGTGAGGGCGAGGATGTGGAGGTTGGCCAGCGACAGCCCGATGCCCATCCACATGCCGATGATGCAGAAAAGGATGAAGGAAAACGCGGTGGTGAGCAGTTCGAACAGGAAGCGCGCGAGGAACGGATCCAGCGGGCGCACGGTCGGATAGACGAGCAGTCCCTGGTTCGAAGTGATGGCATTGAGGCCCGTGTTCATCGGGCCGGTGAACAGCTTGAGGTATAACATGCCGTTCAGCAGGAAAAACGGGTAGGGGATTTCCGGCACGGTGCGGCCGGCGATGGACCCGATGATCAGGCCGATGACGATCACCCCCAGCAACGGTTCGAACAGCATCCAGAAAAATCCGAGCCGGTATTCCCCGAATCGCGTGGCGACTTCCCGGTTGAGAAGCGCACCGATGACCAGAAACTGGCTGACCCAAGGTGAGCGGCTTGGGATGGAGATGGGAGTGGGCATGACGGATCGCTCGGAAGTGGGGAATTACCGGAGGCCTTTGGTGAGTGAATAGGCCCTGACCGCGGTGTACATCAGATTTGCTTTCTGTGCGGACACTCCGTAAGCGATGAGAAGATCATGAAATAGCCGGTCAGCCTCATTGCGTGAGATGCCGGGCTGGGTGAAAAGCCAGTCGTGGAAAATCGAGGCCCAGGTTTCCGGCTGATCGATGCCGTCGCCCATGTTGTTCCGGAGGCTGGCGGGGCCGGTGATTCCGTTGCAGGTGTATCCTTTCTGCACGTTCCACTGGCGGCCGTTCAGATTGACTTTCCACGGTCTTTTCAGGCGATAATGGCCGTTGTCCAGCCGCCGCAGCCTAGGGGAATCCGGTTTTTCCGCAGCGAAGCCGACTTGCGAACGAACAGGACCTCCACGGCCGGCGGGCATCGGCGCACAACCCAGCAGCAGCGCGCACAACAAGACCAGGACCTGATGGAATCGGATTTTCAAGGAATCTGAAATGCGGCGATTAGCGGTTGATGCGGTCAAGATTGTAAGCGGCCTGTGAAAGCTGAGTCACAGGCAGAATCTGGACAATGAGCCTGTTCCAGCGGGCGAGCGGGGCCTCGGTCACATAGATCATGTCCTCGCCGCGGATGGCAAAGCGCTGGGTAAGGAGAACCGCACTCGGATCCTTCAGGTTGAGCGTGTAAACCTCGTCAGGATTGCCCTTGCGGAAAACGAACACACCGGAGGGATCCGAGCGTCTTTCATCGAGGCCGGCTGCGGAGCCGATGGCGTCGGCAAGCGTGGGCGCGGGCACGGGAAAGGGTACGATGGTGGGTTTATTGATTGCTCCCAGGACGTAAAAGCGGTTGGTCATGTCCGTGTTCACGCTGAGCAGGTCACCCTCTTCGATGGGAAACGAGCGCTGGCGGAAGCCCTGATAGTCAAAGGTGTAGTCGCGGCCCTGACGGCGGAGTGTGTATTTGAAAAGGTGCTCGGATTCGGTCGGCCCACCCGAGGCGGCGAGCAGGTCGAGCGAGGTGATGCCGCTGCGTTCGAGCGGGATCGGGCCGGGGCTTTTCACCTCTCCAATGACGTTGGCCGTGTGCGGCATGCGACCGGAACGCGAAACGGCGACCTGAGCAGTATTGGAAATCGGTTTGATGCGCTCGTTGAGTTCGGTGGAAATCTGCGAGAGGCTGCGGCCGTTGACATTGATTTCCCCGGTGTAAGGGATGGTGACGCTGCCGTCCTCCGGGACCTCGAGCGGGCCGTAATCATAGGCACCACCTTTTGTGTAAAAGGGACTCAGTTCGGAAAGATCCGTGATGATGAAATGCAGGACGTCGCGCGGGCGGACTTTGTCAGAATAACCGCCGCCCTTGATGGAAGGAGGGATCTCGCCTTGCCCGTAATTGCGTCCGGCGGCGGGCAGATCCGCACGGGATTTTACCTCGATGAGCGCGTATTCAGGAGTGCTGCCGTCCTTGATGGATCCCTTGGTGGGCCCTGATTGTGACATGAACGCGCACGATGTGAGAGAAAACAGGCAAAGCGTACCGATGATGCGTGGTTGAAACCAATCTTGAGTCATATTGAGATGCGGGATTCAGGCGGAAATGCAGCAGATCGGGCGCTTGGATCGGGGCGCTCAAGGCCGCGCCCATCAAGATCCTTTTGAAGGGGTTGTCAAGCACGGTGAACCTTCGAATCCTCCCGTTCAGGCAAAATCAAAACCGCCCGAAACGCGTGAGAATGAGCTTGGAAATCCGTCATTTTTTGGCCAAACAAAGCCCTTCCAAATCGGCATGAGATATTTCGACATCACCAGACTCTGCAAGCGGGCGACCCTCGCCGCGCCGAGCGGAATCGACCGGGTGGACCTCGCGTATTTGAAATGGCTGCGCTCGCTGGGTCCGGTGGAATATCTGGTCAACGGGGTGGCTGGATTCTCAGTGACGGACGGGCGACTGGGAGATGCCTTCGCGGAAAAACTGGAGTCTGTCTGGCGTGGTGAAGATGTGGCTTTCACTGACAAACAACTGATGCCGTTCCGCGACACCGCGCAGCGACTCCGGATGGCTGGGAAATGGCAGGCGCGACGCCGCGGATTGGCGAAGCTCCACGCGGCCGAGCGGCTCGAGGATTTGTGCGGGGCCACTGACAGCGGGCTCGACCTGCTTGATGCCTCGGCGGGCGAGCGGTCCTACCGCGTCGACAGCAGCTGGCGCGGGACCGGTAAAATGGGATGTTTTTTCGGGATTTCCCACTCGATGCTCGGCCGGACGGCGTATCTCGCGGCCCTTTCGCGGCAGCCCAGCCTACAGCGCGTGCTGTTCATTCACGATACGATTCCCTGCGACTTTCCAGAGTATTGCCGCGAGCATGAAGGTGCGAAGCACTTGCTGAGAATCCGAAACGCCTTCCGCTACGCCACCCATCTGGTGGTCAACTCCGAATACACCCGCCAGCGACTGGAATATTGGCGGGAAATTCTGGATGCGCCAAAACTCCCGGTGCAGGTCATTCCCATCGGCGTGGACGAAGGCGTTCTGGCCCACGCGAGCGATCCCGCAACGTTGTTTCCGCCGAAGCGGCCTTATTTTGTCATGCTTGGGACGATCGAGCCGCGGAAAAATCATGCGCTGCTGATCCACCTGTGGCGCGATTTCGCCAACCACCTGCCTGCCGAACAAATACCCGAACTCATCCTGATCGGCCGCCGCGGTTGGGACAATGAGACGGTTTTCCGCCAGCTTGACCGTTGCGAATCCTTGCGCGGCCACGTCCGTGAAATGAACGGCGTGCTCGACGATGAGCTCTGGCCATTGCTTCGAGGCGCGAAGGCAATGCTTTTTCCTTCGTTCGTCGAGGGTTGGGGCATGCCGATGGTCGAGGCATTGACGATGGGCGTCCCTGTGATCGGGTCGGATATCCCGCCGTTCGTCGAAGCTGGCCAAGGCGTGCCGACGCTGCTCTCGCCCCTCGACGGAAAAGGTTGGGGCGAGGCGATCCTCGATTTCACCAGCGACCACTCGCCCGCCCGCGCGGCCCAACAGGAACGGCTGCGCCATTTCCGCCCGCCGACATGGGAGCGGCACTTTGAAAGTGTCTCAGAAATGGTGCGCGACCCTGCACTCCGACTGCGCTGAGGTTGACAATCCGCCCGCCGCCCGAAGAAACTGGCCGCGGATGAAGGAGCAGTTGCAGGGGGAAGCCGCATGGATTTATCGCAAGGTCTTGCGCCATCCGCTCCTTTCCGCGTTTTTAAAAGAACAGGGATCCGATGGGAAAAACGTTCACGTTGGCTGGGGATACCGGCCCAGCGGCCGCGCGGCGGTCAAGGCGGCGAAAATCGACGGCGGGCACCTGCTTTTGCTAGAGGACGCGTTCGTCCGCTCACTCCGCCCCGGTGGCCGCGGCGCCGTCTACGGCCTGCTCGCGGACTCGTCCGGGATTCATTACGACAGCAAGGGCGCGTCGGATCTGTTGGGTTTTCTCAATTCCGGAAAATCCTCCGGCTGGATGCGTCCCATCCTGCGGGCAAACGAAAATCCAGCCGCACTGATGGATCGATTCCGCGAAATCGGCGCTTCGAAATACAATTGGTTCCCCGGCGAGTATCGTGACGAGAAGCTGCCGGAAAATCAGGGAATCCTCGTCGTCGACCAGACGCGCGGAGATGCCGCAATCCGCCATGGCGGTCTATCAGCCGCTGACTTCGACCAGCTGCTGCGTGCCGCGCTTGATGCATGCGAAGGAGTCCCGGTTTATGTCAGGGCGCACCCGGATCATTTGTTTCGTGCGAAAAAATCCTGCTTCACTGCGGAGCTTCTAACGGACAAGCGCATCCATCTGTTGTCGCCCGATCTATCACCCGCGCAGTGTTTTTCCTTCTGCCACACCGTCATGGTCGGGAGCTCGCTGATGGGCATGGAAGCGCTGATCCACGGGAAAAAAGTCATCACCACCGGCTGGCCGTTTTTTGCCGGCTGGGGGCTCACTCAGGATCTCAATGCCAGCCGGTTTCCCAAACGCGGCCGCACCAGGGATTTGACCGAGCTTTTTGAAGCCGCCTATCTCCGATACGCGCACTACTACGATCCTGATAGTTCCGAACCCTGTGGCCTCGGCGGAATTTTCGATCATCTGGCCCTTCAGAAAGAGATGTTCACGCGCAACCGCGGGCACTTTGTCAGCGTCGGATTTTCACCTTGGAAAAAAAAGATCGTCCCCGGCTACCTCCGCAGTCCCGCGGGCAACATCACTCAGTTAGGAACCATGGCCGAGGTGGAAAACACGGCCGATACCCGGCTCCTCGTCTGGGGCAGGCGGCCGGAGATCCCGCCGTCATTCCTCGGCCGCGCCATCCGGGTGGAAGACGGGTTCATCCGCTCGAAAGGGCTCGGTGCTGCTTTCAATTTTCCTTACTCATGGGTTCTCGACTCGCGTGGGATTTACTTCGATCCCACCGCACCCTCGGATTTGGAGGATCTCCTCACCGCCGGATTTGCCGAAGCGGACCTTCGTGATGCCGCTGGTTTGATAGAAATCCTGCGCGAAAAACGCCTGACAAAATACAACCTGACAGGCGAGCGGATTGCTCTCGATCCAAAAAGCATCTGCGGAAAAAAAGTCATCCTCGTTCCCGGCCAGGTCGAGGCGGACGCGTCCATCGCTTACGGTAGCCCTGTGCTGAAATCCAATATCGAGCTCCTTCGCGCCGTCCGTACCGCCGAGCCCGATGCCTTCCTCATCTTCAAGGCCCATCCGGATCTCGTCGCCGGCGCGCGACATGGCAGCGTGCTTCCCGGTGGTTACGACGGATTGTCCGATCTCGCCGTCACCGAGGGCAACGTCCTCGACTGGCTTGACGTCTGCGATGAAGTCCACACCATGACGTCCACGGTGGGGTTCGAAGCATTGATTAGAAACGTCCCGGTCACCACCTACGGCCTGCCGTTTTATGCCGCGTGGGGTCTGACCACCGACCGCCTTGAATGCCCGCGCCGGTCCCGTCGGCTCACGCTGGAGGAACTCGTCTGCGGGGCCTTGATCAAATACCCCCGCTATTTGAATCCGGCGACGGGTGAATTCACAACCGCCATCAAAGTCACGCGGCTTCTAACATCTGATGGCGCCGCTGGTGATGAACGCGCCTGGCATTTGAAAACCGTTTCAAAGCTCAAAAAACTCTGGGTGGAACTCGCACGTTGACCGATGGACGCTAGCCCCAAGACATTCCACATCGAAGTTGTGACGGACACTTATGTTCCGGACATCAACGGCGTGGCAATTTCGTTAGGCCACCTGTGCAGTGGTCTGCGGGGACTCGGCCACCGAGTGGAAATCATCCGCTCCGGGCGTGCCCATGGTGAATCCGAAACCACCGTTTTTTCGTGGCCGCTGCCAGGTTATTGGGAGGTGAAGGTGGGTGCTCCGATGCCTGGAGAACTCCACAAGCGCTGGCGGGAACAAAGGCCGGATCTGATTTACGTCGCGATCGAAACACCGCTCGGTTACTCCGCCGCGGCGGCGGCGCTGAAGCTGGGAATCCCGGTCGTAGGCGGATTTCACACGAATTTCCGCGAGTATCTCAGGCAGTATGGAGTTGATTGGATCGGCAACCAGGTCTGGCGCTATCAAAAATGGTTTCACGACCGGCTCGACCGCACGCTGGTGCCTTCTCCCGATGCGCGGGACAAGCTGCTAGGCTCAGGCTTTTCCAAAGTCACGGTGTTAGGGCGTGGCGTGGACACCGCCCTGTTTGATCCCGCCCGCCGCAGTGCGTCGCTGCGGGCGACGTGGGGCGTGGACGATGAAACACCGGTCGCACTCGTCGTCGGACGCGTTTCCGGAGAGAAAAACATCGGGCTCGCCATCCGTGCGTTTGTCCGAATGCGGCGGCTTTGTCCGGAGATGAAATGCATCGTCGTCGGCTCGGGCCCGGTTCTATCAAAACTGAAGCGCGACCACCCGGACGTCGGGTTTCCCGGTTATCTGACCGGTGAGGATCTGGCGACCTGTTATGCTTCTGCGGACATCATGCTGTTTCCCAGCGAAACCGAGACCTTCGGCAACGTTCTAACCGAAGGGATGGCCAGCGGACTCGCCACGCTCAGCTACGATTACGCCGCCGCCGGCTGGCATTGCACCAACGGCTTCAACGGCCTCAAGGTGAAAAAGGGCGATGAAGCAGCCTACCTCGATGCCGCGGAAACCCTGCTAGATCACACCCTGCGCGCGAACCTTGGGAGCGAAGCCCGCCGCACCGCAGAATCGCTCGGCTGGCCGGCTGTCGTCGCACAACTGGAAGGAATTTTCCATGAGGTGATCTCGGCACGCGATCCGCTGAAAGCCTAGCGAATCGAACGACCATGCCCCACCGCACCTCTCCCGCAGATCTCGACGGCATGCCGCCCGGCATTCCCTTCATCATCGGCAATGAAGCGGCCGAACGGTTTTCGTTCTACGGGATGCGGACGATTCTGGTCGTTTTCATTGCCCAGTATCTCCTGTTCATGGATGGCACCGGCGGCCGTGCGGTGAGCGGCACGCAGGCGGTCGAGTATTACCATCAGTTCACGAGCTGGGTCTATTTCACACCGCTGATAGGTGCGCTCATCGCCGACATTTTTTTTGGGAAATACCGGACCATCCTCGTTCTTTCCATCGTTTACTGCCTCGGCCATGCGGCACTCGCGTGCATGGGATCGTTCGGAAATTCGCCGATGTGGCTGATAGCCGGGCTGCTGCTGATCTGCATTGGTTCCGGAGGAATCAAGCCCTGCGTCTCCGCGCACGTTGGCGATCAGTTTGGAAAAAAGAACCACCACCTGATCCCGCGGATCTACAACTGGTTCTACTTTTCCATTAATTTCGGCTCGTTCTTCTCCACGCTGCTCACGCCCTGGCTGCTGGAACACCACGGTCCGCACTGGGCGTTCGGCGTGCCGGGTGTGCTGATGGCCATCGCCACCTTCATGTTTTGGTTAGGGCGGAACCGGTTCGTCCACATCCCGCCGGCAGGATGGGGATTTTTCCGCGAGGTGTTTTCACGCGACGGACTATTCGCACTGGGGAAAGTGATACCGTTGTTTGGGTTCATCGCCGTTTTCTGGTCGCTCTATGACCAGACCGGCTCTTCCTGGGTGCTCCAGGCGCAGCAGATGGATTTGAAATTCATGGGCATCACCTGGCTGGAATCCCAAATCCAGGCGGTCAATCCGATCCTCATCCTCATCTTCATCCCGCTCTTCACTTTCATTATCTATCCGACAGTGGACCGTGTGTTTCCACTCACGCCACTGCGGAAAATCGGCATGGGAATGCTGCTGATGACCGCATCGTTCGGCCTGATCATGCTCATCCAGACATGGATCGATGCCGGACAGCGGCCATCGATCGGCTGGCAGATCCTCGCCTTCGTGCTGATCACCGCGGCCGAGGTGATGGTCTCCATCGTGGGTCTGGAATTCGCCTACACGCAGGCTCCGAAGGCGATGAAATCCTGGGTAATGTCGCTGTTCTGGCTTTCCGTCTGGGGTGGCAATCAGTTCACCGCGCAAGTGAACCACTTCATCGCCATTCCGTCACCTGCCGAGCAGCAGTTCCAGGCAGCGACGGGGAATCTCCCTCCGGACTGGCAGACCTCGCCGCGCACCATCGTGCTTCCAGGTTACTCGGCGTCTGCTGAAGACGACATTGTCGCGCGCTGCAGCAATGGCCGACTTGATAGCGTGGAGATCCCGGGTCGTCAGATCTATCAGTCAGCGGCGGTCCAGATCGAGGCACGTGCTACGGAAAGTTTTCCTGCAACTGATGCCGGGCAGAAGTTGTTAGCTGGCATGAAGGATCCGTGGGGAAATCCGCTGGTTTACGACTTGATCGATTCCACCCACGCCCGCATCTCGAGCAACGGACCGGACCGCAAGGCGAAGACCGAGTGGGACCAGGGCGTCATTCTGGAAAAAACCACCGCGGAAGGGCCCGCCTCGCCGGATACCTGGCTCGCCCGCCGCAAGGCCGCGCTTGGTATCGTGGAACCGGCCACCGAAGCCGGATTCAGGCGCAGCGAGTTCGTCGGCGGTCAATCGAAGCTGGAAGGTGCGGCTTACTTCCGCTTTTTCACCTGGCTGGTTCTGGGCGCTGCGGTCGTTTTCATTCCATTCGCGTTTTTCTATCAGCCGAAAACCTACCTACACGAATGAGTCATCCGCTTGCTCCTTGACCCTGGTGATGTGTGGCAACAGACTCCGCTGAAATTTTCCCACATGACCTTCAAGACCCGCACCCAGGCCGCACTCAGCGCCGCCCGTTCCGCAGAATCCGATAAGACAGCCCTCGTCGGATTCGACGGATTTGTCGATACCATCGTCACGCCGGTGGCGCAGCGCACGGCTCAGGGCGAGGCGTTCACGGCGATCGACAGCATTCCCGAATTCGCTGCGCGCATTGCGGGTGCCGCCGGGAAAAGCACGAACATCGAGTTCTATCCGAGGATGGAAAAACTCGGCGGCAACGGCCCGATCATGGCCAACGCACTGCTCGCGGCGGGCACGCATGTCACCTACGTCGGTGCCCTCGGCAGGCCTTCGCTGCATTCGGTTTTCCACGAATTCGCCTGCCATGCGGAAGTGATCTCGCTTTGCGATCCTGCCACCACCATCGCTGTCGAGTTCGATGATGGAAAACTCATGCTCGGCCAGCTCCGCAGCTTGGACACCATCACCCTCGAGACCATTGATGCGGTCATGGGTGCTGAAAAGTTTCGCGCCACCCTGGCCACCACCGACCTGATCGCGCTGGTGAACTGGACGATGATTCCCAATATGACCGGCATTCTGGCAGCGCTGGTGGGTGAGGTGCTGCCCGCATTGCCGCCGCACGAGGGGCGCACGTTTTTCTTCGATCTGGCGGATCCCGAAAAACGCTCCGCCGCGGACATTCTGGAAGTTCTCGGGATCATCTCCCGCTTTGAGGAATTCGGATCGGTCACTCTGGGCCTGAACCTCAAGGAGGCGCAGCGCGTCTATGATGTGTTAGGTTTTGCCGCCCGCGGTGAAACGGAATCCGATCTGCGCGGCATTTCCTCCGACATCCGGGAAAAACTCAACCTCGGCACGGTGGTCGTGCATCCGCGGGAATCTGCTGCCTGCGCCACGGCGGACGGCACTTTCTGGGTTCCCGGGCCCTACATGGAAAAACCGCTGATCACCACGGGCGCGGGCGATCATTTCAACGCCGGATTTTCTCAAGGCCAATTGTTGGGCCTTGATCCTGAAGCGTGCCTCACACTCGGCGTCTCCACTAGCGGCCATTACGTCCGCACCGCCGTCAGTCCGACGCTGGACGATCTGACGAGCTTTCTCGAGAAGTGGGTGTGAAGCCTTCTTGTCTATCAGGAAAGCCGCTTCATCACGCCGGCTGATAGAATTTTCCCGTCGGCGCGGCCTTCCGCGAGTTCCTGCGCCCGTTTCATCACCTTGCCCATGTCCGCCTTGCCGGTGGCACCAGTGTCAGCGACCGCCTGATCGATGATGGTCGCGATCTGTTCCTCCGTGAGCGCCGTGGGCAGATAGCGGGAGAGGATTTCGATTTCGGTCTGTTCAGTGGCTGCCAGTTCGGCGCGGCCGGCTTTCTCAAACTGCTCGAACGAATCCTGCCGCTGCTTGATTTGTTTTCTAACGACAGCCAGCGCTTCGGTTTCCTCCAGCACCGTGCCGAGTCCACCCTTTTCGATGGCGGCGTTGGTCATCGCACTCTTGAGGGCGCGCAGGGCATTGAGGGCCGTGCTGTCCCTGGCCTTCATTGCGGTCTTGATGTCGTCGGAAATCCGGGTGGCAGTGTCGCTCATGCCCCTGTCGTATCACTGTGGGAAAACCAGCCAAGCAAAACCTTGATCACCAACGGGTGTGCGACCGCCGAAACCACTTCTGGAAGGCGGTGGGGATCAGTTTTTCTGCGCTGGCACCGGCTTGCGCGAAACGGCGAAGCGGTATTTTCCGATGGCATCGACCACCCCGTTGGCGATGGCATTCTGATAGTCCGGATTGCCGATGAGGCGGGCTTCGTAAGGATGGGTCATGAACCCACCTTCCAGCAGGATGGCGGGATGGACCACGCCGGAAAGCACGCTGAAACGGGCGCGTTTGATGCCTCTATCAAAGGTGTTCTTGCCCAGGCGGCGGAGGATGGAGCCATGCACGGAGGTGGCGAGCGCGATGTTGGCCGAGTCATGCTCGTTGCCGGCGCGGGTCATGTTGTCAGTGGCTTTCCAGTCGCTGCCGTAGTGGGAAACACCGGGCGGCGAGAGGGTGAACGTTTCAATTCCCCGCGCTGCTCGGCTGCCGGAGTTGAAATGGATGCTGACGTAAACGGCGTTTTCCTTGACCGAGTTCGCAAGCGACACGCGCTCCTGAAGTGATAGATACTTGTCGCTCTCGCGGGTCATGATGACCTTGAAGCCTTTCAACTGAAGCTGGGTCTTTACCAATCCGGCCACCTTAAGGTTGTAGTCGGCCTCGTTTCCCAAGCCATTCGTCGCGCCCGGGTCTTTGCCACCATGTCCAGGGTCGAGCACCACGGTCCGGAAATCGCCCGCGTTCTGGATGAAATTCGGACGCAGCACGGGATCGATGAGCTTGGCGAGATCGATCCGCGAGACATAGGCTTTTTCGCCGATCATCGAAACCGGATGGCTGAAAACGAACTTCACGTTGTTCATCAGGCATTCGTTGCCCCCGGCGTTGAACTTCATTTCCACCTTGGCGTTTTCCAGGATGATTTTCGCGCCGGAACGGGAGAGTTTCGTGAAATTATAGAACTGCTTGATGCTCTCGACGGACACGTATTCGTGACCTTCAATCTTGGCGATGTCCCACCCGCCGGTCGTGGCGGCGGAAACGTTAGAGATCAGCCCTGCCGTGAGAATCATCGCGGACGCGAAGAGGCGTCGTGTGAATGCGGGCAGTGAGGTGGAATTTTCCATTCGTGGGAAAGCGACAAGGGTTTGCGAGGGATTTACCAATTATAAAACCGGATGACAACCGGATTTGTCGGCATGAATTCAAAGGCTGCGTCTTCCCTGCATCGCGCGCATCAGGGTGAGCTCGTCGGCATGCTCGAGGCCACCACCGGCGGGCAAGCCTTGGGCGATGCGGGTGAGCCGGCAGTTTCTCAGGCGCAGCATTTCTGCTAGATAGTTTGCGGTTGCCTCTCCTTCCACGTCAGAGCCAAGCGCCAGGATGACTTCGATTTCGTCGGGACCCTCATCGATCCGCCGCAGCAGGGAAGGGATTCGCAGGTCCTCGGGAGAAACCCGGTCGAGCGGTGATAGTTTCCCGCCGAGGCAATGATAGCGGCCTCGAAACGCCCCGGAACGCTCAAGTGGAAGGACGTCGGTGGCCTGTTCGACGACGCACAGCAGCAGCGGGTCGCGCGCAGGATCCTCGCAGACTTCGCAGCCGGATTCAGTGGCGAAAAACCCGCAGATCGGGCACGGGCGGATCGTTTCTTTAGCCAGCACAAGCGCCTTTGCGAGGGCAGGGGCGTCGGCTTTCGAACTTTGCAGCAGCCAGACGGCGATGCGCTCCGCACTGCGCGGGCCGATGCCGGGAAGTCGTTTGAGCTCGGCGACGAGTGCCTTGACGGGGTGGGGGAAATCGGCGCGTTTCATGGGGCGGTTGGATCGGAAAAACCATCGCACGCCATCCGGTGGCGGCTTGCATAAACCAGCGCGCAAACACCGGACCACCCGGTAGCGACCAACACCGCGCTGATCTCCGGTTCGCGCGCGGCCAAAACGAGCACCGGTGCCCAGCCCCCGGCCATCACCAGCGTGGTGACCCAAAGCACGACCCGCCGCCACGCACCGGGCACGCTCAGAATCGCCAATGAAATCCCGAATGCGAGGAACGCGGCCGCGATCCAGACCAACCACGCTGGCAATGACTTCGGCAGGACTGCGCTGCCTGTTAGTGAGAACGCGACAGCAGCATTGAGGCGGTTGAGGATGCCCAGCGCCTGCAGTCCGGCGGCCAGCAGCAGGGAAAGCAAGCCGATCGATGCGGCAGGCAGGATCACGTGACCGCGCGGAAGCTTGCGGGTGGTTTCTGTGGCAGGTGCGGGCATTTATTGGTTTCTCATGAAATTTTCCTCATCCGGTGCCTTCGTTGCCTCTGCGTGCTCGACGATAAGGACGGGTTGCACCTCCCCATCCTCTAACGGGAAGCGCATCGTGCCGGAGACTTTCACCCAGCCGTTTTCAGGAAACTCGGGTGGCATCTTACCAAATTCCAGAATGACCGGGATGGCCCTGCTGTCCGCCGCGCAGCACGTCATGAACAACCGATAGAGCCGCTTGCGGGTGCCGTTCGGATTGCGCACTTTTTCATCCATCCAGCGACCTTCGGTTTCCACCTTGAGACCATCGATGGCCGTCTGGAGCTCCCGGTCGCCCGTCGCGAAGAACAAGTCGAGCAGGCTGAACTGATAGAATCCGTCCTGGGTCTTGCGGTGGGTTTTTTCAATTTCCTCCAATGTCAACGGCGGCACTGCAGAGGAGAGGAATCGCGAATTGTCGCCGGAGGGTGTGTCGTAAAGTCCTTTTCTGGAAAGCGCTGAGACGGAGTATTCGTCTTTTGTCCATGCGACCGACAACCCGACCGGCACGACCATCAACAGGAAGGCGGTAAGAGGATGCATGTCGCTGCTTTCGTGGTCGTGTTCATCGTCGCCGTGATCGTGCCCGCAGTCCGCGGATTGACCGCTGGTAAGCAGGTTGAACAGCGCGAGCACCGCCAGACCAAGACCACCGGCGAAGGCGATGAGGCGAAAATCCGGGGCGAGGTATTGGTTCATCCGCCCGCTGCCGTAGAAGTATAACAGCGCCGCGCTCCAAATGAGCACGGCGATGGAAAAAAGGATGCGCCGGGTCGGTGGCTTCATTTCGATTCAAGAATGAGTTGCTGCCAGAAGATCGAAATGCCGCCGATGGAAAAGAACAGCCCGACCGCCAGCCAGAAGATGAAGCGGCGGCGCAGCACGGTCTGATAGAGGAAAAGCAGCTTCACATCCATCATCGGGCCGAAGGTGAGGAAGGCAAGTTTTGCGCTCCAGGAAAACTTTGCCAGCGTCGCGGCAATGAAGGCGTCCGACGTGCTGCAAAGGCTGAGGATGAAGGCGAGGCCCATCAGCGCGGCGGGCGCGGCAGCGGGGTTTTCCGCCAGACCGTCCAACCACTGGGCACCCGGTGCGATGCCGGTGTTGAACAGGGCCGTGATGGTTACTCCAATGGCAAAATACACCGCAACATCGACAAAATCCTTCATCGCGGATCGAAACGCCGCCACCAGTTTTTCCCCGCCATGGTCCTTGTGGTCGTGGCCGCAGCAGCCGTCGTGGTGCTCGTGAGCCTGATGAGCGGCCTCGTCCTTTTCCATGCTCTCCACGAGCTTCGCTTTCAGCACCGAGGCGAGTGGGAGCTTGAGCACGACGAGCCCCACGGCCACGGCGATGAGGTAGCCTAGCAGAAGCCGCGAGCTGGTCATCATGGCCGCGTCCTGGCCCTGAAATGCCTTCCAAGTGCTCAGCGCGGTGATGGGATTCACGATCGGCGCAGCGAGCATGTAGGTCAGCGCGCAGGAAACCGGGAGGCCTTTTTTCACCAACCTCCGGATCACCGGCACCACCGCACACTCGCAGACGGGGAACACCGCTCCTAACAAGCCCGCCGTCAGCACCGCGCGGTATTTGCTCCGCGGCAGGAAGCGATCCATCGTACCGGACGGCAGGTAAACATCGATAAAACCGCTGATCAGAGTCCCCAACAAGATGAACGGCGCGCCTTCAAAAAGAATGCTCAGAAATGCAAAAGCAAAATCCTGCTTGGAATCGGGCGACATCGCGCTGAGCAAACTCCGGCCGGCCGCTCCTGTCAACCGGTGGCCGCCCGCCTTATAACGAAACGCATTTAGGCACGCTTTCCGCTGATCCTTCTCTGCGTCACCAAACCGCCACACACGGCCTCTTGTTTACCTCACGGAGGTGGCCCATCTTGAATTGTCCTGTTTTTCGTCATGTCCAAACTCAGTTTCCGTCCCCGCATCGCCCTCGTTGTCGCCCTGTTGCTCGTTTTTGCCGGGCTGATCTTTTTCACCAAAAGGAATGATTTCCAGCCATTCGGGAAGACCGTTGCCCAAGTGGACCCTGAACCGCAGGACCAACCGGCCACCGCGGCCGAAAAGGAACGCCTGATGAAAAAGCGGTCGCTCCCGAGCGGCCCCGCAATCAACTCCGAGGAAACCTGGGACCTTGATCTCGCCGGGCAAAAAACCTCCATCGTGCTTGCTCTCGACGAGGCAGTCCTGCGTGATGCGGATGGCAAGGACACCATCGTCAAACTTTCGCCCCCGGCCACTCAGGAAACCCTGCCTAGCCGCCTCGCAGGACTTTCTGCCGCGAAGGGGGTGTTTCCCGTCGCTTACGTCGTCGGCGAAGAAAGATCCGATTCGAGCCGGCGCATCGTCACGCCGGACCTCCGCGTGCAGTCGGAAGCTGCCGCTGCCGATCGCATCGCGGCCCGGAATCAGCTCATCATCAAGGACCGCCCCGCTTACGCCCCGGGCTGGGTCATCATGAGTGCCGCCAGCCCGTTTGCCGCGCTCGATGCGATGATCAACTTGCGCACCGTGAGTGAAGTGGTCTCAGCAGACGTCCTGCTGGCGGTCCAGCACAGCCTCCGCGCCCTGCCGAACGATCCGCTCGTTTCCAGCCAGTGGCATTTGAAACGCTCTGGCACCGCAGTCGTTGGGACCGATGTGAATGTGGAATCGGCATGGAATTATCCGGCAGCGATCGGCAGCCGTGGTGCTGGTGTCCGCATTGGTATTGTGGATGACGGCTTGCAAACCGCCCACCCCGATCTTGCTCCGAACGTCGATACGGTGAACGACAAGGACTGGAACGGTGGCGATGCCGATCCCAACCCCGGTGTGGGCGATGATCACGGCACCGCATGTGCAGGAAATGCCGCCGCGAAAGGAAACAACGGCATCGGTGTTACCGGGACCGCACCGGATGCAACACTCGTCGGCATGCGCCTCATCGCGGCCGCCGTTTCCGACGCGGAGGAGGCCCAGGCGATGAGCTACCTGCCTGACCTCATTCAGATCAAATCCAACAGCTGGGGTCCCAGCGACACCGGCAAAGTGCTGGAATCACCCGGCCCGCTGATGGCTGCATCACTGCAATCCGCCGCCACGAGCGGCCGCGGCGGCAAGGGCAGCATCATTCTCTGGGCCGGGGGAAATGGCGGCAACGTGGGAGACAATTCGAACTACGATGGTTATGCGAATTCCATCTACACCATCGCCATCGGCGCCACCGACAGTCTGGGCAAGCGCGCTTATTACAGTGAACCCGGTGCCAACATCGTCGTCTGTGCGCCATCGAACGGCAATGGCAGTGCGCTCGGCATCACCACGGCTGACCGGACTGGATCCAACGGTTACAACACGGCCTCCTCGGCAAACGGTGGCGATTATACCGACGACTTTGGTGGAACATCGTCCGCCACCCCCACCGCAGCGGGCATCGTCGCCCTGATGTTGGAAAAAAATCCCAATCTCGGCTGGCGCGACGTGCAGGAAATCCTCATCCGCTCGGCCGTCAAGCCGCCCGGCTCCACCGGCTGGGTCACCAACAGTGCCGGATTCCCCTTCAATCGTGATTTCGGGGCTGGCCTCATCAATGCCACCGCAGCCGTCAATTTATCCGCCACTTGGACCAATCTCCCCGCGCAGACATCCACCACTTCCACCCAGTCGGGATTGAACGCCCCCATTCCTAACAATAACCCGGCGGGGGTCACGCGGACCTTTAATCTATCTGCTTCTAACATCCGTGTCGAGCAGGTCACCCTGAGGCTCAGCGCCACCCATGACTCGCGGGGAGAATTGGAAATCACGCTCACTTCGCCCGGCGGCATGGTCAGCAAGTTGGCGGAGGTTCATAACGACACCAACGACAACTATTCCAACTGGACCTTCAGCTCCGTCCGCAACTGGGGCGAAATTTCCACCGGCACCTGGACACTGAAGGTTGCCGATCTTGGCACGACGAATTCCACGGGCGGCACGCTCACCGCCGCCGAGCTCAAGGTGTTTGGCTCTCCCGGCACTCCCGTCAATCCCGCGCCGCTCGTCCAGATCACGCAGCCCACCAATGGCGGGGTCTTCAGCCCGGGCGTTCCTGTCACCGTAATCGTGAATGCGACTGATCTCACGGTCACCGGGGCTCCCGGCACCGTCAGCCAAGTGGAGCTGTTTGACAACGATGTCCTGCTCGGCACCGACACCCTCGCGCCGTATGCATTCACCTTCACTCCCACGCTCGGGGCGCATTCGCTCGTCGCGAAGGCCACCGACGGCGAGGGTGCCGTTGGGACTTCCGTTTCGGTGGATTTCACGGCCGTCAATCAGCCTCCGGTCATCACCGCCGCCGTTCTATCAGCCACTGGGCAGGGCTACACTGACACGCCGCTCACTGTTTCCTCCATCACTGCTGCCGATCCCGAGGGCAGCCCGCTCACTTACTCCTATCAGTGGCAGTCCAGCACGAACGGATCTACGTTCACCAACGAGACCGGAGCCACCCAGCCAACCGCGCCATCCCTCGCCGGAAAACTTTTCCGCTGTGTGATCACCGCGTCTGACGGAAATTCCAGCAGCGCCGCCTTCACCACCGCTGCGGTGAACCTCCTGATTCGCCCGGGCCCGGTGGCAACGATCGGCACACCCTATTCCTACTCCAGCGGCCTTGTCCTGCGCGGATCGGATTCGAACCTGACCCGCCGCGCGATCATCAGCGAGTTCAGCCAGGGACCGTCCGGCTCGACCTCCGAGTGGATTGAAATCCTCACCCTTCAGACAGGCAGCCTCGCATTCTGGGATCTCAACGATGAGGCTGGAAACACGCTGGTCTTTCTCGATGATCCGGTCTGGGACAATATCCCCGCAGGGACTTTGATCGTGGTTTATAACGGTGCTTCAAAGGATCCCGTCCTGCCCCCGGATGATTTCGATCCGGCGGACGGAAAGATGGTCGTGAGCAGCACCAATCCGGCATTTTTCGACTCCACCTACGATGCCTGGCTTCCGCTCGGCAACGGCGGTGACTCGATTTTTCTAACTGACGATCAGGTCGTGGACGTCCACACCCTCTCTTACGGAAACAGCACCGCTGCGACACCGAATGTCGGCAGCGTCGGCAGCACGAAGTCCGCATACTATGCCGGAGACACTGACACGGGTGCAGACCTCGCCGCGAACTGGCGCGTGACCACGTCGCTGACGGCTCGTAAAAACGAACTCCGCGTGCCGACCACGCTTCCCATCAGTTTTGGCGGGCCGTGGTCACCCCTTCCTCCCGGATTCACCGGGAGCGGCATGGATGCCCCGTATTCCAGCAGCCTGGGTGGGGACGCGTCAGCTGGTTCGGCGAAGTTCGGTGACCAGTCGGACTCCATCACCATCGAGTTTTCGTCGCCGGCCGGGGCGATGACCTATCAGATCAAAGGCAATCCCTCTTCCGGCACCGCGACAACCGGCACCTTCCTCGTCCAACAATCCTCGGACGGCACTACCTACACCACGCTGCGGACGATCACCAACTCCTCGGTCACCGACACCTCCTACTCGGATGCCCCGGCGGCTGCCACCCGGTTCATCCGGTTCATCTATCAGACAAAGGTGTCGGGCAACATCCAGTTGGACAAGCTGTCGATTTCCTCAGCCGTCGCCAACTCGCTCACCCTCACCGTCACCCCCAACACGTTCGCGGAAAATCTCGGCGCGTCTGCGGCCACCGGCACTGTTAGTATTCCAGCCGCTCTCGCTTCTCCGCTCACGATCACACTTGGCTCGTCCGACACCAGCGAGGCGATGATCCCTGCGACGGTCACCATCGCCGCAGGGCAGACGAGCAGCCCCACCTTCGCCGTCGCCGCCGTGGATGATCTGGATTCCGACGGTCCGCAGCAGGTTGATCTAACGGCCACTGCCGCCGGTTATTCCACCGGTTTCAGCGTGGTCACCGTCACCGACAACGAGCCCTCCGTGGAGGGCGTCACTCCGGGCGCGGCTAACAACCCGGTGAACCTTGCTTTTGTCACCGCCCTGCGAAATGGCAGTCTGAACAGCCCTGCGCTGTTCCGGGTCGGAGTGGGAGCCGTCATCCCCACCGGCCTCTCGCTGGATACCAACACTGGCCTCCTCAGCGGCACCATCCTCGCGACGAATCCTGCCGGTGACTATCTGATCGTGATCGAGCGCTACAACAGCCTGGGTGAAACCGTCATCCAGTCGTTCACCCTCTCGCTCGGGACTGGCGGTGGAAATACCTACGCCGACTGGATCGGGGGCTATCCGGGCGTCGGCGCCCTAACCGCTTTGAACGATGATTTTGATAGAGACGGGCAGGCAAACGGAATCGAAAACATTCTCGGCACCGCGCCCGATGCGGGCAACCAGGGGATCACGCAGGTTTCTTCAACGCCGAACATCCTTGTTTTCCGCCACACGTTGTCCAACACGCCCGCTTCGAATCTAACCAGAAATTATGAATGGTCCACCGACCTCCAGGGCTGGTTCGCTTCCGAGGCTACTGAAGGCGGGACCAAGGTGACCATCGCGTCTACCCTCATCACGGACACCACGGCGCCAGCTAACGATTTGGTCGAAGTGACCGCCACGCTCACTGGCACGGCTGCGCCCGGGATCTTCGTCCGGCTCAAGGCGGTCAAACCGTGATCAATGCCCGACGCCCTGATGCTCCTGGATGTATTCCTGCTTGAGGCCCAGCGCTTCCGGAGCGTGGAGCACGAGCATTTTCATGCGCACATCTGCAGGCACCGTTTTCCGGGTGGCCTTTGAAACAACAATCATCAAGCCGATCGAAAGCGGCACGGACCAGATCGCCGGCTGCTCGCAGAGGATGCGGAGCAAAGGATGGTCCTTCCAGAAACTGTTGATGCCATTGAAACCAGCGAAGAGCTTGCCCATCGGACCCTTGTCGAGCGCCAGGGTGCTGGCATTGACGATGGTCGCCGAGACGAGCGCACAGAGACCGCCGGTCAGCATGCCGGTGGCGGCTCCCGTCATCGTCATGCCGCGCCACCAGACGCTCATGAACAGCAGCGGGAAATAACTGGCGGCGGCGATGGCAAACGCCTGGCCGACCATGAAGTTGATTTCCAACGGTTCGACCAGCGATCCTAACAAAACGGAAACACTGCCCACGATGACAGCACACCATTTGAACATTTTCATCCGCTCCTCCGCCGTGGCGGACGGCCGGAGCATGCGGCCATACACGTCATGGGCGAGCGCGCTGGTCATGGAAACAAGCAGCCCCGAAAAAGTGCTCATGAACGCGGCGAAGGCACCCGCGCAGGTGATGCCGCTCAGGATGGAACCCATGACGCCGTATTTTTCGCGAATGAGGGTGGGCAGTTCGAGCACCACCTTGTCGGGTCCTTTCGAGCCGGTGGCTGCGTAAAGTTCTGGCAGGAAATTCCGCCCTAACACGCCAAACACCGGCGGGAAGACATAGAAGACACCGATGAGGATCATCACCCACATGGTTGTTTTCTTGGCGGCGACTCCGTCCGGATTGGTATAAAACCTGACTAGAATGTGCGGCAGTCCGGCAGTCCCGCAGACGAGGGCGACGATCAGCGAGAAGGTGTAGAGCAGCGAGTAGGGTTTCGATTCCTCTGCCGTCAGCCCCGCGGCCTTGGCGGCCTTGGTCGTTAGAGGGCCGAACGGAGCGATCCAGGCTTCGTCTTTCGGCGCTTTTTCCGGCAGGATGATTCGTTCGGTTTTCGCGGGATCCACGGTCTGAACGATGGCAGGGGGGGAATCGGACGATGATTTGTTCAGGGAGAGGTTTTTCCCGTAGCCGCCATAAACGGATAGAAGAACGAATACGGGGACCGAGATCGCGAACATCTTGATCCAGTACTGGACGGCCTGAACCAGCGTGATGCCCTTCATGCCGCCAAGTGCGACGTTGAGCGTGATGACCGCGCCGACGACCGCGACGCCAACCCAGTAGGGAAGACCGGGGAAGATATAGGCAAGCGTGGTGCCCGCACCTTTCATCTGTGGCATCGTGTAGAAAAAGCCGATGAAGAGCACGAAGCAGACGGCGATTTTCCTGAACACCGGCGAGTCATAACGCCCTTCCGCAAAATCGGGAATCGTGTAGGCACCAAAGCGGCGCAGTGGACCGGCAATGAACAACAGCAGAAACAGATAGCCGCAGGCGTAACAGACGGGATACCACAGCGCGTCGTATCCCGAAAGCATCACCATCCCGGCGATGCCCATGAAACTGGCGGCGCTCAGGTATTCCCCGGAAATGGCGGATGCATTCCAGCCGACCGAGACCGAGCGGCCGGCGACAAAAAAGTCGGATGCGGATTTGGAGGATTTCGCGGAGCGGAAACCCATGATGATGGTCACCACAACGGTGATGGCGGAGAAGGCGAGAATCCAGGGATCGACATTCATGAAACGCAGAAATTGTTAGGATTGGAGCTTGTTGCCCTCGGCCGCGACGCGGACCTCGTCGTTTTCCAACGCCATCGAGCGGGTGATGAACAGGCGGGCAATGATCCACACATAAGGAAAGAACAAGACTCCGAGGATCAGCCAGGTGAGGGTGAAGCCGCCGACGCGCTGCGCCATGAAATCCGGGATGAGGTAATTCAATAACGGCAGTCCGAATAACAGGAGAAGAAAGGCGGTGGCGCAGGTGATGGACAACTTGAGCTGCCGTTTCATCAGGCCATGGAGAAATTCCTCACTGTGGATGAAATCGTCGTGTTTTGGTGGTGTGGGTGACATCAGGATGGGCTGGGTAGGAAACAGGATATCCACTTGCGGTTAAGAAGCATGAGAACAGAAGTCCGGCCCGCCTCCGTCAAGAACCATTTCCCGGTGGAACGGGCACAATCGGGTGATGGGGAGAGGCTCCAGTTCCAGGTTTGCAAGCGCTGGTTTTTGATTACCTTCGCGTCATGCCGCTGCTCGAACGTTTCCTCGATCCCACCACCGTCTCTCTGAAAATCTGTGGAGTGACGACGGCTGCGGATGCGGATCAACTGGTGGCACTCGGAGTGGATGCGCTTGGCGTGAATTTCTGGCCCAAGTCAAAACGCTATCTGTCAGCGGAGAACGCCGGGTGGCTGAAGGAACTAACAGGAAAAATCCTGCGGGTCGGGGTTTTCGTGAACGAAGAGAGTGAATCAATGCTCCAGCTCTATCAAGAAGGGTTGATCGATGTCGTTCAACTTCATGGCGACGAGACGCCTGCAGACGCTGCGCCATTGCTAAATGCCAGCATTCCATTCATCAAGGCGATTGGTGTGAAAACCAGTGCCGATCTCGACCGTGCGGAAAAATTCGGTGCGGCGGCGATCTTGCTGGATGCGCACGCCCCGGGAATTTACGGCGGCACTGGCGAGGTGTTTGATTGGGACGTGGCGTCCATGTTCCGCCGGGAGAATCCGAACCTGCCAGTAATCCTCGCGGGGGGCATCGTCCCGGAAAACGCCGCACTTGCCGCGATGAGCGTGCGGCCTGCCGCGCTCGACATCGCATCGGGCGCGGAGATTTCCCCCGGCGTGAAGGACTTCTCAAAAGTGGCGGCTTTTCTAACGGCCCTTCACCGGTTACCGCCATGCTAACGGATTCCCACTGTCATCTCGCGTCCCATCGGTTCGCCCCGGAGGAGATTCCGGAAATCATCGCCCGCGCCCAGGCCTCCGGGGTGAGCCGCCTGATCACTCTGGCAACTTGCCTCGACGATGTGGGGCCGAATCTATCCATCGCCGGAAATTCTGCGGTCCACGCCTGCATCGGCATCCACCCGTGCGACGTCCATCACGCGCCGGACGACGCCGTGGATCGATTGGCGGAGTTCACCGCTGATCCACGCGTCTGTGCGATCGGTGAGACGGGACTGGATTATTTCCATCCCGCGCCGGAGGGATGGGACGAAACGGGTTTCCGCGAAAGGCAGCGGCATTTCCTGCGAGATCATTTCGAGCTTGCCGCCGCAGCGGGCTTGAATGTCGTCATTCACACGCGGGATCGCGAGGGATCTGCCTCGTTCGAGGACGCACTCGCCATCTACGGTCGCTATCATACTTCCGTTCGGGCTGTGTTCCACTGCTTCATCGGCCCGTGGGAAAGTGCGAGCCGTGTCATCGATCTCGGCGGCATCGTGTCCTTCGGAGGAGTGGCCACTTTCAAATCCGCCAATGAGATCCGCGAAACCGCACGACGTTGTCCGGCGGGTTCGTTCATGTTGGAAACGGATTCTCCCTATCTGGCGCCGGAGCCACATCGGGGAAAACGCAACGAGCCAGCGTTCACCCGCCACACTGCCGACCGCCTTGCCGAGCTGCGCGGCGAATCGATCGGGGAAATCACCCTGCATACTAACAAGACGGCTTCGGCGTTTTTCCGGCTGCGTCCGCAATCGCTTGAATAAAAATCCCGCTTCTCCACGTTTTACCCACGAAGGGTGGTCCGCGGTTCCGTCCTTCACAATTTCAAATCCAACCACCACACTCACGCCATGACATCGCTCCGACTTCTTGCGCCCTCATTGTTCGCCTCGTTCCTTGTCTCTTGCGGCAACCAGAAATCCGATACTTATGACACACCGGTCGTTCCTGATCAAAGTGCCATGACCGCCCCGGCCGCCGCACCTTCAAACCCGGTCTACGACACACCGGCCGCCTATGAAGAAAGCACTGGCACCCCATCGGTCGCCGCCACGAGTCCTAACATCCCAGCAGCACCGGTGGCCTCACCTGGAGTCCCGGCCGTTCCCAAAGCACCCGCCAACGGCGCTGCCATCATCCACACCGTCGTTGCCGGTGACACGCTTTCCGGCATCAGTGCGAAATACAAAGTTCCCTCGGCCACCATCAAACAGGCCAACAACATGACCAAGGACACGGTCGTGCTTGGCAGGAAAATGGTGATCCCACCGGTCAACTGATCGACTCAACCCGCCGCCGGAGGCCATGTGCTTCCGGCGGTTTTTCATTTCCATAAAAGCCATGCGCATCCTCCCCATACTCGCCGCCTGCCTCGTTGTCGTTTCCCCATCCGCCACCGCGCAGGTCGACATGCCAGACTTGGGAAAAACCGATGCGCACGCTGATGGGGTCGTCTCAAGTCCGCGCGAGCTTGCCCTCGACAACCTGTTATCGGAACGCGAGTCCGACAAGGCGTTGGAAAAAGCAATCGCCGAGGCGCGGAAAAACGGAATCAGCGAGCAGGCGATTCTTGAGGCGCGCTTCATCTATCATGTCGACCGGCAGGAGGACGCCGCCATCGCGGCGATGCTCCCTGACTTCATGAAACAGCGCGAGGTTTTCAAAATCGAAGATTCGGAAATCTTCAGCGTGAAAGAAGACTGGCTGGCTGTGATTGAATATGTCCAGGCCATCGAAAGCCTGGGGAAGGGCGACAAGACGGCTTTCAAAACCCACATCACCGAAGCCTTCTGGCTCAGCCCCCGGCAGGCGTCCGCGTTCGCTCCGCACATTGAACGCATGCGGCTCGAAGATGCGATGCGCTCCGTGAAAATCGATTTCGCCACACGACTCATCCCGCTTGCGGCGGGCGATCCGATAGGGCTTGAGCAACTCATTAAAGACCGCAAGGCCATGCTCCTGCACTTCTGGTCCCCGCAGAATCGCGAATCGGAAGCAAGCCTGCCGGACTTCGTGATCGCCGCGAAGGCGCTTGAAGACAAGGGCATCGCGGTCGTCTCGCTGCTGACGGGCGATTCGCCGGAAATTCTAACTGCCGCGCGTGCGGCGATCCTTCCGCTGGGAGCACGTCCACCCGGCGCATGGCTGGTGGATTCTAGGGAAAACCCCTTGGCACGCGAGCTTCGAGTGCAGGGACTGCCCGTCGTCGTGCTCGTTTCTAACGAAGGAAAAATCCTCTTCAACGGTGATCCAACAGACGACGCGTTCTGGGAATCACTAACAAAAATTGATCCGCAGATCGTCCGTCCGGACAGTCGTGAGCACGGCGAGTGAGCGTCGATTTCTAACGTTGAGTCGTGTCGTAACAGAAACCACCTTGAAAAAATATTCAGGTTTTCTTGAAAATCGACACCTTTCAACTTGACGGAACATCAAACTACTAGTTTCATCGTCGTTAGCGAAGAGACACCGTCCATGGCACGACCCATCCATCCATCGAATCTCGAACTGCAGGCCCTATCGGTTTTGTGGCATGATGGACCCTCCACTGTTGCGGCAGTGCACGGGACTCTGCCTGATAGAAAAGACCGGGCCTACACCACGGTGTTGTCCGTGATGCAGAGTCTCGAACGCAAGAGTCTGGTGAAACGTGCGCGTGTCGGCCGTGCGCATGTTTACGCCGCTTCCTATTCACAGGAAGTCATCGTGCAGCGCGCCACCCACGATTTTCTAACCAACGCTTTTGGAGGACGTCTCGGTGAGGCGCTCCTCGCTATCCTCTCCGCCGGCACATTAACGCCGGAAGAGAAAACAAACATCGAACGCGAACTCCAACGACATAAGACTATGGCTGCAAAAAAAACAGCAAAGAAAGCAGCGGTTAAAACCGCCAAAAAAGCCGTGAAGAAAGTTGCCAAGAAAGCCCCGGCCAAAAAAGCCGCGGCCAAAAGGGCAGCAACCAAAGCCCCCGCCAAAAAGGCTCCTGCTAAAAAGGCAGCCAAGAAAGCGGCTAAGAAAGTTGCCAAAAGCGCCAAGAAGGCCGCCAAGAAGGCAGTGAAGAAGACGGTCGCCAAGAAAGCAGCTCCTGCGAAGAAGGCTGCCGCCAAGAAAGCCGCTCCTGCAAAGAAAGCCGCCGCCAAAAAAGCAGCCCCTGCAAAGAAGGCCGCCAAGAAGGCTCCTGCCAAGAAAGCCGCCAAAAAGGCCGCGAAGAAGAAGTAATCCAAATTCCCCACTGGTCGGAAGAATCCAGTCCGCCTCCGTGCGGCAGATTCCAACGCCCGGTGCCAGGGAATATCAACGGCGGGGGATCTGCGGATCTCCCGCCTCTTTTTTTGGCAGAAAAAAGGGGTTGCATCCCCCTGCTGCTCCGTCCTAGCTTCGCGCGCCCTGAATGGGGTCACCCATGCGCGGTTAGCTCAGTGGTAGAGCACCTCCCTGACACGGAGGGGGTCACTGGTTCGAACCCAGTATCGCGCACCATTTTTTTCCACTCATCGACGTCAATTTGAATCCTGCGATGAATGCAGCTCCACCCGCACCCGAGGAGCTAGATGCCCTGATCCGTTTGCTGGATGACGAGACGCCTGCCGTCCGCGAACAGGTGGCCCAGCGTCTGGCCGCTTGTGGTGGTGACATCAGCGAGTGGTTCTCCACTCAACCGCGCATCCTCAGCCGTGAGGAGAAGACGCTTCTATCGGAAATGTTGAGCCCCGGCCGCCGCGAGACACTCGCGAGGGAATGGATCGCTCCCACGGGTGGTGCAGCCGCGCTCAGCGAGGACTGGGACTCGTTCGAGTCGCTGCTCCGCGTTCTATCCGATTTCCTGCACGACGGCATCGCCCTCCGCCAACCTCTGGCCGACGCCCTCGATCTGCTCGCGGAGGAAGCGGGCGATGATGCCGTGACCACGGAAAACGAACTCCGCGCGTTCCTCTTCGAAGGCACCCGCCTGCGTGGCAACCAGTCCGCCTACTATGACCCTCGGAATTCGGATCTCGCATGGTCCATCGCGGAAGGTCAGTCGAATCCGTTAGGACTTTGCCTGATTTACATTCTCGTCGCACGCCGGATGGAACTGGAGGTGGAAGGCGTAAATTTTCCGGGTCATTTCATGTGCCGCATTTTCGAGGATGGCTATCCGTTGATCATCGATTGTTTCGATCGAGGCCGGCTTCATCTCCAATCGTCGCTGTTAGAAAGCCCTCAGCTGGACAAGTCTCAGCGGGACCTGCTCCGCCAGAGCGCAGACCCCGGAACCATCCTCCTGCGCTTGCTGAACAACCTCAACCAGTCGCTCGAACAGAACGGCCGGGAAGAGGACGCGCGGATGATCAAGGAGCTCCAGAAGACGCTGGTGTGAAAGGCGCGCGGCCTTTTCTACCAGACGCCAAGCGCCGCGAGTTGTTTGCCTGCCGCTTCCGCCCAGCCGCGGTTGGCGGCCGGAGAGGCGGGGGATGGATGCAGGACGCGCCCCACCACTGCCTGGCTGCCGCAGGATTCCGCGGCACGGCGGAGGCGTTCTTCGGCGAACGCCCCGACTCCTATCAGAAACTCCGGCTTCATCAGGGTGATGACTTCCTGAAGATGCTTCAGACAGGCGGCTTCCACCGGCGCCATCTCGGTGGCGGACAACTTGTCAGGTGTTAGATTGGCTCCGGTGCTGCTCATCCAGACGAGCGGGCAGTAGTTGAGGACAAAGTGATCCTTGAAAAACGCAATGGGCGAGACGAAGCGCGCGGCGAACATCCACCAGAGCCTGCGCCCGCTCACTTCGGAGCGCTGGCACTGGAAGCCTTCAACCGGACGCTTCGGATGTTCGAGAGCGGGTTTGCCAATTTCCGTTTCAATGCCCATCCAGTCGCGCACGGCGGCGACCTCGCCGAAGGGCACGCCGGTTTGTGCCATGCCGAACGGGCCGGGATTCATCCCGAGGAAAACCACGCGTTTTTTTCCTTTCCCGTAGCGGGTAAGGTATTCGGATTGCGCCGCCCACGTGTAGTCGAGAGTCCGATAGACATAGGCGACCGGCGGTGAGAATTCGAGATCCCGCAAGTCGTCCGCGAGGCGGCGGGTGGAAGCGATCAATTCCGTCATAAAGGTTTCCAAGCGAAGACCAGCACCAGAAGCGAGACTGGCAGATAGAGAAGTGTGAAGAAAAACAGTTTCCGTGCGGATGTGCGTTCACCATCCCGTGAGAATTTCAGGGCCAGCGCCATCATGATGAATGCCAGCAGCGGACCGATGAGCGTCCACAACAGATTGGCAAACCCAAAAAACGCCGGCATCAGCGAGAACACCGCGAGGCAGAGCGCGAACATCGCGGAGAGGCGTCCGCTCTTTCTGCCAGTTAGATCGCCGTTTGACCACATCTTGTAGCCGACGGATTCATATTCGTCGCGGCACAGCCAGTTGATTGCGATAAAGTGCGGGAGCTGCCAGAAAAACAACAGGCCGAATAAAAACCACGCTTCCCAGCCGAGCCCGCCGCCCGCGCCCACCCAGCCGATCACCGGTGGAATCGCTCCCGGGATCGCGCCGACCAGGGTGTTTGTCGAGCTCACCCGCTTGAGCGGCGTGTAGATGAATACGTAGATGGCCACCGTTGCTGCCGTTAGATAAGCCGCCAGGTTCCCGACCTGCACCGCGAGATGGATGATGCCGATGGCGGAGAGCACCCAGCCGATCCCGAATGCAACAAGCGGATCCATGCGGCGCGAGGGCAGCGGACGGTCCGCAGTGCGTTTCATCCGCGCGTCGAGGTCCACTTCCATGAGCTGGTTGAACGCAGCGGATCCGAACGCCGCCATCGCAGCGCCAATGATGGTGTGCAGCATCTTCATCCAGTCGATGTCGCCTTTTGACGCTAGCAGGAATCCGAAAAACGTCGTCACCAGCACGAAAAAATTCAGCCGCACCTTCATCAGCACCGCCAGGTCCTGGCGCAGGCCGGGCGTCGGCGCGATTGCCTCCGCCTCAACGGTTTTTTCTTTCATTCCTGATTCTTCCATGGTCGCGGCGGAAACATGACGGAGATCGTGCGTTTTCCAAGCAGCGACTTTGCAGTGGCCATTTTGACGCCGGATTGATCGCTCGCCATTGACGGCGCGGCCGGTCATGGTGCATCCCACCACGCGAATCCACCTGCACACACGATGTCGAAAACTTTCAAAGAACTCGGGGTTTCCCCAAAGCTGATCAAGGGCCTCGAAGAACTCGGCATCCACACCCCCACGCGCATCCAGGAAGAGGCGATTCCCTATCTGATGGAGCACAACGGCGACTTCATCGCGCAGGCGCAGACTGGAACAGGGAAAACCGCCGCATTCGGGCTGCCGCTGCTTTCCAAGATCGATCCATCGGTGAACGAAATCCAGGCGCTCGTCGTTTCTCCCACGCGCGAGCTGGCGAAACAAATCGCCAAGCAGCTTTTCCGATTCACGAAACACACCGACAAAATTTTCACCGAAGCGGTGTGCGGCGGAGAGGACATGGACAAGCAGGCGGCCGCATTGCAACGGCCGACGCACATCGTCGTCGCCACGCCGGGGCGTTTGTTGGATCTTTTCAACCGCAAGGCGCTCACGCTGGTGAACGTGAAATACCTCGTGCTCGATGAGGCGGATGAGATGCTGAGCATGGGGTTCAAGAAGGAGCTGGTGAAAATCTTCGCCCTCACCCGCGGTCGCAAATGCGCGTGGCTTTTCTCCGCCACCATCCCGGACGGCATCCAGGCGCTGATCAAGGACTACATGTCGGCCAAGGCGCACCTCGTGAAAATCGACAAGGGCCACGTGGTGAATCGCGACATCGACCACCGCTTCATCACCTGCTCCCGCGACGACAAGACGGACTTCATCACCACCTTCTTAAAAAAACAGAAGGAGGAACGCGGCATTATCTTCTGCCGGACGCGTGCCGGAGCGATTGTTCTAGCAAAACAACTCACGGTTCGGCAGTTCCCGGTGGACGTGATCCACGGCGATCTAACACAAAAAGAGCGCGACAAGGTGATGCGAGCTTTCAAGAACAAGAACGTGCAGTTCCTCATCGCGACGGACGTCGCCGCGCGCGGGATCGACGTGGAGGGACTTTCATTCGTCATCCACCATCAGCTACCCGAGCAGATTGAATACTACACGCACCGTAGCGGAAGGACTGCCAGAGCGGGAAAGAAGGGAATTTCCATCGCCTTCATCGAGCCGCGGGAGCGGGGGAAGATCACCAGATTGGAAAACGAACTGGGACTCAGCTTCACCGAGAAGCACTGAATGGGAGCGCGTTCATCCTGTCCGCAGCATCTTCTTCGTCCGACCGCATACCGGCCGGATACAGTCGAGAGATTATCAACGCCCCACTAAGGCTTCTTCGCCGCCGGATTGTCCGCAGCCTGCCCGAAGTTGAGCAGCCGCATCGCGAAATCGATGTCATTCTTGTCCACGATTTGTCCGCTCGGGGTGGCCGGTTCCGGGTGTTTCACCACCCGCTGCGAATTTGGCCGGAACGCATCGAATTGTTCCATGTCCTTCTGATCCTCCGCGGGCAGCACCGGCGCGGCGGCGATTACCGGTGTCGTTTCCATCACTGGCGGGTTGGCGATTCGATACTGGATGAGAAAAACAACCGCCCAGAGAATCAACGCAGCGATGGGAATGCCGACAAAAAGACTGGTCTTCCGGCCCTTCGATTTCCATTCCGCTTCCCTCCGGCGCTCGGCAGCTTCAAGGATTTCTCCGAGGCTCTCGTCGCTCCGGTGTTGGAACCGCCTTTCGTTCTTAAAGCTCACGGTAGTAAGGATGACTTAAACGTCGAGAGGTGTCAAAACGTTAGCCCACGCCCACCGCGCCATAGAGAGTTCCAGAATGTGCGATCAGAGGGGAAGACCCGGGGCAGGATGCCCCGGCAACGGCCTGGTGCGGGACGCACCAGCCACGGAGTCTCGCATTACAAACAAATCCGCCGGAACAACTCGCCTAACGGGAGCTGCATGCCGATGTAGAAGTCGCCGAACTCGCCGTAGCGGGCGGTCACTTCGTCAAAGCGCATTTCATAGACGATGGACTTGATGTCGATGGTGTCCTTGGCGAGCAGGGTGACGCCCCATTCGTATTCGTCGAGGCCGGTGGAGCCGGTGATGAGCTGGAGGATGCGGCCGGAATAGGTGCGGCCAACGCGGGCGTGACCAGCCATCAGCTTTTTCCGCGCCTCGAAATCGAGCGCATACCAGTTGTCGCCGCCATTGCGGCGCTTGGACATCGGATAGAAACAGACGACCGGCCAGTCGGGGAGGACCGGATAGAGGCGGTGCTTGAGGTAGTGGGCCATGCGTTCGTCGAAGGCCTTGAGCCCGGCTTCGAACTCAGGCGATCCTTCGGCCAGGCCTTCCTCGGCGATGAGAGTGTCCGCCGCGTATTGCTCGCGGGTGGTGGTGTATTCCGAACTCTCGGTTTGTGAGAGATAGGAATAGACGGGGCTGAGGATCTCGGGTCCGAGTGAGAGCGTGAGCTGTTTTTCGTAAAGATTCGCGACCTGGAGATCCGGTGTTAGAAGCATGAAGCCGAGATCCGCCTTCGGAGTGGCGATGGAAAAAATCAGCAGGTGGGTATCCGGCGTGGCGCGGATTTCCTGCACCAGCTCGGTGAGGCGCGTTTTTGCCTGGCGCTGTTCCTCGTCGCTGTAGAGCGACCACTGGGCATGATCGACATGATAGAAAAGATGCATGACGTGCCAGCCTTCTCTCGGCACGAGTGGGGTGATTTCTTGGGCGGGCATGGCAGGGGAGTTCAGCGGCGGTCGGTGGAAATGTTCATTTGGAAGAGCTTGTTGAAATCGTTGTTGGACGAGTCCACGGTGGGAGCCTCGAAGACTTCGACGGTCCAGGGCTTGCTCTCTCCGGTGCGGTAGGCGGCGTGCATGCCGAGGTCGTCGAAACCGGCGGTAGCGGCGATTTCCAGCTTTTGTCCGTCCTGCACCGAGCGGGTGACGATGTCGCCGACGGACTCGCCGTCATCGTTGCGGAAAATGACGCGGATGGCGGCGGCCCCATTGCTGGTGGCGAGATCGATTACGGGGAGCAGCGCAGTGCCACGACGGACGATGTCGGGGGATTTTCCTTCGATGATGGGTTCCCTCCAATGAGTTTCCGCAGCGGTGATGTGGACGATTTTGCCCTTGATCGGGAAATCGGTTGATTTCACCCCTGCGGATTCGGTTGGCAGGCGGCCCAGTGAATAGATGAGGATCGAAGCGGCACCGAAGACGAGAATGGCCAGAAGCGAAATGAGGCCGATGCGTTCGGTTTTGGTAAGATTCAGGCGTAGATGCAGAGGGTCAGAGGCTGGTTTTTCATCAGGAATCGCAGGCGCGGATTTTTCCGCCACGGCGGGCTCGGGTTCCCGTGGCGGAAGGGACGATTCCGGGGTGGATGATTCAGTGACAGAAATGGGTTCCGGCGGCTCCGCGGCGTTACCTTCGGAGATGTCTTTGACCTCAGCAGCAGGTTCGGTGTCCTCCCAATGGTCTAGATCGTCAAACTCGTCTGAGGGTGTGGAGGGGCCTGAAGTGGTTGATTTCGAACGGATCCGGTTTTTTTTGGATTCGGTGCGCTGCTTTGATTCACTTCGCTTGGGAGGCGTGGTCTCGTTGAGCTTCCGCACCTTGAGTCGATCGGGCGGGCGGGGGGATGGAACGACGGTTTCGGTCGGCTGGGTTTCCGCCGTGGTATTTTCGTCAGGCTCCGCGTCATCGAATGCCCAGAGATCCAGTTCGGTGGTATCTTTGGCGAGATTGCCCATATTTGGACGGTGCCTCGGAGGCAGCGACGATCCATCGGGGGAGGAAGGTGGAAGGGGTGTCATGGCGGGCAGCTTGGTTTTTCTTAATGACCGGACCCGGACTTGGCCAGTGCGAAAGCCAAATCCCAAGTTCCGGAAAAATCCAGTTGCATCCCATGCCCCACAAAGGCATCGAAGGGGCTGCAAATCCTTCTATTGATCATGGCTGACCGCGAAGACAAAAATATCGAAAACGTGCCTGGCAAGTTCTACGTGGACAGCCAGTGCATCGACTGCGACCTCTGCCGCGAGACCGCGCCGAACAATTTCACCCGCGCCGAGGATGAGGGATATTCCTTCGTCTACAAACAGCCGCTCAATGATGAGGAAGCCGCCCAATGCCGCGAGGCGATGGAAGGCTGTCCGGTCGAAGCGATCGGCGAGGACGGCGAGTCCTGATCGCCCCGCTGCCATGAGGAAAAAACCGCGCCCTGGAAAAATCCGTGAGGAAATCCTGAGGGAATGGCGCGGTGCCGAGGAGCCTGCGGATTTAAATGCCGGCATCCACAAGGCGGCGCAATTCGTCGCTGCCATCCTGCGTGCTGCCGGAGCGGAAGACGGGCTGGACGAAGATGCGGTCCGCGCGACTTGGAAGGATCTCGCCGGGGATTTCATCGCCCGCCACACCGAGCCGATCTCGGTCAAGGGAGGAAATCTCGTACTCCGCGTCACCCAGCCCGCGCTGCGATTTCAGTTAGAGCAGATGAAGCCGATGCTGCTCAACCGAATCCGCAGCCAGCTCGGGGAAAACCGGATCAAGTCGGTGAAATTCCAGCTTGGATAGGCACGAAAGACTCCAGAGACTAGAAGCCAGAGATCAGAACCGTCGCCAAGTCATTGCCTGCCTTCTCTTGATTCTGGCCTCTGGATTCTCCCCATCTCATCCTCACTCCCATGTTTCGCAACCTCATCTTCGATTGGTCCGGCACGCTCGTGGACGATCTCGGCCCCGTCATCGAGGCGACCAATTCCGTTCTTGGAAAATACGGTGTCCCCCCGCTTGACCGGGAATCATTCCGCCGCAGTTTCCGCCTGCCTTACAGCGAATTCTATCACGAGCTGCTGCCTCAAATTCCGCTGGAGGAACTGGAGTCACATTTCCGTCCGGCCTTCGATGCGGCCATCACGCCGGTCACCGTGCTTCCCCACGCGCGGGAAAAACTCGAATGGTGCACCGCCCTGGGCATCCGATGCTTCGTGCTCACTTCGATGGACACGCTGGCCTTCGAGCGGCAGATGGAGGAATTCGATCTGCGGAAACACTTCGAAGCCACTTATTCCGGCGTTCTCGACAAGCGCGAGCTCATCCATCAGATCCTCACCACCCACGGCCTGGACCCCGCGGAGACCGCCTTCGTCGGCGACATGACGCACGACGTGGAAACCGCTCGTCACGGCGGCGTTTCCTCCATCGCCGTGCTTACCGGCTACAACCATGCGGAAATCCTCGCCGCCGTCCGCCCGGATCTCACTGTCCCTGACCTCGGCGTGCTCCGCGGCCTGCTCGACCGTCGCCGCACGGTCACCCGGCCGATCGCCACTGTCGGCGCACTGCTGCACGATGGCCGCGGGAAAATCCTCATCATCCGCACCCACAAGTGGGGCCACCGCTGGGGCATTCCCGGTGGGAAAATCGAGCGTGGCGAATCCGCCGTCGCTGCCCTTCGCCGCGAGATCCGGGAAGAAACCGCCATCGAGCTTGACGACATCCGCTTTGCCCTCGTGCAGGACTGCATCGATTCCCCGGAATTCATGCGGCCCGAGCATTTTCTGTTATTAAACTACATCGCCCGCGCGAAAACCACCGCCGTCCAGCTCAATGACGAGGCTGAGGAATCGCTCTGGCTCCGTCCAGCCGAAGCGCTATCGCTTGATCTGAATCATCCGACTCGTTTCCTGCTCGTCGAGGCCATCGAACAGAATCTTATCCCTCACCATGTCCACGCCTGACACCATCGAGATCCGCCGCTTGCGTGTCAGCACCCACATCGGCGTGCCGGATGACGAACGTGAAGAGCCACAAATACTTTTCATTACGGTGAAAATGACGCCCGGCCAGAATTTCGATGGCCTCGCGGATGAAATTTCCCGGACCATTGATTACTACGCCGTGTCCCTCGAAATCGAAGCGCTCGCCGCGGCACG
>JANODE010000143.1:0-44648 GCA_031412525.1 Akkermansiaceae bacterium | reverse complement strand
AAATGGCTCGCCGCTCTGGTTCTCCGCCTCCAGGACTCCGTCAGTAAACAACACGATACGGTCGATATCTGCCAGAGCGAGCCGATGGGACGGGTAGCTCGCCCCCTTGATCAAGCCCAGTCCCGGGCCTTTTTCAGACCGCTCGCACGCGATCTGATAGACGCCATTGCTGCCTGCGATAATGGGTCCGGGGTGACCGCCACAGGCGTAATCGAACGTTCCGCCAGCGAGGTCGATTATCCCGAAAAACGCGGTGGCGAACATCGTGGCACCAGCGCGTTCGAGAATCGCCGCCAGCCCATCGTTGAGGCCTTGGAGAAACAATCCGGGATCAGCCGTCTGCGCGCGCTGTTTCTCCAACAATCCGCGCAACATCGCCACGATCAGCGCCGCGCGGACGCCGTGGCCCATCACGTCGCAAATCAACACGCCGTAAGCATCATCGCCGATTTTCATCACCTCGAAAAAATCCCCGGCCAGCCCGGAAATCGGAATGTATCGCGCACTGAAGGAAAGATGATTCGCCGCCTGACCGCCCGTCGCGTTCGGGATGACCTCGCTGGCGAGCGCCTGCTGGATTTCCCGGGCCAGCAGGAGTTCTTCTTCGTAAGCTTCGTTTTTCAAACGAAGTTGGAGCGCAAGATCGGAAGCTTCCCGCTCGGCTTGGACCAAGCGGGTCACATCGCTGGAGACGCCGAACGTGCCCTTGATGCCGCCGTTGCGGTCGCGCCATGGGAATTTGGAGGTGATGACCCAGGTTTCAGACAACCGCTGCCAGGTTTCATGCTCCAGCAGATCGATCACCGGGCTGCCGGTTTGAATGATGCGCTGTTCGTCATCGTAGGCACTTTTCCAATGCTCGTATTGGAAAAAATCCCGGTCGTGCTTGCCGGTGAGTTCGCTGGAATCCGCGCATCCCATGCCCTCGGCGGTGCCTTGATTCGCCATGACAAAGTTCGATTCCAGATCCTTGAAATAAACCTTGAGCGGCACGTGGTCGATCAGCTGCTTGAGCAAATACCGTTCTTCTTCCACCGCCGCTTCGGCCGCTTTGCGACGGCTGATGTCGATCATCGATCCGGCGATTCTAATTGCGCGGCCGTCGCGATTCCGCAGCACGGTGCCGCGGATTCTAAGCCAACGCCACTCGTCACCGCCGGTGCTGATGCGCGCATCGACGGCGAGTGTTTCCGGTCCTCCATCCAGCAAAGCCAGCGTGACGGCCCGCCCGAAAGCTTCCCGGTCATCAGGGCAGACTTTTTCGTAAGGAGGGAGAAACAGGTTGGGCGCACCTTCTTTTCCACACTCGAGAAATTCGCGGATGCGGCGCGAATAGTAAATGATCGCGCGATCCGTCTGCCAATCCCAGATCCCCTCGTTCGACGCTCGAAGCGCGAGCTCCAGCCGCTCCAGTTTCAGCCTGGTCCGAACCTCAATCTCCTTTTCTTCATTCATTCGACTAGCAGGATGGCTGGTTGTCGCCCCGACCGCAACCGGATTTCACGTGCGATTCCAGCTTGCTTCCCGCCGACGCCGGGCATTGGTTCTTGCCGCGATGGAGGAATCCCTGATGCGAACTTTGGCGAGACCAATCCGGCTCGACGGCCTCTCACCCGTCGATGTAGCGGGGCGCTTGCGGCATTTGCACGGTCTCGTTTTTTTCGACACCGCCGGAAATTTCCCATCTAGCGGGGGCCGTCCCATCTCCGTCATCGCTGCCCGCCCGGTGAGGATTTTTAAAGGCTCGATTTTTTCGCCTCACGATCGCCAGAACCTCCGCACGGCACTAGCCACCGGCCCCAAATCCGCAGGCGACCGCGGTTTCCCGCTCGGCGGGCTTTGTGGATGGATCGGCTACGAAGGCAGATTTGTTTTCGGAGATTTTCGGGAAATGTTGATCCATTGCCACGACGACCACACCTGGTGGGAAACCGGCAGCCTGTCCGACTGCCTCCGTGGAAATACCGATGTCGGTGGGAGCATCGGCGGATTCACCGCTTCCACCTGCCGCGAGAATTTCGTCTCAAGCGTGCGCCGCGCCAAGGACTGGATCGCAGCAGGAGACATCTATCAGGTAAACCTCTCCCATGCCTTCGAAGCCCCCGTTTCCGGTGGTTCACTGTTCGGACTTTATGAAAAACTCCGCGATGCCTCGCCCGCACCGATGGCCTCCTATCTGAATCTCGACGGCCGCGAGATCCTCTGTTCTTCACCCGAAACGTTCCTGAAAATCTCCGGCCGCGGTATCGAGACTCGTCCGATCAAAGGAACCCGCCCGCGTTTCTCCGATCCCGACGAAGACCGCCGCTCCGCCTACGAGCTTCAGACCTCCGCCAAAGAAATTTCCGAGCTCGTCATGATCACCGACCTCCTGCGCAACGACCTCGGCCAGGTCTGCGAGTTTGGCAGCGTCGCCGTCGCGGAAATGCTTCAACTCGAAACCCTCGCCCAAGTCCATCACCTCGTTTCCACCGTCACCGGCACCCTGCGCCCGGAAATCGATACGGTGGACGCGCTCGCCGCCTGTTTCCCCGGCGGCAGCATCACCGGTGCACCGAAGAAGCGCGCCATGGAAATTATCCGCGAGCTCGAAGACTCACCGCGCGGCATTTACTGCGGTGCGATTGGCTGGTTAGGTTTCAACGGAGAAAGTTCGCTCAACATCGCCATCCGCACCCTCGTCCGCAGCGGAGACAAGCTTGTCTATCAAGTCGGTGCCGGCATCGTCGCCGATTCCGATCCGGAGAAGGAATACGAGGAAACCCTTCACAAGGCCGCCGGGATCCGCCTGGCCGTCGAGCGTTGGCAATCATGACATCATGAAAAGTCCCAGAGTTTCCACACGGAGGAAAACGGACTAGAACGAATCGTGTTTCTGAAGAAGTTCAACCGCAGATTAACAGGATTCACACAGATAAAGATGGAATGAATCGGTTCTCGATAAGCCGGGCAGGGAAAATGGTAACGGATTGAGCAAACCTCCTCTTCATCTGCGTCCATCTTGTTCATCTGTGGTTGATTTTCTCCCTGCTGCAGGGATCTACGGAAAATCGCTGCCCACCCCGGTTTTTTCAGAGCTTCCTATTTGGCCCGGCTGGGCTAGTCTGGTTTCAATGAAACAGGTCAGTGTCATCAACCTCGACGATCCCGCTGGCAAGACCGTGGGCCGCCGCATGCGTCCGATCAACCCGCTCGCCATCGCCGATGGCCTTCAGGAATTCATCAACGATCAATTCAAGGAAAGCGGTCACCGCCTGACGCCTAGGGGAGTCTTCCGTTTTCATTCCCACGAGGAGGCAGACGCATGGATGAGGAATTCGATACAACCGAAGAAGGACTAACATCGCGCGCGCCCCGGCAAAATGATCTGGCTGCGCTCGCCAGTGAGCTGAACCGGTTGGGAGCCGAATACATCGTCATCGGTGGCTTTGCGATCATCCTCTCCGGCTACGCCAGATCCACCATGGACCTCGATCTCGTTGTCGCCACTGATCCCGAAAACGAGGCCAAGGTTTATAAAGCCCTCGAATCCCTCCCGGACAAAGCCGTTCGCGAACTCGAACCCGGCGACATCGCGAAATACACCGTCGTCCGTGTCGGCGATGAAATCTGTGTGGACCTCATGGCCTCCGCCAGCGGCATCGGTTACGAGGAAGCCTCGCAGGACCAGATCATCCGCTTGGTCGATGGCGTCCCGATCCCCTTCGCCTCACCCCGCTTGCTCTATCGGATGAAGGAAAAAACCCACCGCGAAAAAGACCGCGCCGACCTCCAGTTCCTCCGCGAGAACTACGCCGAGGAGATTTTCGGCAAGGGTGAGCAGGGGTAGGTTTCGCCGGAAATCACCTACTCCAAGGCCGGGAGGCCACTGGAGTCGTGAACGCGAAAGACATGATCCCATTTCCTCTGATTTCCTCATTCCAGTTCAGGACCCGGCAATACACCCCATCTGCGACACCCCCCATCTGCGATCTTGACTCGCTAAGTTATGCGCATAACGTAGAAAAGTTATGGCCACTATGACTGTCCGCACCAGCGTCGCCTTCGATCCTGCCACAGCAGCCCGTCTCGAACGGCTTGCCAAACGTTGGGGAATTTCCAAATCGGAAACCCTTCGCCGTGCGCTTGAAGCCGCAGAAATCGCTGCCGCCACGCCGTCACCTGGTTCTTCCCAACCCACCATGGAAGAAATCACCGCCATGACGCATCAGGATGCCCTGGACTGGTTGGAATCCCATTCACTGGTCACGGCGGATCAAGGAGTGCAATGGCGCGGTCAGCTTCCCGAAACCCGTGAAGACTTTGCGGCACGCCCATGATCCACCTCGATAGCAACCTCCTGATCGCCCTGGCCGACTCGGCGGATCCTCATCGTGAAACCGCTCTCCGGATCATGCGCCCGTTTCCCCAAGCCGCCGTTTCCAGCATGGCATGGTGGGAATTCGAGTGTGGCCCCGTCAGCCCCGAAGGACTCGCCATCGTGCGCATCACGCTGGCGGGTGGCATCATCCCTTTCGGCGAGCCCCATGCGAAAGAAGCCGCCCGCCTTTACAGTGCCGTCGGGCGCTCCCGACGCTTCAAATTCGATTCCCTCATCGCCGCCACCGCCATCCTTGCCAATGCCGAACTGGCCACCGTCAATGGAGCGGATTTTCAGCCATTTGTCCTCCACGGCCTCAAACTCCTCGACTTGTCATAAGCGCCCTTCAGCCCGGATCCCGAATGGCGGTAGGTCAAAGAAATGGGATGAGGCATTTTTTCGCGCCTCCCTCCCTCCCTCATTCAAAAAGAAGTCTGACTTTCGCATTGAGTGGAATGCGTCACCTGACCCGAAAGACGTTTCGGCGATGAAATCTGCGTGGACCTCATGGCCTCCGCCAGCGGCATCGGTTACGAGGAAGCCTCGAAAGACCAGATCATCCGCCTGGTCGATGGCGTCCCGATCCCCTTCGCCTCACCCCGGTTGCTCTATCGGATGAAGGAAAAAACCCACCGCGAAAAAGACCGCTCCGACCTCCAGTTCCTCCGCGAGAACTACGCCGAGGAAATTTTTGGTATGGGTGAGTAGGGGTAGTTTCGCCTACGAGATCGTCCGGGGCACCGCAGCACCAGCGGTGGCTAGCACCGGACGGGGATTCTATCGAGCACCTTGTCAATAGGCGCGACCGAACCCCATTTACAAAGCCTTAGTGCCCGGCCGGATTCGATGCGGCGCTTGCGCGGACGGAGATTTTCCGCTACCGCTACCTCTATGGCATTGGCAATCGCGGATCGTCGAATTTCCCGAGAAGAGTATCTCCATGGCGAACTTGCTTCGGAAATCCGGCACGAATACGTGGCGGGGAATGTCTATGCCATGTCCGGCGGGACGCTGAATCATCAACGCATCGCGGGGAACTTCTCCTATCTCGCCAAGAGCCAGCTTGCCGGAAAAACCTGTTTTCCCACCGGCAGCGATTTCAAGCTCTTGGTTCCCCTCGGCGGGGACGAGGAGGCTTTCTACTATCCCGACGGCATGATCATCTGCGTGCCGGTGCCGGGCGACGCACTCTTCACCGCTTCCCCGAGCGTGATTCTCGAAGTTCTCAGCCCGAATACCCGCCGCATCGACGAGGTTCAGAAACTCCGCGACTACATCACCATTCCCACCTTGGGAACCTACATTCTCGCGGAAACAGAATCCCCCTTCCTCACCCTGCACCGCAGGGACGGCGCGGGCTTCCGGCGGGAAACCCTTTCCGGGCCAGACGCCATCCTCGATCTTCCCGAAGCCGGCATCATCATCCCTCTGGCCGAACTCTACAGGGACGTGGGTTGAGACCTCCAGTTCCTCCGCGAGAACTACGCCGAGGAGATTTTTGGTAAGGGAAGCCAATAAGAGATGCCGCCAGAAATCACAGGCACGAAGGCCGGGAGTCCATCGGAGTTGTGAACGCAGTAGAAATGATCCCATTTGTGAGACCTGACCTCATTCAAAGGCCTTGAAATGTTAGAACCATAACACTTTTAGAGTTCATTCTCTGATCGCAGAGTTTCAAGATCATCTCTCAAATCTTGTGCCATGGATTTTGTGTAGATTCGCAGGATTTTCCCTTCATTCTGAAGTGCAATCAATTTCCGGAGATCGTTAGAACGTTGCTTCCAAGTCACGCCATCCGTGACAAGAATGAAGACGGTGTCGTGACGCTTCTGTTCCACAATCCGCGCAATATCCCCCAAGACGTCCGTTTGTTTACTCCCGGTCGCACCGTAGGCTTTTACTTCGATAAGAATGGTGGGATCTGATGCGGAAGGAACAGCAAAGTCGGCCTTTTCCGTGCTTAAACCGCTGGCTCCAGTGAAGCGGCAGCGGATGGCAACTTGCTCGGGGTTGAAGACTGAGCGCACGATGAATCCTAGATATTCTAGGATCTATTTTGCGAATTGAAATACATCAAGGCACTCCAGTAAAACCTGCCCAAAGTGATTCATTCATTTCAACTTCTCTTTTGAACGAACTCTTACTGATAGCATTTACGATCAACCGATCAACATCACGAAGGTCTGGATGTTTTTCAAGATTGATAAACATTTTTGAGGTGTCGATATCTCTATCTACACAATAAGCTCGGAGGGCAGCTTGGGCGATTTGAGCGCAGTCTTCTGGATGGCGCATCATCCAGTCTTCGATGAATTGGTGGGCTGTCATTGTTTGTGGTCGGTAGTTGATTCTGTCGTCAGGGTAAAGTTTTCCAGCAACCGCGGCTCAAGTGAATCAGCAATCCCATATCTCGCAAAACTTGAAGTTGTTGGCGGATCTTTTGACGAATGTGTCGGTTGGATGGGAAAATTACACCGAGTTGGCTTTCTATGCAGTAAGCTTGCTGTGTAGTAAACTTCGTCAAACCTGATGTCTGGATGGCATTGAGGACGGCCAAAGTCCAACCCCGCTCTCTGCTCTTGATCTGGCTCAGGGGTTTGATCCTGGAAAAGCGCTCTGAAACAATCGTGGAACAAACAACCTCGCCATTCTGAATAATCGGAATTCGGGCGTCAGGGGTGATTTGACTGAGATCTATGTTACACCCAATCCATCCTGCTCGGCGCGCAGTCACCGCGAGTGGCTTGCGTGGGATGATTGCTTGCTCCGAGAATGCGAAATAGGGAATGATCAACAGGTCTGAAACTTGCCAAGAAATTTGTTTATAACTGAGCAAAAGCAAATTCGGAGTTCTGTCTTCTCGAATTGCCGAGATCATGGTCTTGTATGCTCCATCAGGAACTCTCATTCCGATTGTTGACTTAGAGCTTTTCAGTTGAAACGGAGAAGCGCAAGCGGGGCATATATAATCGATCGCCTGGAAATTGACTGGAGTTGGATCGAGTGTTGGCGCCAAGCAATTTGGACAGTATAGCTCCCGGGATGCCCATGCCTCAGTCACAACGCGTGCCTGCTGAGTCGGACTTGTGTATGCCTTTGCAAGATAATCGGGCATCATCAAATTCATTCGCGTTCTTTTCTGAAACTTCGAGTTGACTCACTTGAGGCTTTGTTTGCCCATGGCCTTGAGCAAATAAGCCACCACACCGGAACCGGAAAAAACGTCCGTGGCGGTTTCGAAATCGAGGCCCCGGAAGGTGTCGTGAATCCAAGGGAGCAACCGAAACTTGCTGCCCATGTAGCGGAAGCGAGGAAAAGCAGCCATTTGATCCGGCAAAGCTGCTAAGTCGTTAATCAGAAGAGGCTGTAATTCGGAAAGGGGTTTCATGTGTTCAATGGAACAGTTTTTGGCATTCGAGTCAATCTTGGAGCTCAAAAAGGCTGTTGGTCTGAAAAAATTAAGGGTTTCTGGAAGAGCACAGGGGCGTTTTGCCAGATCCCTGCCAGAACGGCCAGTGGAAAGCATCCGGCACACCGATTCCGGATACGCACGGAGGCGGGGATGAATGGACTACTGATGGGGCGACGTCCCATCGATCCGGCGGATGGCTGCTTCTTCGATGGGGCTTTCCGGTCCGATCGCGAGGCGCATGAGCTGCAGGGCACGGGTGGTGAGCGGGCGGAGGACGCGGAGGGGCAGGGATTTGAGCCCGGTCATTTGCTGGTATTCGCTGCCCAGTGAGGCCACGGCGGATTGGAAAAGGAGGGCATACATGGGCTTTGAGGTGGCTGGCAGGGGGGGATTTTTGATCCACTGGATGGTTTCCCGCGTCTCCTCGGTGACGATGAGTTGCGCGCGGTAGCGGGCGATGGCGGCGATGAGTTCCGCTTCATTCATCGGGGCGCTGGTGAGGCCGAGGGGTTCTACGGATTTCGACCAGAGCCGGACGTAGGAATCCGCTCCGCCGGGCAGGGGGCGGGTGGAAAAGGTCTGGTGGCAGCGCAGGAAGGAATCCATGAAGGCGATGTGGACCCAGAGCAGGAGATCCGGATCGGCGGCGCGGTAGGCGGTGGATTCCCCGCTGGCGTTCTGATACTTGCCCTTGACGCGATCGTGCATGCGGTTGACGCGGTTGGCCTCGTTGGCGATGGCCTCGTGGGATCCGTAGGTGGTGATGGTGAGCCAGCGGATGGTGCCGGAAAGCCTGCCGAGCGGATCATCCTTATAGCGGGAATGACCGCGCACTCCGGCCAGGCTTCCGGGATGGAGGGCCTGCATGAGCAAGGCGCGGATGCCTCCGACGAGCGTCGCCAAGTCCGCATGCGCCACCCATGGGGCATCCGTAGGCAGGTAAAGGCCCGGCCCCTGTCCTGCGGCCACGACTTCCAGCCAGGGTGGGACGCCATCGGGATCACCGGTGAGGAGGATCCTGAACCGGCGGGAGAGGTATTCCTGGAAAGCGTTGTTTTTCACAGGCGGGTGGGGTGTGGGAGCAGGCATGGCAGAAACTCAGTGGATCAATTTTCCTGCGGGGCCTGGCCGCGCTTTCTCCCGCCAATGATCTCATGGAGAAACCGCTTCCGGTGTTTGGTGATCCTCCCGCTCACCCGCTTCCGCCACATGCGGAAACTGGAGGGTTTGAGCTCGTTTCTCATCAGCTTGATGACCTGAGCTTCGTTGAGGCCGGTCTTTTTCTCGATCTCTTCGAAGGTCGTTCGGTCCTCCCAGGCCATTTGGATGATTTTGTCCTGCCCGTCATCAGTCATAGGCACTATTCATAAGTCCTCCTGACCGCGGCGCATCATGAAATATCGGGTCGGTGCAGGAGCTGGTGGAGCAGGCGGAGAAGGGTTTCCGCGGTGTAAGGTTTGGGAAGGAAGTGCTTGATGTGTTCCTGCTCGGCACCACCGGTCATGAAAAGTCCCAGACCCTCGCATCCTCTCCGGCTACGTCATGTTCATTAGGAACCTCGCTCTTCCCGTCGCCACAGATCCTTACAACGAGGCCAAGGGTTCAATATAACCAATTGGTTACCATCGACCGTTTGCAACAATGGCGACTCATGGAAAGAATTCACTGTTCCGCCGGTTTCAACAAACGCCGGAAGGAGGTCATCGTCTGTCATGATCCGTGAATCCAACCCAACTTCTTCGTGAGCGCCCGCCAACCCATCGTCCTTGCCACCCTGCTTTGCCCCGGTCTCCAAGCGGGAGCGGAGGTCCTGCCGCAGACCTATGATTACAGCTACCAGCTCTATCAGGAGGATTCCGACCGCATCCGGGTGGAGTCCCATTACGTGAGAGGGGATGTCCAGATCGATGACGCCACGTCCTTCCGGTTCCAGTGGTTGCACGACGCCATCAGCGGCGCGTCACCCACCGGCGCGCTGCCGGGAGGCACCCAGCCGTTTCTATCAGACGTGGAGGACGTCCGCACAGGCATCCTCGGTGCGCTTTCGCGGCAGTTCGGCGACCACAAGCTGGAACTGGAAATCTCAAGAAGCTCCGAGCACGACTATGTTTCACGCGGCTATTCGCTCAGCGACACCCTCGAGTTCAATCAGAAGAACACCACGCTCGCATTCGGGCTGAACTATCTGGACGACCAGGTCAGCGTTCCCCTACTGCCGCACGCCCGCAAGGAGAGCTTCGATTTCTTCACCGGGCTGACCCAGATCCTCGACAAGAACACCGTGGTTGCCGCGAACCTGACCCTCGGCTACGCGAACGGCTATCTGAACGATCCCTACAAGATCGTCCAACGCGATGAGACGCTACAGATCCCGGACGGAAACGGAGGCTTCACCGACCTGCCCGTGACCAACATCTATCGGGAGAACCGCCCGGACAGCCGGCTGCGGGAAGTGCTGCAGTTCGAGGGAAAACATTACTTCGAGGGTGCGGACGGAGCGTTAGACGGAGTGCTGCGCCTTTCCCATGATGATTACGGTATTCTCTCGGAAACCCTCCAGGTCGAGTGGCGTCAGGAACTCGGCGATCACTTCCAGCTCATTCCGTTCTGCCGCTACTATCACCAGAACGCCGCGGATTTTTATGTCTCGTCCCTCAATGAACTCAACATCGGCACGCCTGCGGCAGCCCCTAACGGCAGCGGTCCGAACTATTCGGCGGACTACCGGCTCTCGTCGTTCGATGCGGCGAGCCTGGGCCTCCGCCTGCGCCACGAGTTCGCCGACCACTTCACCGCGACCGCCTGTTACGAACGCTATGTCATGACGGGCACCGGCTCCGATTCAGCGCCTTCGCAGGCCTATCCGGAAGCGAACATCTGGACGGTTGGTCTCAGCGCCCGGTTCTGATCCCAGGAAATCCCTCATTATGACCACCCTCGCCACCAGCTCCGCCCTCCCTGCCGACAAGGCCGGCGTGAGGAGCTTTGCGTTCAAGGCGCTGGGGACGAACTGCGTGATCAAGTTCAGGCTGATAGACCAGCGCAAGTCCCTGGAGTTCGCTGCGGCGGCGCTCGGCTGGGTCGGCAGGTTCGAGGCGAAATTCTCGCGTTTCCGCCCGGATTCACTGGTTTCGAAAATCAATGCGGCGGCCGGTCGCGATTGGGTGGAGACCGATGCGGAGATGGAGGAGCTGCTGGACATTGCGGACAGTCTCTACTCCCGCACCAACGGAATTCTCGATCCCACGCTGCTGCCGCTGCTGGAGGTTTGGAACTGGAAAGTCGTCCACGCCAAGCTGCCCGCACGCGACGAGGTCCAGGCGGCGCTCGATCTAACCGGATGGACGAAGGTCCGCCGCCGGACAGGAGCCGTGTTCCTGCCGGAAGTGGGCATGGGATTGGACTTTGGCGGATTCGGAAAAGAATTCGCCGTGGACAGCCTGGCCAAGATCGCGCGCCTTCATGGCATTCGCGATGCGATGGTCGATCTGGGCCGTGACATTTTCGCGATGGGTGGAAACGGCATTCATCCGTTCTGGCATGTGGGCGTGGAGGACGGCAACCATCCCGGCACCTGCTGGGGCGGCCTAGCCGTCAGCGACCGTGCCGTATCTGCCTCTGGCGACTATGCCCGCCACTTCAGCCACGACGGCGTCCGCTACGGGCACATCCTTGATCCGCGCACGGGCTGGCCCGTCTCTAACGGGATGCGCGCGGTGACGGTCGTCGCCGATTCCTGCCTTGAAGCCGGCATCCAAAGCACCGCTGTTTTTGTCCTTGGCCATCGCGAGGGATTGCACCTCGCCTCGCTGGCGCGGGGAGTCGAAGTCTGTGCCCAGGGCGAGCACGGCATCGATGGCAGCCGGGGCTTCGGCAAGTATCTCGTGAAAGCCGCTTGATCCAACTAACAAAACCATCCTCACCATGAAAACCATCATCACCGCCATTTTACTCGCGGCCCTGTCACCCGTCCTCTCCGCCGCAGACGCCGCCAAGGCCGGGCAGCCGCTGCCGAAACTCTCCCAACTGCTGCCGGGCTCCTCGCTGCCCAACACCGCCGGCAGGGTGGTGCTTGTCGATTTCTGGGCCTCATGGTGCGGGCCCTGTGTGCAATCGTTTCCGGTTCTCAACAAACTCCAGAACACCTACGGGCCGAAGGGGCTGGTGATCATTGGCGTGGGCGTCGATGAGGATGCGGCGAAATACAAGGGCTTCGCCGACAAGATGAAGGTCGCCTTCGCCGTGGTGCACGACTCCTCGCACAAGGCCGCCGGATTTTTCAATCCTCCCTCCATGCCATCCAGCTATCTGGTGGATCGCAAGGGCGTGATCCGCTTCGTGCACGCCGGCTTCCGGGGGGCGAAGACCGAGGCGGAATACGTCACCGAGATCGAGACACTGCTGGCGGAAGGCAAATAAGAAAATCCGACCCGTGAAATCCCCGCTCCTCATTCTAACATCCATCGCCGCGGCCACGTGCCTCACCGGCTGCGCCGACCAGCTCGTGCGGGTGAAACCCTACGAACGCGGCAACCTCGCCAAACCCGTGATGGCCGACAACCTCGATCCGCTGCAGAAGGCGATGACCGATCACGCCTATTTTTCCCGTGAAGCGGCCTTCGGTGGCGGCGGCGTGGGAGGCGGCGGCTGCGGCTGCAACTAACCGTTCCCGTTTCCATTTACTCTCACCGCCATTCCATGGACTCCCTGATCCGCATCAATCCAAAACTCCGCCTCGTTTTCTCGAAGCTCGGCTCGCTTCTGCTGCTTTTCCAACGTTCGCCGATCGTCCAGATCATTTTCCCCGAGGCTCGGGTAATGGGTACCAAGGGCGCCGGCGAGCTGATGAAATGGAGCGTCGCCACGGTGGCCGGGCTGGGTGCCTATGACACGGTGGCTGGAGCCACCACCATGACGCAGATAGCACCCACGCCGGTGGTGTCTCCCGTCACGGCGACCACCGGGGTTATCTTTTCGATGACGGTCCAGGTCACGGGCGCTCCGGGAAATCCGGGAAGCTGGTCGATCTCGGCGGGAAGTCTTCCACCCGGCATTGTGAAGAGCAATTCCGGCAGCACCTGCACACTTTCCGGAGTGCCCACGGTTGCGGGCAGCTATCCGTTCACCCTCAAGGCTTGGGAGAATTCGGGAAACTCAGGTGGCTCCATAGCAAAAGCATTCACCATCAGAGTCGCGCAGGGAGTCGTGGCCCCGGCCATCACTACGAATCCGGTGTCTGCCACGATCAATCCGAACTCCACGGCCACCCTGACAGTCGCCGCCTCCGGAACCTCGCCGACGTTCCAGTGGTACCGGGGAGCGAAAGGCGTCACCACCAATCCAGTCACAGGGGCAACCTCGGCAACCTTTACGACACCCGCGCTAACCGTGAATATCTCTTACTGGGCAAGAGCTGCGAATTCAGCTGGCACCGCGGACTCGAATGCGGCGGTCATTTCCATCAGGGTTCCCCCGGCCATCACCACCCAACCGCAGTCAAATGAGATCGGCGTCGGCGGGACCACCACCTTGACGGTGTCGGCATCAGGCACGAGCCCCACCTTTCAGTGGTATGTCGGAAACTCGGGCGGTACCGGCAGCCCCATCACGAACGCCACCTCCGTAGGCTACACTCCGCCCGCATTGACTACCACCACCAGCTACTGGGTCCGGGTGTCCAACGCGGCGGGCACGGCGGACTCCAACACCGCCACGCTTACGGTCGATGTCCCACCGGAGATCACTTCACAACCGTTGCCACAGACCATCGCCAGTGGAGGAACAGCGGCGCTCCATCTCTCCGCCACCGGCACGTCGCTCCAGTATCAATGGTATGTCGGAAACTCCGGCGATCTATCCAATCCCATCACGGGTGCGGGCGGCGTTTCCGCCAGCTTCACCACCCCGCCGCTCGCCGCAACCGCCAGCTACTGGGTAAAAGTGGGGAACCTTTCCGGCAGTCTGTTTTCCGCCACCATCACGGTCACGGTGGCCACGCCGCCGGCGATCACCAGCCAGCCGGCGTCGGTCGCGATTGAAAGCGGGACCACCACCACCCTCACGGCTTCTGCATCCGGCACCTCGCCTGCGTTCCAGTGGTACATAGGAAACTCTGGCGATCTCTCGAACCCCATCTCCGTGGCGACCGGTCCCACATTCACCACCCCAGCTCTAACGGTGGAAACCGCCTACTGGGTCCGCGCCACCAATGCCGGCGGTGTCGCGAATTCAAACACCGCGATCGTGAGCATTCATCCGGCGCTCGGGACTCTCCAGGATTGGAGCGCCGCCAGGTTCACTCCCGCGCAGTTGGGGGACCCGGCGGTCTCCGGTCCGACGGCAGACCCGGATGGTGACGGAATCACCAACGAGGCGGAGTATGTGTTCGGACTGACGCCGCTTTTACCAGACATTCCGCCGGAGACGGTGGTGGCGGTGAGCGCCGGCCAGTTTTCCATCGCATTCACCGCAAAGGCGGCCGGTGGCGACGGTTATACGGGACGAACCCGGCATTACGCGCTGGAGGCGGCCAACGACCTTGCGAACCCCGCTTGGGCACCGGTGCCCGGCTATGAAGACATTATCGCAGCCGGTCAAGGCGTCAGCCACAGCGCGGCGAGCGCGGGAGCGAAGAACTTCTATCATCTCAAGGTGTGGCTGACACCGTGAGCCTGCAACCATGCCGGAATCCACCTTGCCATCCGCAGGCGGAAACGCGGATGATTCCCACCATGCCGTTACAGATGCGGATCTGCGATGCGTCGATAGAGCGGCATGTTTGAAAACCCCTTACAAAATGGACATCCTGCTGGTGGAAGATGAGGCGCAGCTCGCCGCACTCGTGCGGCGCGCGCTGATGCGTGGCGGCCACTCCGTCAGCACGGAGGGCGACGGGGTGAAGGCCTTGAAATCGGCGTCCGCCACGCGATTTGACCTCGTCGTGCTGGACGTGAACCTGCCGGGAATGGACGGCTTTGAAATCCTCAGGAGAATCCGCGCGGCGGGACTGCCGGTTCGCGTGCTGATGCTCACCGCGCGCTCCGAGATCGGCGACCGTGTGGCTGGTCTCAAGGCGGGTGCTGACGATTACCTGACCAAGCCCTTTGCGATGGAGGAGCTGCTGGCGCGGGTGGAGGTGTTGGGCCGCCGCGGTGGTGCTCAAGAACCCAAGGCGATCCTTCGCATGGGGGACCTGTGCATGGATACGGTGAAACGCCGCCTTTCACGTGGAGCGGAGCGCGTGGAGCTTTCGCCACGCGAGTTCGAAGTGCTCCAAGTCTTCATGCGCGAGCCTGGCCGGACGTTTTCCCGCGATGAAATCTGCGAGCGCATCTGGGAGCGCGAGCACGAATACGACACGCGCACCGTGGAGATCTTCATCATGCGCCTGCGCAAGAAACTCGACAGGCCCGGCGAGGAATCCACCATCGGCACCGTGCGCGGTGTTGGTTACGTCCTGCGTCAGCCGAGATGAAAACCTGGTCGCTCAAAGTCAAAGTCGGCATTTATGCCGCGCTGCTCACCGTCATTTCCCTGGCGGCGGGGATTTCCATCGTGATGGGGATTCTTTACCACAACCAACTCGCCGAACTGGACGGGGAGTTGGAAGGCGAGGTGAAGGAGTTGTTCTGGGATTTCCGGAATCTCAGCAGCGGACCGAGGGATCCGAGGCAGCCACTGACGGATGCGATGATTCCCGAGACCCTGAGGGATCACTATCTGATCATTCAGGGACCGGAAGGCCAGTTGCTTTATCGCTCGGCGAATTTGAAAGGCGAGTCGCCCGGGGGGAAAGTGGGAATCCGCTACACCACTCGCATCGGCAAAAGAAACTGCCGGATCGGTGTTTTCCAACAGGACGACTACCGGGTGACGATCGGCACCTCGCTGTCATCGATCGAGCGCTTCCAACGGGACCTGCGCAAGAGCCTGCTGATCGCTCTGCCGGTGGTCGGCGCCATGGTGTTCATCGGCGGTCATTTGTTAGGAAGGCGCGCGGTCGCCCCGGTGGCCGGCCTGACCGCGGCGGCGGAACGCATCAGCGCGACCTCCCCCAAGGAACGGCTGCCGCTGCCGCCTTCCTGCGATGAGATCGCGCGTCTGACAGAAGTTTTGAACCGTAGTTTCGACCGGCTGCAGACTTCCTATGAATCCGCCACGCGGTTCTCAGCGGACGCGTCCCATCAGTTGAAAACCCCGGTCTCCATCCTGCGCGCGGGGCTGGACCATCTGGCGGGCGAGACGGGCCTGACGCCGTCGCAGCTTGCCGAGGTCTCCGTGCTCCGCCAGCAGACGCGGCGGCTCACCGCGCTGATCGAGGACCTGCTCCTGCTCGCCCAAGCCGATGGCGGACGCCTGCAACTGGAGTCCGCTGAGATCGACCTCAAGCAGATGATCGAAGCGGCGCTGGACGATTTGCAAACTCTTGTGCTCGAGCGGAAGATCGCCGTGGAGAAGGAATTGCCCGGCGTGCTGCCCACTCTCGGCGACGGGCGGCGCGTGCGGTTGGTTCTGCAGAATCTCATCGAAAACGCCGCGAAATACACCGAGGAGAACGGACTCGTCAGAGTGCGGGCGTTTCACGAAGGAGACTGGGTCGTGGTCAGGATCGGCAATTCCGGCGGCACCATCCCGCCGGAGGATCGCGAGCGGATTTTCGAACGATTCCGCCGGGGCTCCGCGGTCGGTGAGAATGTGCGCGGCTACGGGCTAGGCCTGAACATTGCCCGCGAGTTGGTCCGCGCCCACGGCGGCGAGTTGAAGTTATCCACAGCGGAGGACGGCTGGACCGAGTTTGAATTCCGCCTGCCGATGGTGCCCTTCGATCCGCAGATCTGAGAAACGGGTTTGTGGATTTTCAGCCGCAAAGAGGCGACAAGATCCACAAAAGTTGGAGGTGAGGCGGGAAACCGGAGTTGGATTCTTGCGAACTTTTCCGCCTTTTTGCGGCTGGATTCTCCGAAGATGGCTGGGATGTTTTCGCGACATTGTCATCCCTCCGAATGTGGTATTCGGGGAGGGATGGGTTGAATAACCGGCGGTGTGGCCGGGCTGGGCGAGGTGTCCTAGGTTGAGGGGTGCAGGAGCTGGTGGAGCAGGCGGAGGAGGGTTTCCGCCGTGTAGGGTTTGGGAAGGAAGTGCTTGATGTCTTCCTGGCCGGCGCCGCTGGTGCCGGTGGTCGCGCCGCTGCCGCTGGAGGCGATGGCGAGCACGCTCGGGTTGATCTGTTGCAGGGCGTGAATGGTGGCGGCACCGTCCATTACGGGCATCGTCATATCGGTGAGGACGATGGCAATTTCGCTTTGATGCCGGCCATAGGCGATGACGGCTTCGGCTCCGTTGTTGGCGGTTAGAACGCGGTAGCCGAAAGTTTCCAAGGTCTGTGCGGTAATGGCGAGGATGGCGGGTTCGTCGTCGATGAGGAGGATGGTTTCCCCATTGCCCGCGGGCGTTTCATCGGAACGGGCGGGTGGCCGCGTGGCCCGAATTTCCTCGGCAATCGCTGGGAGGTGGATCCTGAAGGTGGTGCCGTCGCCCGGTTTGCTGTGGACGTCCATGAGGCCCTGGTGGCTTTTGACGATGCCAAGGGCAGTGGACAGGCCAAGCCCGGTGCCATTGCTGAAATCTTTGGTCGTGAAAAATGGCTCGAAGATTTTATCGAGGACCTCGGGTGGCATGCCGGAGCCGGTGTCTGTAATCGCGATTTTCACATACCGTCCTGCCTTCGCAGGAGGGGACATTCTGGCGGAATGGTCGTCTGGTTCGCAGTTCTCAACGGTGATGGTTAGAATGCCGCCGTGAGGCATGGCGTCGCGGGCGTTGACGCAGAGGTTGAGGAAAACCTGGTAGAGCTGGGTGCCATCGCCGGAGATGGGCCAGATGCCTTTCGGGATGTTGGACTGTAGGCGGATGTGCTTCGGGAAGGTATTGTGGATGATGGTCTGGAGATCCTGGAAGATGGTCTCGATCTGGATGGGGATGCGCTCGCCCTCGACGCCCCGGGCGAAAGAAAGAACCTGGCGGACGATGCCGGCCCCGCGTGAGGAGCTGCACTGGATCGTGTCGAGAATGCGCAGGGCGGCGGGATCGGTGACGAGCTCCTTGAGGACGTCGATGGACATCACGATGGGGGCGAGGATGTTGTTGAGATCGTGGGCGATGCCTCCGGCGAGCGTGCCGATGCTTTCCATGCGCTGGGCGCGAAGGAACTGGGCCTCGGTTTTTTTCTTTTCGGTGATGTCGGTGTTGATGGTTAGAATCGCTTTGGGCCGGCGGTCGTTATCGCGGATGAGTGTCCAACGCGAATCGACAGTGATCGGATAGCCTTGCTTGGTGAGTTGCCTGATTTCGCCTGACCATTCGCCCTGTTCGAGGACGATCTGCCAGATTTTGAGAAACTTGGCGGGATCGGCGTAGTATTCCATCGAATCGTCACGTCCGATCATATCGCTGGCGGAGCAGCCGTAGATGTGCTCGGCGCCTTTGTTCCAGAAGAGGATGCGCTGCTGCAAATCGCGGGCGATGATGCCGTCGCGGGCCTTGTCCATGAAGGCGACCTGCTCGGCGATTTTCTCTTCATTGCTTTTGCGGTTAGAGATATCGCGAAAGGTCCAGATTCTGCGAAATGATGTCCGTCCCGGCCGATCACTGGTGCGGAGTAACGCTCGAAAAAGCGACCATCGAGAAATTCGATCTCGTCCCGGCCCACTTTATCCGGATGGGCGTTCAGCCAGTCGACATTTCTAACGAATATCTCAGGGTGGCGCATCAGGCTGGTGACCCAGGCGAGTTGGCGGCTGTCGTTCGCCTCAGCCGCGATCTCCGGAGGAATCCCCCACATATCCGTGAGGCGTTGGTTTTGGATGATTTTATGCTGATGGTGATCCGTCACGAGGATGCCGTCAGGAGAGGAATGAACCTGGGCTTCGAAAAAGGTGGTGCGCCAGAGGAGCTGCTCGGCGTTTTTTCGTTCCTCGGTGATGTCCCGTTCGATGGCGGCAAAGTGAGTGCACTGCCCGTCGTTGTCGAAGATGGGAGCAATATTCATATCAACCCAGTATTCCCTGCCCTGCTTGTCGTAGTTGATGAGTTGCCGGCGAATGGGTTTTTGTTGGACGAGGGCGTCGCGGATCTCGTCGAGTACGTGGCGGTCGGTGTTTCTTCCCTGGAGGAAACGCGGATTGCGGCCGACCGTCTCTTCGATGGAGTAGCCGCAAAGTTTCTCCACCGCGCGGTTGGCAAAGACGATCCGGGGGCCGGGTTCGTTGAGCGGGCTTGCTTCGCTGATGATCACGGCGTCATTCAGGTTGGCCACACAGCTCTCGAGCAGACGGAGGCGGTCTTCGGTTTTTTTGCGCTCGGTGATGTCGCGGATGTTGCACTGGACGATCTGGCGATCGCCCTCGGGGTAGACGTTGCTGACAAACTCCACATCGCGCCGGTCACCTGCTTGGGTTTCCAGCGGGAGGTTCTCGTAGCGGACGTAGTGTTCGTGTTGCAACTCGCGAAAGGTGGCCTGGCTGGCGGCCTCATCCTTGAGGAGCCCGATCTGCCAGAGTTCCTTGCCGATCAGCTCGGACCGCGGGTAGCCGAGGAGTTCGGTCATGAAAGGGTTGGAATCGATGATTTTCCGGGTATCGGGATTCAGGATGAGGATGCCGTCCCGGGCGGCCTCAAAGAGCCGGCGGTAGCGCTGCTCGGAAAAGCGCATTTCGAGAGAATCGAATGTCTCGTCCATAGTCGAAGAGAGGGGAATTGGATTCATGGAGTCATTAGAATCTAACGGTTTTAAAGCGCTGATTCTACAAAAGTCATCAACCCTGAAAATGGGGTAAAACCCTACCAGGACTCGCTTGATTGTTTCCGTAGGTTAGCTTGTTGGAGAAGGCAGAGGTGGATTGAAAATCCCAAGATCAATCCTCATGCAATACCGGGCAATGTCCTTTCACGCCGATGACCTCATCAATGAATTCTTTCCGGTGCGTGCTAAGATTTCAGGAGGAATTCATCAGCGTCCTGAAAAAATTGCAGAATTGAGGCAATCCTTGCATGCTTTCTCGTCGGCAGTGAAACGCCCCGATCGCTTCCGTCCCTTGGGAGATATGGGTTTTCCCGGTGGGGATTTTCTGGCACGTGGCTTGCGGATGGCCGTTAGTGTCATTTGGCCGTCATCTGCTAGGATTGCAAAACACCGACGGTTTCGGTGCGGTCGTCACGCGGGGACTTTGGATTGCGCTGGTTGCGGTCATCGGTTTGCTGCTCACCGGCTGCGAACAACTCAAGCTTGCGAGCTCTTCGATGGAGGGAGGAAAGCCCGGTGAATCGCGTGTGCTTGCGATCGGTCATGGCCTGGAATGCGAGTTCCGCTGGGTTCCTGCCGGAAAACTTGAAGCCAAGGGGACCTCGCCCGTCGAAATCGCGAACGGATTCTGGATCGGTGCGGATCTTGTCACCGAGTCGGATTGGCAGAGGGTGATGGGCAAGCCGCCGTCGTTCCGTCCCAATCCACCGGTGAAAAACCCGTCATCCGCGAACCCGGAAGCGCGTGTCTCGTGGCATGACAGCCAGGAATTCCTGGGGCGGTTGATCTCCCCGGATCCGGATTGGAAATATGAACTGCTGGACGTGGCGGAGTGGGAATTCGCCTGCCGCGCGGGCTCGGTTCCGGTCGCCGGCGGATTTCCCGAATACGGTGCGAAATCCAGCCCGGGAAATGGGGGCAACGCATGGTCGATCCGCAACATGCGGAGCAACGCCGGCGAGTGGTGCAGGGATTCCGTTAGTCCGGAAATCGGCAAGTTCGCCGGCCCCCGCAAGGCCGGGGCCGGTCTGGCGCTCCAGCGGTTCAGCAAAATCGGCTTTCGCATCGCGTTGGTCCGGCGCCAACCTTCGCACCCGGAATCACTGGCCCCGGCTTCCGGATCGCTTCCATCAGAACTTTCTGATTCGGCCGCCAATCGGCGGTGATTGTGTAGGGTGGCATACCTAGCAGCTGGAAGGATCTGCTTTCCTAACCCGGTTCTAACGCCCCATCTGCGTGTTTAAAAGATCCGCAAACTGAACCTCGAAGTCTGAAAACGCCTCGTTGAAAACTTTCGTCACCCGCTTCTTGTCCGTCGCATATTCGTCGATGGTGAAGCTGGATCCGGAGCGGAGATCAAGCTTGCGCGTGAAAAGTTTTTTCCCGTCCTTGCCGATCAGCCAGACGTTCAGGCTCACAGTCGCACCGAGATAGGTCTGGTCGTCCTTTCGATAGGAACGGGTGAGACCGTAGTTGAGAAGCTCACCGTCGAACTTCGTATCCGACTGGCTCATCATCTTCGGCCCGAAAAACGCGTCCTTTTTCAGCACGACTGCGGCGCGCTTGCGAAGGTCCACGCCGATCGTGCGGGGAACTACCGCGTCCACGGACGCCAGTTTTTCGCCGTACTGTTTCCTGAATTGCGCACCTTGATAGGCTGTTACTCCGGAATCAATCGCCGCCCCGAGAAGTGCCGGGATGATTCCTCCGCCCGTCGCTGTCGGCACGCTGCTCGAAGCATTCGGCGAGTCGGTCCCATCCGCTGCATGGAAGTCGTTTGTTTCCACCGCCGGTTCTGCGACGGAGACAGAGGTGATCGACTGTTTCTGAGCGTCAGTCAATCTGGTGGCGGCGCAGTTCGTGAGGGCTAGGCAGGCTGCCGAAAGCAACAGGAGGCGTAATGGGATCTTGGCGGATATTTTCATGTTAGGTGCGCCGGCGTTTTAACAGCGTGATATCAGATAGATCAACTGTGATTTGTTGCTGGCGGGTGTTCTTTTGAGTGGATTGCTGCTCGGATCCGCGGGAATCCGCCTTGTCATCCGCCTGTGAAACCAGTGATGATTCCTACCGTGCCGTTACGCAACCAGCATTGCACGATTTGATAGATCGCGGTATTCAGAACAACCCAAACGAAATGGACATCCTGCTGGTAGAAGATGAGGAACAGCTCGCCGCGCTGGTGCAGCGGGCGCTGGTGCGCGCAGGGCACAGCGTGAGCACGGTGGGCGACGGCCACGAAGCGTTGAAAATGGCCACCGCCAGCCGTTTCGACCTTGTTCTACTGGATGTGAACCTGCCGGGCATCGACGGCTTTGAAATCCTCCACAAGATCCGTGCCGCGGCCCTGCCGCTGCGGGTGCTGATGCTCACCGCCCGCTCGGAAATCGGCGACCGCGTGGCAGGCCTCAAGGCGGGAGCGGACGACTACCTCACCAAACCCTTCGCCACTATCAGCCGTGGAAGATGGCTGGACGAAATTCGAATTCCGGCTGCCGGTCGTGCCGTTCGATCCCCAGATCTGATGTTTTGCTGGGCGGCTTTGGCTGTAGCACCTATGCTCCGCGCTGACGATGACCCGCTATTTCGCGCAATTCCTGGCCTCTCTCAAATGGCTGGCCGTGCTCATCCCGATGGCGCTGGCGGTGGGCACGGCGTCCGCGTTTTTCCTCTGGATGCTCGATGCGGTGACCGTGTTTCGTTTCTCAAAACCGTGGCTGTTATGGTTTCTTCCGGTCGGTGGGTTCGCCATCGGCTGGCTCTATCACCACCATGGAAAAACGGCGAACGGCGGGAACAACCTGCTCATCGACGAAATCCACCAACCGGCCGCCGGAGTGCCGCGGCGAATGGCGCCGTTGATATTGTTAGGCACGCTCGTCACCCACCTTTTCGGCGGCTCGGCCGGGCGCGAAGGGACGGCGCTCCAAATGGGCGGTGGAATCGCCGCCACCTTCGCCCGATTCTTCACGCTCGATGCCGCCCACGTCCGCATCCTTCTCATGGCGGGCGTCGCCGCGGGCTTCGGCTCGATTTTCGGCACGCCGATCGCCGGAACCGTCTTTGCGCTGGAAGTGCTGGTGATCGGGCGAATCCAATATGACGCGCTTGTTCCGTGTTTCATCGCCGCCGTCGTCGCCGACTGGGCGTGCCATGCGTGGGGCATCGGGCACACGCAGTATCATGTCTCCGTCACGCCCGCCGGCTTTCACGTCGACCCGCTGATGATGGGAAAAGTGATTCTAGCAGCGATCGCCTTCGGTCTGGCGAGCCTCTTGTTCACCGAGTCCTCGCATCGTCTCGGTGCCGCGTTCAAGCGGTCCATCCCGCGCCCGGAACTCCGACCGGTGGCTGGCGGACTGATCGTGATCGGCCTGTTTTTTCTAGCAGGCACACCGGACTACCTTGGTCTCGGTGTGTTAGGAAACCGCCTGGACGCGGTTACCCTGCCGGCGATGTTCGGCAGCATGGACATCCCAGCGTCAGCGTGGTTGTGGAAACTGGCCTTCACGGTGGTCACGCTGAGCGCCGGTTTCAAAGGTGGGGAGGTGACACCGTTGTTTTTCATCGGCGCTGCCTTGGGAAACGCGCTCGCCCACCTGCTCGGAGCGCCGGTGGACCTGTTCGCCGCCATCGGCTTCGTCGCGATCTTCGGTGCCGCCAGCAACACGCCACTCGCCTCCACCATCCTCGGCCTGGAACTTTTCGGTGCGGGAAACGGCCTTTACATCGCCGCCGCCTGCATCGTCGCCTACCAATTCAGCGGCCACACCGGCATCTATCCGTCCCAGCGCCTGGCATTCCCAAAGTTCCGCCTTCTGCACCGCGACAAGTGACTTGCCTGCCGCCGCCCGGTCCGCTATCCACTGCGTCCGCCCGCGCGGTAAAAATCGCCCCCGTAGTTCAATGGATAGAACAAGGGTTTCCTAAACTCTAGATTCAAGTTCGATTCTTGACGGGGGCATTTGCGAAGCGCTGCGTGTTCCGATGCGGTTGGCATAAGGAACTCGATTGCGACAAAAGGGGAAACTTGCCAGCTGCCATCATCGCAGGGGACTATCTGACTCAGGCGTAGATCTTCTTGTAATACTCGTCCGCCATGCGGTCGGCGTCGAAGTAGGGGACCACGTCGTTCATCGAGTTGAGCACGGTTTTATACCATTCGTCCGGCTGATCGTAGTAAAGAGGGAGGACGTGCTGGCTGAGCGCCTCATAAATGCCTAGCAGATCGTGGCGGTCGCGGTCTTCCGGGCTGAGTGCGGGATCGGCCGGCGGGACGATGAACGAGTTCTCGCCGTCCTTGGCGAACTCGCAGACCCAGCCGTCATAGGTGGAAAGATTCACGGAGCCGTTCATGGCGGCGGTCATGCCGGAGGTGCCGGATGCCTCGCGGGTGACGACGGGGTTGTTCAGCCAGATGTCGGAGCCGTTTTTCAGGAAACGCGACAGTTCCAGCTCGTAGCCGACGAGCACGCAGGCGTTCGGATAGTCCTTGGTGAGGCGGATGAGGTGGTTGAAGGTGTCGATCGCCGAATAGTCGAACGGATAGGGTTTTCCGGCCCAGATGATCTGGATGGGGCGCTCGTTGTTGTGGATGAGGTCGCGGAACAAGCGGATGTCGCGGGCGATGAGGTCCGGCCGCTTGTATCCGGCGAAACGACGGGCCCAGACGATGGTGAGCACGTCGGGTTTGAAAAGCTTGCCCGTCTGATCGGCCACCACGCGGAAAAGCCGCTCCTTGAGTTCGCGCTTGCGGTGTTTGAGTTCCTCGATGTCGCCGCGCTGGCGGGCGTGTTCGAGGCCGTGGTCCGCCCAGTATTTTTTGTTCTGGGCGTTGGTGACGTGGGTGATCTCACAGATGTTAGGATAGCTCTTCCACATCTGGCGCGAGACTTCGCCGTGGAGTTTGGAAACCCCGTTGGCGATGCGGGCGAGGCGGAGTGCGGCGAGCGAGTGGTTGAATTCATCGCCCTCGATGCCGGTGATTTTGCGGACTTCATCTTCCGGCACGCCACCGAAGAACGAGAAGTCGCGAAGCAGATCGAAGCCGTGCTTTTCGTTCCCCGCTTCTTCCGGCGTGTGGGTGGTGAAAATGAGGCGCTTTTTGACTTCCTCGAGGCTTTGGTGCTTTTCGTAAAGATGGAAGGCGGCGGAAAGCCCGTGCGCTTCATTGAGATGCCAGATTTCCGGCTCCACGCCGAGTTCATCGAGAAGCCGTGCGCCCCCCGCTCCGAGAATGATGTATTGGGCGATGCGGCGGAGGTGGTCCTGGTCGTAAAGGCGATGGGTGATGGCGCGTGATAGGTCGTCGTTTTCCTCCACATCGGTGCTCAGCAAAAACATTGGGACCGTGTTGAAAATATCGCCGGGGAGATACATCGCCTTCACCCAGACCGGGTGGCCGTGGACGGAAACCGTGAAGCGGATGCCGGTGTCCTGAAGAAAAGCGTACTCTTTTTTACGGAATTGCACGGCCAGCTCACGATCCTCACCGCGGGCCTGGTTGTAGTAGCCGTAGGTCCAGAGGATGCCGATGCCGCAGAGATTCTGGCGGAGGGCGGCAGCGGACCGCATGTGCGAGCCGGCGAGGAATCCAAGGCCGCCGGAATAGATTTTGAAACTTTGGTCAATGGCGAACTCGCAGGAGAAATAGACCGCGCTTTTTGCGTATTCGGGGGCGATTTCGTATGGGTGGGCGAACGGCTTGGGAAGAAAGGATGAAGGCATGATGTGTCAGGCTGGAAAAAGTAAGGGGTGTCCTTGAAATGTCTGATGGAGCGGCTCGGTTGGGCGAAACCCAAGAGGCTTGCCGGGGGCGTATCATTTCAAGGCAGGGTCGGATGCATGGGTGGATTGCGGCTCTTGGAACGGAACCTAATAGCCCCGGCGCGGGCATGCTGCTCGTTTTATACCAAGTTTCAAGCATTTCCACCCCTGCTAGACTCGCGTGATTTCAGCCTCTTGGACCGCTGGCGCCGAGCTTGGAACGCACTACCTGCAAGGGTTGTTCGATCCACCGCCACGAGGCGAGCGCCAGGCCCCAAGTGACCAGCGCGTAAATGAAAACCCGGAAAAGCGCGCCTGCCCCCTTCTCAAACGAGCCGTTCCAGAGCCACCACATCAGTTTTCCCGTCACCAGTGGCGCGAGGTTGTGGAAAAGATAGATGCCGTAGGAAATCTGCCCGATCCGCTGGAAAAACCGATACTCCAGTAGTCTTCCAGCAACCCCGGAAAACCCCACGGTCCCCGCCGCGATAAAACCGCAGAGCGCAATGGAGAGGAATGTTTGCTGAAACGATCGCAGCCCGAAAGTCGGCCAACCGGCAGCCGCCGCGCCGAAAATGGCAAGGTAGGCGAGCAGCGCGGCTCCGGAAATTACCTTCAGCCCGGTGCTTTCCAGTGACATCCCGCGATGCGCCGCGAGGGCCAGCAGTCCTCCGATGCCGAAATAATCCAAACAGGCCCAGGTCAGCACCTGCGGCCAGGCGACTCCCCAGGACTGGATCGCGTCGTGGTGCATCCGCGCGAAGGGCCCGATGGCGGAAAAAATGACGACTGTCACCACCAGCCAGCGGCGTGGCAGGAACCAGATCACGAACGGCCACACCAGATAGAACTGCTGTTGCATCGCCAGCGACCAGAAATGATTCGTCCCGAACGGCCAGTAACCTAGGAACGCCATGTGGAAATTCGACAAATGAACCGCATACCAGCCCATCGCCGGCCCCGTCACGTCCGGCGCCCTGACGATCCACGCCACCGCCAGCGCGGCATAATACGGTGCGAGAATCCTCAGGCCGCGGCGGAGTTGATAGGATTTCAGGGCTGACCCTTTCCATGATCCGCCGCGCGCCTCGCTACGGTCCCGCTCACGCAGCAACGAGCCGGTGATCAGATAGCCGGTGAGGACGAGGAAAAAGAACAGGAAGATCTCGAAGGGAAATATCCGCGGCCATCCCGGCGGGCACCAGTGGTCCCAGCAGATCGCCAGCATCGCAATCGCCCGGAGTCCGTCGAGTTGCGCGGCGCGTCCATTCATTCACCGCTTGAAACCACGATCCGGCGGCCGGTGCACGCCTTTTCCGGGAAAACAAAGATTTCGGCCGATCACTTCATCGCCCATTCGATATGCAAGAATCTGTTGCCAATCTTCGCCGCCGAAATGTCAGCGCAATTCCTCCAGCTAAGAGAAATGCCCCAGACGCCGGCTCCGGAACACCCGTACCGATCTCGGTCTGAAACGCGCCGACAACTCCAGATTGAAAAACGGTGTTAAGCTTGGTGATTTTAAGATCTAGAACGGGTGCCACGAGTGCTGGAGCCACCCAGTTCCATGCGCCAGTCGTGTCCGAGGCAGCATTGAAATGAGCGGAAGTTGCGGCAGTCAGTCCATCGTAATACCTGATCGCTAAAGGGGTGCCTGCAGCAGGAGCGGTGAAAGTTCCTTCCACCAGCGTTGTAGAAACGCTGAATCTGCCCGCTTGGTTGACTCCCGTATCCCCGACGGAAGATGTGGCGAGCAGCACCCACGAGCCAACGAATGGATCAGCCGTAGTTGCACCCGTGTAGAAACCCAACTGCAACAAAGTGCCATCACCATCAATGGCACTCCCGGCACTCAATGGAGTTGCGAACTGGTTGTAAAGTTCCCGGCCTAAATCGATAGACCAATTGATTTGAATTGATGCAGCTGACAAGGATTGGCTGAAAATCAAACCGAGTAAATAACTAGGAGAATGTTTCATTTTTGTATTATTCTTCGCTGTAATATATTGTGCTCATCGAGGAGCGTGTAAATGGAAAGTTGTGATCAGTAGTGGCTGTCATGGTAAATTCATAGTAGCCCGGTCCCGGAATTGTGATGATAGGATCCAACGTGTTTCCGTTGGTAATCGTGGCAGGATCACCAAATGTCTGTGTCCAACTTGTGGAAACTGAAGATCCACCTGAAAAGATAGCGCTTCCGTGAAGACTCTGGGTCAAAGAGTCACCAGGTGACAAGCTTAGTCCATCTCCTGCGGTTACTTCGAATGTAGCTGGATGGACTACGTCTACGGAATCACTTATGATTAACTTTGCTTGTCCGGCAAGTGTTGCTGTCATTTCAAATGCGTAGGTGCCTGGTTCTGGAATGGTGACAAACGGATTAAGTATTGTTGAATCGAAAAAGATCACGGGAGGATTATTGTCTTTCTGTATCCATTTGTAACTTAGCCCGGACAAATTGGATGGAGTTGTAGAACCTATCAACTGAAATCTAGCTGAGTTATTCTCCGGTAGATATTGATTTGGTCCTGCATTTACATTGAAGGTTCCCTCTAAGACACCGCCACGAACTGGAAATACAAATCTCCCTGGAATATTGGAATTGTGAGACTGATAAATAAGTCCAGTTGAGAGATTTTGACTTGCGCTAGAACCTATTGTGTCGAGAAGCGCCAAGGAAATTCCAGAACCGGCTATTTCAAGAGCGAAAGTTCCTCCGTTCGTTACGCCGGCTCTTGCAGGTTTTCCTCCATATCCACCAGTTCCGCCACTCGAATTACCTGTCTCCCATTGGATTCTATTATAGTTAAATTCAATGTCGAAATTGTTTACTCCGGTATCATATCTTTGAATGAGGATGACTTGAAAGCTATTCAGCTTGCTGGCTTCTTTATAAAAATATCCAACGTTCTTATAGGTTGCTCCGAATGCCGGACGATTGTTCGCGGTTTCTGAACCAGAAGTGAATCTTGCCACATCCGATTCAATATTCCGAGTGTCCACATCTGCCCAAAATGGAGCGATTATTTTTTCCCCGAGTTCACGCAGTGGCCTAGGAGTGAAAATTTTATATGGTTTTCCAAAGGAGATGTTTCCATTGTTATTGACGTAGCATTTGGAAAATATTTCACCAAAGAAACTGATTTGAAAGCCTAAATCCACTTCGAGTGCTCCTCCTTCGATATCTGGATCTGTATACTGGGGGTAGCTATGATCATCCTCTCTGGATAGTGATCTCCCATCGAATCCGGGCCGGATTGCTCCTTCACGCAAACGAAAGAACATCTTGTCACCATCTTTGATCACGGCGGCACCACTCATTGCTCCTGTTCCAACGACTGTCCCGCCCATGTCGACCCAGCTTACGAGGTCGGGACTAGATTCAATTTGATAAGGACGCTGATAAGCTGCATACCAATCCAATTGGAATTTGTCAGGTGCCGTCTGGTGAATGCTCAAAGGATTTACACCATCGCCGATAGCGGAAGAAACTCCACAGAAAATTGGAGCGAGAATTCGAAAAATCGACATGAATTTCATTTTATTATTCTGTGGGGGAAGCCGAAGGAGCGGAAATCTCGCTAGGTTCGAGCATCCGGAATCTGAGAACAATATTCTTTTTGTCCGGGGGGTGTGCCTTTAGCTCGGCATCGCGCTTCTTTTGTTCCTCCTCGCGCTTTTGAAAATCTGCTTTGAGCTGTTCGTAATCTGAATCGTATTTGGCATGGAATAGCTCAATTTGGGAAAGGACCTGCGCACTGGGAGTGCCTGTTACTATTTTGTAGGTTGATTTTCCTGCGGAGAAATTCGGAATGACGAGCTGTTGATTTGAATGTTCTGGGTCTGCATCAGGGGGGTATTCTTCCTGACTTAACATAAGCATTAAATCCCAAGTCTTGCCGTCCTGGCCCCTCAGCGGCCCGACGTTTGTCAAAAGCCTCCAATCGGCAGACGACCAGAAGGTGATCTGAGCGGGGCAGACTGGTGAGTGATAGGTGATTAGGGTTCGGGGTTGACCACTTATTGAAAGAAAAACAGTTCCGCCCATCATGAGCGTGCCGCCTTCATCGGACGTGACTTCATCGGCAAGTTGTTGATCAGTAATCTGCGAAACCGGAGTGGGAAGAGGGTGCTTTGGTGGTATAGGCAATATGTCCTTTGTGACCTCCTGAACAGTCATCAGGCGATCACCAAGATCGTATGTTGTGGAGCTTACGATTTTGCTGGGATCGGTGACGTTGGCGGTGTCCACGCCCTCGTGCGCGCGGGCGGTGGCGCAGAGAAGCACGAAGGGGTAGATAATGTGTTGTGGGCTCATGGTCGTTTCATTGAGAGAATGTTAGAAGAGGGGCAAAAAAAGAGCGCGACTTGATCACGCCCTACCAACAGGCACCGCGAAGCGCCTCTCCAGAAGACGCGCCAAGCCGCGCCGATTGGCGCGACAGCTCTGTCTTCTGGAGGGCAAACTAAAATTCGCGGTTTTGTTGGTAGCCCAGCAGCTTTTGTTGGTCGCAAAAGCGGTTGTGTATTCGTTATGTTACATCATTCTTGAAAATAAATGCCGCATCTTGCGGGTTGCGTTCTGTGGAATAACAGACAGACCAAGGCCTGGCAACAGGGAAATCCCTCTTTTGGGATTTCCCAAAGAATGAATTTCTTTGGTTCTTTCTCAAGCCACCGCCGCCTATTTCCGCGCCGTGCTTCATTGGCCCGACCTTGTGTGCATCCTCGCAGTAGCTTGCGCGGAATTTCCCCTTGGCGGGGGTGGCGAGGAACGGAGTAGTATCGACGTAGTCTAGCCGTGTCGACGGCGAGGAAGGCTCACTTCCCGTCGCCTCGGACCACCTGGATTTCCACGGCTTCCGTGCCATCTTTATTCCGCTCATCTGGCGCAAGGCCCTTTCAACGAGTTTTCGGGAAAAGTGGCTAGGAGCCGCAGAATGATTGAAAAAGAGGCAAGTCTGTAGCCAAAAGCTTGTATTCATTAAAAACAATGTCATCCGTTCGGCCCGGCGCAAGTGACCAGACAGTGACCGTGTGGTAGAGCCAACCGCAAGAAGCTGCGACACGGATGTCGCAGCTTCCCATTTCCGGCCATGATGACCGGACGGCCTAACAATTTCAGACAGGAGTCGGTTTACATCTTCCCGGCATGGGCGATGAACGCACAGGCTTCACCCTTGTCGTTGACATAGCTGATCTCGGTGTGGGTGGGCGCATCGTTGCGAGCCCGCTTCACCACAATCTTGGTGACCTGCCTGCATGAAGGGCAGCTCACGTGGCCGCCTTCCTTGCAAAGCCCCATCGCCGTCTCAGCCGAGGTGATCGGCATTTCGGAAATCGTCTTGCAGGTAGTGCAGACGAACGCGACCGAGGAACCTGCTTTCAGGTCCTTGAACTGTGCTTCACTGCCGAGGGTTTTCCAGTGTTGTGAACCGGCACCGGCATGAGCGAGTGAGGCGGACATTCCGATGGCAGCGGTGGCGATCAGAAGGCGGAGTGTGTTTGCGATGGTTTTCATTTCAGTAGTTGGATGTTGGTTGTTTGAAGTGGGCTGCTTCGAATCGGCAGCTGATGATTGGTCTCCTGGGCGGGCCGATCCTTACAAAAATCTTTGGACAGGCGTTTCCACCCCGGTTCGCAATCCACCGCTCATCTGACGCAAGCGGCCGTTAGCAGGACTCAGGAAAAGCGGGCAGGGTCCGCGGCGTCATGCAACGCGCCATCGCACTCCCGCTCATCGCCAGCGCTTCCCTCGCACCGGCGGCTCCTCCCGGAGAAGACCGCCGCGCCATTCTCGCGATGGTGGGAAGTTTCAGGGTCACCTTCGATTGTGAAGAAACCTTCCCTGTCGCCCCGGACCATCAGCTCCTCAGCAAGCTCTAACATGAGGAGGCCATCGAGATGGTCGCCATCGCGGATGGACTCGGCAGGGAAAGGAAAGTCCGGGTTATCGAGTCGCAATGAGGAAGGATTCTGCGGATGAGCTGGCAAATATGAGTTTGCTTTCGGAGTTGGTCGGCGCGGTAGTGGGGCGCGGGATTTCAACCGTTCCGCCCTAAAATCATGATCATCGTTCTCGTGAAGCTGTTTCTGGCACTTTTTCTCATCGCCTGGTCCGGTCTCGGACTGTGGATGATGCTGAAATACGATCACCTGTTCGGCCTGCATAAGGATGACCCGGTGGAGTCGTCCGGGGCGCGGGCCTTGAACGTGACGCAGGTGACGAGCGTTTGGTTCGGCTTCTTCGCGGTGGCGTTTTATTTCCTGATCCGCTGAGGGTCAGAGCGCGGGTTGCGGATTTTTCAGGCGATGCACGATGACGGGCACGATGAAGATCAGCAGGGTGAGCACGGAGGTGCCGAGGTCGAAGTAATGGCTGGCGAGGAAGCTGTGGAGGGCATCGCCGGCTGAGGTGAGGGCGGCTGACTTCGAGGCGAGGTAGCCGTGGAATTCGTGGGTCTTTTCGAGGAAATGGCGGGGGACGCTGAGCACCAGCTTGATGCCGAGAACGGCGATGACCACGAAGGCGCAGGATTCCAGAAACGGGTAGCGGTGCATGAGTTTCACAAAACCCTGCGCGGCGAAGCGCATGGCGAGGATGCCGAGAAAAACGCCGGTGCAGACGAGGACGAGTTTTGAGGGCATCGGGTAGCTTTTGACGTAGGCGATGGCGGCGACGACGTTGTCGATGGAAAACGCGAGGTCCATGATTTCCACCGCGACGACGGTGGCCCAGAATGGCCCGACAAGGCCGATCGTGCAGCGGTAGAGCAGGTTTCCCTCGGTTTCCACCGCTTCGACGCTTTCATCTTCCACGGACTTGTGTTGGGAAAAATGACTCCACGCGAGCCACAGGAGATAGACGCCGCCAAGGGGCTCCAGCCACCAGATCGTGATCAACCAAGCGGCGAGCGCCAGGCAAAGACCGCGGAAAACATAGGCACCGATGATGCCATACTTCAGTGCCTTGCCACGTTGTTCCGGGGGCAGTCGCATCACCATGGTGGCCAGCACGGCGGCGTTGTCCACGGAGAGCACGCCCTCGATGACGATCAGAATAAGGATCACCAGTAGGCCGGCGGCGGGATCGGGCCCAAGAATATTGTATGTCCAGTCCATGAGAATGAGGCGGGAAACTGCGGGAGGTAACGACCGGTGGCAACGTGAAAAAATGCAAACGGTGTGGGAAAGGAAAAGGCGGAATGGAAGGGTGCTGAAAATTTGCGAATTGCGCTGCATGGCTTACATCGTGCATGCGTCCTGCCGCCCGCCTGTGTTTTCAATTTACCAAAGATGTCTCAACGTGACCTGCGGAGCGGTCGTTTTCCTGCTCGGAGGATTCATGTCCCCGTTGGTGGCAGACGAGGTGATCCGCATCATGGCTGCTAACATTTCGACGGGCACCCAGGATTATGACAACGGGGAGGGCAACCGGATTTTCCAGGGACTGGATCCGGATATCGCACTGGTGCAGGAGCTGAACTATCTTGGAAACACCACGGCAAACATCCGCTCATGGGTGGACATGAACTTCGGCTCCACCTTTTCCATTTTCCGGGAAGCAGGAAACGGAATCCCTAACGCAATCGTCAGCCGCTATCCGATCATTTCATCCGGCGAGTGGGAGGATGACGACACACTGAGCGACCGCGACTTCGTGTGGGCGAAAATCGACATTCCAGGCGACAAGGACTTGTGGGCCATCAGTGTCCACCTGAAATCAGCTTCTGATTCCACGACTCGCCGCAACAATCAGGCAAAACAGCTCCTCCGCCTCATTGCATCAAATATCCCGGCGGCGGACTATCTGGTCATCGGCGGCGATTTTAACACCTTCAGCCGGACGGAGGCCTGTATCAACACTCTCTCCATCGCGAACAACAGTCCTACTCTCCCGGAAAAGCCGGGCGTTTTTATCACCTCCAGTCCGTGGCCGGCTGATCAGGCAGGAAATGGCAATACCAACCGAAGTCGCGCCGAGCCGTACGACTGGGTGATCCCGGATGCCGACCTCAACGCGCGCTCCACCCCGTTGGTCATCGGGACACGGACGTTTCAAAATGGTCTCGTTTATGACAGCCGCGTGACCTCACCCTATTCGTTTCTCCCGCCGCCGATTCTGGCCTCTGACAGTGCCCCCGCGGAAATGCAGCACATGGCGGTCATGCGGGCTTTCCTCATTCCGACGAACGCAGCTCCGCTCATCGTCAATGCGGCGAACAGTTCGTCGACGGAAACGGTGACGGATCCAGACCTAACGGTTTATGAACTCGTCCGCGCGTCATCCGTCGGGCTGTCTGTCACCGCTTCTGACGACGGCGGAGAAGCGGCGTTGAAATACACATGGAGCCTGTCGAGTGGTCCGGGGAGCGGCGTGACGCTTTCAGCAGACGGCAACAACGCGGCGAAGAATACAACCGCCACCTTTCAAGCGATCGGAAACCATACGCTCACCGTCACCGTCCAGGATGTAGCGGGGCTGAGTGTCACAAGTTCGGTGAAAGTCCGAGTGGTGCAAGCTGCGGCCTCACTCGCGTTGAATCCACCGTCCGCTTCGCTCGCGGTGAATGCGACGCAGGCGTTCAGTGCCAGCCTGCTCGATCAGTTCAATCTGCCGATGGCCAGCCAGCCAGCATCGTTCACGTGGACGGCGAATGGTGGTGGCACCTTGAATTCCAGCGGCCTATTCACTGCGACCACCGCTGGCGGACCTTTCGTCATCACGGCGAGCAGTGGAGGATTTTCCCGGACTTCCAGCGTTACCATCACGCGAGCTGTGGCGACAATCAGCCTCGCAAATCTAACACAAACCTACGATGGCAGCTCGAAATCGGTGACCGCCTCCACCACTCCCGCCGGTCGGGCGGTTTCCATCCTCTACAACGGATCCACTACGGTGCCGGTCAACGCGGGGAGCTTTTCGGTGACCGCATCGATTACCGATCCGAATTACCAAGGCAGCTCATCCGGCACCTTCATCATCCAGAAGGCAGCTGCCACCATCTCGCTTTCGGGTCTCACCCCGACCTACGATGGCAGCCCGAAACCGGCGACCGTCACCACTCTTCCCACTGGGCGAGCGGTTTCACTTCTCTACAACGGATCTGCCGCAGTGCCGGTGAACGCTGGCAGCTATGCGGTGAGTGCCTCGATCACTGATGCAAACTATCAGGGAAGTCAGTCCGGGACTCTGACCATCGGAAAAGCCGGTGTGACGATCGTGTTCGCAGGTCTAACCGCCACTTACGATGGCAGCCCGAAACCGGCGACAGCCACGACGACACCTGCCGGTCTTCCGGTGAATCTGCTCTATGACGGTGCGCTGGCGCCGCCCGCCGATGCAGGCAATTATGGAATCACTGCAACGGTGGACGATGTGAATTACGAGGGTTCCGCTTCCGCCACCTTGGTCATCGAAAAGGCGGAAGCCACCATCGTGTTTTCCAATCTCGCCGCCACCTACGATGGCAGCCCGAAATCTGCCACCGCTGCCACCAGTCCGGCGAATCTTCCGGTGGCAATTCTTTATAACGGTTCCGCCACTTCTCCCACAAGCGCCGGAAATTACGCACTCTCGGCGTCCATCACCGCTGCGAACTACCAAGGCACTTCCACCGCCACCCTGGTCATCGCACCCGACGAGCAAGCGCTGTGGGAAAACACGTTTTTCACCGCAGCGGAGCGGGCCGAAGGACTGGCTGCTGACCTTGAAGATCCGGATTTCGATGGAATGCCCAATCTCATCGAGTATGCGCTCGGCAGCAATCCCCGGGCCTTCACGCCGCCCATTCCAGGCGTGATGGACAGCGAAGGATTTTCCCTAACATTCACACGCCCTGCTGATCGGCCGGGCATCCAGTACGCTGCTGAAGCGTCGTCTGATCTCGGCATATGGTCTCCGGTGACACTGGAAATTCTGGCGACCGGGCCAGTCGAAACCGTGCGCGCTCGCGAGCCATTTGGCCTCGATCCTGCGGTGCCGCGTCTGCTCCGGCTGCGCATCAGCCGCCAGTAGGTGATCCGGATTCGTCGCCCTTGCGCCCGGCTGCGGAACCGTTTAGGAACTCCGAAACAATTTTCCCATGGCTGCGAACTACACCGAAGACGACATCAAATCACTCGATTGGCGCGAGCACATCCGCATGCGCCCCGGCATGTATATCGGAAAACTCGGTGATGGTTCTTCGCCCGACGACGGCCTTTACATCCTGCTCAAGGAGGCCGTCGATAATTCGATCGACGAGCACATCATGGGCTACGGCAAGGAAGTGCGCGTGGAGATCGACGAGGAAGGACGCGTGGAAGTGCGCGACTTCGGACGCGGGATTCCGCTAGGAAAACTTTTTGACTGCGCCGCCCAGATCAATACCGGGGCCAAATATGACAGCGAGGCGTTCAAGAAATCCGTGGGTCTGAACGGCGTCGGCATCAAGGCTGTGAACGCGCTTTCCACCTTTTTCGAAATTCAAGCGTGGCGCGAAGGCGAAACGAAAGCCCTCGAATTCTCGAAAGGTCTTCTAACGGTCGACATGAAAAACCCGCGCCGCGACGACGGTGTGAACGGCACCCGCCTCGCCTTTGAACTCGACCGCTCGATTTTCCCTGCGAAGGCGAAATACAAGGAACCGTTCGTCGAGAAAATGTGCCGCTACTATTCCTATCTGAATCCGGCACTCACCGTCATTTTCAACGGCAAGAAGTTCCGCTCAAAAGATGGCCTGCTCGACCTGCTGCGCGAGGAAATGGAAAACGAGGCGCTCTATCCGCCGATCCATCTCGTCGGCAAGGACATCGAGATCGCCTTCACCCACACCCCCGAAAGCGGCGAGGAATACTACACCTTCGTCAACGGCCAGAACACCTCGCAAGGCGGCACCCACCTCGTGGCATTCCGCGAGGCGCTCGTCGCGGTCATCCGCGGTTTTTACAAGAAACAATACGAACCATCCGACATCCGCGCCGGCATCGAGGCCGCAGTCTGTGTTAGAATCGTCGAGCCCGTTTTCGAATCACAAACCAAGACCAAACTCGGTTCCGCCGGCATCGCTCCGGATGGAGAATCGCTGCGCACCTTCATCGGGAATTTCCTCAAGACCAATCTCGACAACTACCTCCACAAGCACCCGCAGGTCGCCGAGGCCATCCAGAAACGCATCCTCTCCGCTGAGCGCGAGCGCAAGGACCTCAAGGGCATCCAGAAACTTGCTAGAGAGCGCTCCAAACAGGCTAAAGTTCATAACAAGAAACTCCGCGACTGCCGCGTCCGCTACGATAGCAAGCACAAGCGCCGCGAGGAATCCACACTCTTCATCACCGAGGGCGACTCGGCCTCCGGTTCCATCACCAAGAGCCGTGACGTGGAAACGCAGGCGGTTTTCTCGCTCCGCGGCAAGCCGCTGAACACCTACAGCCTGCCGCGCAAGATCGTTTACGAAAACGAGGAGTTCGCCCTGCTCCAGGCCGCGCTCAACATCGAGGACGGCATTGAATACCTGCGTTACAACAAAGTAGTCATCGCCACCGATGCCGACGTGGACGGCATGCACATCCGCCTTCTGCTTCTAACATTCTTCCTCCAGTTCTTCCCGGAAATGATCCGCGACGGCCACCTCTACATTCTCCAAACACCGCTCTTCCGCGTTCGCAACAAGAAGGAAACCATCTATTGTTACGACGACGACGAGCGCAAAAAAGCCATGGCCAAACTCGGCAAAGCCGCTGAGATCACTCGCTTCAAGGGCCTCGGAGAAATCTCACCCGACGAGTTCAGCTTCATGATCGGCCCAGACATGCGCCTCGACCCCGTCGAGTATGAGGAAGGCAAAGGCGTGAAGGAATTGTTAGCCTTTTACATGGGCAAAAACACCCCCGATCGCCAGGACTACATCATCGAAAACCTGCGCGACGACGTGGACAAGCAGATCGACGTAGCGGTGGCGGTGGCTTGAACAACTGGAGCGCGGAATTCATTCCGCCAGTGTCGGGGTAGAGGTTCGTTTAGGGACAGTTGCTGTATGATGCGGCAGGCTGCTGGGTGAAGGGCGCGGTTGCACCAGCAATCCCATCTTCGGGTTTTTTGGGACAATAATGTCACAACAGGCAGATTGTCGGCCCTCTCGATTCGGCAAATGTCTCATCGTCCTCCAAGGACGGTAATCCCATTTCAAAAGCCATGAATCCCATCTCCTCTCCCCAGTCGCGTGTCCGCGCCACCGTGTCCGACCATCGGATGACTTATGTCGTAGCCTCCTTGTTGTCGCTTTCGACCGCGGCTTTCGCCGGTCCCTTCACTGCCGGCAACCTCGTGGTGATCCGTGCTGGCGATGGGAGCACTACATTGGGGAATACCGCGACACCGGCTGCACTTGTCGAATTTACGACCTCCGCAGGTCAAAGCTCGCCTGTGCAAAGCATCGCTATTGATTCGACGGCGAGCGGACTAACCCTTACCGGCACCTCGACCACGCAGGGGATTTTGAATTCATCACCCGACGGTTCGTTGCTCACTTTCACCGGATATCGCAAAGCAGCAGGCGGTCCTAATCCGCAGAGTGACAGCGCTGCTACCACCAATCGCGTGGTTGGAGTGGTAAATCCAAGTGGCAGCGTGAATGTTAGTACGGCGGTGACCGATGCCTACAATGGTGATGCGGTTCGCGGTGCTGTCACTACGAATGGTGGCTCTTTTTATCTATCAGGCGCAGGCAGTTCCGCCAGCGGCGGAATCCGTTACGTAGCTACCGCAGGAGGCGCGACTACATCAACCGCCCTGAACAACGGCAACTCCGGCAATCCCAATACCCGGCAAGTCTCAATCGTAGGTGGCAACTTGTTTACATCATCAGGTGCGGGCAATCCGGGGATCGGACTCTACAAAATCGGGACCGGTCTGCCGGTGAGCGGCCCACAAGCTTATACTAGCAGCATTCCGGCTGGCACGGCTCAATACAACTCGTTTTTCTTTACCAATCTGGGTAGCGGGAACAACTGGGCCGGCACGGGCTTCGATACAGCCTACACCGCTGACACCAATGGAAACCTGCTTGCCAAGTGGAGTTTCAATGGCTCCGTTTGGTCAGCCAGCGGCACGGTCCCGCTCTCGGGCGTGGCGAACATTACCGGAGTCACAAGCGGTTCGAACGTCACGCTATACGGCACTACCGGCGCAACATCGACCGGGATCTTGTTCTCTTTGTCCGATACCACGGGCTTCAACGGCAACTTGACTGGCTCGCCGACTACTTTGGCCACGGCGGGGACCAACTATGCATTCCGCGGGGTTAGTTTTGTGCCGCAAACAGTACTCGTCACGCAGCCGGATCTGACGGTCAGCGTGGTAGCTCCCGCCACCGCCTCCACCGGCGTCAATTTCGACTACACCCTCACCGTCTCCAACATCGGCGGAGCAAGCGCCACGGGTGTAGCGGCGAACTTCAACTTGCCCGCCGGTCTGACATTCGTCTCGGCATCCGGCAGCAACGGATTCAGCGCGGTGAATAACTCGGGCACGGTGGAATTCACCGGAGGCAGCATCAACGCATCTTCCACGGCCACCCTAACTGTTACCGTGTCCACGGCCACCGCCGCCACTTACACCGCCCCGATCGGCGCAGCAGTGGCCGATCCTGCCAACACGATTGCCGAAATCAGCGAGGCTAACAATTCTTCAACGGCTGCCACGAGCACCATCGTCAGTGCACCGGTTCCGACCGGCACCGTCAGCATCGGTCCCGTCAGCATCGCCGAGGGAAACAGCAGCACCTCCATCCTGAGCCTGCCGGTCAGCCGCACGAACAACGACACGGCTTTCACCATCAACTACGCGGTCACTGGCGGCACCGCCACTTCCGGCAGCGATTTTGCGGCGGTCGCACCGGGCACACTGACCTTCACCGCCGGCGGACCGGCCACGCAGAACATCGAAATCACCATCAATGGGGATACCAGCATCGAGGTCAACGAAACCATCACCGTCACTCTATCCGGAATCTCCAGCAGCACCGGAGTGACCACTGTGGGCACAGCCTCAGCTAACGGAACCATCACCAACGACGATGTGGTTCCAGTCACCTATCCTGCGAGCGGCACTTTGACCTCCACATTGATCGGCAGCATCCCGCTCCCCGGTTCGGAAATTCCAGCCTTCGACCCAGCATCCAAGCGTGCTTTCGCTTCCTCGGCTGTCGGCGTCCAAGTCGTCAATCTCAGCAATCCCGCCGCCCCGGCATCACTCCCCGCGATCACTCCGGGCACGCTGGGCGTCGCGGGTCTTACCAGCAACGATGTTTCTTCCATCGCTGTCCGCAAGGGCACCGGTGGGAATCCAAACATCCTTGCCGCGGCCATCATCAATAATCCTAAAACTAACAACGGGCACGTCATTTTCCTCAACGCCGCGACCGGTGCGCTGATCGGCTCCGTCACTGTGGGTGTGGTTCCTGACCACATCGCCTTCACTCCAGACGGCACCAAGTTGCTGGTCTGCAACGAGGGTGAACTTTCAACACCGCAAACGACCGTCGCACTGGCGGTGCCGGATGCCGCACAGGGCTCGGTGAGCATCGTTTCTGTGGCTGCCACTGGCATCCCCGGGGCGATTCAGACTGCCAACTTCTCCGCATTTGACGCGCAGACCTCCGCTCTTAAAGCAGCAGGCGTCCGCATTTTCGACGACGGCGTGCCATCCACTGACTTCGAACCGGAATACCTTGCCATCTCTCCAGACGGCACCAAGGCGATGGTCACTCTTCAGGAGGCTAACGCCTTGGCGATTCTCGACATCGGCACTGCGACGTTCACCTCCGTGGTTCCTCTCGGTGAGAAAGATTTTGCGTTAGGTAAACACGACTTTAGCGACCAGGACGGTGCCGGTGGTGCAAACCTTGCAAATCCAACTACGGGTAATCCAGTTTTCGGTCTCTACATGCCGGACGCCATCGCATCCTATCAAGTCGGTGGCCAGACCTATTACGTCACCGCCAACGAGGGCGACGACCGCAACGACTTCCTCAACCCGGATGAATCCACTACGGTTGCCGATGCCGGTTACAATCTTGACGACACCGCGTTTCCAACAGAAACCACGCTTAAAACTCCAGCCAGCTTAGGCCGCTTGGTGGTCTCTAACCTCTCTGGTCTGCGCGGCGATACAGATCCTGTGCCCGATGGCGACATCGATCGCATCCTAAGTTATGGAGGACGTTCATTTTCCATCCATGATTCGACCGGCGCACGCGTTTTCGATAGCGGTGACATGGTCGAAATGATCGTCGCCTCGCAGTTTCCAGCACAGTTTTTCGACGGACGCAGCGACAATAAAGGCCCGGAACCAGAAGGTGTCACCGTCGCCAAAATCGGCGCTCGCACCTTTGCTTTCGTCGGCTTGGAGCGCTCGCACATGGTGCTCGCCTTCGATGTCACCAATCCGCTTGCCCCGACGTTCGCCACCGCCTTCCAACGCACGGGTGATACCAACCCCGAGGGCATGGTAGTCGTCGAAGCCGCGGACAGCCCGACCGGCAAACCGCTGCTGCTCGTTTCCAGCGAGGATTCCAACACGCTGACGGTCTTCGAGATCGGCCAGCCCACCGACTTCAAGCTTCAACTGCTCCACCTGGCGGACGCAGAAGCGGGATTGCTCGCCTCGAGCACCGCGCCGAATCTAGCAGCTCTCGTGGATGCCTTCGACGGCACCTACCCGAACACGCTGATCCTTGCGGGTGGTGACAACTACATTCCTGGCCCGTTTGCTGCTGCCGGCACGGATGCCGCCGTCGCCCTCACTCACAACAAGGGAAACAACCCCTTCGCGGCAGACATCGAGATCCACAACCGCATCGGCGTGGAAGCCTCGACGATCGGTAATCACGAGTTCGACTTCGGAACCAACGCCTTTTCGGATGCAATCAACGACACGACCTTTCCCTACTTGAGCAGCAACCTGAACTTCTCTGGTGATTCGGCGTTTGCGATTGCCGCAACGACAACCCCTCCTGCTCCCGCCTTCAACCGTTACGTGGAAACCGTCGGCGTCGGTGGTCTCGAAGAAGCGTCAAGCCTGGCCAAGAGAATCGCTCCAAGCTGCGTTGTCACCAAGGGCACCGAGAAAATCGGCCTCGTAGGTGTCACCACACAGATTGTCGAAGGAATTTCTTCCACTGGAAATGTTGAAGTCAAAGGCTTCGTTGGGGATGGGCTTGAGACCAACGACATGGTCCTTCTTGCCAGCCAACTGCAGCCGGTCATCGATGACCTCCGCAACCAGGGCGTGGACAAAATCGTGCTGATGGCTCACCTCCAGCAGATCACCTTTGAGCAACAGCTCGCTCCGCTGCTCAGCGGTGTCGATATCATTCTGGCCGCGGGTTCCAACACCCGGCTTGGCGATTCCAACGACGTGCCGGTTGCTTTCACGGGTCATGCTGCGGACTTCGCCGGGAACTATCCGATTTACACCGCGGGTGCAGACGGCTTGCCAACGGTCATCGTCAACACCGATAACGAGTTCACCTACCTCGGCCGTCTCGTTGCTGACTTCGATGCCGACGGCGTATTGATCGTCCCGAACCTCACTGCGAATATTGTCGAAAATGGCGCTTATGCCGCCACCGATGCCAATGTCGCCGCTGTCTGGAACACCACCGTGGGCAATCTTCCTACCACCGCATTCGCCGCTGGAACCAAAGGTGCCCTCGTGAAGCAAATCACTGATGCCGTCCAAGGCGTGATCAGTGTTAAAGACGGTGACATCCGTGGGTTCACGGATGTTTACCTCGAAGGCGAGCGCAACTTCGTCCGCAATCAGGAGACCAACTTGGGTGATATCACCGCCGACTCGATGATCGCCGTCGCAAAAACGGCGCTGCCTTCCGCCACTCACGTGGTGGCAATGAAAAACGGTGGCGGTATCCGCACAGCGATCGGTGCGGTGGATGTGGTCAGCGGTGCCAAGTTGCCCCCGATTGCCAACCCTGGTGCTAACAAGCCTGCCGGAGCCATCTCGCTTCTCGATATTGAGAACTCGCTGCGCTTCAACAACGGCCTGATGCTTTGCGAAACCTCACCGGCAGGTCTCAAGGCGATCCTGGAACATGGCGTCGCTGTGTTAGGCAACCAGGGCCGCTTCCCGCAGATTGGCGGCATCCGGTTCTCCTACATTCCGAATGCGGCCGTGGGCTCGAAGATTCAGAGCATCGTGCTCGTTGACGAGAATGACGTCATCACCGCTCGTGTGGTTTCCGGTAGACTCGTCCGCCCGGACGCTCCCGCCATCATCACGCTGGTGACGCTCAACTTCCTTGCCGGCAATGCAGCCGGGGCCAACACGGCTGGTGGAGACGGCTATCCGTTCAAGGTGAACGCGGACAACTTCCGTTACCTGCTCAGTAATGGCACGCTCTCCGCCGCGATTCCTGAAACGGAGAACTTCACCGCCGCCGGTATCGTCCCTGCCAACCTCCTCGGTGAGCAGCTGGCGCTCTCAAACTACCTCCAGGCCCGCTACGCTACCCCGGCCACGGCGTATGACATCGCCGAGACGGTTCCCGCACTCGACACCCGCATCCAGAGCACGGCGGTTCGCACCGACACCGTGCTTGCTGGACCCGCGACCTTTACCGCGTGGCTCGCGCTCAACGGCTACACCTCCACCGGCATCGACACGGACACCGATGGAGACGGCCTCAAGGACCGGGTTGAATACTTCTTCAACCTCAATCCTAACAATTCAGCCATTGGTGGAAATCTACCTGCCGTCGTCCTCAACGGCACCGATCGTGAGCTGCGGTTCAGTCGTCTTACCTCCGCGTTCGGCATCGATGCCACATTGCATCAATCCTCGGACCTGCAGGGCGTCTGGCCGCTGGCGCTGCCCGGCGTGGACTACGAAATCATCAGCGAAACTTCTAACGGCGAGCAAACGGACGTTTCCTACCGCCTTCTGGGTTCGCAGCCTGCGAAGTTCTTCCGCTTCGAGGTGAAATAAGGATTCCGAACGAGATCAAACACAAGCGGCCTCCCTATCAGACTGGGGAGGCCGTTCTTTTTTCTACCGCTGGATGATCAGCCAGCGCTCATCACCCATGAGATATAGGCGTTTCGCGATAGAATCATAATACCAGGACGTCAAAGGCGCGGCGTCGAAGGCGGACTTGGTGGCCACTTGGGACAGGCGTGCTGAAGTAGGAGCCGGCACGGCATCCTCGTCCAAGTCCACGATCCGGGAAACATGGGTGGGTGACATGACCATGGGCAGTGAAAAAACCAGCGTCTGCGAGACGCCCTCCGGCATCGGAGTGCCCTGGTTGTCCAGCGTGATGAAAAACTGCGGGTGAGGCGGGGCGGTTTCCAGTTCGTAGGAAAAAGCCCCACCGCAGATCATCCGGTAACCGTCGATCTGCTCGTCCGCATATCGCAGGCCGTCGCTCCGCCTGACATGATTCGTTTCCGAATGCCATGGCTCGGAGAAATAGTCACCGCCGGGAACGTGGGTGCGCATCATGGCGTAGCCGTGCACCGTGGCCGTTCGGAGATACATCGGATTGCCGTCCTCGTCGTTTCCGGCCAGTTCGGCTTCCAGACCTAACAATTGCGGTCGGTTGCTCGCGACGTAAGCACCGCGTGGGAGTCCGAACGATTCATCGAGCAGGTAGGAAATCCCCGTGTCCGGAAGGCTAAGGGCGTCCACGCCCGTGCCAATCAGCCGCGCGCCTGATAGAAAATACTCCGCCTGGAATTCGACGAAGATATCGTTCGTGGACAGAAGGGTGTTGTCCCCGTAGTTCGCGAAGGTGGGAGACACCAGATCCGCCTGGCCGCTGTATTGGATGAGCATTGCGCCGCCGTCGCCGATGTCGAAATCACGCTCACCCTTCACCGGCCGGCGCGTGCTCCCCACGAACAGGCAGTTTTCAAATGTATTGAAACCACCGCTGGTATCCATGACCACTCCGAATCCACCCCAATGGTCCGTCAGCGTGATGTTGCGGAATACGCCCGCACCCAGCTCGGATGGCCAGATGCCGGTTCCATTCTGATAGAAAAGGGAGTCGCTGAACTCGAGGACCTGCGTGCCCACGTTGGTGACCTGCAATCCGGCGTCCCGCACGAAGTCGGTTTTGATGCTGCCGGCATAACCGGAATGAGCGATGTTGCCCCGGAAAACCGTGGGCCCATCAGAGACCGAGTCATACCAGAACCCATGGGCCGTGGTGGCGGCCGCCACGATTCCGGTGAAGGTGTTGGGGGCGGAGCCGATCCAGAAGATTGACGCCGGAAAGTAGTTATGCTAAGAAAGGAAATTTTGTGTT
>JANODE010000142.1:0-3429 GCA_031412525.1 Akkermansiaceae bacterium | reverse complement strand
CTGGTGCCCTTGAGTTCCTTGTCGGCGCGGGCGAGCAGTTTGCCTAATAGGACGCCGCCTTGCTGGAGGATGTCTTCAGCGACGATTGAGCCGTCGATCCAGCGGTCGCCGTCCTGATAGCCGAGTTCATGGACATCGATGGCGTTGTTGCAGACTCCGAGAATCTCATCCCAGACGCTGCCTAACAAGAGATCAAACTGCCAGCCCTCCGCGTCGCGGCCGAAACGGTCCTCGCGGATGAAGCTCATGAAAACGATTTCCACCGCGTCGATGCCGAGGTGCTCCGCGATGGCGATGCGGACATCTTCGAAGCGTTCCTGATGCAGGTAATCGCGCCATTCCTGTTCATCGAGAAAATCAAAGTAGCGGTCGAAAGCGAACTCGCCGGAACCCAGATCGACACCGGAAAACACATCGAAGAAGTATACGAAACGGGCGTAGCGCTCCATGAACCGCTTGATGACGTTCCGCCCCTCTTCGGACGGGATGTATTCCTTGCCCTCGCGGATGAGCACCCATTCCTTGACTAACAGCCACTCGAGGATGGGCTCCAGATCCGCGTCATTGCGCTCCAGCCAGACCTGGAACACCTGCGGATGATTGATCATGAACTCCAACAGAAACAGCCCGGCGAAGCGGAGTTTCTGCTCGTCGGAGGTGGTCCAGAGTTCGTCAACGTAGTCGTCGTCAGCCATGGCGTTATCAGGAGAATGAAGCGTCGAGAAGCAGGGCGATGCCGATGGCGGCGGCACCTTCGATGAGCGCCACGCCCCAGTTCCGGTCGCGGGCGATTTCGTCGTGAAGGCGGGCGTCCGGTAGGATCACAAGATCCACCAGCCAGCGGCTGCCTAGCAGAACAAGCAGGGAAATGGGAATCCACACGGCCAGCGCGACGAGAGAATCGCCGCGGCGGATTTGTCCGGAAATGAGGATGGCTAGAGCGATGAGGGTGGCTCCGAAGGCGATGCCCGCGCCTTCGTTGTCGCGTTCGATTTCATCGTGCACATCGTAGCCACAGGTGCGCTGATAGACAGCGCCCAGCAGGATGAAACCGAGCTGGCCGATGACGAAAAACACCAGCGTATCGAGGATTTCCATGCCGAAGCCGCCGCCGGTGGTGCCGCTGATGGAGGCGGATGCAATAAAGGCGGTGCCGATGTAGGTGCCTGCGAGGACTGCGCCGGTGCCGACGTTGCGGTCGGTGATCATTTCCTTGTGCACCTCGAAGCGGTTGAGCAGGAAAGTGCGGTTGATCCAGGCGGAGGCGAGCAGGAGCGAGAGCGAGATCGCCGTCCAGATGGCGATTGATAGAAAATCCTGCCAGATCGTGTCGTGGGAATTGCCGCCTGAGATCATCACACCGCGGATGATGGTGAGCACGCCGAAGATGTAGCCGGCGGTGGCGACGCCGACGGCCTTGTTGTCGTGTTTCGTCAGCTCCTCGCTGAGATGGTAGCGGGTGGTCAGGCCTTTAACCGGTTTTGCCAGCAGGACCAGGAAGAGGCCCACCGCAAAGTAGAGGAATGCGGAGGAGGTGAAAATTTCGACGACGGGGGCGGTGTCGAGCCAGACTTGCAGGTGTTCGTTCACGGGAGGGGTAGGTTTGATTTCATTTTCCACCGCCGGAGAAACCGCCGCTGCGGGATGAACCGGAACTGCTGGATCGCCCGAAGCCGCCGGAACTGCTGGGTCTGCTAGATGGAGGCGGACTGCTGGTGGACGAAGAGCTGCTGGATGGATTGGAAAAGGAACGCTGCGACTGAGTAGGGCTCGAAATGGCTTTTGCCCGGGCAGCGATCTTGTCGGCATTCGGAGAGGCGGCCGGATTTGAAATCACCGGCTGGGACGAGGTTCTAACGGTAGAGCCGGCTGTACGCGACCTCATCGTGCTGGAGTAGCCGTCGTTGTCCTGACGGTTCCATCCACCGCCGTAAGACTGGGGATAATTTCCGTAACCATAAGGCGAGGCGTAGGATGGGCGGTTAGAGAACAACCAGCCCAGCAACAAGGCGTCCGTGAGTCCGAAGCTCGAATGATGGTAGGCTCCGGGGCCGTAAAGCGATGGATTCCCGGTGGTCTGCACGACCGCTTTTTCGTTCTCGCGCTGGAACTCGATGGTGGCGACCTCCTGGACTTTTCCCGGTGACAGCTCGGTGGTTAGAGAGAAGCCGCGTTTGTCACCGCTGCCGTATTCGGTGACCTTGATGTAATCGACCTTGTTGTCATCGTTAAGGTCGATGTTGTTTACCGCCTCGGCCTGGCTGTTGAGCAGGCGCTCGAAATCCGGGGCGTCCTTCGCCTTTTTCGCGAGCGCGGTGACGGCGGTGAGGTCGAGCCCTTTGGAATACTCCTTGAGGATGACATCCGTGCTGCGCGTCGGCTCCTGATAGGTTTGCGCGGTGTTTTTCCGGCTGCACTGGGACATCATGGAAAAGGCCACGATGAGTGCGAAGATGCCGACGCCGATTTTGGTGAGGAAGTTCATGGGATTTCTTCGATATTCCAACCTTGAAGATGGTAGTGATAGACGCGTGGTTCGGTAAGAGAAGTAAAATCTCGGTGGATGGAATCGAGCTGGTTTTTTCCAAATACGAGCGATGCGGCGACGAGTTCCGGGGTGAGGTAGCGGGTGGGAATTTCCAGTTTTTCCAGCGCGGACAACGCCTTGCGGGTTTCCGCGGCTGGCTTGCCTTTGACCGCAATCCACCAGCCCCATTCGCCGAATGACGGGACGTTGTCATGATAGGGAACCACGTCGATCCCGGCGGCCTTGAAAGTGCGGCCAATGCAAAGGTAAGCCTCGCGGGCTTGAAAACAGCCGCCAGCCTGCTGGACGATCACAGCGCCGGGGTTGAGCATGTTGTCGAGGTGATCATAGAATGGACGGCCGTAAAGTTTCGCCAGATCGGGTGAGTTCGGATCAGGGAAATCCATGATGACCACATCGTAGCGATCGCTGACGGATTTTACAAATTCCGCGGCGTCGAGATTGACCACATGCAGCGTCGCCGTCTCGTGGAGGGTGGTGGGAAATGGCTCGTAGCGGCTGGTTTCCCGGTTTTTGTAAGTCTCGCCCTTGCTGATTCCCAGCGCCGCGCGGCGGACGACGCGTGGATCATTCATGCTGCCACCGTTGAGGCGGACGAGCTTCGGATCGGACGATGCGAGATCCGTCATCATAGGGTCGAGGTCGACCAGGGTCACCACACGGACTTCGGAGTATTTCAAAACCTCGCGCAGTGCGAGTCCGTCGCCGCCGCCGAGAATGAGGACGTTTTCCCGCCGGATCGCCAGGTGCATCGCGGGGTGGACGAGGTTTTCATGATAGATCTGCTCGTCCGCTTCATTGAATTGCAAATGGCCGTTGATGTAACAGCGTACGTTGCCGCTGCGGTTTTCCGTGAGGATGATGTGCTGGAAGGGCGTGGT
>JANODE010000141.1:0-25799 GCA_031412525.1 Akkermansiaceae bacterium | reverse complement strand
CAATCCAAAAATTCTGTGCGCGGTCATATCAGGGGTAACGATCCTAGTTCTCCTGCGACAAGCGACCATCCCCCGCACGGGGGATTCTTTCCGGCGCGAATTCAGCGCTCGACACTCAGCAAGCCCAATTCATACCCGCGGACGATGGCTTCCGCCCGGTCGACAACCTCGAGCTTTTGGAAAATCGATTTGATATGGCTCTTCACGGTTTCCGAGCCGATCCCGAGCACGCGCCCAAGCTCGTTGCTGGAAAGCCCCCTGCCCAAGTGACGGAGGACTTCAAGTTCGCGGGCGCTCAGTGTGGGCCCCTCGGGCGTCAGGTGCGCCGATTCCTGAAAAAAACCAAGCTCTCCCTCAGCTATCGAGCGGATGGCATTCATGAGGGTGGCCCGGTCGGCGGATTTGCTCAGATAACCTGAAGCACCGTTTCTCCGGGCCAGTTTCACCTCGGCCGCAGTGGCACTGGCTGATAGAATCATCACCCGGATCTCCGGCCAGCGCCGGTGGATGATTTCCAGAGCGTTGAAACCGTCGCTGCCGGGCATTTTCAAATCGAGTAGAATCACGTGCGGATGAAAACTTTCACACAGTGGCAATGCTTCCTCGGTGGACGCAGCAGTCGCGATCCGTTGAAAACACGGGTCCACCCCCAACATCGCCTCAAGGCCTTCCCTGACGACCGCGTGGTCGTCGATGATGAGCAGACGGAGGGATTTGTCAGGAGTCATATGGAGTTTGTTATTTGAATTTTCAGAATTATATCAATCGAGCAATCCAGTCTATTTCCCCACGCTCATTTGGGCCGATTCCACCGCGAGAGCAATGCCCTTGGGCACACTGCAAATGACATGCGCGCCCTTGCCGGGTTCGCTCTGGAATTCCACGTTTCCACCCAACCATTTCATGCGGAGTCGAGCGGACTCCAAGCCAAAATGTCCTTCCTTGGGACCGGGGGCCTTGTTCGGTTCAAAGCCGCAGCCGTCATCGTCAATCCGCATTTCAAGGAGCTCTGGACCGTAATGAAGGGAAACACCCACCTGCTTCGCGCTTCCATGTTTGAAAGCATTTCCAACCGCTTCCTGCATCAGCAACAACAAGCTGCCCATGACTTGGCGCGAGACTGGAAACGGGGCACCTTGGCCTGTTACCGTGACCGTTCCCGGTGGCCAATGTTCGACAGTCCCCACGGCATGGCGCAGCAGGGCGGCAAAATCATCCGAGTCCTCCTCCATGTGTTGCAAGCCCCACAAGGCTTCGCGCAATCCCTCCTGCGAGCGTATCAACGCGCGGCGCGCCGCAGTGAGTTGCGCCTCGACCACCGGCGGGATTTCCCCGAGATGCGCGACCGCCGCCTCTACCCGATAGGCCGCTCCCGCCATCAATTGTTGGAGACCGTCATGAAGGTCGCCCGCGAGTCGGCGGCGCTCCTGTTGGGCTCCCTGGAACTCCAACTCCGAATCACGATGCTCACGCATGACCCCCTCTAGCAACAAACTGCGCTTTTGCAAAAGCCGCCGCAGGGCGAGGTTCCAGCCCAGCGCCAGAACGAGGATGGCGAACAATCCCAGCATCGCCATTCCAAGCCGCTTCGGTGTCCACCACGACGGCACCGAGAGCACCTGGACATCCTCCGGCGAGCGCAACCAGAGCCGGAAGCCCTTGATTGAAATGGGGCTCTGTGTGGAGGCGTCCTCCTTGAAATCCAGCTCGCACACACCGGTCAAATCCAACTCCGCACCTTCCACCCAGTTCGGCGGAATCAGCTGGTTCGAAGCCGACAAATACGCGGAAAAAACGTAACCCTCCGCAGCGACAAGAAGCACGGGAGGAGTGTTTTTTTCACTTCGCTCGATCCGCAGGAGCTGGCCAGGGAAACGGACAAGGCGACCGCTGAAATCAGCGTCAGCCACTTTCTCGAAATCGTTGCGGAAATCCGGATTCAGGATCCTATCCACGGAAATCGGCACCGGAGCAGGAACCTCAGCACGGCCCAATGGACGGACCATGGCTCCGGTTAGCGCGGCAAGGACGTGAGAAACGTCGATAAATCCCGCCACTTCAATGCGGTCGCCAGGTTTCACATCCGCCGTGTCAGACTGCACCCGCACGCTGCTGCTGCCCTCCTGCAGAAAAAAGAACTCACCGGGGAAGGCCAGGGTCACCACCCCCTCCGTCACTTTCCGGTGAAACGGGTCCGTATCCGGAGAAAAAGGCAGCAAGCGGTTGAGTGTCACGCGAGGTGCTAGAAACGGGTCTGCCGGAGGAGGAGTGATCACTTCAAAATCACCCGGCCCCATGACATTCATTCGCAGGCCCGCCACCTCGGCCCGCAGGTTTGCCAGCGGCACCAGCATACCGCGCACGCGCACCCGGGCATCCACGAGTTTTGCCGCATCCAGATCTTGTCCACGTTCTGAAACGACTCGGCAAGAATGGCCATCCACCATCAGCATCACCTTGGAGTCACCAAATCGATCCGGTGCGGAAACAGCCTGTACGACGCCCTCCACCTCGACCCACTGACCGTCCTCGCTGCCGGATAGCAGGCGCTCCAACGGCATCCGCTTGGCTTCCGGCAGCGGGCCTGATCCAAGACGCCTGAACCGCACCGGCAAAACACATGGCGCATAGCCACCGGCATCCGTGACCCCTTCGATTTCCACCAGCGACCCCACCTCGCTGTCCTTCATGGGAACTTCCCCTCCCCTCCAAATCCCGCGAGTCATCGCAATCGACCGCCCCACCCAGACGTTCCACTGGCCATCATGAACAAAGAATGAGGGCACAGGGTCGGAATCCTGCCATGTCACCACTCCGCGCAACCGAACCGGCTGCCCCTCCGCCGCATCCTCCCGCGAAAGATTGCGGATCTCCTCGACGCGGGTCAGGACCTGCCGCTCATCGGCCGCATCACATGACGTCCATCCCATCACGCCACCGAGGAACGCCAGAAGCAGCAGGTCCTTTTGCATCAGTGACATCAAAATGAATTGAACTTGGGATCAGGAAAATGGAAACGCCAAAAAATCCCAGCCCATCAGTCTGCCGACCATTCGAAGACACCGGGCTCGGATCCCTTCACCGCCGCAGGGAAGCTCATCTTCAGATAGCGGGCTCTCACCGTCTCCTTGATGACAATCGGCGAGCCGGAAACAGGAGTCTGGAGATGATCCTCCAGCGGATTCCATTTTTTGCCGTCCAGGGAAGACTCCATCAGGAAACGGCAGGGCTTCCAGGCGTATTCGAAGCGGATCTCCTGCCGCGTCACCTTCATCTCGTCACCCAAGTCCATCAGAAGCCATGGCTCGTGCTCGCCCGGCGCGGCAGCCCACCGCGTGGCATAGTTGTCATCTGCGGCAAAACCGGCACTCGAGTGAGGGTCCCGCTGGCTGGATGCGGTTAGTTTCACGCCTGCCCGGTCCACCGTCCGCCTCTGGAGAAAGGCGGGACCTTCATGGGTTGGCTCCACTTTTTCAATGAGACCGGCGTCGCTGAACTTCAGCTCGTCCACACAAACCTGCCGACCGACAAACTCCGGATCAAAGGGAATACTGTGGCGGTGATAGAGGATGAAATGGCGCCCGTCCTTTTCAAAGATGGCGTGATGGCCAGGTGAGATGATGTTTTTGGACTTGTCCGTCACGAGGATCGGGCTGTTGGAAGCCTCGGTGAACGGGCCGAGGGGGCCGTCCCCGATGGCGTAGTGGACCTGATAGTTGTCCTCGATGGTTTTGCCCTTGGAGTAGGTGAGATAGTATTTTCCGCCGTGCCTGACCATGACCGGACCTTCGAAATAATTCTCCGGCGTGACGTCCTTCACTTCGCCGTCGAAGGTCACCATGTCCGGCTTCAATTTCACGACCCAGCATTTGCCGTTCACCCAGTTCAGTCCGGAACCCCAGTAAAGATAGGCCTGCCCGTCGGTGTCGATGAAGGCCTCGGCATCGATCATGTGGAATCCAGGTTTGTACTTCCCGGGGATAAGTGGCTTGCCTCCGTTGGCATCCCTCCAAGGACCAAGCGGCTCGTCCGCGATGCCCACCCAGACCTCGCTGCCGACGGAGATATACATCCGGAATTTTCCATCAGGTGCTTTGACGACCGAGGGGGCCCAAACCATCGCGTCCGTGGAATCCGGGCTGGTGCAGGCGGATTTTGTCGGCCAATTCAGGGAGTGGAAGGTCCAGTTTTTGAAATCCATGCTCTCCCAACAGCCAAGGCGGTCGCCGCCCCAGGGATCGAGGGTGGCGTATATGAAGTGGCGGCCGCCGGAACTGACAATGGACGGGTCCGCGTAGTAGCCCGGCAGGATCGGATTCGGAGTGTTCGGATCCTGTCCGGAGAGGTTTTCGGCATGCAGGTTTCCGAGAAGCGGGAGAAGGGCGATTAGGAGGAAGGAACGGACCATATAAGACAAAACGCCGGAAAGCCCATGGACCTATCTTCACGGGAGGTGCACAGGGACATTTCGAGACTGAAGATTTTTGATAAGCATGGAAAAAATTGCACTTCGATACCTTCACTTGGCAAGCCATCACCACCGTGTGATTAATTCATGGCGGATGCTGCAAGGACTGTGGATGCTCAAGCCGAGTCCGCATCCGCCATTTACTACAAGCCAATCCGCCAGATGCCCCACCCTACCTTTTTCCAATCCCGAATCTTCGGCCGTCTCAATCAAAGCCCACGGGTTGCCCCCGTTCTGATCATGCTGGCATGCGGACTGCCGCAGGCGCTCCTAGCCGCCGAGCTTCACGTCAGTCCTGCCGGAAATGACAATAACCCGGGAACCCGCGAGGCACCGTTTAAAACCCCCGCTGCGGCGCGCGACGCCGCCCGCAAGCTGGCGCGTCAGGAACCCGTCACCGTGACCTTGGCCGATGGAATCTACTACCTCCCGGAAACCTTGACTTTCACCCCCGCCGATTCGGGAACCGCGCAGCATCCGGTCATCTATCAGGCCATGCACGAAGGCAAGGCGGTCATCAGCGGCGGCTTGAGACTCGACCTTCAATGGAAACCGGACGTCAGCGGCACGTTCATTGCATCGACGCCCCCGGGGCTTGCCATCGACCAGCTCTTCATCGACGGACGCCGGCAGCACATGGCCCGCTATCCGAATTTCGATGCGGCCAAAACCACCGTCGCCTATCAGGGTTGTGCGGCGGATGCCTTTTCCAAGGAGCGCGCCGCCCGCTGGGCGGACCCGGCAGGCGGATACATCCACGCCATGCACGTCGCCCGTTGGGGCGGCTATGAATACCGCATCACGGGCAAGAAGCCGGACGGCGAGGTCGAATACGAGGGTGGCTGGCAGAACAACCGGCAGATGGGCATGCACCCGGAGTTCCGCATGGTGGAAAATATTTTCGAGGAGCTCGACGCTCCCGGCGAGTGGTTCCACAACACGAAGACCAACACGCTCTACTTCAATCCGGAAACGGGCACGGATCTGACAAAAGCGGTGGTCGAAGTGGTCAGGCTCCGGCATCTCGTCGAATTCCGGGGGACACCGGGACAAGCGGTGAAACACATCCGCCTCAAGGGCTTCACCTACCGCCACGCCGCCCGCACCTTTATGGACACCAAGGAGCCGTTGTTGCGCTCCGACTGGACGATCTATCGGGGCGGTGCCGTTTTTCTCACCGGCACGGAGGACATCGGGATCCTCGACAGCGAGTTCGACCAGCCCGGTGGAAACGCGATTTTTGTTAGCAACTACAACCGCCGCGTGCTCATCAAGGGCTGCCACATCCATGATGTCGGTGCCAGCGGCGTTTGTTTCGTGGGCGATCCCGCCGCTGTCCGCGACCCCTTGTTCGAGTATGCCCAGGTAAACGACCTCACCCGGATCGACCGCACTCCCGGACCGAAGACCGAGAACTACCCGGCCGATTGCTCGGTCGAGGACTCGCTGATCCACGGCATCGGCCGCGTCGAGCGCCAGCCGGCCGGCGTACAAATCTCGATGGCTTACAAAATTTCAGTCAAAGACACCTCCATCTATGATTGTGCCCGCTCCGGCATCAATATCAGCGAGGGCACCTGGGGCGGACACGTCATCGAGCGATGCGATGTCTTCGAAACGGTGCTGGAAACCCACGACCACGGCTCCTTCAACTCCTGGGGCCGCGACCGCTTCTGGTCGCGCAATCACCGGGGTGATTCCGAGCCTGAAATCAAGAAGGACCCGAAGCTCCCCTACTTGGACGTCATCGCCACCAACATCATCCGCGACTCGCGCTGGCGCTGCGACCATGGCTGGGACATCGACCTCGACGACGGATCGAGCAATTATGAAATCTACAACAACCTGATGCTCCACGGCGGCCTCAAGTTTCGCGAGGGCTACGGACGAAAAGCATATAACAATATTCTGGTGAACAATGGTTTCCATCCGCACGTGTGGTTCGATGAGAGTGCCAGCGCTTTCTATCAAAACATCGTCATGAAACCTCACGCGCCGATCGGCCAGCCTGGAGGCTGGGGCAAGCTGGTTGATAGAAACCTGTTCATCTCGGAATCCCACCGGACCAAGCACTTGAACTCAGGGGCCGACGCGAACTCACTGGCCGGCGACCCGATGTTCCTGAATCCGGCAGCCGGTGACTTTCGCGTGAAAGCCGAATCTCCCGCGTTGAAGCTCGGCTTCAAGAACTTCCCGATGGACCAGTTCGGAGTGAAAAAGCCATTGCTCAAGTCCATCGCCAAGACCCCTGCCATTCCGCCGTTAGAAAGTGCGGTTTCCCCCGTCGGCCAACCGGAACCCGCTCGCAAACAATTCTGGCTCGGTGCCGAAATTCGTGGGATTCAAGGTGAGGAATTCTCTGCGTTCGGCGTGAGCCGCGACGCTGGCGGCGTGCAAATCATCGCCGTGCCGGAAAATTCCGCAGCCGCCCGTGCCGGATTCAAGGCGAACGATTTGGTTCAAGCGATCCAGGGTCGCACTGTCTCCAACACCGCTCAACTGCATGCCGCCTTGATCGCGGCCGGTGAGGCGCCGCTCAAGGTGCGGGTGATCCGCAACCAGCAGCCGCAGGAAATCGCACCGGTGTCGATTCCGTTAGTGGTTGCCGAAAGTTCGGACGAAGCCGGCGGCTTCTCCAAGCTAGCCGTGCCCGCGAGTCGGCCCGAGGTCGTGGCTTCTAACCCCGCAACCGACAATGAGCCTCTCGCAGTCCTAACCGATGGCAAAATCGCGAAAAACTACGGTCCCGTGATGCGCAATGGCGTTCGAAACGGAGCCTACAAAATGGACCTCGGTGCTTCAAAACCCGTCACCACCATTTCGTCCTGGTCTTTCAACCAGAATGGCAACCGCAGCCGGCAGGTTGTGACCCTTTACGGCAGCAACTCCGGCTCCGATCCCGGTTGGAATCTTTCTGATGCGGCCAAATTCACCCCCTTGGCGACTCTCGACACCACGTCTCTACCGGCGGCCGGTTTTGTGGGGTCCTCCCTGCACTGCCCGACCGGAACCTCCCTTGGTCCGTTCCGCTGGATCGTGTGGGAGACCAATCCTGTTAGCGAGGCCGGGGAGAACACCGCCTTTCAGGAGCTCTCTGTGAAAACCGTACCCTGAGATTCTCTCCAAACATTTTCGCCTCATGCGAGATATGAAGTGCGCAACAAACAACAACATGAACGAGACGGTCGAGGCTAGCATGCCTGCGCAACGCGGCGGACGTGTGACAGACCTTTATCAAACTGCCTGGCTATCAGAAACGCTGCTCGCTGATGAGCAATTCTTTCCCCCTTCAATCGCACCGATTCCATGACGACCGGCCGACACTCAGTAAACCGGGATATGTTTATCTAACTGATCGAAGGAACGCGCGGCAACATCCAACACCTGAGATCTACACCGCCCCGGCGATCACTAGTTCCGCGCCTGCACCAACTTGAACCTGCGCGTCGAACCGGACAACTCCGTTGCCACTGACCGCCTGGATGACATTCGCGCCAATTCTCACCCGAGCTCCAGGCAAGAGCCACGGAAGCTGGATCTCCTTCAGCACAAGAGTGCCATTCACGACCCTGATCGTCGCGGACCACGCATTGCCGGGCACCATCTTCTGCTCAAAAGTCCCCCACCCTTCCGCTGCGGTGAACGGAGCCTTGAAATCCTCGGGGCCGATTTTTGGATCGAAGCCGATCACGCCCGCGGGGCCGTTGTAGGAAAATCCGCAGGCGGCGAGAAACAGCGAGTAGCTGGCATTGGCGCGGGCGTAGTGGTCCGAACACTCGATTTCATTGTAGGGATTCCGTTTCGAAGGCGTATAGCGGTCGTGGACCGCCCGCCCTACTGCCAAACCTCTCGCAGTCAGCGCCCGCGGATCGGCTGCATCATCGAGCAGGACGGAGATTTTCTGATAGTCCGCGGCGCTGATGGCAGCCCCCTCCTGTACCATGTGGGCGGCGACCTGCCACTCGAAGCCGCTCATGCACTCGTTGAAATACGCATACTGCCAGTGCTTTTTAAAATCCTCGCGAAGTCCGCCCTTCGGCCACGTGCACATGACCAGGCCGGCCTCGCCAGGCATCGCATAGAAACGACCCTGCTTGAAGACCTTGCGGAAACTCCCGATCTCCGGCACGAAGTTATATTTCCACAGCGAGTTCAGTGCGGTCCTAACATTTCCAACATCCTGGATCCTGCCCAGTCCGGCGAGCGTCGCCCACCACTGGCCGATGACTTGATCGATATAACACCCCTGCCCCACACCGATGGCCGTGGAATGCGCCGGGTCCTCCTCCTGAGTGAAAAACTCACCGTTGAAAAGCGTGCCGATCTTCTCCGCACCCGTCGCGTGGATCTTCCCGCAAGTCGCCGCGTATTCCGCATCGCCCATCTCCCGCGCCATTTCCTGGCCGGCGCGGAGGGCGGCGAGATAGAGCGAACACAGGCAGTGCACTTTTCCATACCACTCGGCGTCCAGCGTGTTGTGCTGTTTGCCGTCCAGCAGACCATCCAGTCCGCCGCGGCCGTTTTCGTCGAAGCGTATCAGCCAGTCGAGCGCGCGTTTCGTTCCGGGCCAGACACGTCCGAGGAACTCCTTGTTAGCCGAAACCAGATGCTCTCGCCAGGTACGCAGGATCACGCCGGTCTGGCTGTCGATTGCCATGATGTCATTCGCCTCCGCGCGGAACCGGATGCCGCCGTCATCGTCCATGGCGACGCCGTAGTCCGTGACTTCCCGCAGGTTTCGCTCAAGATCGGGAAACAAGCGGGCGACGCCCTGCGCATAATGCCAGACATGGGCGCAGGTTCCGGGGCAGCAGCCGACTCCCTCCCAAGCCCAGAAGCGGCCTTCTTTCCCCAACACGTGGCAGTTGGTCGTCTGCAGGGTGTTGGTCGTTAGAATGGCGCGGTCCATCAACCACTGCGGCAGCGTCGAGTCGTTCCATGTCGCCACCCAGGCCATCGTTCCGTCGCGCAGGATCTTGAAACGGGCGGCCACATCGCGCGCCACTGCGGCGGCATCCGGGAAACGCGTGGTGTGTTGCGGCACCTGTTTGCCCACGCCTTCAAGCTCCCGCAGGTTCGGAAAATGCCACGTCAGCAAGAACCGGACGGTGAGTTTCCCAGAAGGCGGCAGCGCGATGGGCACACTCAGACGTCCCTGCCCGGCGTGGCCGTTCGCTTTTTCTCCCAGAACGGCGAGCACCGCCGTCCCGCGGTCGCCCGCCAAGCCACCTTTGTCCGCATGGTCGGAAAAGACGATGTGGTCCGCCCCGACGTTGCCCCACTTGCCGGTAGTGCGATCCACGAGGCGGAGGCGTGCCTTTTTTCCCTCGTGAGCCGTCACGTCGAGCGTTTTCCAGCGCAGGAGGTTCTGGTCATTTCCGGTCGCTGATGCGACCACCTGATCATTCACCACCACCTCGATGCCGGTCTGGCCCGGTTGCTTGCCACCGCCGAGCAGGAGGCGGACAAACTTGCGCTCGATGACAAATTCCCGCGAGGTGAGCGTCCCGGTGGGCCGGTCCTTTTCCGTATCCCCGGTGCCGGGCGCGCTGGCATGGGAATTGATTAACCGCGCCCCTTGCGCGGCCACCCGCCCCTGATAGGACGGCATCCCTTTTTGCTCAACCGGCCCGCTACCGAACGCCGTGCCATCGACCACCCAATCGCCATGATCGGCTTTTTCAAAATCCTCGAAAAGAATATCCGGGCGCAACGCCGTTTCATCATCCGCCGGTTCGTGCACCAGCATGGTTAGCGCGTTCTCCTGCACGATCCGGCTCATCGATTTCATGGGATTGCGGCGCTTGGAATGACAATATACCGGATTTTCCCAAATCCCCGCCAGCAACCCTGTCACGGGCTTCCCGCTGCGGTTCTCAAGCGTGTATTCCATCACCGTCACCGGCATGGAAGAGTCGAGCGTGGAAAGCGGAATGAACGGCGTCCAAGTTTCTAACCGCAGTGCCACCGGGCACGCGGCATCCGAATACTCCACCACCCCGAGTGGCCAGCGGCCGGTGAATTTCACATCGCTCCATCCACTGGCATCGAGCGGACGAGGCTTGGATTCCCCGTCCACGATGAGTTCGAAACCCTGGCGGAAGGGATTCGGATGGGTGTCGGGCGTCGGTGGGCTGAGATAGTTCGCTCCGTCCCGTTCACGGACCTTCTTACCGGAGCCTGAAATGTTTTCCGCACCTTTGGGAACGTCCACTTGCTGAGCAACCACGCCTTCATGCGGTTGGTGGAAAACATCCCACACATACAAACGGCCGTCTCCTGATAGATACACCGTTCCGCAGCCGATCCCGCCGACTGTCATACCGATGCGCGCCAAATCCGCCTTGGCCGTCGCCGCGATCCCGGCATCGCGCGGAGCGCCGCGCTTCGCCAGCGAGAGCGCCCACTCCGCGTCCAGCTCCTTGCGGGCCGGAATCAGATTTTGATAGATCGAGCCGATCGCTTCTTCGGAGCGGATTCTCCCCGGCAGAAAAACTCCGGACAACGAGGTGGCGGCTGACAGTTTGAGAAATTGGCGGCGTTTGAATGAATCTGACATGTGCAAGGGGATCCCCTCCGGGTCCGACTTCTGCAACGTGCGCACGCCGCTGGATGTTTCCACATCCGCGGACGAAGCCATACGCATCACCGCCAAAAGGATGCGCGATCCTGCCAACAAGACCGCTTGACCCGGTCGGCACGAAGTTTCGATAGTCACCCAGTCCGCCAAACCCCATGCCCCGCACGTCATCCCCGAAAATCGCCCCGGCCGCGGATCAGGCCGCCTGGCTGGAATGGGCGGAGGCCACGCGCTCGCCGCGTATCGATCCCGCCGATCCCGCCTTCCGGCCCTTCCGCGACTCGGGCATTCATTTGTTAGGACAAGACATTCTCAAGGGAAAATTCCACGCCGGCACGCCCTGCTCGTCCACCCATCTCCTCTGGATTGTCACCCGCGGATCCGTCACCGTGGATTTCGGCGACGGACCGCACGTTCTCGATAAGGGTCAAATGGCCTTGTGCCCGGCGCTCCGCCCACACTGGGTGAGGCTGGATTCCGGTGCCGCCCGTGGCCTCTGGTTTCACATCCTGCGCATCCCCCGCTGGCAGCACCTCTCCAACGCCGGTCCAGGCATTCACACATCGCGTCTAGCAGCAGACATGGAGTGGCTGCTGGAACATTGCCTCCGCGAATGCGCGTCCACCGAATTCGGCGCGGGCCGGAACGCACTGCACTTCGCGGAAATCCTCGCCGTCCTGCTCGAACGCGAATTGGCGGTTTTCGGTCCGCGCCGGGCGGAACAAGCGCCCGTCACCCGCATCGATAGCCTCTGGGGCCAGGTGATCCTACGCCCTAACGAAAAATGGTCGGTCGCCAGCCTCGCACGCGGCGCCAGGACCTCCACACGCGAATTGCACCGGCTCTGCGCGGAACTTTACGGCATCGGCCCGATGGGCCTGGTCACCCGCATCCGCATGGACCGAGCCATGGAATTACTGCTCGCCACCGATCGCAAGCTCGACGACATCGCCGCAGAGGTCGGCTACACCACCGCCCACGCGTTCTCGGCAGCCTTCCTTTCCCACGTCGGCAGGCGCCCCGGAAGCTTCCGAGGGAAAGACCCATCCACTCCTAACGAAAAAAAATGCCCATGAACCGAAATCAGATTCTAATCCCCGCCACCATCATGCTCACCGGCTGTCCTCTCCTGGCAGCCACCTATCAGGAAGACCTCGCATTGCTCAAGCGCCACACCGAAATCATCGAACTGGTCTCCGGCACCGCGCGCGTGGCCATCGCGCCCGCCTGGCAGGGCCGGGTCATGACGTCCACCGCCACCGGGCCCGAGGGCGCCGGTTTCGGCTGGATCAACCCGGAAGTCATCGCCCAGGGCATCAAGCCGGAATCCGAACGCGCCGGTCTCGCCAAACACATCCACGTCTTCGGCGGCGAGGAACGCCTCTGGTTTGGCCCGGAAGGCGGCCCCTTCGCCCTGTTCTTCCCTCCCACGGTGGCACAAACCTTCGAAAACTGGAAAACCCCCGCCGCCATCGATACCGAGCCCTTCGAAGTCTCCGGCAATCCCACCGGAAAAAGCGCCGAATTCACCCGATCCTTCCGCCTCCAAAACCGCGCGGGTTCCACCTTCGACATGCAAGTCAAACGCACCGTGTCGCTCACCTCGCCTGACCAACTCGCCAGAATCCTCGGCGGCAATATCCCGGAGGCCGTCCGCGCCGTCGCCTACACCACGGAAAACACCGTGAAAAACACCGGCGACAAGGCATGGACCCGCGAAACCGGCGCGCCGTCCATCTGGCTGTTAGGCATGTTCAATCCCACTCCGGAAACCACCATCGCCATTCCCTTCATCCCCGGCGACAAAGCCACACTCGGCCCCATCGCCAACACCGGATACTTCGGCGAAATCCCGGAAACCCGCATCAAGTTCTCAGACTCTGTCCTCTTTTACAAAGGCGATGGCAAGGAGCGCGGCAAGATCGGCATCCCGCCGAAACGCTCGATGGGCATCGCGGGAAGCTGGCAGGCGGACAGCGGCACGCTCACCTTGGCCGTGATCCAGCCCGCCGAAAACGCGGCCGCCACGAGCTGGCCTTACGTCGATTCCCAATGGAAAGAGGATGTCGATCCCTTCGGCGGCGACGTGATCAATTCCTACAACGACGGCCCGCCCGAGCCCGGGGCCAAGCCGCTCGGTCCCTTCTACGAACTGGAAACCTCCAGCCCCGCGCTGTTTCTCAAACCCGGCGAGGCCCACACCCACGCCCAGACGACCATTCATCTAACTGGATCACGGGATGCGCTGGACGCCATCGCGAAACGACGTCTCGGCGCAGGCCTCGCAGCCATCGAAAATGCACTGCCGTGAGCCCAGCGCCGCGCCGGCGAAATGGCAAACCCACCGGCAACCTTTCTGGCGCTCGCCCATTCTTCGATCGAGATGGATAGCGACACTCCGAATTGCTTGGCCTGTAGATCGCGCTTGGCGGCCTCATCTCCGAACACCCATCCGTTCGTCAGGCGCATGGTGATTTGCTGGGCAAGCAACCGGACTTCGTCCATGCAGGCCAGACTGCGGCCCTCCCGGCGGCCGCCCTTCTTCCAAGCAAGGGTGAATTCACCTCCGCCCGCCGTTTCAATTACGGCTTGCCGGAAATGCTGCCAGGAATTGTGTCAGGAGCTCCACTTGGCAGCCCATCGCCGTTTTGTATTGTATGGATTTTAAGTGATTTGAGTGAATTCCACCACCCTCTCCGCTATTTGCCGTACAAGTCCTTTTAGATCCAATAAATCCCTGACGTTCAGGGCATGAAGAGTTCGAAAATGCGACACAAGACTGTGCCACAATCGCGCCATTCGCGTTGCTCTAACTTAGAAACCCGGTCAGCGGGCTGGTAGCGTGGGCTTGGTCGCTAGGCTCGGGGAGGCCGAGCTCGTAGGCGGTGCGGCCGGCTTCGACGGCTTGTTTGAAGGCGACGGCCATTTTTTCCGGATCGCTGGCGATGGCGATGGCGGTGTTGACGAGCACCGCATCGGCCCCCAGCTCCATGGCTTCGGCGGCGTGGCTGGGGGCACCGAGCCCGGCATCGACGACGACGGGCACGATGGCCTGCTCGACAATGATGCGGATCTGATCGCGGGTGACGACACCGCGGTTCGAGCCGATCGGCGCACCAAGCGGCATGACGGTGGCCGTGCCGACTTCCTGCAGGCGTTTGGCGAGGACGGGATCAGCGTTGATGTAGGGAAGGACGGTGAAGCCTTCCTTCACGAGGATCTCTGCGGCCTTGAGGGTTTCAATGGGATCGGGAAGCAAGTAGGTGGGATCCGGGTGAATTTCGAGTTTCACCCATTTCGGCAGGCCGGCGGCGTAAGCGAGGCGGGCGAGGCGCACGGCTTCCTCGGCGTTCATGGCTCCACTGGTGTTAGGGAGCAGCAGGTATTTTTCTGGATCGATGAATTCGAGAATATTGGCGTAGGGATCCTTTTTCCCGGTGAGGTCGGCGCGGCGGAGGGCGACCGTGACGATCTGGGTGCCGCTGGCGGCGAGGGCATCGCGCATGGATTCGTTAGACGGAAATTTCCCGGTGCCGAGGAACAGGCGGGAGCTGAATTCACGGCCGGCAATGGTGAGGGTGGACATGGAAGAAATTTTAGATTTTAGATTTTGGATTCCAAGTTTTCGGAAAGCCAGGATTCGAAGGCGGCGTGGTTTTTGAGGTCGTATTGGAAGGAGCGGAAGCCAAACGCCAGGCCGGTGGCGATGTTGTCCGGGAGATCGTCAATGTAGAGGACTTCGGAGGGAATCAAGGCGTGGGTGTCGATGGCGTATTGATAGATTTCCGGATGGGGCTTGATTGAGCCCGCCTCGAAACTGAGCACGGCGGCGTGGAAAAGGGAGAACTCGGGATATTCATCGAAAATCCACGGGCAATGGATGGCGTTGGTGTTGGAAAAGAGAATGAGCCGGTGTCCGTCGGCAGCGAGTTGCCGGACGTTTTTCCACATCGGTTCGTTCGGGGTGAAGATCCGCTGCCAGGCCTCGTGGAAATCGGAAGGCCCGGCCTCGATGCCGAGCACTTCGAGCGCCCAGGTGGTGTAGTCGTCCAAATGGATCAAGCCCGCCTCGAACTCGTCCTTGCGATCTAACAATCGCGCCAGCCGCCCGCCGGGATCCTGCGTGCCGGACGGGAACAGGCGGGTGAGCGAAGTTTCAAAATCAAAATCGAGAAGCACGCGGCCGATGTCGAACAGGAAGGTCATGGGAAGAGGAAGAGGTGATGGTGGATGGAAGAAAAGAGAAGAGCGTCAATTCACGATCCTCGATCCACGATCCTCGAACTTTTGAAGGATGAATCGCGCGGCGGTGATGGCACCGGCATTGCGGTTGTGGCGGATGAGGGCATTTTTCATGGTGCGCCAGCCGGCGGCGTGGTCGGCAAGGAGATCGGTGATGGCGGAGGCGAGCGCGGGGCCGGTTTCGGTGAGATGGCCGCCACCGATGGATTCGAGCAGGCGGAGATTTCCCTCCTCTTGCCCCGGAACAAGGTGGTGGATAAGCATCGGGCAGCGGGCGGCGATCGCTTCGTGAGAGGTGGCCCCACCAGCCTTGCCAACGACAAGGTGATGGCTGTTGAGGAACTGGGGCACCTTTCGCGTCCAGCCGATGAGCCGGACGCGACGCGGGTGGGTTTTCCGGATCTCCCGGGCGACGCGGTAGAGCAGCCGGACGTTGCGGCCCATGACGATGGTGAGGGTGATGGCGGGCGAGGCGTCAAGCAGGGCGCGGCAGTGGTCACCGAGGAGTTTCCGCCTGGCGGTTGGGAAATAAAGGATGCGGAATGGATCGCAAGGGTCGTTCGGCTCGACAGGGATAAGCTTCGAAAACGAGGGATTCACGGGAAATCCGGTATCGACGACTTTTTCCGGTGGCAGGCCGTGGCGGATCATTCCATCGCGGGTGGCGGGATCGGTGACGAGCCAGAAATCGGTAGGAAGGCGGAGCCACGAGGCATTGATCTCGATGGAGTCAGTGATGATCGTGAACACAGGCAATTTTTTCCCGGTACTTTCAAAAATCCGTGGCAGGAAATACGGGTAGAGCGGGAAGGTGCTGACAATGACATCGGGTTGGAACTCCCCAATGAGGACGGCGAGGGCATTTTCCGGCGCGCCCATGATCGGCGAGCGCTTGCGGGAAAAATCACAGCGGTCGGTGGAACGATAAATGAACGCCCAGAGCCGCGGAAAATGCGTGATGCAGTAGCGGTAGGCTGCGGCCACGAGCGAAGTGAAACGCGGCGAACCCAGCATGCACGGATCACTCACCTGAGTGGCCGCTCCCATGGAATCGAGAGCGAGCGCCAGATTTCTGGCAGCACTGTTGTGCCCCTCGCCAAATGCGGCGGTGATAATGAGGATGCGCGGAGGGACGGGCATGGTGGTGGCGGGGGAGATTTAGAGTGAGAGTTGCGTTGCGTCGATGGGCATTTGCGCTTTTCCTTCCGCTGCAATGGCGCGTGAGGAAAAACGAATCGAGCTTCGGCCGGTGAACGAGGAGGCGGAAATCCGCCCTCCGGTCGTGATCCGGTTGGAGAGCGAGGAAACCCTGCAACGGGCAAAACCGACACGCTCCGGACCTCCGCCTCCGGAAAACAAATCACCCCAGCGGCTTGACCTGCCATCTCGCGAGGAAGTCGAGCTGCGCACCCACCAGCCCGGCATCGAAGCACTGATCGACTCAGACGCGGGAAATCCCGACTTGATGGAGGCAAACTGGGGTGCGCAATCAGTGCACCACCGATCGATCCCGTGGGGATGGTTTGTGTTGATCGGCCTTTTGCTCGCGGGAGGAGTCGTATGGTCGCTCAGCCACATGGCCGAGGGCGACGGCAAGGCGCTGGAGATCCGGATGGCTGCGGACAATGTGATGATCGACGACGAAAAGGAAGACCGCGAGGCCTCCAGGCTGATCGATACGATCCATCAAACGACAAGGGACTATTTCTCCGCCACCACCATCGATGCGCTCGTTAGATTCGTCAGACAGCCGGATCGTGTGAAGCCGTTGATGGATCATTACTACGCCTCTCGTCCCGTCACCTCTCAGCGGATAATGAATTTCCGGATGCTGCAGCCGGTCACCCTCGACAACCATGGAAACTACTGGATGGCCTCCGTGGAATTCGACAACGAGGCCACGCGAAACCTGCTTCTCGAAATCCTGCCCACCGGCGAGGCCCGTGTCGATTGGGAAACGCTGGTCTGTTATCAGCCGATGAAATGGGATGATTTTGCCCTCCAAAAACCGCGCGGCACCTCGCTGGACTTTCGGGTTTACGTCGAGCAGGACCATTTTTTCAGTCATGAATTCTCCGATTCAAACCGCTGGAACTGCTTCCGCCTGACCGCGCTGGAGAGTGAGGAAACCCTTTTCGGGTATGTCCACACGGATAGCGTGCTATCCAAGGATCTTCTCGATTTGCTAAAAAGAAACGGCGGCCGCAGGTCATCGGTGATCCTCCGGCTGGTGATTCCGGAGGGCATTCAGTCACACAGCGGAGTGGTGATAGAAAAACTCATGAGTCCCCGCTGGCTCTATCTGGATCCGCCCGATTCCGGGTTCTGATCTCCGCCCACCTCCCCTGTTTTCATCTGCCGTGATTCAAACTCCCCCGCGCACACTGCTCGTCCGATTCTCCGCCGCCCTCACCGGTTCCTCGATCTTCCTCGCGATGCAATACGGCCTCGCCCTCTGGAATCTGGCGAACTCGTCCGGTGGCATGGAAAACAAATTCAGCGCACTCGCCCGCGACCAATACATGGGGTTTCTGGTCTCCCAGAACCTTCAAATGCTGCTGGCATACGCCGTCCTCGCAGTCGCCGCAGCAGTCATCGTCCAGCCATTTGCCAACGGATGGACCCACTATTCCAATCACCGAAAAAAGCCGGCGATTCTTTTGCGCTGTTTCCTTCTATCCGCCGCCATCCATGGTTACTTCACCCTCCGGCTGGTAAAAACACGTCCTTATTTCCTGAGCGAGGGCGAATACGGGCAGTGGTACTACAAAGCCCTGGATTTCATTCCAACAGCGATCAAGCCCACCACGCTGTTCGCGCTTTTCGTCATCCTGCCCGTTATCGTCGTTCTGATAGCGCTGTTCTGGCAGATCCGCCGGCACGGCCGCCGCGGATGGCTGGTCGCGGGAACGCTCGGTCTTACCGGTTTGGCCTGCTGGGGTTTCGGCCATCTCTCAGTTGCGCCAAAAACACCAGCCCCGACCGCTGCCGGAAAACCGCTTAACGTCATCATCATCGGATCGGACTCCCTCCGCGGCGACAGTCTCGGCTGCGCCGGATATCGCCCACAACGCAGCGACGGAATGGCTGCTGCGGGGGTTTCACCCGTAATTGATGCGCTCGCCGCGAAGTCCGTGCGTTTTGAAAACTGTTACACCGCCATCGCCTCCACGATGGAGTCCGGCACCCAGTTGATGGCCTCGCAATACCCACAGAGCCACGGCATCCGTTACATGTATCCCGACAAGGCAACCGTCGAGACCACAAAAAAGAACATCGTTCCTCTCGCAGGGCTGCTTCGTGAAAAAGGCTACGACACCGCCGCCATCGGTGACTGGTGCGCCGGCTACTACGAGGTCATGCCGCTCGGTTTCGAACATCTATCGGTTTCCAGCTTCGACAACTTCAAAATCTACATGAGCCAGGCCGTGGTCATGGCGCACTTCGTCATTCCGCTCTATTTCGACAATCCCGTCGGCTACAGGCTCTTCCCGCAGTTAGAAGCATTCGCCCAGTTCGTCACTCCGCAGGTCGTCACCGCGCGCGTGGAAAATCGTCTGGCAGACATCGCCCGCAGCCAGAAGCCGTTTTTCTGGCATGTCTTTTATTCCTGCAACCATCTCCCCTATGGCAGCGCGGAACCATACAACACGATGTTCGGTGATCCCGCCTATCAGGGAAAAAACCGCGGCAAGGTGGACTTCGACATCGACTCGTTCATCGGCAGCACCAGCCTCCAGTCCAAGTGGGAAGCACTCCCGCCGAAGGAAATCCAACAGGTCCGCGCACTCTATGACGGCTGCACCCGCCAGTTCGACGATTGCGTGGATCGCATCCTCACCTCACTGAAATCCAACGGCCTGTTGGACAACACCGTCGTCATCGTCACCGCCGATCATGGCGACGACCTTTACGAACCCGGTGTCACCCTCGGCCATGGCCTCACCTTCAATGGCGGCCTCCAGGCGAACCACGTGCCCATGATCGTCCATGTCCCGGGCCTTGACCCACAGGTGATTCCTGAAACAGTTAGACTGATCGACGTCGCCCCAACCATCGCCGATCTAACCGGCGTTGAGAAGTCACCGACGTGGCAGGGCAAGAGTTTCGCCGGATGGATCAATAAAACCGAAACGCCCGTCTATCGGCCGTTTTATGGAGAAACCGGATTTCCCTTCATCCAGTTCACCGTCCCCGGCGTCGAACGGCCGAAACTTCCCGCCATGGACGAGCTCACGTATATTGAAAAGGACTTCAACTATCAGTTCGTGCTTAAAAAGAAATATCACGACGCCCTCATCAACGCGAAACAACGCTGCCTGAAAACCCGCCACTGGAAAATCGTTTGCACCCCCACCGCGCAAGGTGGCCGCCACTTCGGGCTCTTCCACATGACCACCGACCGCCACGGCGAAACGGACCTTGCCAGGCAGCGCCCGGAAGTCCTTGCGCCGATGCAAGCCGCTCTCGAGCGCTGGATGGACGAGCATCACGAATCCTCCATTGCGGAAATTTTCCCGACCGGCGAACCGGATTGATCCAGTCTCATGTCTCGCTCCGCATTGCCGCTTGAGTTTTCGCGACCCCGCAGGCAGCCTTCCGCCGCATCCATGAAATTCCACGCACCGCTCTTCGCTCTTGCCTCGTTTACCCTTCTTCATGCGGCGGAAATTCCGAAAGTTTTCGAAGGACTGATGGAGCAAAACTCCCCGGTTCGCGGCCAGATCGGCGTGGTATTGCCACCGCCTGAAATTGACAAATACGTGGCCAAAGTGGAGACCGCCGCGCGCAAGGACCCGAAATGGTTCCGCGAGTTCTCAGGCCAGGCGAAGCCCGGCGCCCCGCTCCCTTACGATGAGCGTCTCGGACTCACCAAGGAGGAATACGACGAGTATCTCAAGCTCTGGAGCCAGCGTGCGTTCAAGGGCATCGAGGATGTCACGCTGTTGCTCCGCACGAGCGCGGAGAACACATGGACCCTCAGCGCCACCGGTGCGGGCAGCACCCTCACCACCTTGCGATACCTCGCCAAGGAAGACATTTTCCGCTCGCCGAATGGGGAACTGAAGCGAATCAAGGACATCGAGGCGGAGCCCTCCAGCATCCTCGGCCAATGGTCGGGATTCGAGTGGAAGTTTGAAGAAGAAACCGGACTCGGCAAAGTGAAGGAGAATTTTGCGCTCGGACGTTTCGCCGATAAAAAATACGGCCTGATCGTTTACCGGGCGCAGGAACTTTCCAGCGAAGGCACCCGCCTTCTCGACAAGAGCCTCGTCATCCGTTTCCCCCTCGGAAAAGGTGGGCCAGCCAAGGAACCGGCCGCCGTCCCGGCCAAGCCTGCCACTAAAAAGAAGTAAACCATGCAGCCCGATGCCCCGAATGGCGGGAAACGCCGGGGCCTCCGACGCTGGTCATGGCTCGTTCCCGCCCTGCTCATCCTGCCGGTTCTCGCGTTTTTCCTCAGCAACCTCTGGCTCGCCACGCCCTGGGCACGGCGCTGGATTGCTGTGAAAATCGAGCGCACCATCGGACTGGAAACCCGCATCGGAAGCGCGACCTGGTCACCTTGGAATGGCGCATCCCTCCACGGCGTGGAACTCCTCCAGCCCGCCGCCCTCCGGCCTGCCATTCCCATCCCCCTCGCCCGCATCGACACGATCCGACTCGCTCCAGTCTGGCGGGCATGGCTGCGCGGCCGACTCGAAGTGCGCTCGGTTTCGCTGGACCACCCGAGCTTCACCATCCCGCTCGAACTTCTTTCTTTTCTATCAGGACAAACTGCCACGCCTGCTCCCACCGCCACTCCACCACCCGTCGCCCAGGCGAATCCCCCACCTGCGGCCCCACCCACGGCCCCACCCGCAATCACGCCGCCAACTGCCGCCGTGTCACCCGCGCCACCAATACTCCCCCCACAACCCACCGGCTGGCTGCATGTGAAAAACGCCAGCTTCGCCCTCGTTTCTGTGGGAAGAAGCAATCCATTGTGCGAGCTCAGCAGTTTCAACGGCTCGCTTCCCATCGGTGGTGATCCCGCGCAGTCCCTCATCCGCGTCGGCACCGTCTCGTTCAACGGGCACACCGCATTTTCCAATCTATCATCTTCGGTCGATTGGAAAAATCCGGTGCTCTCTCTCAGGCCGACCGAACTGCAATTCCACGGCTGCAGATTCCTTGTTGCCGGAAAAATCGCCACTCTCAGCGGCCTGCCCCTCCAGATCGAGGTTCAGATTCCGAAACAACCGCTCGCCGCCACGAAGCTCCCCTTCGACGGCAGCGTTCAGGCCGCCTCCATCGCCGTCAACTCGGGCTTGCGTGGCCTGCTGCTTGCCCCCGCCACCTGGCAGGGGGATCTTGTTACCGAGACCCTCGATCCTTCACTCCGTCTCGCAGGTCACGATGCGAAATTCGACCGTGGCAGTGCCGTCACGGTGCTGCGGGGCGGGCTGCTATCATGTGTCGACGCCAGGCTCATCGGCGATGAATTGTCAGTGTTAGGAAACGCCACGCTCCTCGCCAATGGCAGCGCCGCCGGAGCATTGCGGATCGTCGCACCACCCGACAACGTGAATGCGATCGTCAGGCAGGTTTTCCCGAATGTAACCCAACCTTCTCTAACATCCCTCTCCACGCCCCAGCGCAGCGCCTTTGATCTGGCAGCATTCGGAAACATCGGCCAGCTTTTCCTCCAGCTCGGCAAGGATGGGCCTGTCGTGAATTTAAGATCCGCAACGCCACCGCCATGAGAATCATCGCCGGAAAAGCCGGACGCATCGCCATCAAGGTGCCCTCCGCCGTCGCCCGTCCCACCACGGATTTCGTGCGGCAGGCGGTTTTCAACATTCTCGGCGAAAAGGTGGAAAACGCCCGCGTGCTCGATCTTTTCGCCGGCTCTGGCGCACTCGGCCTTGAAGCCCTCAGCCGCGGTGCATCCACCTGTACATTCGTCGATGAACATCGCCAGGCGACGCAGGTCATCACCGAAAACCTCGCCAAGGCCCGCCTCGCCGGCGGGCATCCGGTGAAGGCGGACGTGCCGCTTTTCCTCAAACGCGACGCCGCCACCTACGACCTCATTTTCGCCGATCCGCCCTACTGGAAATACCATGGCGACAAGGACCACGTCACCGACCTCTTGAAAAGCCCGCTAATCCCACCACGCCTCGCTGCTGACGGCTGGTTCATCGCCGAAATTTCGAGCAACCAGAAATCCCCCGAAGCAGATGCTTTCACCCTCGTCGCCCGACGGGAATACGGCAGCAGTGCGATCCTGATTTACTCTATCAGTTAATACGCCGGCATGCGCTTCACCCTCGCACTAACGATCTATCGATTGCTGCTGCCGCTGCTTTTTCTGGCAGCGTTTCCAGGCTGGATCGTGAAAATGCTCCGCCGCGGAGGATTCGGCACCCGGCTGGAAGAAAGGGCGGCGGTTTACATGCAGCCCGTCGAGTTCGAACCCTGCGGCGCGGTGCATGTCCACGCTGTTAGCGTCGGAGAGTCGCTTCTCGCGCTCAAGCTCATCCGCGAGTGGCGGCTGCACGAACCGGAGCGGCGGTTTGTGCTGGCCACTGGCACGGCGACCGGGCACGCCGTCGCTTCTGCGGCGAATCTCCCGGATTTAAGAATTACTTATGCGCCACTGGATTTCACCTCAATGGTCCACAGCTATCTGGAGCGTTTCGAACCCTCACAAATCGTCCTCATCGAGGGCGAAGTATGGCCTCACCTGCTGCTGGCCTGCAAAAAACGGGGCATTCCGGTGAGCCTGGTCAACGCACGGATGTCACCGCGCTCGTCACGTCGCTATCGGAAATTTGCGGGATGGGTCCGTCCCCTCTTTTCGATGTTAGACAGCGTGGCGATCCAGGACCCGGGTGACGATCCAATCTGGCAGGATCTCGGGGTGATGCCGGAACGCATTCATCACACGGGCAGCCTCAAATTCGATCCCGGCAGCGGAGCGCGGCCCACCACGCGGGTGGAATTCCAACAGATGCTGGATGCGTTCGGGAAAAACCGGCCGGTCATTCTTGCCGCCAGCACGTTTCCGGGTGAGGAAGTTCTGATAGCATCGGCGGTTCGCACGGCGGATCCCAATGCTCTGGCGGTGATCGTGCCTCGTCATGCGGAGCGGAGGGCGGAGGTCGTGTTAGATCTGGAGAAGGCTGGATTTCTGGTGGCGCTTCGTTCTTCTGGAGGATTCGCGGCGAGCAGTGATCGGCGCCACGTATTTGTGATCGACACCACGGGGGAGCTGAGGGACTGGACGGCTCACGCGGACGCTGTCATCATCGGAAAAAGTTTTCTCTCCACCGGCGGGCAGAATCCCTGCGAGGCCATTCTCGCCGGCAAGCCGTTGATCATCGGGTCGCACATGGAGAATTTCCAGCCTCTCGCGTCGCAACTGCTTGCCGACGGCGGATGTCTATCAGCCTCCGGTGGCGCCGGTCTCTCACAGGCGATTCTAACTGCAATGGATCCGCGCCAGTGCCAATCCATGACCGTTGCTGCCAGCGCACTGCTGGTCCGCCATGACGGCGCGACCCGCCGGATCGTGGAGCGCTTGAGCGTGATCTGATCGCGGAGTTTTCAAACACGCAAAACGCACTCGGATTTGATGAAAAGCGGAGTTTGTCATTTTCAAATCAGCACCTTATGGTTCGCGCCGTGAGTGATTCTGAAAACGACCCATTGAGCAGCCTACTGTCCAGCTTTGCCCTCGGACCCGCGTGGGCGCGTGCCGCCGGCGACCAAAAAGAAAGCAAGCCAAAGGCGTTTTCAGGTGACGGCGACCGTGCGCCACGACGCGACGACCGTGGTGGAAACCGCGATCGCGACGGCGGACCGCGAGGCCGCGACGGTGGTGGCGGACGCAGGGATTTCCAGGGTCGGGGTGGCAATTTCAACGACCGCCGCGACGGACCGCCGCGCATCGAGGAAGCACCACCGGCGGATGGCGTGCGGGTGACGATATCACCCTGTCCGCAGGCCGTGCATCTCATCGGCAAGGAAGTGCATGCGGTTGCGCGCGTCTATCCGTTATTCGACGTGGCGAAGATTTTGTTAGCAGAAAAAGCGCGGTGTCGTGCCGTGTTCGAAGCGCCGGAGCCCCACGCCCCACTCATCCGCGGAAAACTTGACGAATGTGTTTTCCTCACCCGGGAAGAAGCCGTCCGCCATTTGTGGAATTCCGATCTGCGCAACGAACTCATCGAGGAGGAAACCATCGAGGTCGATCCGCCGACCGGTAACTTCCAGGCGATCGCGCGCTGCGGAATTTCCGGCGAGTGGCTGGGACCTGTGAATTTCCATTCCTATCAGACGAACCTGCGTCGCCTGCATCGCGAACGGTTTGCGAACATGCCGTTCGAAATTTATTCCTCCAAAGTCCGCACGGAGCGTGGTGAAGAGGCCGTGAACGCCTGGTTGGAAACGATGAAAACGAAAACCCGCTGGCGTTTGAAGGGCGAGGGCGACGAGGCGTGGATCGACGATCGCGTCGAGGCCGAGAAGGCAATCGCGGCGCGTTGTTTCGACAAGGCGTTTGAGGAAAACCGCAAGGTCGAAGTGTCCGGCGCGATTCCAGCAAAAAACCTATCACCTTCCCTGCTGACTTCACTCAGGCTGTCTGGCGGCCATGCAAGAAAACATCCTGCGATCCTTATCCCTGCTGTCTGCCGCGCAATCGAGGCGGAGCATCTTCCGGTGTTCAAGCGCCAGGGCAAACTTCACACCGGTCCGGCACGACCGCATCCGCTGCCGTTGAATGCGGTTCTAGCGGAACGCCCCGGCATCATGGTGAACTGGATTCGCGAGAACAAACCCGCGAAACTCGAAGGTCTTTGGAAGTCCGTCCTGCCGGAAGGCAGCACCGCACCGCCGGCCGAATACGCCGCCGATCTTTTCTGGCTGCTCCATCAGGGGCACATCCTGCTCTACACTGATGATACGCTCGTGGTGCAGGAATCGCGTGAGGCAAACGTCCCGGATGCCACCGGCGAGCCGAAGAAGAAAAAGAAAAAGAAGAAAAAGGCCAGGGAGCCGGGTGTTGCTGATGGCGACGCCGCACCGGTGGCGGGACCAGAAGCCGTGGAAACTGCTGAAGTGACGGAAGTGACGGAAGTGATTGAAGCAACTGAAGCAACTGAAGCAACTGACGCAACTGACGAAACTGACGCAACTGACGCAACTGACGCAACGGACGCAACTGACGCAACGGACGCAACGGACGCAACTGACGCAACTGACGCAACTGACGCAACGGACGCAACGGACGCAACGGACGCAACGGACGCAACGGACGCAACGGAAGCAACGGAAGCAACGGAAGCAACGGAAGCAACGGAAGCGGTGGCCGTTTCAGAAGATGCTCCCGTTGAGACGGCGGTGGTGCCATTGGACGTTCCGGCCGAGGAAGAGAGCGACGCGGAAGAAAAGGAGAAGCCCTAACTGGAGCGCAGAATTGATTCCGCCGGTTGGGTTCTTATTGGCTGAACGGGCGGACTG
>JANODE010000140.1:0-3636 GCA_031412525.1 Akkermansiaceae bacterium | reverse complement strand
CCGTCGTCGCCGGGTTGGTTCCGCCGTCACGATTTTCCGAACTGCGCCAACATTTCCGGGCCGAGTTCAACGCAAGTCCCTACATGGAGAAATACGTGCTGGAGGCACTGTTCCTGATGGGCGATGCCGACTACGCGGTCGTGCGGATGAAGGAACGCTATGCCAAAATGGTCGCCGACCCCGCATTTACAACCTTGTGGGAAGGTTGGGCACTCAACACCGCGGAATTTGGCGGTGGCACTTCCAATCATGCCTGGTCAGGCGGGCCTTTGACTTTGATGTATCAACATCTAGCAGGCATCCGGCCGACAAGCCCTAGCTATAAGACTTTCCAAGTGCTGCCCAATCCCGGCCCGCTCCAACGGATGCGCGCGGTGGTTCCATCCGCAGCCGGAGAAATCGGCGTGGCGCTGGAACGGCAGCTGGGCGACTCCCAAGTCGTGCTCGATGTGGTGGTGCCCAAGGCCGGCACCGCCCGTGTCGCATTACCCGTGAGTGAGGGACGGCCATTTCTCAGCATGACCCTGAACGGAAACAGCGTGTGGAGCAGGGGAGTGGTCAGCCGCTCTCTTCCCACGGGTGTGTCGCAGTCTCCGGGAAATGATCCCCGCATCACGTTCTCACTGCCTCCCGGGAAATGGCGCTTGCTTGGCACGCGCTGAACCCTGTCCCGACTTCTCTTCTCCTAGCAAAAAACCAAAAAACCAAAACATGAAAAACCTGAGATATTACAAACTAATCGCCATCGGTGCGGGAGCTGTCGTTTTGACGACCGCGTCCGCCTCGGCACAGATCGTCGGTGCGAAATTCGACTTCTATGGCTATCTGGGCGATAGCACCTACGTGGCCGGAGCCAGACAGCAGAAAGGATGGAACAATCTGGTCCTTCCAGCCGCCACTTCGGGCAGTGTGGCCGACTTGAATGACAGTACCGGAGTGGCAACCACTCTGGATATTATATGGAACTCGAACGTCACCGGAACCGCCGACGATGCTCGGAACGCCGTGCTACAACAGAGTTGGACAGCCGACTCCGCGGGAGTTCACAACCGTGAATTGCTAAACAGTTTCATCAACGGGCCGACGACCAGTGTGTCCCTCGCACAGATTCCATACCCGTGTTATGACGTCATTGTCTATTTCAACGCCAAGAACGCCGGCCAGATCGGAAGTGTGACTGACGGAGCTACCAACTATTATTTCAAGACCGCCGGAAGTGACGCGCTGACGGATCCTGCTTCTGTGGTGCAAACGACGCATACCGCCTACGACGCCAGTGGCGCAAATTACCCGACGGCGAACATGGCGATTTTCCGCAAAAGATCGGGAGCCTCGAAAAATATGTCAGCCAGCATCGCGAACGGCGGAGTGGTTCTGAATGGTGGAGGCATCGCCGGGTTTCAGGTGATTCCGGTGCCGGCCACTTTGGAACTTACTCCGGTCATCCCCGACGTCTCGAAGGCGGCGGTAATCTGGACCGGTGTCAAAACCGGAGTTACCACGGTGGACACCAGCAATTACAACACACTGAATGATGAAGTAATCAGAGCCGGCTTTGCCTATTTGCATCCTCAGAGTCCATACTATCATCAACAGCCCGTGCTTGATCGCCTGCTGTTGCTTCTGGACACTCTGTTCAACCCGGCCAGTGGTCGCCCTGCATACACTTCTTACGGTTTCAAGGTTTACGCCATGCTCAAGGGACTTGAACCCGAGAAAATCCCCGCCGCCAAGCAATTGCTCTGGGATGGCTGGATCACAGCAGCCATTCCGGGTTTCATTTCCGCGTATGGGATACCGTTTACCGTTCCTTATAAAATCCAGGATGAAGAACTGAATCTAACCTATCCATGGGCTCATCGGGTCTATTTTGGCGGCATGGCGGTAGGAAGCCAGGTCTGGACTGAGCAAGGCCGGCGGGCGATCGAGGACAATATGACCCGAACGCTTCTAGGTGACGGCGGGACCCACTATGTTGGATTCCAAAACGAGGGAACTACCTACCATGGCGTTGTGATTTGGGAACTGCTGGACTACTGGATCCACAACCGGGTGCCTGCCCTCAATCATATCTTGTATGAAGGACGAATCTACAACGCCCTCCAGATACACGCCCATGGCGGTGGAAAATACGGGGAGTGGAGTTCCAACCCCGCCTGGAAACAGAGTTATAATGGCATCATCCCAGGAGGCTCATCCACGAGTGCCTTGATCGCCAATGATGGGTTTACCGCTACGCTGGCAGGCAGCGGGGTTCCATTCTATGAGGCCTTTTTTTATCGCCCGGTCACACCAGTTCCGTTGCCGGACAACTTTACGGTGTTTGATCGAAACATTCAGGGACCACGCCTGAGATATGGCTCTTACGGCGCGGTCGGTGTAGGCCGGAACGTGCAGTTCGGTGCGCCTGAAATAATTAGTACGGCCACCGGCAATCACGAGGGAAAGAACACATTGGCGGGTTCCTTTGTTCTCAACTCCACAGGCGGTCTCCTTTCCGCATTCAACGGATCCGCTCCGCAACTCAAGAAAGGACCTGGCGCGGAAACCGACTATGCACGAGGAAGAAGTCAGAATTACTTTCTGACCACCAACGAGCAGACTGCGTCCACACGTGGCCACGAGGTATTCGGTCAGGCATCGCGTTACAATCCCGCCAATCGGAATTTCGTGACCACCAGCACGGATAACGCGTGGACCTTCATGCAACAGTGGGTGTTCACCAAGGATCGCGTGATCGGCATGACCGAAGCGGAGTCCAACGCACAAACCTCGCTTTATGGTCTCTCGCAACGCATCCAGTTCGTTGGTGGTCTCACCCAGGTAGATGACAATAACTTCACCGGTCCGCTGAATCTCAAAATCCACGCCAAGAACTGGGGTGGCCCGGTGACCTACGCCCGCTGGCCGCTGGGCAGCAACCAGCAGCCAATGATCGAACTCCACGACGTCAATAGCAGCACCGCCTCCACCACGCTGTCGGTATTCCCCGCCAACACGAAACGGTATGCGATCATGGAAATCACGCCGAATGGTGTGGCTCCAGCCGCCGACGTGGCTTCCATCGTGCCGGGCAATGGTCTGCAAGGCTTCGAGTTCGCGGAGAATGGCAACCGCAAGGTCCGACTGATGCACAACCCCACCGCCGCCGCCATTACCTATGCCGACGGCTTGGTTTCGCCGTTTGCGCAGACCCGTCTGCTCAAGAGCTGGGACGTGGAAAACCCTCAGTCGCTTGCGGTGACTTCGGGAAATACCAGTGTTTCTATCAGTATTCCTGCATACGGCCACATCACGCTGATCAACAGCGGCATCGCTACCGACCACACCGGCACGTTCCGCTATGCTGAGGATGTTTTCCTTGGTTATGAGCCGATGAAGGACGGTCAGATCTACGAGATCCAGCCCAAGTTGGCCAACGATCTCCGCATGGAAGTCAGCGCCTCCTCCGGAGCAAACGGAGCCGGCATCGTGCTGGCAAAGGCAACCATGGGACTGAATCAACGTTGGCTCGCGCAAAAGCAGACGGACGGGTCATTCGAGCTGATACCCCAGCACAACACGACCAAGCGCATCGACGTCAACGGGCGTTCCACCGCCAATGGTGCCGCCCTGATTTCGTGGCAGGATAACAAT
>JANODE010000139.1:0-100678 GCA_031412525.1 Akkermansiaceae bacterium | reverse complement strand
CAGCACATCCGCGATATCCAGATCCGCCGCGGCACAGACTTCAATCCAGCCTTGCGCGTCGGGCTTTGCGTCTGAACTGCGTTTGTCTTGGTTCGCGTGGGATTTTGGCTCCGGAAGGACTCGCTTGACGTAAAACGCGGGGTCCTTCACCTGCTTGAAAACGGTGGGGATGATTTCCCGCCACGCCGCGAAAAGACTCGGATAGGGAGTGGGGCAGTCATCTTTCACCGCCTCATGCAGCCTTGGCAGATTGTGATAGGGAACCAGCGGAAACATGTGGTGTTCCACGTGGTAGTTCATGTTCCAATAGAGATAACGGTTGATGGGATTCATGCGCACCGTCCGGCAGTTCAACCGGTGGTCGAGGACGTTTTCTGCTAGGCCAGTGTGCTGGGTGTGGCCGTAGATGACCATCAGCCAGGATCCGAAAATGTTAGGCAAACCCACGAGTAGCAAAGGCAGGATGCTGCGGGTGGCGATGGCCAGAGCGATGACACCCAGATAGATGGCGACCGAGATACGGGCCTTCCGGAAAATTTTCGGAAACTCGCTTTCAGGCACAAAGGTTTTCTCATCCTCGCTCATCCGGCCTAACGAGTGCCGGACGATTTTCGTGAAGTAGCTTGGATAGACGCCTAGGTTGAGGAAACCCATGGCCATCGCCTTGAGGTCGGGCGGGCGTGGAACGGCGATCTCCGGGTCGCGGCCGACGATGATGGTGTCGCTGTGGTGGCGGGTGTGACTCCATCGCCAGAGTGTCGATTCGCGCATGACCATGAACGAGGCGATCTCGTAGAGAGCGTTGTTCATCCAGTCGGTCTTGAATGCGGTGCCATGGCTGGATTCGTGCCAGCGGGAATCGGACGTTGATCCATAAAGCACGGCGTAAAGCGCATAAGGAAGCACCGCCCACCAGGATCCCCACAACATCCAAGTGGCGATGGCCGATCCAAGGATCAGCGTGAACCAGATCAGTGTGTCGCGGATTGCAGGACCATCTCGACGCTCCAACAATTTTCTCAGCGTCTCACGCGAAACCGGGCATTGATACCAATCGGCCTCGGCAAGCCCGCGCTCGACGGCGAGCGTGGCGTTTTCTCCGGTGAGAGAGTAATCCAGCTTGGCCGGTGGACGGGAGAGGACAGCGGTGTCGGGGCTCATCGGTGATCAGGTGGTGGAGAATTGATAGTGCGTGGTGTGGCGGACTGGGGCGCCAGGGCGGACGATGTTCGCTCCGGGATAGCCCTGGCACTCGAGACAGAGCCCGGCATGCTTTTGATAGGGTTTTCCGGATTTCCCGACGAGCGATCCATCCAGCCCGGATCCGCTGTAGAATTGCAGGCAGTCCTCCGTGGTGGAAACGGTGAGAACGCGTCCGTAGCGGGGCTCGGTGATCCGTGCGGCGATCCTTGAGCCACCCAAGCGGCTCAGGAAATAGAGTGCGCCATGTGAGTTGTGCATGACGGGAAGGGCATCGCCGAGCCTGACTGCTTTCCTGAAATCCTCGCCGGTTTCACCCACCGGGATCTGCTTGCCGAGCAGCGTCATGTCGGAATCCGCTACCGCCATGGAATCAGCCTCGATCTGGATTTCATGATCCACCACAGGGCCGGCATGTTCACCTGCTAGATTGAAATAGGAATGCTGGGTGAGACTCACCGGTGTCGGGCGATCGGAAACCGCCTCGGTTTCTACCAGAAATCCGTTTTCTTCGGTCAGGGTGTAGGTCACGGCGAAATCGACAGCACCAGGATAGCCCTCCTCCCCATCCGGACTGTCATAGGTGAGCCGCAGCGATAGTGACCCATCGCCCGGGTCAGCCTTCCACAACCGTTTGTCCAGACCATGGGAACCACCATGCAGATGGTTCCTGCCGTCGTTGAGCGCCAGTTGCGTTTCCGTCCCATCGACGGAAATCCGTCCGTCCGTGATGCGCCCCGCGACGCGGCCTGCGATGGCTCCGAAGAATGGATGACCCGCCAGATAAGGCGCGAGCGTATCAAAGCCGAGCACGACATCGTCGAATTTTCCTTCGCAATCAGGCATTCGCAGCGAAGTGACGATGCAGCCATAATCAATGACTGTCAGCGAAGCACCAGCGCTGTTCACGAGTGTGTGCGCCTGCACCATGCGATCATCTGATAGATGGCCGAAAGGGCGGCAGGTGATGGATTTCAACGGGCGCATGAGAAGACGTGAAAACTAGTTTCCAACTTCCTCCAGCGCTTCCTTGAATCGACGAAAAACTTCCGGTATCTTCAGGTCGTGTCCGCGCCAAATCCATTTGTTTACGAAATCTTCGGCCTGACCATCCGCCGTGGCACACCGCCGCCAATGCTCCGGGTGCACAGCCATACCGCCGTGGAGCTGAGCATGGTCACCCGCGGCTGTCTGGTCTATCGGTTCGCGGGCGAGGTGGTGCGATTCGTTCCGGGAAACCTCTATGTTTTCAGCGGACTGACACCCCACGAACTGGAAGAAATCGTCGATAAAGCCTATTTGGTCTGCATGACGGTCCCGCTCGCCGCATTCATCCGCTGGCGGCTGCCTGAAAACCTGAATGGTCCGATCCTGCGGGGAGAAATTCTATCGGATCACGCCGGCGACGAGGAAACCCTGCTCTTCGACCGCTGGTGGGACGACATAGAAGGCGGCGATCCCAGGCGGGTCCGCATCACCTTGCCGGAGGTGCACGCGCGGCTGGAACGCATGGCTCTATCAGCCAAACTCGCCACCACCTGGCGGCGGAGCGAGAATGGGAAGGGTGACGCAAGCACAGGAACCCTGCTGCGGGTGGAACAAATGTTGCAGACAATCGCCGCAAGGTTCTCCGAGCCGCTGGACTTGGCGGAATTGGCGAACGGCACCGGTTGGCATCCCCACTATGCCGCCGGGCAGTTTAAGCGCTGGATCGGAGTTTCGCCCGGCGAGTTTCTCCTGCAACAACGCGTGGCACATGCGAAACACTTGTTAGCTACGGGCGATGGCCGGGTGATCGACGTGGCGGAGGAATGCGGGTTCGCTTCCCAAAGCAGCTTCTACGCGGCGTTTACGCGCCTGGTGGGGACAAGTCCCGCCGCTTTTCGGCGCGGGAGGTTTGCTTGAGCGGGAAATGGGATAAGGGGGAAATGCTCTATCCGTGTTCGTTGAGGCGGATTTTTTTCGGAGACTGGCCGGTGTGCTTTTTCACGCTGCGGGAGAGATGGAAGGGATTGGTGAAGCCGCTGTGCTCGGCGATTTCGGCCAAGGACAGCCCGGTGGAGCGGATCATCCGCACAGCGTGCTCGATCTTGATGCGCCAGATCATCGCGGAGGGGCTTTCATACCCGGCTTCCCGGAAAACTTGCCTCAAGCGCGACACCGAGATGCCGCACCGCCTCGCCAGCGCCCCGGCGGAGTTGAAGGTGGTAGGATCCGCTTCCAAGGCTGCGAATGCCCGGATCAGCGAAGGATGGCGCCGGTGCCCTAATGCCGGCGAAGCGGAGTGGGAGGCGGCGAAATGGAGCAGGCAGGCTTTCGCCATAAGCGTGTAAGCTGCGTGGAGATGGGTCCCTGCTGTGACGGATGCGCTCAGACCTTCACTGATCAAGCTATGGACGGCCGGAGGGACGCGATGCACGCCGCGCACTTGTTCAAGCTGGTCGAGCTCAGCCTTTTCCAGCAGTGCTGAGTCCGCCAGGCAAGCCGCATGCGTGGTGCGCTGGTCCTTGGTGAACGCGTAGGACACTTCCCAACCCGGGTGCATGAGGATGCCTTGGCCTTCTAGCAATGTCACCCGATCTCCATTGATCGTAATATCCGCCCTGCCTTGGAGCATGACGACAAGTTGGTAGGATGGCTGCCGCCAGGCGAAGGAACCGCCCGCGTCATAGATCGCGCGGACAAAGTAGTAGCTGGCGTCGCCGCGGAAGCTCGCTTTGAAAAGCCCGCTCTGGCGCAGCGGAAACTCGGCAGGTTCGGCGGCCACTCCCCAGAATTTGAGTCAGGCTGGATATTGTCAATCGGGATATGAATATGCTTCGGAGTGACATTCTCAAATCGGCATGGTCAGCGTAGACTTGGCGCGTGAATGAACGAATCAAAATCAACTGGTATCGCACGCCCGTGGACAAGGCGGTGATGAGCCGGCTCATGCAGTGCAGCGATGCCAAAGCCTGGCGACACTGCTTGCTGCACCTCGTGCTTTTTGCCACCACCGCGGCGATCAGCTATGGCGCTTATCGGCAGATCAATGAGTCGAACTGGATAGAGTCGGTTCCGCTGCTTGTGCTCTGCCTGTTCTGCCATGGGTCATTTTCCAGCTTCATCGGTGGCGTTGCGATTCACGAGTTGTGTCACAAGACGCCCTTCCGCACGCAGAGGTGGAATGATGTCTTTCTTTATCTTTTTTCCTTCCTGAGTTGGAGTGATCCCGTCGGCTACAGGTTGAGTCATGTCAAACATCACCAGGTCACCGTTCATCATGGACTGGATGGCGAGGTGATCCTGCCGCAAACCCTGGATTGGAAGGCGTTGCAGGAGGACGAGATGGTGCTGCCCCGGGGGTGGAAACGGGTCGGATTTCTGGTCACGCAATTCCTCCCGTTTCCCAATCCGCTGGCGATCGGGTCGCGCCTGGTGCTTTGGGTGAAATTCGCGATGGGGCGATTGGAGGGCGTGGGGTTGTTTGCCGGTAGCGTGTGGTGGATGGGTGAGGTGTTGCCGGAAATCAAGACCGAGTCACGCATCCGGCATCGCAATTGGGCGCGAGTGGTGGTGGGCGGGCACTCGGTTCTGGCAATCACGCTCATCGTCTCGGGGCATTGGTTTCTAATCATTCCGCTTTGTCTATCAGGAACGTATGCGGGCTGGCTGACGAGCCTTTGCGCCCTGCCTCAACATCTCGGCATGGGGCCGGATGTGCCCGATTTTCGTCGCTGCTGCCGCACCTACACGTGCAATCGCTTTCTCGGATTCCTCTACTGGAACATGCAGTATCATGTAGAGCACCATATGTTTCCAGCAGTTCCTTTTTACAATCTCCCGGCACTGCGCGCGGCGATCAGGCACGACCTGCCGCCCGCTTCACACGGGCTGTGGGCGACCTGGCGTGAAATCATTCCGCTGTTAAAAAAGCAGGGCGATGACCCGGAATATTTTTTCGTTCCCGAGATTCCCACGAGGTGAAGCGACTGTGGTGATTCAGCGCCATCGCCGCCGGATCGGAGGAGTGGAACTATGTCGATCGTGAAGTGGATGTCAGGATGGTTAGAAACGACTTGGGCTGACTTTTTCCCCCTCAGGCCAACTCGGAAGATTTCATGACTTCGCCGCCCACCGTCGCCATGGTTTGTTGGAAACGTTGGCGCACGAAGTCGGAGGCTCTGGCAGCTTTGACCCGGGCGGCGGCGGGATCCTTCGCCATCGCCAGCACAGCAGTGGAGACTCTCGCGGCCTCCCGTGGTAGGTCGAGATCGAACAGCCACTCACCCAAACCAATGTCGCGCCACATGATACCCTTGCTGCTTTGCTCCGCCCAGCGGCAGACGATCGCGGGGATGCCATGGCCGATGCACATGATGGGGCTGTGCATCTCGTGGCCGAAGAGTCCGGCGGAGCGCTGATAGATGCTGATCGCTTCGTCGGGCAACCAGAAGGTTTCGCGCCAAACGACTTTTCCGCGCACGTCATTCGGCAGCTTTTCGAACAGCATCTCACGGGTGATCGTCATTTGTGATTCGTCCTCGGGACAAAGAAGGATCTTCATCGGCGTCTCCCGTGCCACGGCGATGATGGCCTCTAGCAGAGGCGCGTGGTCAGCTTCCTTTTTCTGTTCGTTGCATGCGTTTTTCTCCACATCAAAGGGCGAGTTGTGGCTCTCCATGAGCCAGAACGGCGTGTTCCGGTAGCGGGAAATGCAGCAGAGGAAATTTCCATCTTCCAGGCCGTTTGCTGCTAGAAAATGATCAGCCCTTGGTTCGTCGTGAAGATCGAAAGCAAAGGCGGCGTCGGGCGACCACTCCACCACCGGCGCCTGCACGCCTTCCTGTTTTGCCCGCTGCAGTGAAGCGGTATCGCGGAAGTAAACGAAGCGCGCCCGCGACAACGTTTCCTTTTCCGGAATCCCATACAGCCCGTAGGTCACGCCAAAAACCCCGAATCCGCGCCCTGTGCGACGAACAAAAGCCTCGGCATGGGCCCAGCCTAACATCGAGGGACCGGAGCCATGCAGGAAAAAGTCGGAACGGTCGATCGCCTCGGAGGCCGCGGCATCCGGTTCGCCATCATCACCAAGCGGGCTTTCGAGAATGATGGTCATTGGAAACCGACGCAGGATCAGGTCGCGCGCGGCGGGTGTTAGCGGCTTAAACGTCCAGAGCGTGATCTCCGATCCGGGCAGCGATTTTTCCAACAGGGCGAGAATGCCGGGTGTGTGGGCGATGTCACCGATGTTCACAACTTGCCAAGCAGAGCAGAGCAGGATGCGGGCGGGTCGCCGGGTAGGAAATTCCATGTGCCCAAAGTGTTTGCTCGATTGTGGGTTGCCAAGCGGGATGGGCATTAATTCGTTCAGTAAGGTCGAATGAAGTCACAGGGGTCCTGGAAACCTGACAAATTTCTATCAAAACGTCACGATGGTTCCCTCAATGCACGGCGCCCGTCCAGCCGTCGCCACAGGGGCCACCGCCAACCGTCGCCTTGATGCCGGTCACTGTTTCTCCGCTGGCGTCGAGCACCGGATGATAGAACCGAGAAATCTGTTCGCTGGCCTCGTTGATGTAATGGCCGATGAAAGTGCGCCGGCTCCGGTCCGGGGTGCGGTTAGGCCCCGAACCGTGAATGAGGTGGCCGCTGAAGAACATCGTTGACCCGCGCGGCACAGCGACGGGTTGCGGTTTGACGTCGCGCGGGAACGGGCGGACGTGGCTGTCGCCGTAGCTCATCCAGGCTTCCGCGCCATCCGCCGGGCACAGGATGTCCTTGAGGTGTGAGCGGGGCGCGACGTAAAGGCAGCCGTTCTCGATATCGGCACCGTCGATGGCGGTCCACGCCGCGATGCAGGTGGCCGGAGACGCTAGCAGATAGAAATTATCCTGGTGCATGCCCTGGCCTTTCGAGCCGGGTGGTTTGAAATAATACATCGTCTGCGCCAAGAGCGGCGGTTTCCCAAGAAGCTCGCCAAGCGCGGCCAGGACGGGCGGGTGCAGCGCCCAGTTCCTGACCTGGGCGCTATAACGGTGCGGGTGCATCGCACGGAGCTGCCGCTTTGCGGGGTCGATTTCCTCGAATCTCGAACCACCATCAAACACCGCTGTCTCATTCGTCTTGAACTCCTCGAAGAACGTCTCGATCGCGGAAATCCCATCTTCCGTGAAAAGTCCATCCACGACGCAATATCCTTCCTCGGAGAACTGCAGGCGCTGGGAATCTGATAGAATACCTGGTCCTGTGATGGTGGCTGAATGGGTGTTCATGATCGGGGAACTTACCGGGTTCCGTGGAAATCGGAATGGACGACCTTGTCAAAGACATGGACTATCCTGCTGCGATGAATACGAACCGCCCGGTTTCACCCATGGTCAATGCCTCGCCCATCGTCTGCAGTGAGTTCCGCAAAGGCGGCAGCTACGCGAGCTGGCGGCCGGCGGGCAGCGGCGATTGGTTGCTGATTTCTACGGCGGGCGGCGCAGGCCGTGTCATTGCGGGCGGGCACGACTTTTCCCTCGTTCCGGGAGATGCCGTGCTATTCGCGCCTGGCACTGCCCAGGATTATTCCACGGACGAGGCGGTAGGTTACTGGCATTTGCGATGGGCTCATTTCCGGCCCCGGCCGCATTGGCAACGCTGGTTGATTTGGCCGGAAATCTCGCCGGGAGCGGGTCGCGTCCGCTTGCGGGATGCCGATGCGGAGACCGTCGGCACGGCGTTCTCTCGGATGTTGGCGGCCGCCAGGTTAGGCGGTGCCAGCGGTGATGATCTGGCCATGAACGCGCTGGAAGAAGCCCTCATCCTGGCCCTCGGTTTCGTCGGCGATGGAAATTCGACTGGGGCGGATCCGCGGGTGCAACGGGCCGCGCGCTATCTGGCAGATCACCCGGAGGAGCCTTTCAACCTGGATCGTCTGGCAGCGCATTGCGGGATCTCGCCGTCACGCCTCAGCCATCTATTCCGCGCGGGGATGGGGACGACTCCTCAGGTTTTCGGCGAGAAACTGCGCTTGGAGCATGCCCGGCAGTTGCTTGTGCAGACCCGGCTGACGACCGGCGAAATCGCGCTAGAAGTTGGATTCAGTGATCCGCTCTATTTCTCGCGGCGCTTCAAGCGCGCCTTCGGCCACTCGCCGGCCGCCGCGCGTCTAGCAGGATGACAGGAGGTTGTCCGCCGGTCGGCGGATTGCCTCATTCGACATGATGGGCTCTGCGATCAAATGCGGGTTCTCGGCACGGAACCCGCTTGGTCCCCCGTCCAAATCAAGATCATGGAAAATCGCTTTTACTCCTTCGTCGGCGGGGAATCCGGCCCATGGCGCATCACCGCGATCCATGCCGTCACGGGCCTGACGCTTGAACCGGCTAACTTCCTCGACGTTCAAAACGCCAATCTGCTAGAGCCTCCCGTGCAATCACAGTGGCTGCTGCGGGGAGTCACCAGCAACCAACGCTATGTCACGCGCCCGGAGCAAACCTCGCTCGTCGCGTCACAAGCCGGACTCGGTCGGCCGAAAGCGACCATTGCTGCGCTGATCCCGATCACCAAGTCGGCTGCCTGGTGGGTGCTCACCCAGGACGAGAGGCGCGAAATCTTCGAAGCCCGCTCCTCGCACATCGCCATCGGCCTGCGCTACCTGCCAGCCATCGCGCGGCGGCTTCACCACTCACGGGACTTGGGCGAGCCATTCGATTTTCTAACCTGGTTCGAGTTCGCGCCCTCGGATGCCCCGGCGTTCGACGATTTGCTGGCCGCACTCCGCGCTACTGAGGAGTGGAACTACGTCGAACGCGAGGTGGATGTCAGGCTGGTTAGAGTCGACGCGAGCTGACATTTTCCGATCACGCCAACTCCCAGGTCTTCATCATCTTGCGGGACGCGGTTCCAGCTTTACGGTCAGAAATTCGTAGCCGAGTTGCCGCTGATAGGCGGCCCCGGTCTCCACGCGGTCTTCGGCTTCGAGAATGGTGACGCGCTCGACTCGCTCCGTGCATAGGCGGAGGAGCGTTCGAATGAGCAGCCGTGCATGCGGAGCCCCGAGGCAGAGGTGATTGCCGAAGCCGAAGGAAAGGTGCGGGTTGGGTTTGCGGTCGAGCCGCACTTCTTCGGGCGCGTCGAAAACGGTTTCATCCTGATTCGCAGAAGCCCAGCAGAGCGAGACGCGTCCATCCGGCGGGACGGTGACGCCGTGCACTTCGGTTTCCACCGGGCAGATGCGGCCAATGTGCGTTAGAGGCATGAAGACCCGGAAAAGTTCTTCGCTGGCGAGCGTGATTCGCGCGGGATTTTCGCGCAAAAATTCCAGCGTTTCAGGGTGCCGGCCGAGATGGCCGAGCACGCACGAGATCGAGTGGATGATCGTGTCGCGTCCGCCGGCGAAGACGATGTTCGCATAGCCCATCATTTCCTCGCGGGTGAGTTTGCGGCCCTGAAAAGTAGCCTGCGCCAGCGCGCTGTAAATGTCGCAACACGGACTCGCCTCGGCCCGGTCAAATTGCTCGTGGCAATACCTTTCCAAAGCGGCGCCTTTTTTCTCTCCGCCGGGCCCATCGTGAAAGACGTGGATACCCCAGCCGATCCACTGCTCTGCCTCACTTTCGGGCACGTTGATAAGATGCGTTAGGGCGTAGGATTGCAACGGCAACGCGAACTGTCGCACGACTTCGATCGACTCCATGCCGAGGGCTTCGGTTAGCAGGCGATCGATCAGCGCCTCGATGCGAGCGATCACTTGCGGGTCCTTGGCGCGCTGGAAAAACGGCTCGACGATTTTCCGATAGTCGGCGTGTTCCGGCGGATCGACTTCGAGCGGGAGCTGGCGCATGGTCCGCACATTCTCTTCGGATGGGATCGGCACGCGCATTGGCGCATCGGAGCTGAAGGTTTGCCAGTCTTTTGCAGCCCGGCGCACATCCTCGTGGCGCAGGATCATCAAGACGTTTTCTCCATCAGATTCGCATGGGAGAGTGCCGGTTTCTTGACGCGCTTTGCGGAAGGGATCGGAGTGGGAAAACGGGCAGGTGCTCATGCAGGAAAAACTTAAGGGTGGGTCGGCGTCGTCGGGAATACTCCGTCCATTTTTCCAAATACCGATACTCTGTTGCGCATCAGCAGCGGCCTGTTACAGCTTAGCGGAAAGAAAGCATCGCCATGATCCTCCCACGCGAGCCGCATTTGGAAACAGTTCCGCTGACCGGGCCGGTCTCATTCGCTGCGCGCCGGTTTCGTTTAAATCACTTCCCGCTCAACTGGCACCGGCACCCGGAAGTCGAACTCACCTGTATCCTGCGTGGAAGCGGCCTGCGTTATGTGGGCGATTCCGTGGAGGCATTTCAGGCAGGTGATCTCTGCCTGCTGGCGGGTGGACTCCCGCACAGCTGGACTTCTACGCCGGGAGTGCCGGGCCGGGTGAAAAGCGTGGTGGTGCAGTTTCACCCCGCCGCGTGGGGAGACGTGTTTTGGGAAATGCCCGAGATGCGAGCCATCACCGCGATGCTCGTCCGCGCCCGGCACGGTTTGCAGTTCACAAGCGCGGTGCACCTCAAGATCGCAACGCGGCTGGAAGAGTTATGTGCCGAGAAATCGAGCACACGCCGTCTTTTTTCGTTGCTGGAAATTCTCCATCATCTCTCTGCCGTGCGGTCGCCTCGAACCCTCAGCCTCGGCACTGCCGGCGTCGTCCCTGCCAATGCCGATGCGCGAATGCATCGCGTGCTGGAGCGGATTCACCAAGGCCGTGCCGAACCTCTTTCCCAAGCAGCGTTGGCCAGCGAAGCCCGATTAAGCCCCACCGCTTTCAGCCGCTTTTTTCGCAAAATGATCGGGAAAACGTTTGTGGATTACGTGAACGACCTGCGCTTGGGCGAAGCGTCCCGGCAACTGCTGGAAACCAATGATTCCATCTCCGAAATCGCCTTTCGGGTGGGCTTCGGAAACCTCGCGCATTTCAATCGCCGCTTCCGCCTCACGCGCGGGATGGCCCCACGCGAATTTCGCCGGCGAGCGAATCCTGCCGATTAGAAAGTAGAATGACCCTTCCAGAAAAATCGCAGGAGTCGTTGATATTGATCACGCCGTTTTCGAGCGCGCAGGAGTCTGGGCCGCAGGGTGGAAAAACTTCTGCGATGCCCCAGGCTCCGGCGGGCAGGGGAACCACCAGCTGCGTCGCCGCCTGGTCGAAGGTGTGAATCACTACGAGTAAGAGTTCGGTCGTGGCGATGGTTACCGCTTGCCAGCCGCGTGGGTGGCGGTGGCTGGGCGATCATCCGCCATGGCGGAGGGCGGTTTGCACGAAATCCCAGCGCTCGTTAGACAGTTCCGTGATGTGTCTCGCTAGCCTGACGGGACTGTGGTTCCTCCGTCTGCCAGTGCCGGCGGAGTTCATCCCGCATCCAGTGGTTGATCTCCCACGGATCTGCGACCGGTCGCCCGCTCAAGCCATCCAGTGGCGCGTAGGGTGGGGGCCCGAATTCCGGGGTGACCGTCATGCTGGTCCTGCCTTCAGCCGCCATGCGATCGCGGATGCGGGTCCAGAGGTTCATGCTGATATCAAGCCACTCCTGATAGGCCGGATTTCTCGGATCTCCGACCTGTGGACCTTCGGCAAATCCAACACGGGCGTGGATGTGGTCGGACGCGGCGATGATCGCATTCACGGCCTCCGCCTGGTCCGTCAGGTCGCTTTCATGCACGCAGAACAAGTGTGAAAAATCCGCCGTCAACCGCAACTCGGGAATGGCTTTGATAAAACTCAGACAAAGCGGCGCGGTGAACAAGGCGCGGCCACGGTGAATCTCATGCACGATGGGAACGCCCTCTTTTTCTGATAGTTTGGTAGCTGCCTCGAACAATCGCCGGTTGTCGTCGAAGGAAAACCAATCCTTACCCGTGTGGCAGTTGACTGCGATGGGCTCGCATTTCAGGGCGTTCTGATAGTTTTTAATCAGCGAGTCGAGGTGTTGATCTGGAGTTACTCCCTGCGTGAAGATCTGTGCAATGAGCTGCAGGCCCGCACCGCGGTGGAGGCGGAGAATTTCTGCATACGGCTCTGGCCTGTCGGCTAGATAGATTTCCGTGACCTCCCAACCGGCGTCGGCCGCCTGTCCGATGAACCAGTCAAGCGGCTGCGCGTAAACTTCCCAGGCAGCTTTGGCGAATAGCGTTTTCAATGCGAATTTTTGTAGGACCCAGACATCCCGCGGCGCTCCAGCACTTCGGGATAGGAGCGTGCGGGATCGGCATATGTATTTCCCCCCTGATCCACTCCGCGGGCAAGATAGACGTGGTGGGCACCGGCGAAAGCTTCTTCGTTGAATTTCACTGCCGCCGAACAGAAGCGCAGCGTCCAGCCACAACGGCGGATGTCTGAGGTGTTAGGCTCCGAACCGTGCTGGATGCGGGCGTCGTGCAGCGAGCATTCGTTAGGCTCGAGCTCAATGTAAACGCGCTTGGACTCGTCGCGCTGCCTGTGGGTGATTTCCGTTCCGAAAACGCTGCGTGCTGTGTCGACCGCATCATAGTCGGAATAGCCGGCCTGTCCCTCGCGGTGGGTTTTCGGAATCACCATCATGCAGCCGTTCACTTTCGTCGAGGGATCGATCGCCAGCCAGACCGTGCAGACTTCCATCGGATTGATCTTGTCCTTCCAGTAGGCCGAGTCTTCATGCCACGGCACGCGCTTGCCGTTGCCCTTGGGCTTGCAGATGAAGTGGGTGGAAAACAAGGCGATGTCCGGGCCGAGGATCGGTTCGACCAAGTCGAGAACCGCATCATCGAACGCCCATTTGAGCAGCTCTGGATGGACAAAATGCGGGACGTCCATCGCTTCTGGCCGTTCACTGGAAGGCAGGTCGGTTAGGATTTCCTCGAAGTAGGATTTAAGCGCATCGAATTTTTCCTGCGCGAGCACGGGTTGTTTGAGGATGAGGTATCCTTCTTCGTGGTATTGATCGACCTGCGCCGGTTCGAGTCTGGCGCTTGCCGTGGGAGTGGAGGTGTCGTTCACGGAGGGAAACTGGCGGAAGTGCTCCATTCGTTCTTCCGCATCATTGATGAAAAGCTATCTTTCATTGATGAAGAAACTGATGTTCTCCGGCTTGAATGTGGCTGCCCACCGGCCCCATGTTGCGGTTACCTACTTTCGCGCCGGGCAGGTTTCTGTTCCGCACACCCACGATTTTCATGAAATGTTTCTCGTGCTTTCGGGAGCAGGAACCCACCACCTCAATGGAAAAACGGTCGTTTTGAAGGCTGGGCATCTGGTGATCATCCAGCCAAAAGACGGTCACTATTTCTCAAGTCCGGTGGAAATGGGCATGGCGATTCTGAATGTCGCGCTATCCAGCGGGTGGTGGCGGAGTTTCCATCAATTGATGGGTGCCACTGTTTCTAACGAATGGTATCGCTCAGGGGACCCAGCCGGTCATCTGTTGCTAACAGCGGGGAATCTGCGTGAAATGCAGCGCGCGTTCGAGCAGCTCGGTGGTTTGGAAACCAAGCCTCCCTCAGACGTGATCGATACCTTGCTGCGGGTAATTGTCCTCTTCGAATCCATCGGCTCGGCCGCCCGTCCCAAGCCTCCGGGGTGGCTCGAAAACTGGAGGAAGAAATTGAGCGAAGCGGGTGAGGAGATCGCAGAGCCGATTGGCTTCTGGCAGAAACGCAGCGGGCGCTCGCCGGAGCATCTCGCGCGGAGCTGTCGGGCGTTCTACGACAGCACCCCTACGGACATCCTCAACCATCATCGCATCGAGCGGGCGAAAATGCTTCTCGGTTCGACTGATGAAAAGGTGATCTCCATTGGATTCGACTGCGGTTTTGGAAATCTCGCGAATTTCTATCGGAACTTCTCCGCCCGCACGGGAATGACGCCTAAAGCATGGCGCCGGCGCGGAGGCGCAGCCGTTCCATTAGGAGAAGTAACAGGAAACTAACAGGTTCGGTCCGTCATGCCGTCCCAATCCGCGCGAAGCATCGCGTAAACCGCATGATCCACGAAATGATCGTAGAGCCATTCCGCCTCGCGGGCGATTCCTTCGATCCGGAAACCCAGACGCTGAGCGACGGCACGGCTCTTCGCGTTTTCCACCGCCGCAGCAATTGCGATGCGGTTGAGACCCAGTGTTTTGAATCCATGATCGGTTAGCGCTTTGACCGATCGCGTCATGATTCCACGTCCGGAGTATTCCTCGCCCAGCCAGTAGCCGATGTTCCCGACGCGGTTCGCCTGGTTGATCGAGTTGAATCCAGTCACGCCGGCAATGCGGCCGTCCTGCCAGATGCAAAGCGCCAGCGAAACGCCGCGATCCGCCTCTTCCAACGAGGTCAGGATGTTTTGACGCGTATCGGCGGAACTGGTGCAATGATCAAGCCATGGAAGCCATTGCCTCAGATAGATGCGGTTCGCCTCGGTAAGGGCGAAGAGCTCTTCGGCGACCTCCGGTTGGCGCTGGCGGATTTCAAGATGGCGGTCGATGTGCATGTTAGCATTCATTGTTGAAGGCTTTTGATCATCCTAACCGTCGGCAACACCAATCCGTTCTGAAGAGGCACGTCATGACGGCTGACTTCCTGATAACCCCCTGCGAGATAAAGCGGCACGCCAGCCAGGGTGGCCGAAAGTTCGATTTCCCGAAATCCCGCCATGCGGATTGCCGCTTCGCATTCGGCGAGTAGCGCCTTGCCGATTCCGCGCCGCGCCCAGTCGGGATGAACGAAAAACGCCCTGACTCGCGCGGGATCTCTATCAGGATCGAGTGCTGGATCCAGGCCATCGCGCCCGGCACTACCGCCGTAAAGCGACGCGCGCTTGCTCCATCCGCCACAACCAATGATCACGCGATCATGAACAACGGCGAAGTAGGTGCCATCAACGATCAACTGTCGATCCACGCCGAACACCGGGCCCAGCGCCGCCTCCCGTTGAGCCACAGAATAACAGAACGCCTGGAGTTGATGGACCGAGAGCCGGATCAGGATTTCCAATTCCGGTACGTCATCCAACGTCGCGACACGGATCATCCAGTTCATGTTGCAGACTCCTTTCGCATCAGAGCTGCCGTTTCGCGATTCATCGGCTCCTGACTCGCTTCCAGCGCCGCACGCACTGCTAGATCGGTCATTCTGGATGCTTCCGGGGAATACATGTCTGTGGAATGGATGTTCAATGATCGCTGCCGGCGTAGATCCACATCGGTTCAGTCTTTCCGGCGCGGGTGAACCCACATTTCTGATAGAACTCGATGGCCCTTCCGTCGGCACTAAGAATGTGCATGTGGAAACCCTGATAACGAGTCAGCAGCCTGCGCATCAGTGCAGTGCCAATGCCGCGCCCCTGGTACCCGGGCAGCACGAGAAGATGCGGGTAATAGACGACGAGATGCCCGTCGGAAATCGCGTTGCCGAGACCCACCAGCCGTTTGCCATCCCAGGCTGTGATCAGCGAGTGGGATCCCAGCAGGGCTTTTTCCAACAGATCAGGTTTTTCCGCCGCCGACCAGTCGTTCGCCCGATACAAGGCAATCACCTGATTCAGTGGTAGTTCCCGGCGTTCTGATAGTTCGATGGAAGGAGCCTTCATGCTTTCATTTCAACAACGCTCATCATCACTGCTTGCCCGCACAGCAGGACGCGATCACCGCGCATGCCGACGTTGATGGTGCCGCCGCGTTCGCTGGCTTGATAGGCGGTGAAGGCATTTTTGCCAAGCTTGCTCTGCCAATAGGGTCCCAGCGCGCAGTGGGCGGAGCCGGTCACCGGATCCTCATTCACGCCCACCGCCGGGGCGAAAAAGCGTGAAACGAAGTCGAACTGAGCGGCATTACTGCGGCACGTGACGATCACACCACGCACGGGCAGCAAGGAAAGGGCTGAGAAGTTAGGCTTTAAGGATCGCAGCAGGGTTTCATCGGCCACTTCCACCAGGTAGTCCATGCCGTTGAGACCAGTAGTGACTAACTCGCAGCCGAGCGCGGCCGCCAGACCATCGGGTGCAGCGCACGGCATACAGACTTTGGCGGGGAAATCCATTTCGATCCATCCACCATCACGACGACAGGTGAGCCAGCCGCTCTGGGTGTGGAAACTGAGGGTTTCATTTGCAGCGGCCACTCCTGTTTCCCAAAGCGTGAACGCGCTGCCCAGGGTGGCATGACCGCAGAGCTTCACTTCCACCGCAGGAGTGAACCAACGCAGTGACCACCCGCCCTCGATGGGATGCAGAAAGGCGGTTTCCGATAGATTCATCTCGCGGGCGACGAGCTGCATCCAGGATTCTTCAGCAGCCTCTTCCATGATGCAAACCGCGGCCGGGTTGCCAGTGAAAGGCTTGTCGGTGAAGGCATCAACAACGTGGAGGATGTGGTTCATGGAGTGGCGACGGTGTTCCGTGATAAAGATGGTGAGGAAGTTGCTGGAAAAACCAGCGGCACGTGTTCATCGGGTGGCTGCAAGGCGGAAACCGAGAAAAACGAAGAGCGCACCGACTCCGCGGTTGAGCCAGTCGGATAGGCGAATATTCCGCCGGAGTTTCTGACTCAATATCGAAGCAAATCCAACGAGGCAAAAGCACCATAAGGTTCCGGTGGTGATGAAACTGAATCCTAGAAAGAGAAAGGCCTGAAACTTGGCCGGGCTATCAGGTGTGATGAACTGAGGCACGAAGGCAAGGAAGAACACCGCAACTTTTGGGTTGAGCAGATTCGTCACAAGGCCTTGGCGGAAAATGACGGCAGTATTCACCTCACTGAGTTTCAATGAATCCTGGTCTGTATCTTTCCTGCGGGAAAAAATCATCCTCACGCCCAAGTAGATCAGATACGCCGCCCCCGCCCATTTGATGATCATGAACGCAGTCGTGGAAGCCGCCAGTAGAGCGGATAAACCCAAAGCTGCAGCCAGTGTGTGTATGGCGGATCCTGCGGAAATTCCCAGAACCGACGCGATTCCTGCATTCCTGCCCTGGGCCAGCGTGCGACCCAGAATGTAAAAAGTGTCCGGGCCCGGTGTGAGGTTGAGCAAAAATCCGGACACCACGAAAATCCAGAAATCATGGATTCCCAGCTCAGGCAGAAGTGTGGAGATTTCAAACATAAGAATAATCTCCTGCTTCACGTCTTCCATCCTTCGTGCTCTTTCAAAATGAAATAACAATAGAGCATCCAGGCATGAGCGTGGGCGCAGAAGGGTTGGAAGGGGTCATCCAACCAGGCCGGATAGAGGCCTTCGCGTTTGGAGAGTGTCGAGTTCTGACTGTCCGCGAAGGTCCAGTGGCCGACCCAGTAGTCGGGATACTCAGCCGCATAATGGTGAAACGTGAGTCGATGCATCAGTCTGCGGGCTTCATCAAGATCGAAGGTGGCGATTCCGGCAATGAGCGGCCCTTGATGGGAAAACCAGATTCCGCCGTCTTCGCCATCGCCGTCAGGCCTCCAAAGTGGAACTTCGCGGGTGCGTGCGCCACTTTTCTCCATGTCTAGCACTCTCGTCCTGATTTCCTGGAAAAGCAGGCGTTTTCTATCTGCCGGAAAGTCATCCATCAGTAAGAGAAATGGCTGGGCTTCGATACAAAGCGTGTTTACGCCGAACTTTAAATCGGTCTCGCCGTGTTCTCCAAGGTAACAGCGCGGCGCAAAAGTCCGCCCCTCCATGTCTTTCATGACAGCGGTGTGGAGAGTGGAGTAATAGTCCGTTAGGGCAGCGGCCAGTTCTTCTGCGGGCGGCATCTGAGCAGCTAGCAATTCCCGGGTCAACCGGGGCAGGACTGCCAAGGCCATCGTCGAATTCATGTGGGATTCGGCAAAAAGCGAGTAAATGTTCGGCGAGTACGGATGAAAAAAGCTGTCGCTCCAATCTGAATTCAGCATCTTGACGAGGCCGTTTTTCCCTTTGCCAACCACATCGCGGAGGTAAATGAAATGCCGGGTAAGCAAGTTGATGACCGTAGTGACTTTACCGGATTCCACCGGGTAAAAATGAATCTTTTCCGCCAAAAAACCATAGTCACCCGTCACCCGAAGGTACTCCCCGACGGCCATAAACATATAAAGCTGCGGATCGCTCTCCATATAAATCCCGGGATCACAATAACCAAATCCGATGTTCTGACGCTCGATCTCACCATCCGGGTGGGAATGCTTCATGGCATAGCGGATGGATGATTTTGCCAATGCAGGGTTGGTAAAAATCAACGGCATCGCATGCTGCAGATGATCCCGATTCGATGCGTTTTGACCCAAGTGGTAGGCATAGACCGAGCCTTGAGGGATGTAGCTTTCTTGAAAATATTGGCTATAGGTCGCCATTGCCTCAAGCGTATGGGCGTTCCAAAGCATTTCACGTTGCAGGATATCGTCGGCATCACTGTCGAAGTCAGGAAGCAGTTTTTTCCACAGATGCGAGTAAGCACCCGCTTCCTTTTGGCTTAAGGCATGGGCCAACATATCCTCGATCTGTGCTTCAATGACGTCGTCTCCTTTTTCAAAGGTAGCCCCGATGACGAACTGCAGTGTCTTCGTCTCTTCTGCTTCCAGTATTGTCAGCGCTTCGGCACAAAGAATGCCGCCCAGCGTCTCCACCGAAGTTTTTACTCCAGTCGCGGCATTGATGTGGATGAAAAGGGATGGCGGTGCGATGTCATGGGTGAAGCTGTCCTGAGGACTTTCCGGCAGAATCATTAACTTGGTCGGGCGGCAGGATATTTCCGTTTTTGCAATGCCACGCTCTGGGTTGACGCTGGGCAGATTGATATATTCCACCCGACGATTCGCTTTCGAATGCGCGTCCGGCAACTCTTCACCATAACAGACGGACAAGCCGGAACCGCTCTGCTCATTCATCATCGTATAACAGGCCAGTATCTCTTCTCGGAAACGGATCGAAACGGCGGATTCACTACGATTCTCCAGCGTAATCTCCATGAGAAATGAGGGATTACCCTGATGAAGTTCTGTCGACGGCTGTACGGAGATTACCTTGGCAACGCTGAGTCCTCCATCGCAGACATATTCATGTTTGGCGTGGCCGACACCGAAAACCTGACGCTCGGCACGCTTCCCTGTCAGAGTTTCGGTATTTGTAATGCCATCGCGGGTGACATGGATAAGTGTCTGGTTCCAGCCTTGGTTTTTTCCGCCATGATTGATTCTCGCCCATCCTCGCTCGCCGGTGATGAATTGATAGAGTCCACTTGGGTGGATGAACAAAGTGATGCGCTGGTTGCCAAGGATGAAGCACGGATCGGCGGGCAATCCTGCATCATTTCCTGTCTTGTCCAAGGCGGGTAAAGGTTGGCCCCCGTTGTAGTCATAGAGTGGAAGGCCGATGCTGTCCTGGGTCCATTTTCCGATATGATTCATGTGTGTGCCTGGAGGCTTGAGTGATCGGCGCTGAGGTGGCCGTTGACGGGTGCGAGTGGACTGAATATCGGTGCTCCAATTTTATCGCTTTTCAAACCGTGCCGCGACGGTTTTCCAATTCGATGCGGATCTCCGCCATGCGGCTGGCGGTGAGTGGATAGAACCTGATAGCAACCAATCCGACGATCAGGATGAGCGCGGGAAGCGACGTGTCGCAAAGTCGTATCGCCTGGATGGTTTCTGCCGTCTGGGTCATTTCCTTGCCCGACTGAAATCCGCACCAGATCACGACCGGCCCGGCAAGCGAGAGTCCGACGGTGAAACTCGCTTTCATGAACCATGAAAAAGTGGCGGCATAAACGCCTTCGTTGCGCGTTCCCGTTTCCAGCTCGTCATAGTCCACGCAATCCGCCGCCATCGATGGAATGAGTTGCCAGATACATGTGAGCGCCGGAGCCATCAGCGCGTTTGATAGAAGGGAAAGCCATGGGTAATCCGGATTGAGAATCCACCATCGGCAGGCAATCGAAACAATGCATAGCAGCATGGCGATCCACAAGGTGTTGGATTTTCCGATCCGGCGGCTGCACCATTGTGTAAGGGGGATGGATGCGAATCCAAGCACCGTGCTGATCGTCGCCTCGGTACCCCCGAGTTTTGCCGCGAGGACTGCATCTCCCTGACACACCCAGTAAAGTCTTGCGTAGAATTCCAAACTCCAAACCAGGAAAGTTCCGGTCGCGAAAAACGCGGCAAACGCAGTGAGAATGAGAAACGGTTTGTTCCGAAACGTTCCCTTCAAATCTGTCATCAGTGAAGTCTTCGCCTGCCGCGAAGCGACTTGATAGAACCGCTCCTTCATGAACAGTGCAGGTAGAATTCCGAGGCAGATCGTTAGCACCGCGAGAATGATGCTCAGTGCTTGCGCCCCGAGTAGTGGATCCGCCTGGCCATCTGCATTTTTGAAATAAGGAAGCTGGGTGAAATACCATGCCCAGCCAACGATCAGGGTTCCTATTTTTGCGAAGAACGCGGTATAGGAACTTACCCGCGTGCGTTCGTTGTAGTCAGGCGTGATCTCGTAAAAGAAGCTGAAATAAGGCACCAGATAGATGGTGGTGCAGGTGAAGAATATCAGGCCTGATCCAATCAACCAGGCGAGCTGCTGGTTAGGACTCCAAGCCGTTCCGACGAACCACATCAGCGGCATTGACAGACCACACAAAACCGCCCCGACGAACAGATAGGGCCGTCGCCTGCCCCAACGGGTGCGTGTGTTGTCGGAAATCCACCCCATGACCGGATCCGTGAACGCGTCGTAAATCCGGAAAAGCATCATCGCCATGCTCACCCACAACGGCGAGAGGCCCAGCATGGCCACATAGATCGGCGTTGCAAGGTGCTGCGGAAGGTGCCCGAAGAGCACGTTGTTCATGGCCGCCGCGCCGTAGGCCAGGTTGGTTTTGAGGGGAACGCGATCGGATGGCTGGGTTTCCAAGAACGGGTAGGGTTTCGGTTTTACTGGGATAGCGATGGTTTGCCTCAGGCTGTCAGTGCCACCCAAGATTGGCTGAATTCTGCAATCTTGGGTGGATCAGAGTTGGGCTAGAAACGAGAAGAGCATGTCATCGAATCCCGGCAGGGTTTCGTGGCCGAAGTCCGGATAGATCTTCACTTCCTTGGGTGAGGTGATCTTGTTGTATGCCGCGAACTGCGAGGATGGCGGGCAGATCTCGTCCATCAGGCCACATCCCATCAGGACCTCAGCGCGGATGCGCGGTGCGAGATGCTGGCAGTCAATGTAGCCGAGCTTGGTGAAAATCTCGCGCTCCCGCTCGTGGCGGGGATCGAACCAGCGGAAGAACGAGCGCAGCTCTTCATAGGCGTTTTTTGATAGATCCATCTCCCACACGCGCTGATAGTCGCAGAGAAAGGGGAAAACGGGCACTGCACGCCGGATCAAGTCGGGCGCAAGCGCCGCGCAGGCGAGTGTCAGGGCGCCGCCTTGGGATCCGCCGTATGCACCGATGCGGTCGGCGTCCACTTCGTCGAATGAGGCAATGATTTTCGCAAGCTGTGCGGTATCGAGGAAGATGTCGCGGAAGGCGAGTTTGTCGGGGTCATCGGCCAGGCCGCGGATGATGTGGCCTTTGAAGGTGTTGCCGGTGCGGCTGGCAAGATCCTCGGATTCACCGCCCTGGCCGCGGCAGTCGAGCGAGGCGATGGCGAAGCCGATGCCCGGGAACTTCAATTTGTGGCACCAGTCACCGCTGTTAGCCGAATAACCGTGAAACTCAAGCACGGCCGGGTGTGGTCTAACAGCCTTCTTCGGCCTTAGTTATTTTGCGTGGATTCGGCTGCCGTTGACACCCGTGAAAAAGAGGTCGAAACACTCGGCTCCGGGTGCCTGGAACGCCGCGGGCCGGAGTTCCACCTGTGGGTCCACCGCGTTCATTTCCGCCAGGGAATTTTCCCAATAGGTGTCGAAGTCTGGCGGACGAGGATTGATTCCCTGGTAGACCTGCAGTTCGTCGAGTGGCTTGTCGATGTTGGGCATGATCAGACGATCGCGTTTTGCTCCATCACTTTCGAGTACCAGCGGGCGCTGAGTTTCGGGGTGCGCTTCTGGGTTTTGAAATCACAATGAACGACGCCGAAACGCATGTCATAGCCGTCCTCCCACTCGTAGTTGTCCATGAAGGACCAGAGGAAATAGCCTTTGGTTGGAACGCCGTCTCCAATGCCGCGGTGGAGTTCGCGGAGGTGGTTTCTCACATAGTCGCGGCGGTGGAGATCGAACACCTCGCCGTTGACGGGCGGCGCGTCGTTATAACCTGCCCCGCTTTCGGTGATGTAGATGGACTTCACGCCGTAGATTTCCGCGCAGAACCGGGGAGTCCAGTAGATCGATTGCGGCGTGTGTTTGAGCCACGATGCATCGGCGGCGGGATAGGATGGAGGGAACGGAAGGACCTCCGGTTTCCCGCCCTTGCCGGCCCGGACGAAGCTCGCCCAATAGACATTCAAGCCCAGAAAATCCGTGGGACGGCTGATGTGCTCGAGATCGCCGGGCTCGAATATCGGAGCGTCTTTGCCGGCGGATTTGAGGTAGGCGGGATCGTAGCGGCCTTTAAAAATCGGCTCGAGCACGCGGGTGTTGTTAGTGATGAATTGTTTGCGCGCGGCCTCGATGTCCGCGGGGGTTTCCGTGAGGGGAATCGTGCCCAACGGCACGTCTGTTAGTCCGACCCGGGCGCCCTTGCCTCCATACTCACGGACGGCCCGCACCCCATGGCCGTGCGCCAGCAGTGCGGTGTGGTGGGTTTGATTGACGATCTGCTGCGAGAGCTTCAATCCGGGTGCCTTCTGGCCATTCTGATAGGCGAGGCGGGTGAAACAATCGATCTCGTTTAGAGTGATCCAGTTCTTCACCTTGTCCTGATAGGCCTTCACGATGGTGTCGGCATAGGTTCCGAATGCATCGGCGGTCCGGCGGTCTCGCCAGCCGCCGAAGTCGTCTTCGAGCGCTTGTGGCAGGTCCCAGTGGAACATGGTGACCCAGGGGGTGAGGCCATGGTCGAGCATGGAATCGAGCAGGCGGTGATAGAAATCGATGCCCTTCTGGTTCACCGCGCCCCGTCCTGTTGGAAAGATGCGGGGCCAGGCGAGCGAGAGGCGGTAGTGTTTCGCGCCAAGCTTTGCCATCAGGGCGAAGTCTTTCTTGAAGAGGTGATAGTGATCGCAGGCAATGTCGAGGTTGTCGGCGTTTTTCACCTTGCCGGGCTGACGGGCGAAGGTATCCCAGACCGATGGGCCTTTGCCATCGGTGAAAGCGGCACCCTCGATCTGAGGCGCGGCGGCGGCGAAACCCCAGACGAAATTTTTGGGGAACTTGAGCGGGCGGGATTGGATGGGCATGATGGTAGAGAAGATCAGAGACGACCGCGGCGGGATTCGAGTTCCGTACGGATTTCCTCCATGCGGCGGTGCGAGAGCGGATAGCGGGCGAGTAGGAAAAGCGCGGGAATCATGAACAGTGAGGGCAGCAAGGCGAAACAAATACGCATGTTCTGGAATGCCTCGGGAGACTGCGCGGCTTTCTTCGCGATTTCGAAGCCGCACCAGACGACGATCATGCCGGCAATTCCGTAAGCGAGCGACATCGCGGCCTTGTTCATCCAGGCAAAAATCGCGGTAAAGCCGCCCTCGCGGCGGTCGCCGCAGCGCAATTCCTCAGAATCGACCACATCGCCGATCATCGACGGGATCACCAGATAGATCCCGACATAGCCGGGTGATAGAAGCGCGCCGGTGACCAGTGCCAGCCAGGGATACTCTGGCGTGTAGGTGACCCAGGAAAGCCACGTGGCGAGGAGAATGATGCCGGTGGAAACCATCAGGGTTTCCTTCTTTCCGATTCGTCGACAGAGCCACGTGAAAAACGGAATGGACGCCACGCCGATGACCATGGCGATCGTGCCATCGATGCCGGTGAGCTGGGCCGCGAAAACGGTGTCGCCCTTCAACGCATAAAACGTACGAAGGTAGAACATCTGACCCTGCACCAAGTTGATACCGAAGGTGAACAGCAGGGCGAATACTGCTAGAATGCGGAATGGAACGTTGTAGAAGGTGCGTTTGAAATTTGGCCAGAACGGCTCTTTTGCCTGCTTCGCGATGAAGTCAGGATTGCGCTCTTTCACCAGAAACGCGGGCAGCACGCTGAGCAGGATGATCAGCATGCCGAGAGCCAGCCCGACGATCCGCATGCCCCGCAGCGAATCGGGTTCGCCGGTGATGGGATCGTTGAAAATCGGGAGTTGGGTGATCGCCCAGATCCAGGTGCCGAGGATGCTGGCGAGCTTGCCCCAAAATGTCTGGTGGGCGGAAATGCTGGTTCGCTCGTCGGTGTCCGGAGACATTTCCGGCAGCATGCTCTGATAGGGCATGACCCAGATGGTGAATGCGGTGTAAAACACCAGTCCGATGCCGACGAGGTAGCCCAGTTTCACCGCCTCGCTCCAATGCGGTTGACCGAGCCAGAGCAGCGGGAAGATCAATCCGGTTAGAATACCCCCGATGAGCACCCAGGGTCGACGGCGTCCCCACCGCGTGCGGGTGTTGTCGGAGATCCAGCCCATGAATGGATCGAGGCATGCATCCCACAGCCGGAATACCAGGAACACCCAGCCGATGTGGGCGGGGGAAATTCCCATGCCAGCGACGAAGATCGAGGCACCGAGCACCTTGATCAACTGGCTGCCCCATACTGTGACCATGAAGGATGCACCGTAGGCGGTCTTTACTGCGAGAGAGACTTTGTCCTCGGGGCGGATCGGCGGTTTATCCGAAACGGACTTTGCGGGAGTGTGCATGTGGTGGATGGTTACCGCGGAGAGTTTCTGTTACTGCTCGTAGGCCCCGCGATCCCGTGCTTTGCCAGAAGGTCGAGGTCTGCCGGAGTTGTCGGTGGGCTGCGCGAGTTCGTCCGTGCCACTGTCGATGGCCGGGCTGTCGTTAGCGAGACGGAAATCCGCGTCGCGCAGGTCCGCTTTGACCGAGATGAATCGAGGCTCTGCTAGAAGGTCGTTGGCGCTGCGGTAAACGTCCTGTGCTACCGGATAGAGGTTGTAATCCCAGCGGATGCCGGCATTGCGGTTTTCCGAGGTGACCTTGCCGCCAGGGCGGGGGACGATGATGTTGTTTAAAATGACAACGTCCGTGGAGCGGTTGGCGAAGAGTTCCTGATAGCCGACGATGGCCCCGTTCCAGTAGGTGGTGTTGTTGATGATGTCGACGTGCCTCGTGCGGAACGTGTGGATGCCGGAACCGCCGTTGTAGGCGCTGATGTTGTTCGCGATCAGGGCGCGGCCTTTCCACTGCGGGCGGAGGGGATTGAGTGATGCGGCGTTGGGATCGGCCTTTTTCACACCGGTGGGATTGACGGGAGCATCGGCGTTCGGGTTGGAGGCGTTTTCGCCGGTTTTGCCATCAGCCACTCCGTCGGTTACATCGAGCAGGATGCCATTGCCGTCGCTCAGTTTTCCGATGGCCTCCCACGGGACGAGGGTCTTGTTGTTCCAGACGCGATTGCGCTGGATGATGACATGATAGCCGGGCGCTGCGTCATAGGCCCAGTTGTTCAGGGCGGTGATGCCGGATCCGGCATAGCGCATGTACCATGCGTTTTCGAAGACCAGGTTGTCTTCGATGGTGATGTAGTCGGTCTCCAGCATGGTGATGCCGCCACCGGGGCATTTCGAGACGGTGCAATTCCTGATGATGACATGGTGGGGCTTTTTGGTGGGAGGATTGTTGCGTCCGTCGATGGAAATTCCGTTGGAATTGAAGCGCGGATTCGGTGGAGGAAGCTTGCCGTCTTTAACGCTGGGTTTGCCGTTGGCGAGTGCTTCGGACAGGGTGATTGAATCATTGGTCCCGATGACATGGAGGCCATCGAGGATCTGATAGGAACCGGTGATGAGGATGCCGTTCCACCCGGAAGGCCGGATCTCGGGTTTTGCTCCCGGTGCGGCTTTCCACGTCGTCCAGGCATCCGGTTTGCCATGTTGGGAAAGAAGAAGGACACTGCTTGCCTTGTTGGTTCCAGGGTCGGTGTAAAGACCGTCGCCAATGAGCACGGTGTCGCCAGGCTGCACGCTGTCAGCCGCTTTTTTCAAGGTTCGGAACGCAGTCTCCACGGTCGTGCCGTCCGTGCTGTCATTGCCGTTTCCAGAGACATGCCATGTCCTCGCGGCGGATGCGGGGCCGATGCCGAAAGCGAGAATCAGGCCAAGGCGGGCGATGAGTTGGAAACGGGTTGTCATGACGGGATGAAAAGGTGATGGGTTCGGTTAGAAAAACGGGCGATGGGGGGACAGTTACTGATACGGGCAATGCGGATCGTGCTTTTCATCATTGCGCCAATGAGTCCGGGTGTGACTGACGCCAGGTTGATTCTGTTGGGAAATCCGCATGAGTTGCCTCTATCAGGGTTGGGTGACGTTAAGACGCAGGAAATGGTGGGGTGTGGTCGTGGGCGCGGGGTCAGTGACGGTTCCGGTGGTGCCGACCGGGAAGGAATTGGTGGAAAGGTCCTGCCACGTGGTGAAATCAGCGGTTGCTTGAACGGTGTAGATCAGTTCCGCGCGGGCGCGCTTGAAGGTGAGGCTTAGAGGAGTGCCGGTTGCATGCATTCCGGGTGACAGCGGATTTGCCAGAATGGGTGAGAGTTCGAGAGCATATTCGAGCAGATTGGCGAGGCTGTCCTTGTCGGGATCCGCCTTCAGTCCCCATACGGTGGCCTCCAAAGCTGGATTGGCGAGTTCGGCCTCGGTGAAAAAGCCGGCCAGCCATGTTTCATAGGGAGTTAGTGCAAGCACGGAATGTATTAGCTCTGCGGATGAACTGGCGGCGGTGGTGGCCGTTGCTGCATAGTTGGCGGTGATGCTGTGGAGACCCTCGCTGAGGGAAGATGTGGTGAACGTGGCGACGCCTGAAGCGAGTGTGCCGCTGCCAATGAGCGCGCCGCCGTCCAGAAAATTTACAGTATCACCGGCATTGCCGCCCGTGACGCTGGCGGTGAAGGTCACCGCGTCACCAAGATTCGCCGGGTTGGCACTGGATGTCACGGTGGTCGTGGTGGCGAAGCGGATGACTTGAATGAGCGGTGGCGAGGTACTGGCGGCGGTGGTCGCCGTAGCGGCATAAATTGCCGTGATCGAATGCGGGCCGGCGGTGAGCGTGGAGGTGGTGAGGGTGGCGACGCCGGAACTGAGGGTGCCGCTGCCGATGTTGGTGGCTCCATCGAAGAACGTGACGGTGTCTCCGGAGTATCCTCCCATGACGGTGGCGGTTAGAGTGAGGAGGTCCCCGCCGTTTGCTGGGTTGTTGTTGGATGTCAGGATGGTCGAGGTTGCGGAGCGGATGACTTGGTCGAGTGGTGGCGAGATGCTGGCGGCGGTGGTCGCAGTAGCCGCATAGACTGCGGTGATCGAATGTGGACCAGCGGTAAGCGCGGAGGTGGCCAGGGTGGCGATGCCGGAGGCGAGCGTGCCGCTCCCCAGCGGGGTGACGCCGTCGAGGAAATTGACCGTGCCACCGGGTGTTCCGCCTGTGACGGTGGCGGTGAAGGTGACGCTCGCGCCGGGGTTCGCGGGATTCGCATTGGACGCCAGAGTCGTGCTGGTGGCAGAACGAACGACCTGCGCAAGGGATGGCGAGGTGCTGGCGGCGGTGGTCGCAGTAGCCGCATAAACTGCCGTAATCGAATGCGGGCCGATTGTTAGGGCGGAGGTGGTCAGGGTGGCGATGCCTGAACTCAAGGTGCCGCTGCCGATGTTCGCGGCTCCATCGAAGAAGGTAACCGTGTCTCCGGAGTTTCCTGCCGTGACGGTTGCGGTTAGAGTGATGGATTCGCCGGGGTTCGCAGGGTTGTTGTTGGACGTCAAAATGGTAGAGGTGGCGGACCGGGTGAATTGGGAGAGCGCTGGCGAGGTGCTGGTGGCGAAAGTCGGAGTTGCACCATAAAATGCAGTGATGGAGTGCGGCCCGGCGGTGAGCGTGGAGGTGGTCAGGGTGGCGACGCCGGAACTCAGGACGCCGATTCCGATGTTAGAGGCGCCATCGAAGAAGGTGACATCGCCCGTCGGGGTGCCGCCGGTGCTGGTAACGGTGGCGGTGAACGTGACGGCCTGTCCGGGATTTGATGGAGTTTCGCTGGTGGCCAAGCTGGTGGAAGTCGCGTGGCGGATGATCTGGGTGAGTGCCGGGGAAGTGCTTGCCGCGTAGATCAGGCTGGCTGGGTAGCTGGCGGTGATGGAATGCGAGCCGGTAGCGAGTGCCGGGGTGGAGATCGTCGCGATGCCAGAGCCGTTGAGTGTGGCGGTTCCGAGATTGGTGGCCCCATCGAAAAAGGTGACGCTGCCTGCCGGCGTGCCGGTGCCACTGGTGACGGTAGCGGTGAAGGTGACGGGTGCGCCGATGTTCGCGGGATTCGAATCGGAGGTGACGACAGTGGTGGTGGGTTCTAACACGGTGAGCGACGTCATCTCGATGGAATCCACGGAGTAGGAGAGAGCGTCTGTGGCGGAGTTCTGCTGGGCGGCGCAAGTGAGGTAGCCGCCACTGGAGTACGAGGCTGAACGGAAGCCTGAGCCGGGAACGCTAACGGTGTTGGTGCCGTCGTTGATGGTCACGTCGTAAGTGCCGTGGGTTTTTCCGCTGGCGGTGCCTGCGGCTGGGGCGGCGTAAATGTCGATGGTGAAACGGCAGGTCGTTCCGGGGGCGGCGATCATGCCGGTTTTGATGAACTTGCTAACAGTATAGGCGTCCGCCGTGCCGGGGATGCCATTGAAAACACACCATTCCCGAGCGGCGATGACGCCATTGGAGCCGGTACCGGGAGAGGCACCGAAGCAGCGTAGGTAAACCGTGGAGTTTCCAGCTGGGGCTGTGCCGGCGACATTGCTGAGAGCGATGGTGTAGGCGTCCCCGGCGTTGTCAAAGGTCGCGGTGGAATCAATCCGGAAGTCGAATGTCAGCCGCGTGAACTGGTCGTAAGGCCGGACGACCGGGTCCCATTGGCGGGATACGCCGGCTTGCGAGGCGGCTCCGCTGCCACTGGTGCTGGTGACTTTCAGATAGTTTCCGGTTCCTGATGAGAGCGGAGTGGTTGATAGAACGGTGCCCGTTGAATTAGTGGTGGAAGTGGTCCATCCCGCAAGCCAGCCGTCGCCGGCAGCTCCATTGAACTGCTGGGCGGTGGTGGAGCCGTTGCCATCGGTGAAACGGGCGCGAACGATGCCGGGCGGGGTGGGGACGCTGCTGGTGACGGACTGCAGATTGATGGGCGAGGTGCTCGCTGCCAGGCTGGCACTGGCGGGAAAGGTTGCTGTGATGGAATGCAGGCCGATGCCGAGAGAAGATGTGGTGACGGTGGCGATTCCACCAGAAAGCGTGCCGGTGCCGAGGGTGGTGGCGCCGTTCAGGAAGGTGACGGTGCCGGAGGGTGTTCCGCCGGAAGTCGCCACCGTGGCGGTAAAGGTGATGGAATTGCTGATGATCGCCGGATTGCTGCTGGATGTCAGGCTGGTGGTGGTGGCGGCAAGCGTGCTGGCAGGCACGGTGACCGTGGCGGGCAGGGTGACGAAGTCCGTGCCATCGAGACTCACCTGGACCGCTTGTCCCGCTCCGGCGGTGGAGAGGGCATTGTAAGTGGCGGTGACGGTATTGTTAGTGAAATCGAAGTTATGGGAGAAATCGTTGCTCGCGGCATTGGATGCAATTTTCAGGCGGAACGAATCAGGCAGGCTGCGCCCTGTGGGCAGGCCGCTGACGATGAATCTCACCAAGTTGGAAACCAGCGTGGGCGTCACGGTCAGACCTGCTAGATCCTGCGCCCGCACCTTGGCTCCTGGAACAAACGGTTTGATCCCGGATTCCAGCGCGCCGATGTCCGGAGCGGCGCCGACGAAGCCGTCGGTGATGCCTGCAACGGTGGTGCCGTTGTTGATGGCCTGCGAGGAGGCGCCGAGCTGATAGCCGAATGGCGGGCTGGCGGGCGCAGTCCAGCCGGTCGCGCCCTGGCGGTTCGCGGAGTGCGGCGGGGGGGGATTGTTAGGAATGGAGGTGTTGTTGAAGAGGTTGTTCCGCAGGGCCATGTCGGTGATGTAGAGCTTGCCCGTGGCGTCGGTCCCGCTGCTGGAGATGTTCATCCCCACGCCGGCCAGGTTGTTGGACATTTCCACGCCCCTGAGGCTTGCGGGGACGCTGGCGGTTTCGGTGAAGCCGATCTGCTGGTCCACGGAGTTGTTATAGAGACGGATTCTCGCGTCCTGATAGTTGATCTGGCCGCTGCCGAGGGCCCAGATGGCGATGGTTTTTTCCGGTTGGGTGGTGTTCCAGGCGATGTTGTGGTGGATGAGAAAGTTAGACGGGCCCGAATCGAGGCGGATTGCCGGGGAGCCATACCAATCGCGGGTCGCGTTGACCGAGCCGAGTGCGTCGTGCATCCAGTTGTAGGCCCATTCGGAGTTCATGCCGTCGAAATCATTGAGGGCGTTGAGCGTGCCACAGTCGGTGGTGAAGAGGGCGCTCTGATAGCCATGGGAATAGAGAACTTGATTCGGCCTGGCCTCGGCGGAGATAGCGGTGCCTGCCTGATTGTAGACGGTGACATTCTCCACCCGGATGTTGCTGCTGGTGGTTTTCATTTCGATGCCGGCGAGGAAACAGTCGCTGACCACCAGATTACGCACCACGTGATTACCGCCGCTTGCAAAGATGATTCCTTGATAGGTGGAGTTACGCAGCGAGCCGTCGAGGATTTGATGGTCCGTGCCTTCGATGTATGCGCTGGCGGTGATGTCGCCCAATTCCTCCTCCCAGGTGTAGGCGGCGTATTCCACGTTCAGACCGCGGAAAATGCAGTTGCTCGTCGTGCTGGCAGTGCGGATCCGGCCCGCGAGCAGGCGGAGGTTTTCAAACTGGATATGGGAGACGTTCGCGAGGTCGATGGCCCTGAGGCGGCGTCGCATTTCCACCACTTGCCCGGCGGGCGAGACGCTGCCCGGGGCACGCAGGTAGAGCATGTGGCGCGGGCCGTCACGGCCGACGCTGGCGGAGCTGCCCTGGAGGGTGTCGAAGAAAAATTCCTTTTCCGCATCGAGGGCGATTTTGCGGCCCATCAGGAAAAACGGATCACCGATGTCGGTATCTTCGCGATTGGCCCCCTCGTTGTAGGGATTGAAGGTGAAACGCACCTCTGAATTCGCACCCGCCGGAGTGTTGCCGGTGATCGGTGAGACGCGCCGATACCACTGCGAGCCGGGGGCGAAAACGATGATGCCATCCTTCCAGATATCCGCCGCGAAGGTATCCAGCCCGGCATGACGATAGAGAGCGTCATAGATGAGGTTACCCGCAGTGCCGGTGGCGGTGTAGGCACCGGAGAGGGCGGTGGCAGCCTCGGTGCGGCGGATGCCCATCGGAGTGGGTGAGTTCGGCCAGCGGGCCTCTGACATCGCCTCGCCGTTTACGAACACCTGGCAGCCGGTGATGCGATCCAGGGAGAAATTACTCTCGGACCCATAACTGGAAGTGAGCTGGATTTTATAGATGTCGCCAGTATCGGCGGTCCACGAGCCGGCACCATTGCTTCCGGGCGTGATGAGGTCGAGCCCGGTGAGGGTGACTGCTTCGTTGTTGTATGGCTTGAAAATGATCGGCGCGTTCGGGGTGCCGGAAACCGTTGGAGAAACCGTTTCCCGGTAAGTCCCTCCGCGAATATAGATCGTATCGCCGGGGGCGGCTTGGTCTGCGGCAAAGTCGATGGTGAGATACGGCGATCCCACCGACAGCCCGCGTCCGGGATTCGTGTTGTTCTGGCCGTTGGTGGCGACGAAGCGGTCGGTGGCCGTTGCCAAGCCAGCGGCAACCAGCCAGACGGCCAGTGAAATGGCGGCAGGAACGGGATTGCCTGATAGAGTCTGATTGGAATTCAAGGGCTTCAAGGGTTTGCGGTTGGATTGAGTTTAAAAAAGTGCGGGACCCCCGGCCCTCCAGCCAGCGGCCCCGCGATTTCGGAGAAAACCCATTAACTCCGGAAAGTTTCAACCGATCCGACGGCGGCGCAGCAGGCCGAGCAGGCCTAGTCCACCAAGCAACATTGCGGTTCCCGGTTCAGGGATGGCAGTCATGGTGACAAAGGTCCCGGTGGCTTCAGTACCGAAGTTGTTGCCACTTACAGAGGCATTGTAGTCGAAAAGCCATTGCGTTCCGTCAAACGTGAAGATCTCGTCGTCCGTCAGCAGGCCATCATTGCCGTCGACAAAAGAGAACAGCGAGTTTGCTGTTAGCGAGCCAGTGTAGCTGAGCAGCGTCAGCTTGTCGCCAGCGTTCCATGCGAAACCGCCGATTTTCACCAAGTCGAGGGTCACGGTGCCCGCAAGGCTCAGGTTTCCGGTGATATCCACCAAGTCCGCACCGGTGGTGGAGTTGTCCTGCAATTCGTAGGTCAGCTTGGAGGTGTTCAACAGAGCCAGCGTGCCGGTTGCCAGGCTTTCGATGGAGTTTCCCGGAGACAGGACGCCGGTGACATTGACATTGCCGGAGATGATGCCGCTGCCGCCGAGGGTGGCGCTTGTGCTGAGCGCGCCGAATGCAAGATCGGCGATCGAGGCGTTGGCGGCCGTAATGGTGGTGCTGATCAAAAGAGTGGAATTGGACGCTCCGTTGCCGAGGGTGATGCCGGTGATCGTGCCGGTGATGGTCCCGCCTGCTCCGGTGATGGATTGGCCGATCGCCAGATTCTGCGCTGTTGCGGTGTTGACACCTGTGATCACACGGCTGTTAGCTGCGTTGACGCCGGTCGGGGAAGTGGTTGCGCCGTTGATCGTGCCGACAGTGACCGTGCCGGTGCCGGTGCCGGAACCGGATAGGTTATTGACGAGTAGTGTGCCGTTCACCACGGTTATTGGACCTGATAGAGTGTTGCCGGTGCTTTTCGAAAACTCGACCGTGCCGCCGGGAGTCTGCAAACTGTTTGTGGCATCGGCCGAAGTGTAGGTATAGCCATCGTTGATTCGAAGTCCGCCGGCTCCCGCACCGGTGATGGTGCCGCTGATGACGAGCCTGGCGCCACTGGTCTGGGAGAAAACGTTGCCACCATCGGTGTCCGTCACCGTGAGTGCGGTGCCCGTGCTGTCACCGGCCAAGGTTGCGCTGGTGGCAGTGGCGGTGCGGGTGCCGAAACCATTGCGCATGCCGTTAGCATTGCCCGCGAAAGTCACCTTCTGATTGAGAGTATACGCATCATTGAGAATGAACTTGCCCGCAGCTGTGGAGTCATTGACGGCGATGCTGTAGTTTGTCGGAGCCAAAGCGTTCGTGCTGTTGATCACCACCGAACCGGAAGACGCGATCCGGATTCCATCAGCGGTGGAGCCAGCGGTGTATCCCGACCAGCTTCCTGTGAGCACCACCGACCCTTCTCCGCGGCCGAGTGAATTTCCGTTCGCACCTATTCCCAAAGTTTGAGTGGACGTGGCACCTAGGTAACCGACTCCGGTCGTGAAGTTGCCCGACAAGGTGGTGACCCGGTTTCCTGTGAAGTTTTGAGAGGAAAGAGCCGGAGCCTGGCTCGAATTGGCGCTACTGTTATTGTTTACAAAATCATTCGCATACGTTCGGGATACATTGCCGAACGAAAGCGCCGTGCCACTGGACCCGACCGAGTTGTTGAATCTCACCGCACCGGTCCCGAGGCTATTGGTGGAGGCAGTCCCAGTCGTTAGGAAAACCGTTCCATTATCAATGGTCAGTCCGCCGGAAAAACTGTTGTTGCCGCTCAAGCTGAGCGAACGATTGCCCGTCTTGGTAAGGCTGAAGCCACTTCCGCCGTCGGAGATGATTCCCGAAATCGAAAGACCGGTGAAGGCCGAACCCAAGGTCCCGCCATCGTAAGTGATATTGCTGCCGAGTATGATGCCCAGGTTCGCGCCACCGATGGTGTTCGTGACGGTATTGTTGTAGTAAATCGCGCTGCCCGTGCCGCCGTTGGTGCTGTTGGTCAGAGTGAGGGTCTGCCCTGCGGAGGCACCGAGAATGCTGACCGCGGATGTGGTGTTGGTTAGAGTGAGGTTGTTGAGGCTGACGTTACCATTGAGGTTGATCGTTTTGGCCGCCGAGAATGACGTTCCGATGGTCGCGTTATCACCTGTGGCTGGCGCGGACCCGCCTGACCAGTTCGTTCCGGTTTGCCAGGTGGCGGCGGCAGAGCTCGTGTCCGACCATGAGACCGTCGCAGAGTAAACGGTAGCAGTGGCGGATAACATGACTGGCAGCAAGAGCGTCTTCAGAAGTGTGGTAGGACGGGTCGCGAACGGATTGAATTGGAGGCGGGAAGGTTTCATCGTGGGTCTGGATTTTTTGGAGGCTGAAAGCAGGTGAAATCCTTGGCTCATGCCGCTCGCAAATTTTCGCATTGGGTGCAGCGGCAGGTAACCAAGTGGTTTGGAATCATGGAAATCGGGATTTTGGAATACGGGTTCTTTGACCACACCGCTTCTGAACGGCTTGCATGGATATGCATGTAAGGAAGTTAACAAAGGCTGCCGTCGTGGCCAGAGGTCCTGCACTTTACCCGTTGAGTATACTGGTGAAAACGAGAATAGGGCGGCTGGACCCTTGAGGGTCCGGCGACCCTGTTAGTTCGTGTCAGCTCGTTTCGTCTCCCGCTTATTCGGCGGCTACGCGGACGAAGAGCTTGGTATCTGCCAGCGGGAGAGTGCCGGTGAGCGTGACTTCGATGGTTTCCACGCCGCTGGTGGTGCTGATGAGTGACTGGCTGGCGGTGGTGTCCTCCGTCCAGCTTGCCAGGGTCGTGGATTTGAACACTTTGTAAGTCAGGCCGCTGGCGGCGAGGCGGGTGTAGCGGAACTTGCCGGTGGTTTTGTCGAGCTGCGCGATGATTGGGTTGACCGAAGAACCGCTGATCGGGCTGAGACCGAAGGCGAATTCCTGTTGATTGACGAGTCCGTCGCTGTCGTTGTCGCCGGCAGGATTTGACACGTCGTTGCCGGGAAGGAAGCCATTCGCCCATGTGGTGTAGGGAGAACTGCTGGCAGTCAGGGTGACTTTGATGTCAGTCGCGTTGTAGGCGAATGAGGCACCACTGATACCTGCGGGCAGCGCGCCGGCTGCGAGGGTTCCTGTATATTTGCCAGCGGCACTGAACGTGAACAAGGTGTATTCACCCGCGGCGTCACCTGATAGACCGGTGAAGTCGACGACGTTGTTGTTGAAGGTGACGCTGCCGCCGCCACCCGCGCCGCCGCCGCTGGTGGTGAGGCCAGTGAAGTTGATGCTGTCACTGGTTCCCGGAGCGGCGAGATCGAATTTGAAGTTGGAGCCGGTGGAGAAGACCGCAGTGCCGGGGACGAGGTTGCCTGCACCATCGTCCACAAAGCGGATCAGCAAATCTTCCGTGCCGCCATCCACGAGACTTAGAGTGCTGCCCCCGCGGATCAACACGCTGTTAGGAACGGTGGGCGAGATCCGTCCGGTGCCGCCCAGAGTGGCGTTGGTGCTGAAGGCATTAGTGGTGAACTGGAAATCGGCCGTGGCGGTGGTGATGGTGTTGTTGATGACCACCGTCGAGGCATTCGCGGCATCCAGCCCGGCACCTTGGGTGATCCCGGTGATGACGGAGTTTGGGGGGATATTGGCGGCGATGATGCTTTGGCCAAGTGCCAGGGTTTTAGCGGTTCCGTTGTTCACGCCGGTGATGGCGCGGGTATTTGCAACGGCTGCTCCGACCTGCGCGCCAACCGCCGCACCCACCGAGCCAACGGTGACCGTGCCGGATCCGGTTCCCGAGAAATCGGCATTACCACTCACCAACAAGGGGCCATTGATCACGGTGATTCCGCCTGAAATGGTATTTGAAACGGCACCATTGGTGATCGCGACGGTTCCCACCGGTGTGTCCTGCGAATTGATGGTATCCGCCGAGGTGAAGGTGTAGCGGTCGTTGATCCGGAGTGGATTGCCACCGGAGATGATCCCGCCGATGGCGAGCGTCGCGCCGCTGGTTTGCGAGAAGACATTTCCGCCGTCGGTATCTGCGATTGAAAGTCCGCCGCTCTGGGTGGAGGTGCCGGTGGCGTGGCGCACGCCGAGCGAACTGCGCATTCCGTTAGCGGAGCCCGCGATTTCCACGCGGTTCGCCATGGTCGTGCCGGCGGTCGCGAGAATGAGTTTCGCACCCATCGTCGCATCGTTGCCATTGATCGAGTAACCGCCGCTGCCAGCGATGGCACTGGAATTCAATACCACGGATCCGGCCCCGATGCGGATCGTGGAATTGTTTGCTCCGGCGGCATAGCCCGCCCAACTGCCGTTGAAAAAGTAAGCTCCTTCGCTGAGACCCGTCGACCCGGTGCTGGCGATCAAGTTGAGAGCTTGGTTCGCATTGTAACTTGCGCCGGTGGAAAAGGTTCCGGTGTTGAAGGTGAGCGTGCGATACCCGCTGGATCCACCGGAGGTGGAGATCTGGGCCACTTGCCCGGCGTCGTTGTTTTCGGCATTATTGTTCACGAAATTGTTCGAGAATGTTTTGCTGACCCCGGTGTTAAGGGAGAGCGTGACGGCTGCAGCCGTGCCCTCAATGTTTCCGAATGTGAACGTCCCGTTTCCAAGCACGGTGGCAGCGGCGACGCCCGCGATATTGATGGTGCCTTGGCGATGAATGATGCCACCATCGAAGGTATTGGCACCGGAAAGAGACAACGTGCGGGTTCCGGTTTTGGTAATGCTGAAGGAACTCGCGGCGTCGTCGATGATCGAGCTGACAGTCACACCTCCCGCGGTTCCTCCAAGGGTCCACGCATTGTTGCCGCCGAGCAGGATGGGCAGGGTATTGAGACCAGCACCCTGGCTGATGGTTAGATTCGCACCGAGGTCGGTGGTGATGCCGTTGTTGAGAGTGAGGACCTGGTTGCCGCTACCGCTGAAGGTCGAGGTGAAGGCAGCGCCGAGTTTGCTGACGATCAGGGTGCCGAGGACCGGGCTGGTATCGACCGTGATCGTTGAGTTTGCGGTGTAGGCCGTGGAAGGTGCCGGGCCGTTGAACGAGGCGTTGTCACCCGCTGAAGGAATCTCGCTGAGATCCCAGTTGGTGGCGGTGTTCCAGCTTCCGCCCGCAGTACCGATCCAGTAGTCATCATCCGCCCGCACGGTTCCGGTGCAGATAATCAGGATGGAGGCCGTGGCGGACAGTCTTGTGGTGAAGGGGTTGGTGAGGGATAGCCTGGATTTCATGAGAGATGATAGATTCGTTTGAGATGGTTGGGTTTCGGAATGGTGGAGGAGGTTTCGTGCTCGGGTCTTGAGCGTGGGTTTCGATAAAGCGATGACAGGGGAGAATCAACGGGTTCCTGATACTTCAGGCCTTTACCCGTTGAGTTGATAAATCGAGGTTTTCCCGCAGCTCGACGGGTTCAGAAAAATTTCCAGCCACCCGTGAATGATCCGCGTGACAAGGCTGCGGCGTTTTTCAATCCTCATGGACATGAATACGACCCGCAGATCTTTTATCGGCACCACCGCCGCCAGCGCGCTCTCCCTGACCACCCAGATCAAAGCGGCCGAAGCCGACAAAGTCATCAAACTGGGCGTCATCGGGACCGGCTGGTATGGCATGGTGGACGCAAAAACCGCCCTCAAGCAGGGAGGCGTGGAAATCACCGCCATCTGCGACGTGGACAGCGAGCATCTGGAATCCAGCGCCGCGGAATTGGAAAAACTCCAGGGCAAGCGCCCGCAGACTTTCAAGCTCTATCAGGAAATGCTGGACCAGGCGGGTCTTGACGCGGTGATTATCGGCACGCCGACCCAGTGGCACGCACTTCAATTGTTAGCCGCGCTGGCAAAGGGAGTCGACGTGTATTGTGAAAAGCCGGTTTGTTACGACTATCGGGAGGGCCGCGCCATGGTGGATGCGGTGAAGGGGTCTGATCGAATCGTGCAGGTCGGGTTCCAGCGCCGCCAGAGCAAGGCCTATCAGGCGGTGCGTGATCTGGTGGCTGCAGGCGAAATCGGCCGGGTGGTGCAGGCGGACGCGCAGATCCATTTCAATGCGGAAAACAATGATCCGGCAACGGTGGAGCCACCTGCGTCGCTCGACTGGAACCTCTGGTGCGGACCAGCGCCGTTGATTCCCTACAGCGCGCAGGTCGGCCACAAGAGCTGGCGGTTGGAAAAAACCACCGGCCACGGCCACTTGTTCGATTGGGGGCTGCACAACATCGACGCGGCCCGGCTCATGTTGGGACTCACCGTGCCCAAGCGCGTCACGGCGGACGGTGGGATCTATCAATTCAAGAACGTGATCACAACGCCGGACAGCCTGACGGTGCATTTCGAGTATGACCAGCTGCCGGTGGTGTGGCGGCATCGTATGTGGGGTGCGCTGGAATTCGCGCCCCAGCGTAATAACGGAATCTATCTGTATGGCGAGAAGGGAACCGTGTTTGTGGAGGAAGGTAAATATACCCTGCTGCGCAAAACAGGTGACAAACTGGAGGAGCAGGAATTCAAATTTGATGGCCGGAACGGCTCCGAACACATGAAGGACTTCCTCGAATGCGTGAGAACCCGCCGCAAGCCGTCCTGCGGAATCGAGGATGCGTTTCTATCCACCGCCGCAGTGCAGCTCGGGATGATCGCATATGAAACACGATCCTCCGTGGAGTGGGATGCGGCAAAGGAGGAAATCATCGACAACCCGGAAGCCTCAAGGCTGCTCAAGCGTGAATACCGGCAGCCTTGGGTGCATCCGTGGAAGAACGCCTGAAACCGTTAGGGTGGCGCGAGCTGGAAGAGCTTGGGCAGCAGGGCGGCGAGCGAGTGCCTCCAGACTTTCCACTCGTGGCCGCCCGGGACGCTCATCCACTCGTGACGGATTCCGTGCTGTTTGAGCGTCTCCACCACCTGGAGGTGGCCTGCATGACGGTTGTCCCCGGAGCCACACGTTAGAAAAAGCAGGCGCAGCCGGGCATTGGTGGCGGATGGGTTTTCGACCAATCCCGAAATGGCCGCTGAGATGTCGAAATTTTTCCCTCCCACCGCTCCGGAACTGAACTCGGCGACCCACGCGAAATGATCAGGATGGTTCAACCCGGTGAAAAACGCCTGACCGCCGCCCATCGAGAGTCCGGCGATGGCACGGTTTGCAGGACCGGATAGAATCCGATAATTTTTCTCCACGAGCGGGATGATGTCGTCCAGCAGCTCGATAGAAGTCGCATCCTCGCCACCGAATCCGGGCGGCGGTCCGGCATTGGCGTCGTGGCGCTGCGGGTAGCCGTTTGGCATCACGATGAGCATCGGCACGGCGCGACCTTCGGCGATGAGGTTGTCAAGAATCACACCGGCACGGCCAAGGTCACTCCAGGTATTTTCAAGATCGCCGTTGCCATGACGCAGATAGAGCACGGGAAAACGGCGGGTGGGCCCCAGGTCGTAGGCAGCGGGCGTGTGGATGAAAACGCGGCGGGACACACCGGACCCCAACAACTGATAGTGGCGGATGTGCAGGGTGCCGGACGGCCCGGGACGGCGCTCATGAATGCGCGGAGGTGACCCGGGGATTTCCACAAGGCTGCTAGAGGAACTCCGACCGGTTTCGATCCAAGGATTGAGTGGATCTGTGAGGCGGAGGCCATCCACGAGGAAATGGTAGCGATAAATATCCGGGTCCATACTTCTGGATGTTAGGGACCACAAGCCCGACTCGTCCCTGGCCATGGGCTGGTTCGCGGTGGACATGATGGAGAGCTCGACATTCTTCGCGGCAGGTGCTTGCAGTCGGAAGGTGACGCGCCGGTCCGGTAGTACCTCCGGTGAAGTTGCCCCACGAATTGCTGTGAGATTGGACGCGGCAGGTGCTGGATCGGCGGCATGCATCGATCCGGTCAGCAGCAGGGCAGACAGGATGACGGCTCCGTGGTTTTTTCCAATCGGTTTCATCGCGTCGGAGGTGCAGCACTGGCTGGTGCGGCAAGATGGTCGAAATTCGGCATGTTGCCTGTTAGCACCAGCATGCAGGAGAGCATGACGGCATCGCCGAAATAACTGGGCGTCGCTTCTCCGGTGGTCGCACCCGGCACCTGCACCCGGATCCAGGCGTACATCGTGTTCAGCCATTCCTGATGGATCGGATCCACCATCGAGCCAACCGTGATCGGGGGTACGGTCACGCGCGGATCACGATGGCTGCCCACAGGTTTGCCGCTAAGCTCGTAACTCACGTTGACATTGGCGGGCTTGCCGCCGGTGACTCCCCGCAACCACCGGGCGTTGGTATCAGGCAGCGTGCGTGCGAGCGGAGAATGTTTGGTGCCATGCCACAAATAGTCCACGCCCACACGCCATGGCACGCGGCTGGAATCGTAGCCATAGTTGTAGCCGCGTTTGCTCGCGCCGTAATCCTTGACCATGAACGTGAACGGCGTGAGTGCGGTCATCGGATTCAATTGATAGAAATGATCATACATCTTGTAGGAGGCAGCGATCACCTTGTCCCATCGCGGATCGCCACTGGCCTTGGCGAACAGGGGAAAATAGTTCACGATATGATAGGAACTCATCGTGAAACTCGACTCCATCTCACCCTTGGAAACGGTGAACGAAGGCTTGTTGATGGACCACTTCATCAGGCTGTTGATGATGTCCACGCCGGACTGGCGGTAGTTGATCGCGCCATCGCTGCCCCATTTTTTGTCAGCCATGAGAAGGGAAAACGCCGCGTCGATGTCGCCGTCCGGAGCAACCCAGTTGTCGATAATCTCGTTCTTGGGTCCTACCCGCCAGGCCATGAGTCCGTAGCGCGTGCCGTTCATGATTTTTTCGTGGCGCTTGTAATATTGATAGAGCGAGTCGAAGTCCGCTTTGCCCGAATTACCGGGATTGGCCATGTAAACAGAGATCAACATGCCATAGCCGATGCCCTCGGAGATGCTTTCGCCCTTGGCACCGTTTTTAGAAACCCTCAGCTCTCCTTTCCCCGCGCCTCGATGGGTTAGATAGGCTTTGCGCCAGGCTTTCCACATGGTCTCAAGGTCGGCGTTTTTTTGCGCCTGGGTGAAATTTGTCGGAACGATGCCGTGAACGTAAGTGTAATTGTGAGGGTAGGGGAATCGATCACCTTCGGCCGAAACGATCGGGAGCGAAACGGACACTACGGAAAATGCGATGACGGCGGAGATGATATTTGACATGGCTGAAGTGCAGTTAGCGTGAAGAACGAACGTCCTTCATCGGCGTGGCAGTGACCACCAGCGATGCGCCGGTTTGGGGAGGAGTTTCCATCCGGATGACAATGCGGCTGAGCCCGGGATTCGGTGAGTCGATGATGTTGCGGGCCTGAGAGATATCCTCAACTTCGATTCGTGCGCCTTTGCCTTCGATAATCCGGAATTGGAGCGCTTTGTCATCCTGTTTGAGAATCGCGCCGTCGTTGGTGACCGTTACCTCCGCGCGGGTCAGCCATTGCCAGGACGCGTGCACGGCTTTTTCGCCCGTGGTCCATTCATCGGAAATGGTGAAAGTGCAGTCGGCATGCAGACGGACGCTGCGTTGAACGCGGCTGACTTGATTCTGATAGAGTGGTGTAAGTTCGACGAGATTCCCCATGTCGCCGTTGTCACCGGGAAGTTTTGTGATCTCTGCCTTTCCGTTCACATTTTGAAGAGCGTTGTCGAAACGCAGGATATTGTGGCCGTCCGGACCGACGCGGAAAGTGGTCCACCGGCCGCTGTTCTGAGAGTAGTCCCAGAGATCGAAATCGCCCTTGCGCATCATGCCGTATTGTTCAGTTCCGGCATCCACCGCCCACCGTACGCCGTCCGCTTCAAGGATGAAACTGCCGACATCCATGTGGGCGTGGGAGTGGTTAGGGGTACCTCCTTTGACCGCGATGAACGAGGCGTTCGGATCATCCCAGGCCGAGCGCATCACTCCGAGTGGGAGCACTCCCGCAGCGGTCCAATGCCGGGCGCGGGAGTCGTTTCCGGAAGGCAACGTGGGATCCCACCAGATGATCTCGAAAGGCAGGTGACGGTGCGCGCTGTATTTTTCGCCATCCGCGGGTTCCCTGCCGCCGATGGCGATGGCATGATTGCGCGCAAACGCAGCCAGCTTGTTGCGGAGAAGGTTCCTGTCGCGGTGTTCGCGTGCGAACCAGAGCATGATCGGGTCTTCGCATGAGGCTCCATCGGCGTGGTCGGAGAAATTGTAATCACTGCCGGTGGGAGTCATCATCTGCATGGCAAAATCCGAAGTCTTCAGAAAACCCGGGAACTGATCGAGACCCCCGCTAACGCCGAGCGCTGTGCGAAGTGCCTCTATCAGGATCACGTGAAATCCCGTGCCATATGCCCAGTAACCCGGGCCTTCTGCATAAGAGCCATCGGGTGCGTAGGTGGCGCCGACCTTGTCGAAGTTGTTGATCGCCCGCTCCGTGACCTTTCGCGCCAATTCTGGTTCGCGCTCGGCAATTGCAAGTGCAGCGACGACGACGCCGCCGTGACAGACTTGTGTCCAGTTGAAATCGCCATTCACCCAGCTCTTCCCGCCCGCCTCGACTTCCAACGAGGGAAGGATCGCGTTCCTAACAATCGCCTGAACCACACGGTCCCGGTCATCGCTTGATAGGTCATGATAGAGCCAGTCAAACCCGACGCCTGCGGCCAGCGCGGCCTCACCGGTATCGAGGAAATGGGACGGCCGCCACTCTGGCAAGGCTGCCAGTGTGAGCAGTTCCTGCCGCGCCTTGACGAAGTAACGTTTGTCTCCGGTCAGTCGGTAACTGAGGGAAAGCCCGAGAACTCGACCCTGCACGTTGCGCATCTCGCTCATGATGTAACCAGTCGGCGGATAGAAAACGGGTTTCAGATCGAGTTTCTTGTCAGACTCGTGTTTCAACAGATCGAGAAGCTGCAAGGTGACTTCATCGTTCTGTTTTTTCAATGTCTCGATGCGTCCCGCATTCGCGAACAGGCGCGGATGCGGCGGCAGTTTGGCCCAGTTCTCGACGGGTGGCTCCATCGCGCACTCGGCCATGCCACTGACAGCCATGGTGAACAGTAAAACAACGACGGGCTTGATCATTTGGATGCAGGAAACAGTTGGAAGGCACCCAAGCTGGGCGGACCATCGAGCGGACGCGACTGGCCGTCGAGGTCGGTGATGGGAGTGAATGCTTCCCACCGGCCTGCATCCCGTGCAGGACTGTTGGATTGGAGGTGGAAATCTCCGCTACCGGTGAAAAGTGGATCGCTTCGAAGGTCGCCGATACCCACGATGTTAGGATGAGCGCCGCCCCAGTAGAGGTTGTTGATGCGGATGATGCCGGAGGTGCGCTCGTCGGCGCGCCCGAGGAACCACGTGTCGAGCGGAAGATCCGGGGGTGCGACCACGATGTTGTTGATGAACCGCACATCATGGCAGTATTCGAAGCCAACCTGGCCCCACGGGATGACGGTGGCGTTGTTAGCGATGGTGTTGTTCACAAGGTCGAGGCGATGGCTGCCCCACATCTGGATGCCGCCCGCGCCGTTGTTGAAGGCGAGGTTGTTCTGCACGAGAGTGCGGCCGAGGTAGGTGATGGGTTTGTCAGCGTTGGCGTCCAGCAGGAAACCGTTGCCGTTATAGAACTTCGATTTCGGGTTCTCGCCCCATGGGTGGTTCTTCACTGTGAGGCGGTTGCCGCTCGCTCGATTTCCCGCGATGAGGATCTTGTGGATGTTGTCGAGAGCGTCGAAATTCGCGTAGCCCATCAGCGCGAAACCGGATGGCGCATAACCGGAGGTGGTCCAGCAGTTGTTCTCGATGCGGTTGTTTTCGACAAAAAGCCAGTCACAGAATTCGACATAGATGCCGTCGGCGGTGTTGAACTCGACCACGTTCTCGGCGAGACGGATGTGATGGACCATGTCGGTGGGCTGGCGCGGCTTTGAATCCGGGCCGGTGCGGCCGTTGATCAGGATGCCCTGCGAGTGGACGTTAGGGCTGAAGGTGCCGAGTTCTGAGGGGAATTGCTCACGGGCGGTGTCGCCATTGCCGCGGATGCGCAGGCCGCGGATCTCGATGTAGGATAGGACTTGGGATTCACCTGCGGTTTGGCTGATATTGATGGCGGTCTGGCCGTGCGATGAAAATACCGGCTGGTGGCCGGGAAAATTCTTCAGCGTGACCCAACCGGATGGCGTGCCGGGACGCACAAAACGGGCGACGGGCGTCTTTTCAGGTTGGGCGGCGGGGCGGGTGTAGGTGCCGTTCATTACGAGAATGATATCGCCAGGCTGGGCGGCTTCGATGGCCTTTTGCGGGTTTGCGAAGGCCGTCGTTTCGCTGCGGCCATCGTTGGAATCATTGCCCGAGGGACTGACGTAGAAAGTGCCGCTGGCGTAGTGGACGTTGTCGAGACGGACTTCGTGATGAGTCGCCGCTGGCCAGCCTTGCGCGCTGCCGGTCTCGAAACTGAAGCCGACAAATGGCGCGGTGGGATCGAACTGCCCCGCGCCTTCCGGTTTCATGATGGATAGATCCAGCGCGTATCGCTGATAGAAATCCGCGGCGGCGGGATGGAGGGTGGTTTCGAGTCCGCCGGTGCGTTGCTGGCTCGCATCGAATGATTCAACGAGCACCTTGATGGGCAACGCCCGCGTGGCGGACAGGTTGAAGCTCAGAGTCAGTTTGCCTGGATTCGACTCCGCGTTCTTCACTGATAGAGGACCACTGATGAGTCGCGCGCTCCATGGTAGGGAGACCAGCGGTTCCATGCCACCCGTTTCCGATGGACCGACGTAGCCGCTCTTGCCGTAGCCCCAATACGGTTGCTTCCCGCGATCCATGACGAGCAGCAGGCCGCCTGATCCTTCCTTGCCGCCGGCCACATCCACAGTGCCGAAGTTGCCGGACATGACACCCGGCTCAGTCTGTTTTTGCGAGGTCAGCGGCCAGGTGACGGTGTCGTTGAAATCAAACCGCAAGAGTGTCTCCGCACTGGCGACCGCCGGAAGAACGATGAGAGTTAGGAGAGAGCATTTGAATCCGGCGGAATGGAATTTCATGTCAGGGATTGGGGTTCGTGACTTTGAGTCTGAGAAATCGGCGGTCTTGCGGGAGTACCGCCGTATCGGTGGCAGTGACGGTTCCCGGAGTGTTCTGGACTCCGGTGCTGGACCATACGGCGGTCCAGTCGGATAAATTGCCGCTACCGAGAACCTGATAGATCAAGGTGGGATCGGCGGTGCGTTCGAAGGTGAGTGTCAGTTGTCCGGCGGGATCCATTCCCCGGAAAGGACGGGCGGTGCTGCTGTTCTGCACGGGAAGGCTGCCGAGCGCGTATTCCAACAGATTGGCAGAGTCGTCGTTGTCTGGATCTGCCAGATCGCCGCTGATAGAGGCGTCGCCCTGTTGCGGGATGGTGAAGTGGGTTTGTTTCCAAGTATCCATGGCACTGGCAATAGGAATGGCCGAGCGGTCTGCAATGAGGATGGGCGAGTCATAGACCGGAACGTTGTTGAACGTGCAGGTATTGCCGCTGCGCGACCACGCGCCCGCCGGAATCGAGCGCACCGTGCCGTCGCGAATGTCCACCCAGACCGGGTCGGTGATGTCGGCGGGGGTGAGGGTGAAAGTGATGTCAGTGTAGTTGTTAGCATCGGATGGCAGTCCGCCGCCGCTGAACCAAATGGTGGCGACGGTTTTCCCGGTGGCGGTCTTGTGATAGCCGAAGACCCGCAGCGTTTCGGCCGTGTTCGCGGTGTGGCTGAAACTGGTGATGCGTGTGAGGGAATCATCGAACACGGCGGCGATGTTGCGGACGCCGAAATAGGCAAGCTTCGGGTAGTCCACCGCGAGCGCCTCATTGGCCTCGAGCAGGCCTTTGTTGTTCCAGGTGGTGCCGTAGTATTTCATGTCGATGATGGCGAAGATGCTCGATGGGATGTCATGGCCGAGATCGCCTAACAATCGGCGTGTATTCCATTTCGACTGCATGAGTTCCGTCCAGTTAATGTTAGAGAGCGCGAAGCTGGATTGAAACTGCGAACAGGCGCCGGACTCGCCCTGGCGCACCTCGATGCCTGACGATGGATAGAAATTCGTGTTGACCCAGTCCTTCATCGCGAGGAACCCTGACTGGCTGGTATCCGGATTGTAGGGATAGGCGTGGGCGGTGATGGCGGTGACGAGATGAAGCTTGTTAGCAGTTTGCAGGGCGAAAAAAAATTTTCCCACGTAGGAGGTCGGGCCGTTGGAGGGACCGGTCACTGCCAAGGCATAGAGGCGGGCAGTCGCTTGGCGGGCGCGGATGATTTCCGCGGTGCGGATGTAGAAGGCGGCATACGCTTCCGCCGTCACCTGGCCGCCGCTGTTGTCCGGCTCGTTCCAGACTTCCCATTCGTTCACGCGGTCCTTGTAACGGTCCACCAGGGCGGTCACCCAGTTGTCCCATGCCGCGAGCGCGGTGGTGGAAGTGGGCAGGCCGGCACCGAGCCCCGAGCCACCGCCGCCCGGATAGATCGGGTTGCCATAGTTCGTTTGCAACCACGGCTGGACGCCCTGGGAGAGCGCGCCGTCCACGCATTCGTCCAGCCAGGTCCAGTCGTAAACGCCCACGACTTTTTCGCACTTGAACCAGCCCGCCTGCTGGCGGATGCGCTTGATTCCGAGCGGGCCGAGCCAGTCCTTGTAGTTGGCGAAGATGGTGTAGTCGCGGTCCACGGTCTCGCCGCCGACGGACCAGTTTGAGTTCGTGATGTTGCGCGCGTGCGGTGACTTTAGGGTGCCTAGCAAGGGGAAGCTGAGGAAATGGTAAGTGACGGTGGCCACCTCGCTATCGGGAGTGCCTGCCTTGAACGCCCGCGCCTTCACCGTGGTGGTGACGGCCACGTTGAAGGGAGCGGTGTAAAGCGCCGAGGTGGAGGTGGGAGGGGATCCGTCTAGAGTGTATCGGATTTCCGCACCGGATGTGGCGCAGGTCATCGTGATGCTCACGGGATCCGTGTAGGAGCCGGATGCCGGATTGGTGGCGGGTTTTTCCACCGGCACCGGTCCGGCCTGTGTCGCGAGGAGCTGATAGTTAGCCAGCACGGTGTTTGATAGACGGACTTCGTCGATGATGCCGGACCAGCGGTTGCCGCCGCCGTTGTAACCACCGATGAGGAAATCTCCGGTCGAATTGAACACCGTGCCGACCGGATTCGCCCGTGTGGATGACGTGAGAGTGCCGCCGGTGGTTAGGTTTTTGAGGTGAAACGTCACGCCCGCCGACGGGTTCGACGCCTCCACGGACGCGGCGACGTAGAAGTCCACGCCCGTTCCCACGATCAACCCGGAGCCGACCACCACGCCGTTCGCGCCATTGTTGCTCAGGTTAAGGAAGAGTTCACCTGATGACAGACCGGATGGAGGTGAAGTGCCCGCCACACCGAAGCCCCAACTGCGCTGGGCGCCGATGGTGAAATCGTACTGCGACGCGAGGTATTGGGTTCCCGCCGGGGCCTGGCTGCGGTGGACGAAGGCTTCGATGGTGAAATTGGTCAGTGTGAACGCCGGGCCATCCGTGCGGGAGAAATTTCCAACACCGGGTGTGCCCGGATTGGCGGCACCGGCATTGGCCGCGCCGGTTTGTGGGATCACGCTCGGGAATCTCGATGCCGGGCCGCTGGCGGTGATGGGAAATGCAGTGGGAGCGATGCCTTGGGTGGAAAGCGTGAGCCCATTGGTGCCGGAGTCTGCTAACAGGCCTGGTGATGTTTCGAATCTCCAATGCCCCACGGTGGAAGCAGGTGCCGTGGCAAGCGGCCATGACTTGATGCCGCTGATGAAGGTGGTGAGCTCCGCCGCGTTCTTCGCGTGTTGCGGGACGTTCGGGTGGTTCTGCGAGCCAGTGCCGAACTCGCCCTGCTCCGACATTTCGAAATAGAAGACGCGTCCGTTGTTCTCCGCGTTGGCGCTGGTGGCCACCCGTGGCACGATGATCCGGAGGCGGTTTAAGTTGTAACCCGACATCATTGGCCCGACGAGGCAGACGATGTCCACGCCGGGGTTTTTCGTTTGAATGATGTCGATGAAATCGTGGTAGGCCTGCTCGAAAGCCGCTTCGTTCACGCCGACGCTGAAGTCGTTGGTGCCGAGATTCACGCAGATGACGTCGGGCGTCGGGGAGAAACCATAGAGCGGCGTGGCATCGTTCCAATGCATGCGCTCGTAGTAGTTCTTCATGTTGTTAGGGCTTTCGAGTCCGGTGGGATTCGAACTGTAGTTCGCGTAGAGTCCGACGCCGGATTTCGCCGCGACGATGTGGCGGGCGTTAAAATTCCGCGAGGTGATGGCGGCGTAGCTGAGGTAGTGGTTCTGGTTGGTATTCGTCTGGGTGCTGTTCGACGCACCTTCGATGCCGGAGCCGCAGGTGATGGAGTCGCCGACGAATGCGAGCACGCGGCTGCGCGGGGTGGTGAGCGGGACGAGGGTTTTTCCGGCATCCACCACGAAACCGCGGAATTTGGTTTTGCCGTAGGTGGACTCGGTGAGCTTGTAGAGCTCGATCTCGTGGGCAGTGTCTGTTAGCCCGCTGGCGAGGGGGACGGTCTGCTCACCGTTAGAGAGAGTGATGCGCTGGGTGACGGCTCCATCGACAATGACGTTGTAAATGTTGGTTGTGCCGTCGTTCTGCAAACTGGCGGACACGGCGGTCCCCTGGAAACGGGCGCGCACCGAGACGCCGGAGTAAGAAAAACGCGGGGCCAGCGGGTCGGTGAAATCGACGCGCCCCGCGTATTCGATGTTGGCGTTGTTCGCGGGGATCTGGTCGACAGGGACCGCATCCGCTGAGATGCAGAGCGCAAATTGAAGCAAAAGGAGACAAATTGTCTTCACATTCATCGGGGATGGATTCTGTCGGATGTCATTCATTGCTCGGCGATCTGAAAATAGATGGAGGGAATCTCAGGATCTAAAGCGGCGAAATACGGACTGAGCGCACCGGTGGCGGGTTGCGACCAGTTAGCCAGATCGGTGCTTTTCCGGACTTGATAGCTTTTGCCGGCCACTGCGTTCCAGTTCAGCAGGACGCCTCCGGTGGCCGGTCCGATGGATGCCTTCAAGACCAGGATGTTTTCCATCCGCGCCGCGAGTGCCTTTCCTAACGACAGTTGGCCGGTGGCGTTGAAATGAATGTTGTCCGCATTCACTCTGAAGGCGGCGCCGTCGGTATCGATCATGTAGGCTCCCGCGACGTTGGCTGCGACCGAGGCCTGGCCGGCGCGGACCGTCGGGTAGTTCGGGTTTGCGGTATAGGCAGTTTGCTGGTTGGAGATCCGGCTCAGGAAGAACGGCAGCGCCGGGTCGAACGTGAGGCGCAGGTCTGCGATGAAGGTAGTTAGATTCGCGCCATAAGCGGCGGCGTTCGTGGCGGTTGAAACGATGTCGGATTCGCCCTGTACCCAGACCATGGCGGCGAGTTTGATGGTGTCCGACGGATAGGTGGCGTGCAGCTTTGCCAGTCCATCAGTGACGACCCGCTGGAAGGTCTTGTAGAAATTTCCGTCGTTGGTGGTTGTGGCGTCTCCACCGGCTTTCCAGTCGGTGTGCAGGCTCGATCCACCTTTGGCATACTTGATGATCACCAGTTGAGTGCCGGGCTGTTGTTCGAAGGCGCGTGAGAGATCATATCCCAGATTGACCTCCGGACCAAAGCCGCCGACGGGTGTTTCGGTGGCTCCAGGGCGGAGTGTGGTCAGGGTTCCCAGCGTCCCGTCACCATTGGCAGCCGTGCCGTTCGTGTGATAATAAAAAGGCACGTTCGGCTGCGGGAGTTGTAGATTGACGGGAGCTGTGGGAAGGCCGCTGCCGGGCGCGCGGCCGTCGGCATTCGACTGGCCGCCTATCAGAACAACGCGCAGGATGGTGGCCGAGGCATCCATGAGGCTGAAGGAGAAGACTGCACCAAGGACGGCGGTCGCTATGATTCTGGAAACTGGCGTCATCGTTGGAGAGTGTGGTTTCGCAGCAGTGGTGATGTGCGGCGGGTCAGGGCTTGGGCCGGTTAGGCGGACGCTTGCCCGAGCCGGTGGTTGCCGCCGCCTCTTCCGCGTTGAAGGTGGTGAAAGTGATAGGCCGCGAGGGGTGACTGCCATCGAAGAGGAACATCAAGGTGCGGTTCCTGGGGGAATGCTCGCGCAACGATGAATAAACAGGGCGGGATTTGCCATCGGTGACGGTGGCGATCTTTATCGGAAGAGCGATCGCCTCGTCGTGCCATTTGGCATCGCGGATGACGCTGTCCTTGTCCGGTGCGACCTCCTGCTTCTGCTCTCCGATGGTGATGGAGATGGTGGATTTGGAGAAATTGAAGATCCGGTAATCGCCGGGCTTGAGATCCCGGCTATCGACGTTGTAGGCGGCGAGGGAAACCTTGTCGCCGGCGGAGCGGCTGCAGATGATCAGGGCGAGGTCGGACTCTTCGGGAAGGGTGACCGTGGCGACGGGCTGGATGGAATTTTTTCCTCCCGCTGCAGCTTCCGCGTCAGCCTTGGAACCGTAAAGCGCGAGATCCCGTGGCCCGTTATAGGGAGATGGAAGGCCGAGTGTGCCAACGGAGGCAGTGAAGGGCTCGATGCTTCCTCCAGCCTGATAGAATGGTTGGAATGTCTCCGGCAGGCTGATGGGCGCGAAGGTGAGGAGGTGGGTGGAGACTCGGGCTGATCGATTCTGCGCGTGCAGCGCAAGCGGGGTCATCAGGAACATCAGGGCAATGGAGCGGATCATGGGCGTGGATTGATTTAACAGATCGCGGATAGTTGGAGCCGGTGCATCAGTCCGATGGCAGGGTGACATTGAGCCGGAGGAAGCGCCGGAACGCTGAATTCAAAGACGCTTGAAAAAGGGGGTGGTGCGGGCCCATGCCCGGCACCACCCCTCAGTCTGTTTCGAGTGTTTGGTAACTGGAGGTGTGATTGGATCAATCGGCCGCGACGCGGACGAAGAGTTTGCCACCAACAGGTGCGGCAGTCAGTGTGACAGCGACCGACTGCACTCCGTTTCCATCAGGAGCACCCGGTGTCTGGGTGGCACCTGAGTCGAGCGTCCAGGCGCCAAGCGTGGTGGAGGTGAAAACCTTGTAGGACAGGCCGCTGGTTGCCCGACGGGTGTAGATGAAGCTTCCGTTAGTGGCGAGTCCGCCGGTGATCGGCGAAACCGATGAGCCGGAAGTCGGATTAAGTCCAAAGGCATATTCCTGTTGGTTGACAAGACCATCCTTGTCCTGGTCGGCGGTGGAGGCGTTGTCAGTGAAACCGACGAACGATGCGGCCCATGCTTCGTAGTCCGTCCGGATGACCTGTGCCAGTGGCGATGAGGTGCTGGACGCGAAGCTGGCGACGCCCGCGTAGCTGGCGGTGATCGAGTGTGAACCCGCAGCGAGCACGGAAGTGGCCAGTGTGGCAACACCCGAGCCGTTGAGCGTGCCGGAGCCGATGTTGGTGACGCCATCAAGGAAATTCACCGTGCCTGTTGGCGTGCCGGAGCCGCTGGCGACTGTGGCGGTGAAGGTCACAGTGGCACCCAGATTCGCCGGATTCGCATTGGACGTCAGTGTGGTGGTGGTGGCCGCAGCGGAGGCTGAAACGGTGATCGTCCCCTGCCCGGTGATGGCGTTAGTCTCGATGACAGGGAGAATGCTGCCAGTGGCACCATAGACACCTGAGGGCATTGCCACACCGTCGATGACCAGCGACGCAACCGTATCGGTTCCCGCCGTTGGAAGAGCGAGAGTGGCGGGGGAATCCGCCACCGTGCCGATGGTGAGTGTCGAGGCGTCAGCGAAGCTTGGGTTAGTGACGCTCAGGGTTCCATCAATGATGGTGGTGTTGCCGGTGAAGGTTAGGAATCCTGCGGCTCCGATGAGGGACTGGGTGAATGCTGGCGCATTGACGACGAGGCTCACTTTTTTGGTGGCTCCATCGGTGATCTTGCCGCTGTAGGACCGGTTCGCTGATAGAGCGGCAAGAGTGAGGGTGGAATCGGTAGCGCCGCTGTTGGTGATGACCGGAGTCGTGTTCGCGGCGGGAGCCACGAGGTTGACGCCCGGCTTGTCCAGGCCGGCGACGGTTTGGTTGAAACCGGCCAGATCGAGGGTGCCGCCGGCGATGTTGTTGTTGGCGTTGTTCCATTGGACTCGTGCGGTGGTGCAGAGGGCGTCGTTGGCACCGAGGGTGAGCTTGCCGCCCGGAAAGCCGACTTCGGCTCCGGCCAGGCCGTTCGCGTTCATCGTAAACCTCGTGATGGACCAGGTGCTGCCTGGGGAGTTCACCGTCCAGATGGTGTTTGCCGCAGTCTGGAGAAGTTCGAAGACTGCGCTGGGAGCGGCGACCGGCGAGGAAAACAGCCCGCCGCTCACTCCGCGCAAGGCAAATGCCCCGGCAAAGTCCGGAGCCGTAATCGCGCCGCTTACGGTGAATGGATTTCCAGCTCCGCCGTCACTGGAAAAGTTCATTCCGTTAGTACCTCCATTGTCGATGGTGATGGGCGAGCTGAGGGTATTCGCCCCCGTGGTGCTGGAGAATTGCTCACGCCCCGTCGTCGAGTCGATGGTGATGGCTTTGGAGAAGTTGATCCCGCCACTGATTTCCAAGGTGGCAACACCTGCAGGTGAACCGACCGAACTCAGAAACAAAGAACCGCTGCCAAATGCATTGGGGTTGGTGATTTTGAAGGCCCCGCTGCCTTCGAGGAAGGTATTGCCGGAATAGGTGTTTGCCTGGGTAAGTGTAAGGGTTCCAGCACCTCCCTTGAGAAGCGCTCCCGGTCCGCTCAGAATGCCGGAGTAGGTTCCACCGCCGTTCACGTTGAGCTGAATCGCTGCGGGCGAACCGGCGTTGTCCTGCAAGGCGATGTCGAACGTCGGGCCACTGGACGCGGCGGACAAACCTCCGAGGTTGATGATGCCGCCAGCTGCGGTGTCGAAAGACAAGCTTCCTCCACCGAGAGTGACCGCAGTTGTGGCAAGGGCGTCCTGATTTTTGATCAAGAGAGTTCCCGCATTCAGGTTGGTGTTTCCCGTAAAGGTATTGGCGTTTGCCAGGGTGAGTTTCGAGGTGCCTGATTTTGTCAGAAAACCGGTGCCTGCAATTGCTGAACCGCTGAAGCTATAGTCCTTCGTTGAGTTGACGGTGACCGTGGCGGGAGTGCGGACGTCCGTCAGGTTGATGGCGATCGGGCTGGTGCCGGATGCGTCGTCGTTGAAAGTCACTTCAGCGCCATTGGTGAAGGTGACAGGCGCGCCTCCCGCGATCGGCACCCAGTTGGCGGCGGTCGTGTTCCAGTCACCATTGCCGACAGCCCATTTCATCGGGTCTGCCGGTGGCGGGGGTGGGGTGAAATTGACCGAAACGATGACATCATCAATGGTGAGACCGCTGCCGGCTGCGGCGGCAAATTGAGTCAAAGCGCTGCCGCCGAATATCCCGAAAGTATCGAAGGTGAAGGTGGTGGGAGTTGTGTCAGTGCTGGTATAGGTGCCACCATTGAATGTAGCGGAGATACTGATGTTCAAACCGACTTTCGTGAGAACCAGGGTCACGGGGAATGCGGCCCCTGGGGTTAGGGCTGCACCAACCGTTGAAGTGACGGTCTGAGAGTTCCTGGTGCCGCCAAACAGTTGGTCGGTGCCACTGCCGATAGTGCGTTCCACCATCGTTGCCGCTCTTGTGGAAGGATTAAAGCGCGAAATGAATCCTTTGTAATTCTGGGTTGTGGCATTGTTTCCAAGGTCGTCTCCGGCGAGGCGGACCAATGCGGAGTTGAAGAAGCCGAATTGAATGCCGTCGGTCGAGTTGGGAATCTGGTCCATTGTCACGTTGAGGGTGACTGTGATCGCGTCACCCTCGTTGGCCAGAGTGATCGGGGCGTTGGAAGCAGTGAAATAGCTGAGTTGAGTGTGGGCGGCGCTTGGATTGATGTAAGGCAGGTCAAGATTTCCGCCGGCAGCGGTGTAGCCCGCAGCAAGTCCAGTCGGCGTGGGTGCTACGCCCGCATTGCGAAGGTACCACCGCGCCGAGGTCGGCAGCGTCTGGGTCAGCCGCTCGTTATCGGAAAAGGAATCGTTGAGCAGGTTCAGCGCGTGGACACTGGAGGTGCCGGTGAAGGCGCAGGCTGCGGCATAGAATAGAATGAGCGGGCTGCTGACGGCGAACGGAGAGAACTTCGACTTGCGCGGGATGCTAGAGTTTCTGGGTTTCATGATTTTATCTAATTATGGGTTCGGGGATTTCAGATAGACTGTGTTAGATATGGAATTTTCGGGCCTGTATTGACCTTTCCAGCTGCCCTTCCTTGCGAGCCGAGGTTTCCGGGGTAGTGGGTTTGGGATGGATTCGGAGGCTGCAAATAACTATCAACCTAATTCCACCGGGATTGAATACCGACGGATTCGACATTGGCTAGTGTGGCGAAACTGTACCCGTTGAGTCGGATTCAGATCTCAGGCTTTGGGGCCGTGATGAACATGCCGTCCTGCTGGGTTATCTGCGTCCTGTTATGGGTTGTTGGGAGCTGCGTCCGGGGAGGCGGAGGATGCGGTGGCCGGCTTCGGCGGCGGCAGATCGGCATTGAAGGTGACGAAGGTGATGGGACGTGACGGATGGCTGCCGTCGAAAAGGAACATCAGAGTGCGCCGCTGCGGGTAGTGTTCCCTCATCGAGGAGTAGACGAGTTTGGGTTTTCCATCGGCGACGGTCGCGATTTTGATAGGAAAGGCGATGACATCACCGTGCCATGCGGAATCACGGACCATGCAGTCCTTGCCCGAGGCAAGGGCGAAGCGCTGCTCTCCCAGAATCAGGGATGTTTGGGACTTGGAGAAATTGAAGACCCGGTAGTCGCCGGCTTTCAGCTCGTTGCTCGTGATGTTGTAGGCGACGAGACCCACCTTGTTGTCCGCGGTGCGGGTGCAGAGCAGCAGCACGACATCGCAATTGAGTGGCAGTGTGACCGTAGCGACCGGAGGCGCTGGCTTGCGGCCGTCGGGGCTTGGTTCAAGATCGGCCTTGGACGCGTAGAGCGCGAAAGTCTGAGGTCCGGTGTATTCGATGGGAAGCCCGAGAGTGCCTGCGGAGGCGGTGAAAAGTTCGATGTTCTGGCCGGTCCGGAAGTAGCTCTGGAAGGAGGAGGGAAGCCCCGCCGGCGCGTATGTTAGAATCCGGGTGGTGACGAAAGGCGGCTGGTTCTGTGCCCTCAGCGCCACCGGTATCAGGAGAAGAATAAAGGTGAAGATACGGATCATGGGTTTGAGTGTTAGATTTCAGCTGGAGACAGCCAGCGGAAGGAGACGATTTGGAACCTGCGGCCGAAAACGCGGTTCACGGGCGAGGTGAGGCTGACGGTGCTAGTCTCCGGCTTGTCCGCGGTGTCCGTGAAATCCGACACGCGCTGGACGAAGGCCTCGCAGATGGCGGTGGCGATCACGGTCTTGCCATCGGCCGCAAAGGCCTCGCCGCAGGTCCTGATCCGGAAATAGTCGGAACGGACTTGGAGAATCGGAGCCAGCGATTGAAGGACGTCACCCTGCAGCAGGTAGCCGGCATGGCCGACGGCCTGATTCTCACCGGCAACGGATGGGGAAAAAGACGATCCGACCGGATTGCTCGCAGGGAGGGCGATGTCCGTCGGAATGGCGGCGGTGGTGTTGACGACCCGGTCAATGGCGGCCTGGAGAGCTCCTTTGCGTTGCTGATCGACGTTCGAACTGGTGGGGTTCCTGTTCACGAAATCGGCAAGGCTGCGGAACGGGCCGCGCGCTTTGACTTCGACGACGATCTGCTCGGCCAGCTTGTCGAGTTCGTCACCGGACAACTCACGCCAGCCCTGCCAGAAGGCTTCCGCGCGGCCGTCGCCTTTTTTGTAGGAGGCATTAGTGATGGCCGTGCCGAAGCGGTTGAAGTGGATTCCATTCTGCCGGTTCCACAAGGCGGTGCCGCCAAGGCTGGCGGGGTCGATCACGGGCAGCTCGGCGCCGCCCATGCTGGATAGAACCGCTTTCCAGGCGGTCTTTGAGGTGGAGTTCACATTGAAGCCACCATCTATCAGGATGCGCGATGCCATCGACTGCGGAGCTTTTTCCCCAGCTGCGTCGATGATTCCCTGGACGGAGGTGTCGCCACCTTGTGGGGAGAATTTCATGCGTGGGTTTGGCAGGATCGTCGCTCCGGACAGCAGGGACTTGAAATCGAAGGCCGAGTTGTAGCTGCCCGCTCCGGAGCCGGTGGATTTGTAGTCGGGGGCGAGGGTGGAAAAGAACACGCTGTCCCAGAGGCGGCTGTTGACCTCATGCGAGATATCGACGACTTCGATGCCTTGGCCCGCAAAGTTCGGGGCGGATGTGGAGCCGAGCGGGATGCGCGGGTTGGCATAGGAATTCCCGACCACGAATCCGGGCTCGTAGTTGTAGCGGGAAAGCTGGGCGTGCTGGAACTGCCCGATGGATGCCAGCGGCGAGCGCGGGACATCGTAGGTGATGACGTGGTTGAAACCGGTCGCGGCGGTGCTTCCCGATCCGCCGTATCCGTCCCAGCGGCCTTTTATCACGTCGGATTCCGGGAAAATGTTGTCGTCATAGTTGCCCTCGGATACCAGCCCCCGGTCACCTTTCAGGCCGTCTCCCACGGTGCCCTTCGGGGCTCCGCTGCGATGGGCACCGCCGATGAGATTGGAGGCGGCGTTCCAGCCCTCCTGGCCGCTTGAGGAGGCCTTGGAACCATCGAAACGCAGATTCGAGGCGGCGACGCGCGGGTTGCTGTCGACCCAGCCCCGCAGGCCCTGTGCGGCGTCCTCCACCTCGGTGGAGTTGCGCAGATAGAAGCGCCAGGTGCCGATATGACCGATGTCTCCGGCGGCGAGCTTTTCCATCAGATGGGGTTGTTTGCCGTTGGCGCCGCTGACGGTGAGGTTCGCGTAATCGCTGATGATGGGTTCAGGCACCGAAGGTTTTTTGAGATCCCCGTCAGTGCCGCCGTTCCAAATGTTAGTATACCGCTGGAGATGGCTGTCCGGAGTTCCCTTGGCCTTGAGGGTGAACCAACTGCTGGAAGCGGTCGCGTCCAGGTCTTTTTTATAAAGTGTCTTGATGTGGTTGCGTGTGCCAGAGCCATAGGTCGCCGCGGATCCATCCCACTGGGTGTCCTGCAGATAGACGTCGCCGAACCAGCCATAGTATCCGGCGGGAACCAACAAGGGCTGGCCTTCCTGCTCGATCGGCTCGGAGCCGAAGGAGTTGGAGCGTTTCAGTTTGATCCTGAAGGTGCCCTTGGGGTCGAGTTTCGTGACGAGTTTGTTGGTTGTTTCCGTGATTTCGGGATTCGCCTCCACGGAAAAGAGGCGGAACTCGCCGGGTTGGAAATCCACGGATTCAGTCTCCAGTTGGAGGTAGGACCCTCCATGACTGCCTTCCGAGGGAATGACGTTGCCTTCGCCGTATGAGGCTTTCCAATAGTCACGCAGCCATACTTCAGTGACATAGTTGGAAGAGGGGAATTTGCCGTTAGAAAGCGGTTTGGCATAGGCGAAGCGGAAATACGGCTGCACGGCCCAGGCGATCTTGTACACGCTGGCCTTGATCGCGACGTTGTAGGGATTCCACATGCCGACGATGGGCTTGATGTGAAGTTCCGCCTGATAGCGGTTTTCCTTTTTGCCGTTCTTGAGGGTGACGGGGACCGGTCCGCTCGCGCCCAGATAGAAGCTCATCTGGATGGTGGAAACGACAGGCGCGATGCTGCTGTTCTTGTGTTGGGTGTCGGAAGTGTTGAATCCTCCGTTGCCGCTGTTCATGTAGGGTGGCCACATGGTCCGCACAAGATCGGTGTCCAGAAGGGGATCGATGCCGGTCACCGGAACCTGATTGGACGCGACATTCTCCCAGAGGCGGCCGTAGTTGTAGAGGATTCCCCAGTTCGGCCCAACGCCTGCCGTCAGGTTGTCCCTGATCTGGTTGCTGAGGTAGAACTTCGATGGATCATCGACGTTGTTGAAACCGTAAACCGTGCTGGAAAGCAGGTTCTTTTTCACCGGCTTGGCACCGAGGAAACTGGTGACGTAGGGCTTGGCTTGCTGGGAACGATCGAAAACGGGTGAGAGGTCCGCTTTCATGCCGCCATCCTTGACGTTGACCGGGAGGCCGAAGCCGCCGGTGGTCAGGTCGTGCAGGTAGTAGCGGGGGAGTTCGCTGCTCGTGAAGCCGCCCGCACCTTTGGTGGCGAGTGCGGCGGTGCCAATGCTGACGAGGCTGCGTTTGTCGATGTTGCCTCCCGGCTCGAATCCTTTCCAGATGGTGCTGTCCACGGTGGTGAGGCCGGGCTCCTGCGGGCTTTGGGAACGGGAGTATCTCTCGCGGTCGTTCGCTGCATTGGTTGAAGGCCGGGTGATGTCAACTTTTGCCTTGGTGCCTTCATCGCCGATCCAATAGGCATAGCGGCCCTTGTTGCGTCCATCCACGGCCACCCAGGCGGCGCGAAGATCGGTGGCTGCGGGACTACCAAGTTCCGCCTTGGCGGCTTTTTTCGAGAGGATGACGGAGTTCGTGGCGGTAAGGGCGGCGTTGGGATCCGGATTGTTGCCGCTGGCGAGCCAGACCGGGCTGGCGGTCTTGTCATCGCTTTTCCATGCGCCGGTCCATGCCGGATTGGCGACAGAGGTTCCGCCCGTTTGGCTGAGAGTGGCGGCACCGGTCACGGTCTGATCCCGTCCGGCGGATTTTTGCAGATTTCCAATCGCGAGAATCATCGCCATGCGGGCATTGGCTCGTGCAGTGGAAATGGCCGAGCTTTGCCCGGAGGAGCGCAGCGAAATGGAGCTAAGGGACAGTAGCCCTACGGCAATCACCGTAAGCAAAATCATCAGGCTGAGAGTCACTACGAGGGCAAATCCGTGATGTCGGGCAAGCGCTTTTCCAGGGAATGGGGATTTCATGGATTTGGGATAAATGGGTTTTTGAGTCAGAATTCTATCATCTTTGACGGACGAAGATGCTGTGCAAACGGACGAAACTGGAGGCACACAGCAAATACATGCAAGAGATTGAATCGTTGTCTCTAACGAGTTGTTTCGTTAGCACCGTTACGGAGTTGGCATGCCACAGGCAACTAAACTAACGATAGATAGCCACCGGACGATTTGTATCCAGACATTCGCGCCTTAACTCGTTGAGGGAATGCGGGATGACTCCGCTGCCATCCTGAGACCTGCCATTTGATAGGGTAGAGCAGTCGATCCTGATCTCAGCCGACTTGATAGATGGGCACAAATAGCCCCATCGTTTCGGATGGGGCTTGGTGAGTGATACGAAGGTTAGCGCTTCGGCATGCTGCCGAGATTACGAGCAACATATTCGGTCGGGGCCATGTTTTCAACATGCCCGTCGACGAATAGAACAGGGACCTTGCCATCGATGAGCAGTCCTTTATCGAGACTGGAACTGGTCGTCAGAGCGGTGAGGGCGGAACCATTGTAGAACCAGTTTCTGTTAGTCGAGACCAGAGGAGTCAGTGCTGGATCCGGAATCCGGCTAAGTGGCACGAGTTTGGAGTCGTTTCCGTTGCCGGTGCCGAAACCGCCAGCCGCACTCCCTGGGAAAACATTTAGCGAGAGGCTCGAATTCAACGCATATCCATTATACCAAGGCTTGAAACGGTCCTTTGCAAGAAGCGGATTTCGCATCATCGGTTTGGTCTCAACCCACCACTCCGTGGAGCTGAATTTAGGCATATCCACATCGGGATAGGCCAACGCAAGCAGACCGATGTACCAGTCGGTTTCCTTCTTGTTGCCGTTAGAGTCGGTGGTAATTGCCTTGATGGCGGGCAGGCACGAGTTGTTTTCGGCGCTGAATACCGACATTAGACCACTGATCTGTTGGATATTCTGGATCGATTTCGCCGCGTCGGCGCGGCGTTTCATGCGGGGACCGACGGTGAAGGCAACGGCGGCGAGGGCGGCGATGATGGTGATCACCACGAGGAGTTCCACGAGCGTGAAACCGGAGTGATTGCGGAGGTTTTTGGAGTGTTTCATGATAAGCGGATCGCGGTTGGGTTTCGAGGTGGCGTTGTCCTCATTCAAGGACAACTAGCAGACCTTAACAAAGGATCCGTCGTTAGCCAGCAGCCGATGGCTCAACCCGTTGAGTCACCGCAGCGACTACTTCTCCTGAAAACGTCAGGCGGAGAGAAGTCTCGAAACGCGCAACCGCTCGGCGGTAACGAGCGCGAGGCCTTGCGCGAAGTCCTGCTCCTTCGACGAGGAAATCAATCGGTAGGCATAGCGCTGCCAGTGACGCATTTCCTCCAACGCGTTTTTCATCCGGAGGGCGATCGTTTCCGCACTATCGGTCGCACGGTCCGACAGGCGTTTTCGAAGGATGTCCTCGCTCGGCGGGAGGACAAAAAGATCGACAACGGCGCGCTTGATTTCCAGATCCGGGCAATTCCGGATCTGGTCGGCTCCCTGGACATCGATGTCCATAACCACGTCGGTTCCGGCGCGAAGATGGGAAATCACGTCGGAGCGCAGTGAGCCATAGAGATTTTCGTGCACGACAGCGTGCTCGAGAAAATCCCCGGCATCGCGGCGTTGTTGGAAATCCCCGCGGGTGAGAAAATGGTAGTCCTTGCCATCGACCTCACCGGGTCGCGGGGCACGGGTGGTGCAGGAAATGGAATAATGGACTTCGCCGGATTCCGCGAGCAGCCGGCAGAGTGTGGTTTTCCCTGATCCCGAAGGACCGGAAATGACAAGGAGAATGCCGGTGCGTGCGGACATGTGGGAAGGATGTAGAAACGATGGGGCGTGGGGAATCGAGAAGTTTGTTGGATTTTATCGAAGGAAACTGGGATTTCGGATTGCGCCGGGAATGATCCGCGCTTAACGGAACCATAGCTGGCTCGCGAATTGCCTGGCATGGCCGAATCTGAATTCCCAATCCTATGAAAATAACCCGAATCAACCGTAATGGAGAACGTCGCGAGGCACTTCTGAAAGAGTATTTTCTCACTGCTTCATTGCTTGCATTGTTCAGACGGGTGAGCGAAGAAGCCGCAAGGGTGGCACCCCGCCGGGTGCCCGCGCTGGTGCCGGTCAAGGTGGCCCGCAACGATTCCTGACTAGTCGGCGCTTCGCGAATTTGCAGGTTGCCTGCCCCGGCACATTCTCCAAGGATGTGCTGGAAAAATGCTCCTATCGGTATTTCAAGATCTGATCAAGCCGCAGTGGCGCAAGCTGCTCGAGGAGCTCAAGCTCTCGGGCTCCCTCCCAGTGACCGTTCTCTCAAACCGGGTGGGAGCGTCCTACATGGCCGTCAAACAGCAGTGTGAGGAGTTGAAAAAACTCGGTTACCTTGCCCGCACCCGCATGCCACGGATGGAAGTCGGAAGGCCGGAAATTTTCTATCGGCTAACAAACAAGGCGGACTCGCTATTTCCGGAGGCGGGGGTTCGTTTCACTTTGGGTTTATTGGAAGAACTCAAATCCAACTACGGCGAGAGCTTTCCGGACAAGCTCCTGTTTCAATTCTTTGAAAAACAGCAAGCACTCTGGGTAAAAAAACTCGAGAAGTGTCAGTCGCTGGTGGAAAAAGCCACCAAACTGGCGGCGTTGCGCGCGAACGAAGGTCATTTCGGGCAATGCAAGTATGACCCCGTGTCCGGTTTTCGGATGGAGGAGGTCCACAATCCCCTGCAGCGGATTTTCGAAGTCTATCCGAGAGCCGTGGCGATGGAACTTCGGATGCTTGAGCAATTGTTAGGAACCCGAGTGGTGCGGCGCGAACTTCCAGGCAGCGGATCCGTCCCGCCGCGGGTTGTTTTTGAAATTCCCACTCTCGGAGTGCGTTGAGAAATTTCCTGAATGTTCGCCGTGCACTTTGCGTCGAAGCCGCCAGCGCTATTCCATTGCCATGAAAAAACCACATCTGATTTCGTTTGCAGCACTTGCACTGATGTTCTCCCAAGGCTGCGACAGGAAAAATTCCGACACCGCGAAACAACTCGAGGAACTTCAACAAAAAGCAAGTGAAGCAGAGGAGCGCCGGCGTGATCTCGAACGTGAGTTAGAAGAGCAGAAGGCCTCTGCCGAACGCGGCGCCATCGAGCGGGATCGGTTGCAGATCGAGATTGAACGGGCCGAACTGGAGCAGGAGCAGGGCGAAGCCGCCGCTGCCAAGGCAGAGGAAATCCGGAAACGCGAGGAGGCCTTGGCAAAGCGGGAAGGAAAATTGGAGCAAATCCGGGCGGATCTGGAAGAAGAGCAGGCAGATCTATCAAACCGCGGTGCGCAGCTCAATGACCGCGAGCGCGAGCTTGCCGGGCGCGAGGCACTGCCATTTCAGGATGAGGAGCAGACTGAGCCAGTGGGGGATTATGGCGTGTTCTATGATTCGCTCTCTTCGTACGGCTCTTGGTTTGAAACTCCGGATTATGGTTATGTCTGGCAGCCGGTCGTGGTGAGTGACTCCAACTGGCGGCCCTATTCCCGCGGACGCTGGGTTTGCACCGACCGCGGCTGGACCTGGGTTTCCGACGAGCCTTTCGGCTGGGCCACCTATCATTACGGCCGCTGGGCACTGGTTCGTGGCCGTGGCTGGGTCTGGGTGCCGGGCACTGAATGGGCTCCTTGCTGGGTGTCGTGGCGGGAAAACCGCAACCACATCGGCTGGGCACCGCTGCCACCGGAAACCATGGCCTATCGAAACCACCGCTGGGACTCGTCGGTGGACGTCCAGTTCGGAATTGGTGCCTCGTGTTTCACCTTCGTGGAATACCGCCATTTCGGCAGCCCACTCTATCAACATTGCCTGCCGCTCTCACAAAATTCCGGATGCTATGGCTCGACGACGAACATCACCTACATCCACTTCCAAAACCGCCAGGTCATTTGTGGAGGACCCCGCTACAAGGAAGCCTGCGACCGCATTGGCAGGCCGATCCAGTTCTGCCGTCTTCAAATCGACCGCCACCGTCGTCCGGGGGGAAACCTCGTCGGCATCCGTCCGCAAATCAAGGGTGACCGCCTGCTGGTCTCCGCCCCTAACATGGACGCCGAATGGAACGGAAGCCTCAAGCCTAACCGCATCAAGGGCCGGATGGATTCGATCGTCGTGGAACGGAATCAACCCCTGCGCCCGGAGATTGCCGAGCGTTATCAAAAGAACCGCCAGGAAAACGTGCGCATCGCCGAGCGTTCGATCCAACAAATGGGCGGATCGGACAATTTCCGCCAACGCCGGATCGAGCAGCTTGATGAAAACCGCAATCAGGTGGTGAAAGAAAACCGCCCGCCCGGGAAAAGCCGCGAAAGTGTGCAGGCCCCGGTTCCGCCAGAAGCACCGGAGAGAGAGATCCGTCCGCAGCCAAAGGTGGAGGAGATCGTACAAATTCCTAACCAAAATCCCGCAGAGCCGAAAAAACCACGTCCGGGCACACTGGATCAGAATGATCCGAGACGCCCCGGTATTGGCACTCCGGGAGTCTATCCGAGAGAAGGACTGCGCCCGCAACAGCAACGGCTCGCAGAAAAGAACCCCGCCGCCGATGTGCCGGGGGAAACACCCCGAATCCGGCCACAGCGTGATCCCGAGCGGATTCCCGCGGAGCAGCCGCGGGTCGATCCTCAGGAAGAATCCAACCAACGTCAGCGCCAGACGGAAAGAATGCGTGAGGAACAAAGCCAGGGTGCCGAACAGCAGCAGCGGGAAATAGCCAAGCAGCGGCAGCAGGAACAACAACAGGCGCGTGAGGAGCTGCAGAAGCAGCGCCAGGCCGAGGAGGCCCGCGAAGTTCAGCGCGAGCAAAATCGTCAACGCCAGCAGGCGCAGGAGGAAGCACGCCAGAGGCAAAAGGAACAAGCACGGGAAGAGCAGGCCAGACAACAGCGGGAAATGGAGCGTTCGCGTCAACAACAGCAGGAGGAAAACCAGCGCCAGGAACAAGCGCGCCAAGAACGCCAGGAGGAAAACCGCCGTCAGGAAGAACAAGCCCGCCAACAACGCCAGGAAGAAAACCGGCGTCAGGAAGAACAATCACGCCAGCGCCAGCAGGAGGAAAATCAACGCCAGCGGCAGCAACAGGAAAAGGATCAAAAAGACCAGGACGAACAACGCAGGAAAAACCGCTGACAAACCCATCAAGCGAATCGGCCACAGCAATGTTTATACTTCTTGCCCGAGCCACAGGTGCACGGATCATTGCGGCCGGGTGGCGCAGCGGAGCTGCGCGTCGGAAGATTCAGTTTCAGCGGGCTGCTCTCCTCCAGCTTTCCTGATCGGAGTTGGGAAAGAAACGCATCGAGCCCGGCGGCCGAGCGGAAAAGATTCTGCAACGCCTCCTGCCTGACCGCATCCATCATGGTGACGAAGAGTTCATAACCTTCGTTTTTATACTCAACGAGCGGATCCTTCTGACCCTGCGCGCGGAGATAGACGCCTTCACGCAACTCGTCCATGTCGGCGAGGTGTTCCTGCCAGTGACGGTCGATGGCAATGAGCACCATGCGGCGTTCTTCCTGCTCGAGCGTCTCTACCGGCAGACTGGAGACACGACTTTCATACGCATCCCGCACCTTTTTGGCTAACAGTTGCGAGATGGTCTCGGCGCGCTGGTTCTCCAGCTCGCCGGAGCTTATGCTGATAGAGAAGCCGGCGTGAATCCATTCAAGCAGGTCGGAGAAATCCGGATCGTGGGGATCGCATTCCGCCAGGCTCCTTTGCACGCCCGCGGGGATGGTTTCCGCGATGATGTCATGGACCAGCTTGCGGGTGTTTTCCGTCGTGAGCACCTCGTTCCGGTAACCGTAAATGATCTCGCGCTGGAGGTTCATCACGTCGTCGAAATCGAGCACGCGCTTGCGGTTTTGATAGTCCCGCTGCTCCACCTTCCGTTGGGCAGTCTCCACAAGGGTGCCGAGCGAAGAGGATTTTCCGGACTTCGCCGATTGCTCGATCAAGGCAGCCATTCGGTCCGGCGACGCGTGGTTGCGCATCAGGTCGTCTTCGAGGGAGATGAAAAACTGCGAGCGGCCTGGATCGCCCTGGCGCGAGCAACGGCCGCGGAGCTGGCGATCGACCCGTCGCGATGGATGGCGCTCGGTGCCGATGACAAACAATCCACCCAGCTCCGCCACGCCATCGCCGAGTTTAATGTCGGTGCCGCGGCCGGCCATGTTGGTGGAAACGGTGACGGCACCGCGCTGGCCGGCAAGGGTGACGATCTCCGCTTCGCGTTGATGAAATTTGGCATTGAGCACCGAGTGCGGGATGTTCGCCCGCTTGAGCATGCGGGACAGGGTTTCCGAGGATTCGACGGAAGCCGTGCCCACGAGCACCGGCTGACCGTTGGTGTGAGCTTGCGCGATCTTTTCGATCACCGCGTTGAATTTCTCGCGACGGGTTTTGTAGAGCTGGTCGTTTTCATCCACGCGGATGTTAGGTGCGTTGGTCGGGACTGGCAGCACGTCGAGTTGATAGATGTCGTGAAACTCGGCTGCCTCCGTTTCGGCGGTGCCGGTCATGCCTGCTAGTTTTTCATAAAGGCGGAAATAGTTCTGGATGGTGATGGTCGCGAAGGTCTGGCTTTCCTTTTCAATGGCGACATTCTCCTTGGCTTCGACCGCCTGATGGAGGCCGTCCGACCAGCGGCGGCCGGCCATTTCGCGGCCGGTGCTTTCGTCAATGATCGTGACCTTGTCGTCCCGCACGACGTAATGCACATCGCGTTCGTACAGGCAGTAGGCCTTGAGCAACTGGGAAATACCATGGATGGCCGCGGCCCGAACGTCTGATAGATTCCGCAAGTCCCTTTTTGCGTTCGCCCGCTGCTCGGTTGTTAGGTTTGGATCGGAATCAACGGCGGTGAGGTGCGGGCCGATATCCGGCAGGGTGAAGGAATCGGGATCGGCGGGTGATAAAAAGCGGCGGCCCTTTTCCATCAGGTCGGCGTCGTGTTTTTTCTCATCGACCACGAAAAAGAGCTCCTCCTTCAGCTTGAAGAGGTCCTTCTGAAACGCGCCGTGTTGTGAGGACAGCTCGGTTTTCTCCAACAGCCGGCGCATTCCCGGGTTTTCCATGAACCGCAGGAATTGCCGGTTGCGCGGCTGGCCGAGCTTGATCTTGAACAACATGAGCCCGGCTGCGGTGGTGTCGCCCGCTTCGACCATCCGCCTCGCCTCGGCAGCAAAGCGGTTGCAGAGCTCGGTCTGGCGTTTGACAAGCTGCTCGACGACGGGCTTCTGGGCCTCGAACTGGTCGTTGGAGCGGGTGGATGCGCCGGTGATGATGAGCGGCGTGCGGGCGTCGTCGATGAGCACCGAGTCCACCTCGTCAATGACCGCCAGGTAGTGGCCGCGCTGGACTTGCTCGTCTTTGGTGGAAGCCATGCCGTTGTCGCGCAGGTAGTCGAAGCCGAACTCGGCATTCGTGCCGTAGGTGATGTCGCAGGCATAGGCTCCGCGGCGCTCCCACGGCGGCATGGAGTTTTCGATGCACCCGACGGTTAGACCGAGAAAACGGAAGAGCGCGCCCATCCATTCGGAGTCGCGTTTCGCGAGATAATCGTTGACCGTGACGACGTGCACCCCGAGCCCGGTCAGCGCGTTCAGATAGACCGGCAAGGTGGCGACGAGGGTCTTTCCCTCACCGGTCTGCATCTCCGCGATCATGCCACGGTGGATGGCGATGCCACCGATGAGCTGGACATCGAAATGGACCATTTCCCATTTCATGATCTGGCCGTTGACGATGATTTCATTTCCGCAGAGGCGGCGCGCTGCGTTTTTGACGACGGCGTAGGCTTCTGGCAGTATGGTCTCCAGATACCTGGCGCGGGATTTGGCAAACTGACCTTCAATTTGATGGAAAACGGCTTTTGCGTTTTCAACCGACTCTACCGAGGCGAGGACTTCTTTCGGCAGCGTTGGGAATTCCTTGCGAAGCAGCGATAGCCGCGACTCAACGGCTGCGGCGGAATCGCGTAGTCCGGCGTCGTCGAGTTGTTCCAACGACGACTTGGCCGGCGCGTTGAGAGCGTGATAACGCGCGAGGTGATTCTGCCAGGCGGCGGTGAGTTGAAGGAGCTTTTCGGTGGGTTCGTGTTGGAATGATTTTTCAATTTCGTTGATGCGGGCGACGGTCGGCCGGATGCGGTTCAACTCCCGCTCGTTCTTGCCGCCAATGATTTTGGGTAAAAGCCAGTTCAGCATGACAAGTGGCGGGGGTTAAGGTTAAGGGAATCTGTTAGTGAGCGAGTGAAAGTGGTCATTGGATTGGAAGCTGTGTGAGTTCGCCGCGAGCAGGGTGCCGGGCAGGATGAAAGTTTCCGGGATCGAACGGGATCCGCGGATAGAAATGCCTCGCGGATGTCAGGTGGACATCGGAGGGTCACATTCAAATCGACCGACTCACGGGTGGCGCACGACCTTGGACTTGGCCTGGCAGAGGACCGGCGGAAATGAGATCCAGGTGTGTCGCCATGCGAAGGAACGGCGAAACAGCCGCGTGATTTCCCATTCCACTTGAAAGATCAGGTACGAGAAAAACCAGCGGATGATAGATTCGTCCAGGAGCGTGGACGTCATGCGGGAGTTGCGATAACGCGATTTCATCCGAATGCTCACCTTCAGGCGGCTGCGAGCGATCGGGAGCTAACGCCATCAGCCCTAACCATGCGACGAGCACGAAGATCCATGGGATCGTCGCGCTAGAGACAGTTGGTTCGTTGGCGGAGGTCATGTGGCTTTATTGGGAAAGATAATTTCCCTTTCGTGCAGAGAGTCGGGGTTCAAGGCATTTTGTCAAACGCTGGATTTTGGGAATGCCGCGGGGGCGATTCAGTGATTTCCATTCCTCGCCCTTCTAACCACCCACCAGGCGCCGCCTGCGATCAATGGCAGGACGATGACGATCATGATGTGGATGACCGGATGTTTTTCCGCCCCTGCCGTGCCTCCCATTGCGAGATTCAGCAACTGGGCGACGAAGAAAATCAGCGCAAAGACAAAAAGCACCTCGGCCTTGTGTTGAAGCCCGAGCTGGTTGATGGCCCCGCTGTTTTCTCTGGCTAGCAGTAGTTGATTCTGACTTTGCAGGTTCACGGCAACGCGGGTGCGCAGCAGGCCGGTGGTCGACTCGAGTCGGGTTGATAGAGCGTTGAGCCCGGCCTCGGCGGTGTCGCAGCTGTGCCACGCTTGGGTAAGTCGGCGGTCGAAAAATTCGCCGATCGTCTGATAGCCATTCACCTGCTCTTCCCGCAGTTCCTTCACGCGTGCAGAAAGGATGCGGGCGTAGGATTTTGTCAGGCTGAAACGCGACCCACAGCGGGCCTGGAGGCGCCGGGTGGTGAGTGAGAGGTTCGTGAGTTCGCTCAGCAGGTGTCGCTCATCACCGGCGTCCATGGCACAGATGCGTTCGACAAGGCCAAGATGCAGTGCTTCGAGTCTCTCCAGCTGCGGGAGGAGTTCGCGAGCGACCGGCAGACTTAGTAGTGCCGCCATGCGATAGGTTTCGATTTCCACCAATCGCTGCAAAAGTCGCCCATAGCGCCCAGGAGTGAGCCGATGGCCTTGGATCAGAAAGCGGGTGGCGCCGCGTTCATCGAGCCGGAAATGACTCCACACCGAGGCGACCCGTTCGACCACCCAAGCACCGACCAACCGCTCGCGGCCGAAAAACGCGGAAACCCGTTCCATGGTTCTGCCAGTTTCCGCATCGCCAACGGGCACCTGCTCGGTGGCGATTTCCACTGCGACCAGAACTCTGCCGGGTATGGTGCTCAGAAAATTTCCGGGCAGCAGGTCCAGCGCCGATTCCGCGAAGGGCACGCCCGATTGGGGGGTAATCACGGTGAATGTTGTAAATTCAATGTGTCGCTCGATCCGCAGTTCGACATTTCCCCAGCGCAAAACCTGAAATCCGTTGTCCACCGGGGTCGCCTCCACATCGGGAAGCTCCGCCAGTTTTGCGACCGCTGCGGCGTGCCCGGCAGATTCGCCTGGAGTAAAAAGGATCGCGTGGAAGGCCACCATGACCGGCGTGGAAACGACAGGAAAAGGCCGGGCAAGGGGTTCCGCATGCAGTTCTCCGAATTCAAAATGGAAAATTTCCGCCAGCGCTTCGCTCATGCTTGGAACATAACATCCGCTGAAACGGGGTAAATCACCAACACCCCGCATGGTTCCCATCATCATATCCGGATATGACGATTTGTTTCTTGAATCCGAGTGTTTTCCGAATACCGTCCCGTCATGCCACAGGCCGACGCTACCGCAGAAATCCAACGCGACCTCTCCGAACGAATTTTCGTCCTCGATGGGGCGATGGGAACCACGATCCGGACTTACGGTCTCAACGAGGCCGACGCTCGCGGCTCCCGTTTCGCGGAAAATGAAAAGGACTTGCTCAACAACGGTGACATCCTCTCCATCACCCGCCCGGAGGTCATCGGTGACATCCACAAGCGCTTTTACGAAGCCGGCTCGGACATCTGCGAGACGAACACCTTCTCCGCAACCGGCATTGCGCAAAGCGAGTTTTTCGTGGAAGACCCTCGGGAAAAAGGCGGACGCAAGGATCCCGAGTTTTTCCAGAAAATCCTCGAGGACAAATTCCTCAACGATCTTGCCTGGGAGATGAACGTGGAGTCGTCGCGCCTCTGCCGGAAGTGGGCGGACGATATCGGCACCGATACCGGTCGCAAGCGCTACGTCGCTGGTGCGATCGGGCCTCTAACGGTTTCCCTCAGCAACTCTCCCGATGCGAATGATTCGGGCTTCCGCGTGGTGACATTCGATCAGGTGCTCGCCGCCTATCGCCATCAGATTCTCGGCCTGATCGAAGGGGGGTGCGACATCCTGATGGTCGAGACGATTTTCGATTCTCTCAACGCCAAGGCCGCGTGCGTGGCCATCGAGGAAATCTTCGCCGAGAAAAACTATCGTCTCCCTGTCATCGTTTCCGCCGCTGTCGGACTCGGTGGCGAAACGATGATTTCCGCGCAGAAAGTCGAAGCTCTTTGGAACGCCTTCGCCCATGTGAAGCCGCTCGCCATCGGGCTGAACTGCTCGCTCGGTCCCGACCTGATGCGCCCGCACCTCGAGGAACTATCAGCCTGCGCCGCCACCTGCATTTCCTGCTATCCGAACGCCGGCCTGCCGAACCCGCTTGCTCCCACCGGCTTCGACCTCGAGCCAAATCACATGTATGACTACATGGCTGAATTCGCTCAAGCCGGGCTGCTCAATCTAGCAGGCGGCTGCTGCGGAAACACCCCGGAGCATGTCGCCGCCATCGCCCAGGCCGTCGCCAAATTCGCCCCGCGTAAAATTCCAATCATTCAATAATTTCCGATGAAAACCATCCCCCACGCCCTTCGCCTCTCCGGCACCGAGGCCTACAACCATACTTCAGACAAGCGCTTCCTGATGATCGGCGAGCGCGCGAATGTCGCTGGCTCGCCGCAGTTTGCGAAGCTGGTGAGAGCCGGCGATTTGGAGACGGCGGTCGAGGTCGCGCGGCAGCAGGTGGGCAACGGCGCGAACGTGATCGACATCTGTTTTGACGACGGCCTGATCGACGGCAAGGCGATGATGGCCCGTTTCCTCAGCCTGCTCCAGGGCGAGCCGGATGTCGCGAAAGTGCCGATCATGGTGGACTCCTCGAAGTGGGAAATCCTCGAGGAAGGCCTGAAATACCTTCAGGGGAAGGGAATCGTGAACTCGATATCGCTCAAGGAAGGCGAGGAGAATTTCAAGAAACAGGCCCGCCACATCATGCGCTACGGCGCGGCGGTGGTGGTGATGGCGTTCGATGAAAACGGGCAGGCAGCGAGCTATGAGGAAAAGATCCGCATTTGCGAACGCGCCTATCGGATTCTTGTCGATGACGTCGGCTTCAATCAGGACGACATCATTTTCGATCCTAACATCCTCACCGTCGCGACCGGCATCGAGGAGCATAACAATTACGCCATCGACTTCATCAACGCGACCCGATGGATCAAGGAGAACCTTCCGGGCGCGAAGGTCTCCGGCGGCGTTTCCAACATTTCCTTCTCCTTCCGCGGCAACAACAAGGTGCGTGAAGCGATGCACTCCGCCTTTCTCTATCATGCCGGCAACGCGGGCATGGACATGGGCATCGTCAACGCCGGGATGCTCGAGGTATACGATGAGATCCCGAAGGACCTGCTGGAATGCGTCGAGGACGTGCTGCTCAACCGCCGATCCGATTCCACCGAGCGTCTGTTGGAACTGGCAGAAAGCTATAAGAACGTCGGCGGAAAGAAGCTCGAGGAAGACCTCGCCTGGCGGAATGACCCGGTGGAAAAACGCCTCGAACACGCGCTGCTCCGCGGCATCGACAAATATATCGACGAAGACACCGAAGAGGCCCGCATCAAATACGTGCGGCCGCTGAAAGTCATCGAGGGCCCGCTGATGGACGGCATGGGAGTGGTTGGCGATCTATTTGGCGCAGGGAAAATGTTCCTGCCACAAGTCGTAAAATCCGCCCGCGTCATGAAGAAGGCCGTGGCATGGCTTTTCCCGTACATGGAGGCCGACAAAGCTGAATTCCTTGCTGGTGACATCGCCGCGCTCAAAGAGGAGAATCCAGCCCTAACGGATGACGAGGCGTTGAAACTTGCCGAGCGAGCGCGTTCTGCCGGACGTTTTCTGATCGCCACCGTGAAGGGAGACGTGCATGACATCGGCAAGAACATCGTCGGTGTCGTTTTATCATGCAACGGCTTCGAGGTCACCGACATGGGCGTGATGGTTTCGTGTGACAAGATTCTGGCAAAAGCCGTCGAACTCGGCGCGGACGTGATCGGTCTATCAGGGCTGATCACTCCATCGCTCGATGAAATGGTCCACGTCGCGAAGGAGATGGAACGGCTTGGTTTCAAGATCCCGCTGCTCATCGGTGGCGCGACCACCTCGGCCGCGCACACTGCCATCAAGATCGCGGAATTTTATTCAGGTCCGGTCGTCCATGTGCTTGATGCCTCCCGCTCGGTGCCGGTGACCACCTCGCTTCTATCAAAGGACCAGCGCGAGGCATTCGAAGCAGAAAACCGCGCGAAGCAGCAGAAACTCCGAGACAATTTCCTAGGTGGTCCGAAGAAAGAAACGCTCACCCTCGCGGACGCGCGCGCGGCTGGACCGAAGTACGATTGGGTGAATTACACACCGCCAGTGCCCGCCTTCACCGGCACCCGCACGATCAAGAGCCCTTCACTCCGCGAGCTTGCCCGGTTCATCGACTGGACGCCGTTTTTCCATGCATGGGAACTTCGCGGAGTGTGGGATCGCGAGTCCAAGACGCTCAAAACGAAAAATGCGGAAGGCGCCATCGAAGCAGGCAAGCTCTATCAGGACGCGCTGTTCTGGGTGGACCGCATCATCGAGGAGAACCGCTGCCAGGCGGAAGGCATCTATGGATTTTTCCCGGCGAACTCGGACGGCGACGACATCATCGTCTGGACTGACGAAACCCGCACCACCGAGCGCACCCGTTTCCACAGCCTCCGCCAGCAGCTCAAGAAGGATTCTGGAAAACCGAACGTCGCTCTAGCAGACTGGGTCGCTGGTGGGAAATCCAACGATTTCGTCGGCGGCTTCGTCGTCGGCATCCACGGCGCGCACGAATTCGCAGAGGAACTCGACAAGGAGATTGATCCCTACGGCTCGATCATGGTGAAGGCCATTGCCGACCGTTTTGCCGAGGCGTTTGCCGAGTATCTTCACCACAAAGCACGCGTCGAGTGGGGTTATGAAACCGAGGACGAGCTCACCCACGACCAGCTCATCCACGAAAACTATCAGGGCATTCGTCCCGCACCGGGTTATCCCGCGCAGCCGGACCACACGGAAAAGCCGATCCTGTTTGATCTTCTGGGCGCAGCGGACGCCACTGGTGTGACCCTCACGGAAAGCTGTGCGATGCACCCGGGCGCTGCCGTTTGCGGGCTTTATTTTTCGCATCCGGAGAGCCACTACTTTGCGATTTCCGAGCTCCAAAAAGATCAAATTGAAGACTACGCCCGGCGCAAGGGCATGCCCCTCGCCGAGGCTGAAAAGTGGCTCGGTCCGTGGCTCGGTTACGCATGAGCGCTCCGTGAATTCACCTCGACGGCGTCTGATTTCCATCCAGACTTTGAGGGAAAACTCATGATCAAGAAGCTGAATCTCCCAACGTGCGTGGCCCTCGCTACGCTTCATCTCACAGGATTTTCATTCGCCGGAGGCGAGGGTTGGTCGTCGGATTTTGCAGCGGCAAAAAAACAGGCGTGGGAGTCCAACAAGGACCTTCTGATGGATTTTACCGGCTCCGACTGGTGCGGCTGGTGCATCAAGCTCGATGACGAAGTTTTCAGCAAGGAAGAGTTCAAGACCGGCGTGAAGGAAATGTTCGTGCTGGTGGAAGTGGATTTTCCGAAAGACAAGTCCAAGCTCACCGAGGAAACGATCAAACAGAATGATGAGCTCGGGAAAAAATATGGCATTGAAGGCTACCCGACCATTCTTCTAGCGGATCCTGCTGGCAAACCGTTCGCTAGCACCGGCTACCAGGAGGGAGGCGCGGAAGCTTATTTAAAACACCTCGAAGAACTCAGGGCGAAGAAGACCACTCGAGACGAAGCCTTCAAAACGGCGGCGAAAGCCAAGGGCGTCGAAAAGGCGAAAGCCCTGGTCGCGGCGCTTGATGCGATGGACCTGCATGATGCGGTCGTCGTCGGTTTCTACAGCGACGTGATCGACGAGATCAAGGCGTCCGATCGCATGGATGAAACCGGATTCGGCAAGGCGGCCGCCACCAAGGCCCGCATCGCGAAATTCCAGGAAAACCTGAGGGATTTCGCCAGGAAGCAGGATTTCGACGGAGCACTGGACCTCGTTGAAAAGACGCTCACTGAAGGAGGCTTCCCGAAGGACGAGACCCAGCAACTGATGGCCACCCGCGGCATGATCTTCGCCCAACAGAAAAAATTCGACGAAGCCATCAGGGCGGTGGATGAGGCAAAGGCATTTGCACCTGATAGTGAGATCGCCGCCAGCCTTGACGGATTTAAGAAGCGTCTGGAAGGCAGCAAGCTCAAAGCCTCCGACGCCGAAACATCCGATGAACTGGAGGCGAAATAACCAACAGGACCGTGGAGTTTGTTCTGCGAGTCTTGGTTCGATTGGTGCAAGCAGATTGAACCATCCGTTTCACTTAACCCTGCCTGTATGAAACTGCTCTGGTTCTTCCTCGCATTCGCCGCGCTGGTGCTGCTCACGTGGATGATTTGGGGTGCCGGATGGGAGCAACGGTTCACGGTGGAAGGCAGTGTCCGCTGGCTGGAAAGCGCGGGATCATGGGCTTGGGCGGCAGGCATTCTGCTACTGGTGGCGGATTTGTTGTTGCCGGTGCCGGGAACGGTGGTGATTTCGGCCTTGGGTTTCATCTACGGCACAATCGGTGGTGGCCTGATCGCCGCAGCAGGACTGATGGGAGCCGGTGTGTCCGGCTACGGTGCGGGACGTTTGTTAGGGGAAACGTTCGCGAGGCGGTGGCTGGGCGAGCGGGATTTTGAAAAAGGTCAGGCGCTTTTTTCAAATGGCGGCGGCTGGGCGGTGGCCTTGTCGCGGCCGCTGCCGATCCTGCCGGAAGCCGTGTCCTGCATGGCGGGGCTGGTCCGGATGCCGTTCGGTAAATTTCTAACCGCACTCGCCTGTGGCAGTCTGCCGACGGGGTTTTGCTTTGCTGCCATCGGAGAAGTGGGACGTTTTTCGGTGGGCTCGGCAACGGCGCTCAGCCTGATAGTTCCCGGCCTGCTTTGGTTCGCCACCCTGCGCTGGAAACGCTGGAATATCAGGTCTTGATCGGACTGTCTCTCCGTCTGAAGGTCCCCGGATGCGCATTGAGATCCTCAACACCGGCACCGAACTCCTGCTTGGAAACACCCTCAACACCCACGCTGCGTGGTTCGGTCGGGAGTTGTTCACGCTCGGTCTGCGCATCACCCGCCAAACGACCGTGCCCGATGGCGACTCGATCCGCGAGGCACTCGAAGAAGCCATCCTGCGGTCTGATGCCGTCATCGTGACCGGCGGTCTCGGGCCGACCAGCGATGACCTCACCCGCGAGATCACCGGTGAGGTGCTCGGTCTTGAACTGATCATCGATGAGGCGGCACTGCGTTCGATCGAAAGCTTTTTCGCCCTGCGTGACCGCCCGATGGCGGAGGCCAACCGCAAGCAGGCATTGTCGCTGGTTGGCGCGGACGTCCTGCCGAATTCTAACGGCACCGCGCCTGGTGTTTATGTGCCGCCGAGGCTCAATGGACGATCCAACTGCGCGGTGTTCCTCCTGCCCGGACCGCCTCGTGAACTCTATCCGATGTTCCATGACGAGGTCGCACCCCGGTTGAAGGCCCTGGCAGGCGTGGAAACGGCTAACAGGGCGCTGGAACTGAAATTTACCGGCATCGGCGAAAGTGACTTTCATGACGGGATCGACCAGCGGTTGTCAGAAATTCCGGGATTGGAATACGGTTATTGCGCGCACATTGGAGAGGTGGACCTGCGGTTGATAGGAACACCCGAAGCACTTGCGGAAGGACGGCAGATCACATTGGAGCGCTTCGAACGCTACCTCATCAGTGACGACGGATCATCTCTTGAAAAAACCGTGGTCAATCTCCTGGCGGATCGCCGCTTGACGATGGCCACGGCGGAAAGCTGCACCGGTGGCCTGATTTCCCACAGGATCACCAATGTTCCCGGATCAAGCGAGGTGTTCACCCATGGATTCGTGACCTATGCGAATGAAGCGAAGGCCGGGATGTTAGGTGTTTCCGCTGCGGACATCGCCACCCATGGCGCGGTCAGTGAAACCGTCGCCCGTCAGATGGCGGAGGGTGCTTTGGCGGCCAGTGGAGCCTGCATTGCCGTCGCCGTCACAGGGATCGCTGGTCCGGGCGGCGGGTCAGAAGAAAAGCCGGTGGGCACGGCGTGGCTCGCGGTGGCGGCAAAAGACGGCGAAACCGAGACGACCCGGATTTTTCACCCGCGCAACCGCAAGGATTTTAAACTGGCGGTAAGCCAGGCTGCGCTGGAGGCCGTGCGGCGGCGGCTGAAGGGGATCTAGCAAAAGATGGTCCGGTGCTCGCGGCGATTGGCATCTTGACGTTTCGAGCGGTCGAAATTAATCTCGAAAAATGGTGTGCGGTTGGTTCAAAATTCTGGCTTGGTTCGCAGGCCATCATGGCCGGGAGGGGCGAGAACCGGATCCGCTCTGTGAAATGGTGCTTCGGAAGTTCAGTAATTCCGGTGAATGTCCGGGAGGCTGGCCCGATGACTGGAAGCAGGACGGTGCGACTCTCGACCGGCGTGAATCAACCGTCTATCGACTGCGGTCTCAAAAATGGAGCGGCCCGATCTGTGTGAAGATCGTGAAAGGGGCAGAGCGGGGACTGAAAGACTCCGCCAGCTTTTATGAAGCCCTCTGTCACTATTACAAGCGCTCGGACCGAACGAACGGCTACACGGTGCCGAGACCCCACGGCTGGGTGCCGGAACTCCATGCGATCATCATGGAGTGGGTGGAAGGACCGACGTTTAGCGCAATTCTCAAGCGGCAGTTGCTAGACAGAAAAAAGCGGCACGAAAGCATCCGGAAGGCGGCCGGATGGCTGCGGTGGTTTCACACACAGTCTGAACTGGAGCAGGGAAACCTGAAAAACGGCTGGCAGTTGAAGGCGGTCCGCAAGGTGTTTGAAGAAAACCATGGCCTGGAAAAATCGGCGATGGCCAATGACGCCGCTATCAGCAGATATATTGAAGTGGCCTCGCGGTTTTCGGTGGTACTGCGGGGAATCGAGATGGATACCGCCATTCTTCACGGCGATTTCAAAGCGACCAACCTGATCATTTCCAGCAGTGGGGTGGTGGGCATTGATTTCCTTGGGCGGAGGAGGGGAACGGTCAGCCAGGATATTTTCCGGTTTCTCAGCGATCTGGATTTCTATCGATGCACTGTCGGGCGCTCGTTCGCGCTGGGTTCGTCCTCAACGGCTAACGATTTCGATGTATTTCTAACGGCCTATGGCTGGCGAGCCGGTGGCATCGCCTGGGAGTCCCGCGTTTATTTGTATTTCCTGACGGTGCTGAGCATGCTGGTCCACCAGAGGAGGAAATTCAGGCGGAGTGCGGAGCAGATGATCCGGATGGCGGTCGTCAGCAGGATCGCGAAGCAGCTAGCACATGAACTATCGAGGGAACCACTCGCTGCCGGAGTGCAGCCGGTGCGGGTATTTTGGCCGGTTAGATTGAGGGTTCCCGGCCTGCAGTTCCCTGTCGACTGGGGCCTGGCAATCTGGGAGAGCGACATGATCTGGAGTTTCGTCTGAGTTTGCGGGGTGCCACTTTCAAGTGCTGGCTTGGACAACCTCCGCTGCGGATCAAACTTTAGGACTTGCCGCCGTGATACTTCGGGGCGATTTTCCATCCAATCTTCGAAAAAATGCCATGAGCTCTGGATCCACTAAACCTGACGAGAGAACACTGCGGGAAACTTTGGAAAATGACCCGGCAGACTGGGAGACTCGCAAACAACTCGCTCACCACCTGTATGACCAGGGATCTTTCCAGGAAGCAGCCGACCTCGTCTGGGCAGTCGACGAAATCCCGAGTATCGACGTTGAACTGGCCTTCGCTGCGAGGATTCTCGCAAAGGCCAGCCCGAGAAAAGCCATTCGGCTGCTGACTGCGCTGCTCGAGCATAATAAGGGAAAAGGGGTGCAGAATCTGGGGCTGGCAAACGCATTACTTCACCATGGCATGGTCTTGCAGGCAGCGCGCTTCTACGGAGCCGCCCTCGAAGCGGACCCCACGCTGGGAAATCCCGATCTCGAACACTTCATCCTCTGGACCGACGACGAGGAAACGCTTTGGGGAAATTTCAACAACCGCCGCCCGATTCTCGGCGAACTCCCGTGGATGAAGCGCGATCCGAAGGAGGCGATGAAACTGACGAGCCGTGTCCGCACCCACACCACTCCGATCAAGCTGCCCAGCCTGAAGCCCGCCGCTGGCGAGGAGTTGAGAAACGATCTCTATCAGCAGAAGGCGGAGCGAGGCGCGGACCCCAGCCCACCGCCTGCAGTGACCATTCCGTTGGACCGGGTGGACCCGAAATACCGCTTGTTTGACGATGAACTCGGTGCTCCAGGTGATCCGGAAACTTCTGCGAGTCCAGCAACTCCCGCTTTGAAAAAAGAACTGGCCAAGCCGGATTTCATGGCCGCCGGGGTGCCAGTCAAGCCGCCGCCTCCACCGGTGATCGCATCGCCCACACCCACGGTGCCGCTTTCTGCGCCACCGCCAGCAGCGACTCGGCCAAGACCTTCGCTGCCTCCTTTGAAAAAGCCGGACGCATCGAAGTGAGCGCTGGTTTTATCTAGTCGGCGTCTTGCGACTTTCCGGGTTATCACTACTTCTCCACGGTCGGTTCGCGGGTTGAAATGGCCCGAACAGGTTGCTTCGTCGATTTGCGGGAAAAATTTTTGCATCAATCCGCGCAGGTGCTATCACCCTCGCGGCGGGAAAAAGTCCCTAAAACCGTATTCCCACGGAAAACCTGCCGCCGGGGGAAGCGATGTTGATCAATAAAATCTCACTCACACGAAATACATGGAAACCGATACTCCTCCGAACCTGAATGCCAACGATTCCGGCCAATGCCCCTTTTCCGGAGGTGGTAAATCACGAGCCGCCGGCCGAGGCACCAGAAACCAGGACTGGTGGCCGAACCAATTGCAATTGAACATTCTTCGTCAGCATTCGTCACTTTCGGACCCGATGGGTGAACAGTTCGACTACGCGGAGGAGTTTAAATCGCTCGATCTGGCCGCAGTAAAACAGGACATCTACGAACTCATGACCACCTCCCAGGCATGGTGGCCCGCTGACTACGGCCATTACGGTCCGTTTTTCATCCGCATGGCATGGCACAGCGCCGGCACCTACCGCACGGCCGATGGAAGAGGTGGCGCGGGAGCCGGAGCCCAGCGCTTCGCTCCGCTCAACAGCTGGCCGGACAATGCCAATCTCGACAAGGCCAGGCTGCTGCTCTGGCCGATCAAACAGAAATACGGCAGGAAACTTTCCTGGGCAGACCTCATCGTTCTAACCGGTAACTGCGCGTTGGAATCCATGGGTTTCAAAACTTTCGGCTTCGGCGGCGGTCGCGCGGATGTCTGGGAACCACAAGAAGACATTTACTGGGGATCCGAAGGCGAGTGGCTGGCGGACAAACGCTATTCGGGTGACCGGCAGTTGGAGAGTCCTCTGGCAGCCGTTCAGATGGGACTCATCTACGTGAATCCCGAAGGACCTAACGGAAACCCGGACCCCATCGCCTCCGCCCGCGACATTCGCGAGACGTTCGGCCGTATGGCGATGAACGATGAGGAAACCGTCGCTCTGATTGCTGGTGGCCACGCGTTTGGCAAGGCCCACGGCGCGGCGGATCCCGCCACGTATGTCGGTCCGGATCCGGCGGCGGCCCCCATCGAAGAGCAAAGCCTCGGTTGGAAAAACAGCTTCGGCACCGGCAACGCGGGCAGCACGATCACCAGTGGTCTTGAAGGCGCGTGGAGCAACACGCCGACCCGTTGGAGTAACAGTTATTTCGAAAACCTTTTCGGCTATGATTGGGAACTCACCAAAAGTCCCGCAGGAGCCCATCAATGGAGGCCGAAAAACAATGCAGGAGCTGATACGGTGCCGGATGCGCATGATCCGGCGAAACGCCATGCTCCCATGATGTTCACCACGGATATCGCCTTGAAGATGGATCCGACCTACGCACCCATTTCGAAGCGTTTCTTCGAGAATCCGGATCAGCTCGCCGATGCGTTCGCCAGAGCCTGGTTCAAGCTCACGCACCGCGACATGGGCCCGAAGGTCCGCTACCTCGGACCGGAAGTCCCGGCTGAGGAACTGATCTGGCAGGATCCAGTTCCGCCTGTGACCCATTCGTTGATCGATGACCAGGATGCAGCCGCTCTCAAGGAAAAGATCCTTGCCTCAGGACTATCAGTTTCCACCCTCGTTTCCACCGCCTGGGCCTCTGCTTCCACCTTCCGGGGTTCCGACAAACGCGGCGGTGCCAACGGCGCGCGGATCCGCTTCGCTCCCCAACAGTTCTGGCAGGTGAACAATCCCACCCAGCTCTCACAGGCATTGCAAAGTCTTGAAGGCATCCAGAATGACTTCAATCACAACGCGCCCGGCGGGAAAAAGGTTTCGCTCGCGGACTTGATTGTGTTAGGTGGATGCGCTGGCATCGAGGAAGCTGCCAGAAACGCCGGTCATACTGCCACAGTGCCATTTACACCGGGTCGCACGGATGCCTCGCTGGAACAGACCGATGTCGCATCTTTCATGCTGCTTGAGCCACAAGCGGACGGATTCCGCAACTACATGAAGTCGCATTACACCACTTCCGCCGAGGAAATGCTGATCGACAAGGCGCAGTTGATGACGCTCACCCCGCCAGAAATGACTGTTCTGGTCGGCGGAATGCGCGTGTTGGATACAAATTTCGATCATTCGCCGTTGGGTGTGTTCACCGACCGACCAGGGAATCTAACGAATGATTTCTTCGTCAACTTGCTCGACATGCGCACCACTTGGAAATCGATCTCGCCACATGATGATCTCTTCGAAGGCTCTGACCGCATTTCGGGAGAAATCAAGTGGACAGGCACCCGAGTGGACCTGATTTTCGGATCAAACTCCGAGCTGCGAGCACTCGCCGAAGTTTATGGCTGCGGTGATTCTCAGGAAAAATTCGTGAAGGACTTCATCGCCGCATGGACCAAGGTGATGAACCTCGACCGCTTCGACCTCGCCTGACCGCACATCTGTCTGATAGAATCATCAAGGGCGGTTTGGCAACAAACCGCCCTTTTTTGTTCATGGGCCGATCGGATTATCGGGTAGTGTCCTAATTTGATTACTACGGAAATCCGTAGTAATCGGGAGCGATTTGACAATCAGAGAGTTGCTGATATTCTGCTCGAGGTGGCGCGGGAGCTTAGTGGATAGAGCGCTCTTTTCGCCGAGAGCATCCGAGAGGTGCTTTCGTCAAAGGGGATGACGAGGGTCCAAATCCCTCCCGCGTCGCTATCTCCCCAGAATATTTCAATGAGGGATTCCGAACCGAAAAGAGGTAACCCGACGCCCAAATCGGGCTGGGGCGCATGGCTCGCTGCGCTTGTTGCCATTCCAGAGATTGGAATGGCACTGCTTCTTGCCTTGCTGATATTTGGATACTGGCTTCCACCCCTCGTGGTCGGCCTGTTAGCTATCGGGGTGGGCGCTATCGTCGTTAGTTGGCTTTGGCGAAAGAATTCAAATTAGGACACTACCGATTATCGCCTTTCCTCTCTCGACCGAGGCCTCTAGCGTGCGGTGGATGAAAAGGTGGTTTGTTTGTCTCGTTGCGGTGGCTTTGTTACTCGCGTGTCCGTCGGCTTTTGCGGTCGGTAGAGTCGCACTCGTGATTGGCAACGGGGTTTATGACTCCAACAAGCGGATCGACGAAAAACCGAATCTGCGCAACACCCGGCCTGACGCGCAGCTCGTTGCGGCGACCTTCCGCAAGCTTGGATTCAAGGTGATTCTGTTGGAGGACGCGACCAAAGCGGCCACGGAGAAGGCACTCAGCGCTTTGAATACGCAGGGCGGAGAGACGCCATTAGGCGTGGTCTATTATTCCGGGCATGGCATGGAAGTGAACGGCACCAACTACCTCTGCCCCGTTGGTGGACAACTAGCGACCCGCCAGGACCCGGACCGCTACCACGTGCGGCTTGACACCGTGCTCGGAAAAATGGCGGAGGCAAAAATCCAAGCCAAGGTCGTCATCCTCGATTGCTGCAGGAACGATCCCTTTCAGCCATCCCCGCGCACGATGGAACTAGAGGGTCCGCCGGTGCAACGGACCAATGGCCTCGCCGTGGTTGACCGGATTCCGCAGTCCACGCTGATCATGTATGCCGCCGGACCGGGCCAAACCGCGTCCGACGGCCGTGGTGCGAACAGTCCGTTCACCGAGATTTTTTCGTCAGTGATCCAGACGCCCGGAATCAGTTGTTTCGAGGCCTTTTTCCAGGTTTCAGATCATGTGAAAAAGCAAACCAACTCCGCCCAACAGCCGTGGGTCAAATTCGACGGCGCGGCGGATGCGTTCCGGAAATACACCTTCGGCGGTTCCGCTCCGGCAACCGGGGATTCCAATGCGGGCGTCGTGATGCCGAGCCAGCAGGACTTCCAGACCATGCAGGAGGAAATCAACAAGATCTGCCAGGAGAGTGAAGCCGCGATGGCCAACGGCGCGACTGCCGTCCCGCAGAACACTCCTCAGGCGCTAACAGGTATGGCTCAGGCAAACACGGAAATATCGGTGTTTCTCCGACGCTGGATCAGCAATCAGGAAAGCAACTCGGCGCAGGCATGGGTCGCGGATTTCGCGCCGCTGCCGAAGTACTGTTACTGGAAGGGCATCGGCGGAGCGCCCACTTCGTTCCTGCTGCAAGACCGGCAGGAGCTGATCGAAAAATACCCATCACGCGACTACGAGGTGCTGGGGAGCGCGACCTGCCAGTATTTCAACAATTTCCGAGAGGCCATCGTCGTCGTTAGTTATCACTATCAGTACACCGGTGCCAAACGCGCCGGCGGAAACTCCATTACCACTCTCGGATTCAGCAAGCAGGGCACGAACTGGGTGATCACCTCCTATCAGGAAGAGGTTCGCAGGAATGCTCTCATGCCCACCACCGCACCTGTTCCGGTGACGGCGATCAATCAGCAGTCGGCAGACGCCTTCCTCGCCCGCTGGATTTCCAACAACTGCAGTAACCGCGCAGATGACTGGGTGGCGGACTTCGCTCCATCCGTAGCGTATTGTTATAAAAAGGACGGCCCGGCAGACACTACCTACCTGCGCAAGGACCGGCAGGAGCTCATCGACAAATATGCCACCCGTAGTTACAGGATTCTGCGCTTTAACTTGGACGTGACGAATTCCTTACGCGCAACCGCTCTTCTCGACTATTCTTATGATTACGGCCGCCCCAAGGGGAAGTCGACGCTCAAGCTGTCGCTCGCGCTGCGGAACGGCAGGATTGAAATCACCCGCTACGATGAGAAAGTTTTACGTTAGATTCCTCCTGATGCGTTCGCTGTTGTTATCCATTCTCGCATTCACCTGCGTCACGCACGGCCAGACCGAGCCCGGCGAGCAACCTGTATTGAACCGCTACGTTTTAGCAGCGATTAAAACGATGCCGGATGGCGGTGGGTACGATGCCTCGCAGGCGGCGGTCGATCGCCTCGCGGCGAGTGTGAAGGTCGAGGACGGAGTGATTCGTCAGGATCTCAAGGTGGCAAAGGCCTCGTTCTGCTCTGGCGCGACCTATCTGGTGTTCCTTCGCGTGGTCGAGATGCTGCGCAAAAATGGCAGCCTTAAACTCTCGCCGGATGCAGTGGCGCTGATGGCCGAACTGGGAGTGAAGGACGGCGAGCGCGTTTTCGGCCGATGGAATGCCAATGGCCCCGGCACGGCAAAGTTGTTCACCGAACTCGGCTGCGGCAGGAATTTCACCAGCTACGAAGAGGCGCGCTCTGGCGATTTCATGAAGATCTGGTGGAACGACGAAATCGGTGGCAAGGAACGCGGGCATCTGGTCGTCTATCTGGCTTCCGACAAATCCACGGTGCACTTCTGGTCATCCAACCAGCCAGGAGGTTATGGAATTCGCACGGTCGCAAAGGACAGCATCCAGCGCGTGCTCTTCAGCCGCCTTGAGCGGGTCGACAAGCTGGAGAATGTCGTCAAACTCACCGAGAAAAACCAGTTTCTAGCAGACATGCTCGACAAGCCCTTCACTTGGGATCGAGTCGTGAAGGAATGCGCCATCCAACAAATCCCGGCGAAGGACAAAGACTGAAAATTGGCCGCGGAATTCCTTCCATTCGAGACCTTAACCCTCAATCTTTCTGGTGCCAGGACGGGTCTGTTACGGATCCTGCTTTCGGCAAGACGCCTCGCAACAAGGCAAATCCGCCGGACACCAGACGACGTACGGGTTTTGCGGTGCCCGGTTGTTCGGTGAGTTTCGGATCGTTCATCCCCTGTTGGATTTCAAAACGAACAGGAACTTCCCCGGCATCCTGCGGAATGGTTTCATACACATACGTCGTCATCCCGGAATGTCACGCCGTGGGCACGGGATTCACAGGCGAAAGTTTCGCATGCGATCCCGGATTATAATTTCAGCGGATCAGGCGACCTTCTGGGAATCCCGCTCGGCGGCGAGTTCTGCCTCAAACTCCGCTTCCAGCTTCGCCTGGATGCCTTCCTCGCTGGCATTGAATGCTTCTTCCGCGGCAGCCTGTGCGGCGGCCTGCTGGGCGGCGAGTTCCTGCTCCTTCGCGGCGTCGCGGGCCATGCGTTTGTCGAGTTTCCGCTGCTCGCGCTCACGGCGCTTGTAATCTTTGCTTGGGGTGACGGCCATGGGTAAATTCTTTCGTTGTTGCTGGATCGGCCGGCGGTTGCGCCGGTCCCGCTAGGGAGACAGCTCACGCCGGTCCGCGGCCTCATACAGGGCGGCGTCACTTCAAAGCAATGGAAATAATGCGAATTGATCTAGCTGCTAGGCGGCACCTCCGGATGACGATCAATCCGCGGCTGAAAAAGCGTGAATTCCACGCCGCCCATGATGGACTGGCCCTGATGAGCGAAAACAAGGCCGATAAATCCGCTGGCGGGGACAAGAACCCTAAACCCGACCCTTTCGCCGCGCTGTCCGGGCTCGGTGATCTGCCTGCAGGTCCCGCAGCTCCCTCCTTGGTCTCGAAAACCTCCCAACGCGGTCAGAACACCAATCGCGGCCGCGTGGACATCGTACGCCAAACCGCCCACCGCGGGGGCAGGGGAGTCACCGTGGCGAAAAATTTCGTTGGCATCGGCCTCGCCGAGAAACAGGAACTCGCGAAAAGAATGCAAAAAGCCTGCGGTGTCGGAGGCACCGTGAAAGACGGGTGCATCGAGATCCAGGGCGACAAGCGCGAGGAAATGAAGCGCATTCTAACTGAAGCGGGTTTCAAGCCGGTATTCGCCGGCGGATGATCGACGAACGAAAAAGGGGTGTATCCGGCCCTCTCGGAAGAATGAGATCGTGGCGACCACCAGGTTCTCTCACAAGTGGCACGGCAGATCCTTGGTGCGCTTCATTTGCGGACGATTTTAACAACCTTGTTCAAGCTGGAATTGCCTGACGTATCCGTTGCGAAAATCGTGATTTTGTTCTCACCTTTTTTTAGCTGCACCGTGAAGCTCCATGACCTTGTGCCGGTGGCCCTGACTGCCTTGCCGTTACCAATTCGATATTGGACATTCCTGACCTGTTTGTTGTCACTGGCGGTTCCTTTGATTTTCAGAGACTTCGCCTTGGTGGTTTTTGGATACTCCGCCACTGTTAGTTTCGGCCGGGTTGTGTCCTTTGGAGGGGCGGAAACTCCGCCGAATCTCAGCACCCGTTTGTTCTGACTGTCGCTCACCCACACTCCGCCCTTGGCATTGTCGATAAAGAGATATTCCGGGAACAGGAACCCCTGGCTGTTCTGTGCGAAGGCACCTTGAGTATTGTTGTTATCCTCTTTGCTGAAAAAATCCGGTTGGCCGAGAACCCCGTCGGCGGAAGCTCCATTGCTCTTGCTAGAGGCGTTGTCGAAACGCAACACACGATGGTTGTATCGATCCGCCACCCAGAGGCTGTCATCTGCAGAAATTGAAATACCTGATGGCAGATGGAATTTCGAGGCGATCACATCGGTGCTTTCCGTGTTGAACTGGGTTTGACCCAACACCGCGGTCGCATTCGCTCCATTCGCAAGAGCTGCGGCATTGTCAAAACGGAGGACCCGGTTGTTGTCACGGTCTGCGACAAACAAAGCTCCACCCGCTGAGATCGCCAGGCTGTAGGGAGCGTCCATGGCCGATTGGCTCAACCCCTCGGGGCCGCCACCCACCGTTGCAATCGTGGGTTGCCCGAGAACCGCGTTTGCGGGCGATCCACTCGGTTTGCTGGAAATGTTGTCAAATCGTAGGACACGGTTGTTGTTTGCGTCCGCCACCCACAGCCGGTCGTTTCCATCCACCAGGACATCAGTGGGACCAGCCATCCCCTTTGCATCGAAGCCGGTGTTGCTCGTGGCGAAATTCTGCTGACCGTAAACCCTGGCGGCGGCGGGGAAATTTCCAGACGTGCTGGCATTGTCGAACCTCAATACACGCCGGTTGTTGATGTCCGCGACCCACAAATGTCCGTTGGAATCCAGACAGATTCCGAGTGCGGAGAACCGAAATTCGTTCGGTGTACTCGGCGAGGTGGCCGAGTCGAAATTCCCCTGCCCGAAGACGGCTTCGGCAGCGCTGCCGTTTGCGAGGGACTCGGCGTCGGCGAAACGCAGCACCCGGAAACCATCTGCCACGAAGACCTTGCGGGTCGTGGCATCGACGACGACATCTCCCGTCAAGCCGTTGGAAAACTCTCTCGCGCTGGTGCCACCACCGCCCCCGCCGCGGAAATCCATGTCACCGAGAACCAGATTTGCGGCGGAAAAATTGGGAATGGATCGGGTGGATTCCCCCGTCGCCGCTTGGGCAAACAACAGGGCGATGAAACTTGGAAGAAAGAGTGTGTTATTCATGTTGGAACGGGTGTGGGCGCGATCGGGTTTGAAACCACGCAACCATCATCCGACATCAGACCGCTTTCGGATCACCCTGAATCCAAGGAAATCCCGGAATCACCGCGAGAGCTCGTTGGACTGCTTCACGAAATCATCGCCATCCCATTCCGCGTCGTTTTTGACCATGCTGGCGCGCTCCTTGATGGCTGCCTCCTCGGCCTTCCGGGCGAGCTGCATGCGGACGAGTTCGGCGTGGGTAGTGAAGTAAGGAAGGCTGAGTCCCTTGAAGTCGTCAATGGTTTCGAAGCCCTTGCCTTCCATGAATTCCAAAAGACCTTCGCAGAGACCGTTGGCCATGCCGTATCCGAATTTCATCACACCGGTGCAAACCTGCACGGTGTCGCTCCCTAGCAGAATGAACTGGGCGGCGTCGGCTCCGGTTTCCACACCACCGAGTCCTGATAGAGTGCGTCCGGGGAAGTCCTTTTTGATGAGCTGGGCGATCTCCATCACCATGCGAAGGGCGATCGGTTTCACGGCTTTCGACGAGTAGCCCCCGGGGGTGGTGTAGCCTTCGACGGTTGGCTCGGGGCGCAGGGTTTCGAGGTTCACGCCCATGACGCTGCGGATCGTATTGATCGCACTAACACCATGACAGCCGGCGCGCAGGGCAGCGGCGGTGGGCTCCTCGATGTGGGTGACGTTTGGGGTCATTTTCGCCCACACGGGGATTTTTGAAACTCCCATCACCCAGCCGCAGACTTCTTCGAGAATGATGGGATCCTGGCCCATGGCGGCCCCCATTTTCCGTTCAGGAAGACCGTGGGGGCAGGAAAAATTGAGCTCAAAGGCATCGACTCCTGCGTCCTGACAGCGCTCGATGATCTCACACCATGCGTCCTTGTTATATTCCTCCATCACCGACGCGATGAGGATGCCGTCCGGACATTCATCCTTGGCTTCCTTGAACTCGTCGAGCCAAGTCTCGAACTTGCGGTCGCTGATGAGTTCGATGTTTTCCCAACCAATCACTTCCTTGCCATCGCCCGCCATCAGCTTGGCGTAGCGCGGGCCGACGTTGACAACCTTCGAAGAATCTAGGCTCACGGTCTTGGCGATCACGCCGCCCCAGCCTTCCTTGAAGGCTCGTTTGATGACTTTGACGTTGGTCCCCGGAGGGCCTGAGCCGATCACGAAGGGGTTTTTGAACTTCAGGCCATCGACGGTGGTAGTAAGGGTGGACATGGTTTTTCCGGTAATACGATTTGAAAAAGCTATCTCAGCTTGATTCATGCCGAAAGCCAAAAATCGTGCGTGCAGCGAGGGTGCCACGAGCGCCTGATTCATTGGTTTCCCCCCAGCAATGGGGGTGCTGCCAGGGGATTCGCGCCTTGAGCCACGGGCTTGATGTGAGAAGTTAAACGCGATTGCCGACCCGGAGGTGGCTGAATTCCAAACCCATCATGTGCCCGTCTGTTTCCTCCCGCGTCAGGATTGATCTCCCGTGCGCTTTGATTCGTGTTTTGATCCTGAGTTGGACTGGCATCTCGCTTGTTGCGGCGGATCTGACCAACCGCTGGTCTTTCAATCAAGCAGCAGGCAATGCCTCCGCGGGCACCGTTCTAATAGACAGCATTTCCAATGCCACCGCCACGGTGCAGGGCAACGGATCGAACTTCACGGGAGCGGCGCTGACGATCACCGGTGCGACCACAGGAAACCGTTCGAAAGGATTCATCTCGGGATACGTCGATCTTCCTAACGGATTGATCTCCTCAAAAACCGACCTAACCGTTGAAGTGTGGGCGACTCCGGTATCAGCCCGGGCGAACGCGCGGCTTTTCGATTTCGGCCGGGTGGCTTCGGCCGGATTCGGCGGTGGTGCGGCGGGCGAAATCATCGATGTTCTAGGCACCGGTCAAACACCCGGAACGACGGCAGGCTCGGACAGTCTCGTGCTGAATTTCTGCGTGGGAAACACTCTAGCAAGCCAGAGGTTGGAAGCCCGCCTCGACGGTGCTAACATCGTCACGGTTCCGTCCACCCTTCCGACCACTGCCGGCACTCAGTTTCATTACGTGATGACTTTCGAAGATGGAGTTGGCACTTACGGAGCATCCGGCGGTCGAATGACTTGGTATCGAAATGGAACACAGGTCGGCACCGGCGACGTGGCGTTTCGTCTATCATCACTTGAGGATGTGAACAATTGGTTGGGGCGCTCGCAGTGGTCTGACGACAACAACGCGAACGCCACCTACAACGAACTGCGCATCTACGATCACGCGCTGACCTCCCCCGAAATCGCCGCCAACCTCGCCGCCGGGCCGGAGGTGATCGCCGCCCCGCCAGTGCCTGCTCCGACGCCGACTTACCTCTGGACGTTCAACAACCAGGCATCGTCCGGCGTGTCTCCCGGCATGACCTTCACTGACAGCCTCGGCGGAATGGTCGCTACGCTAAAAGGAAACGGCGGGGTGCTCACAGGGACCGCATTGAACCTGCCCGGAAACACTACCGGCAATCAGTCCGCTGCCGCGATCTCGGCCTACCTTGATCTGCCCAACGGAATAATTTCCGCCCAACCCGGCATCTCGGTCGAAGCCTGGGCCACGCCGCTTTCTTCGAAAAACTGGCAACGGCTTTTCGACTTCGGGCGGACCGGCACGACCGTCGGCACCGATGCCGTTCCGGGGGAAATCAACGAGGGCACTGCGAACCCCGGAACTTTCGCCGGCTATGACAATCTATCACTAACACTCAACACCGCCGGTGTGCTCGGAAGCTATCAGTTGGAAGGTCAGATCAACAACTCACCGCCGGTCTATTCCAGCACCACCGCGGCGACCACGGCGGGCACGCAATATCATTTCGTGCTCGTCGTCGAGGACGGCGCGGGCACCTTCGGATCATCCGGTTGTCAGGCGCGCTGGTATCGGAACGGAGTGCTGCAAAATTCGCTGAGTCTGGCATTCCGCCTGACCTCTATCTCGGACGTGAACAATTGGATCGGCCGCTCGCAGTATGCAGGTGACTCGAATTCTAACTTGTCCCTCAACGAACTCCGTTTTTACAATCGCCCGATCAGCCCAGGGGAAATCGTGGCGAGCTACACTGCCGGGCCCGATCCCACGAGTGGTCCGCCCGAGCCGCCCGTGCCAGCACGAGATCCTTTGAATCGCTGGAGTTTCAATCAGCCGGCCGGGTCCGTGTCTTCCGGCACACCTTTCACCGACAGTGCGTCAGGCACCGTCGCCACGCTGCGCGGAAATGGTGCCACTCTATCAGGAACCGCGCTGGTCCTGCCCGGAACGACCAATGGCAATCAGACCGCGGCTGCGATCTCGGCTTATCTGGACCTGCCTAACGGAACAATCTCCTCAAAGCCCAACCTCACCTTCGAGGCATGGGCCACACCGCTTTCTTCGAAGACCTGGCAGCGCCTTTTCGACTTCGGCCGCGGCACACTGACCAGCGCGGGTGCCGCCACTGGGGAAATCATCGACGGCACGACCGCCCCAGGAGCATTCACTGCCTACGACAACCTGCTGCTTTCGCTCAACAACAACGGTGTGTTAGGAAGCCACCGGCTGGAGGGACGCTACAATGGCGGCGCGACCATCACCTCTGATACCGACCTCTCCTCCATCACCACCGCAGGCACGGAATGCCACTATGTCCTCACGGTGAAGGACGGAGCCGGGGCATACGGCAGCAGCGGCTGCCAGGCAAAATGGTATCGCAATGGAGCGGTGCAGGGTTCCGTTGACCTCAACTATCGTCTCACGCAGGTGGCGGACGTGAACAACTGGATCGGTCGCTCAATGTGGGCGGCGGACATGAACGCCCACGTTTCCATCAACGAGCTCAGGATCTACGACCGTGCGCTGACCCCGCGCGAAGTCACCGCCACCCTCTCAGCTGGCGCGAATGTCGTCTATCCGCCACCCGTCGCGAGCCACGATACAGCGACGATCCACGCAGGGCAGAAAGTGCGAATCAAAGTCCTGGATAACGACACCGGCCTGCTCAACCGCGGTTCGTTGGAAATCGTCACCCCACCCACTATCGGCACTGCCTCAGTGGATTCCTCTGGAGAGATCCTCTACGCGCACAGCGGCAATGGAATCTCGCCAGTCACCTTCACCTATCAGGTTTCCGGCGAGGGTGGGATTTCAACACCGGCGACGGTAAGCATCAACATCGCATCCGCTCTTCGCATTACGAATCCGTCCCTTGCCATGCCCGCGGCACCACCGGTGAATGCCTGGCAACTGATCGACGCACTCCCCGGCCTGACTTTTGTGGAACCACTCTGCATCGCCTCGATCCCGGGAAACACCAGCCGCCTTTTCGTCTGCGAGCGCATGGCCAAGATCAAACACGTCCCGGACGTCACTGCCACTGCGCCAACCCAGAATGTTTTCCTCAACCTGCAGTCCGCCATCGCGGGCCGCACCCCGGCGGAAACCATCGAAGGCGGTGGTAACAACGAGCACGGCCTGCTAGGCCTCGCCTTTCATCCGAACTACGCGACGAATGGTTGTTTCTACGTCGCCTACACCGTGCGGATCAGTGCGGGTTCCTACTATCAGCGAATCTCGCGGTTCAAGGTCAGCGCCACCGACCCGTCCCTGGCGGACCCCACATCCGAGCTGGTCCTTCTTCAACAGCTCGACGAAGGTGCGAACCACGACGGCGGTGACCTCCACTTTGGTCCCAGCGATGGTTATCTCTACTACACCGCAGGCGACGAGGAAAACCCCAAGGATTTCCGCCTCAACAGCCAGAAGATCAACAAGGATTTTTTCGGCGGCATCTTCCGGATCGATGTGGATAAAAAAGCCGGAAATCTGGAACCGAACAGCCATCCGGCGATCCTGACTGACAATGGCGTGGCGCGGTTTTCCGTGCCGCTGGACAATCCATTCGTGCACACCACGGTCGGTGGGGCTTGGAATGGCACCTACAATGGAATCACCGTCACTCCTCTCACCGGCGTGCGCAGCGAGTTCTGGGCTACTGGCCTTCGCCACGTCTGGCGCATGTCGTTTGACCCGTCGACGGGCGATCTCTGGGGCGGCGATGTGGGGCAGGACACCTACGAGGAGGTGAACAGGATCACCAAAGGCGGCAATTACGGCTGGGTCTATCGGGAGGGAAAACATGACACGGCTTTCACCAATCCAGTGCCTCCCGCAAAACCCGCCGGCTTTACCAGCATCGATCCGGTTTACGAATACGTCCACGCCGCCATCGCCGGTGATACGTTGTACAAAGGAAACTCCGTCGTCGGCGGCTACGTCTATCGGGGCACCCGGTTTCCGTCACTGGTCGGCACCTATGTTTTCAGCGATTCCGTCTCCGGTCACGTCTGGCAGATGGACACCTCCACCGGCGCGGTCAACCGTCTGACCGGCCTGCCAGGAGCGTATGGAGTCTTCTCCACGCAAGGAGTGGACCCTTCGAACAAGGACCTGCTTTTCGCCGCCTATCTGAATGGAAAAATCATGCGCCTCACCACCGCCACCAGCAGTGCGGAAGGGTTTCCGGCCACACTTGCGGCGACCCGGTTATTCTCGGATCTCGCAGATCTATCGCCCTCTCCGGGACTGCTTCCCTATCAGCCGAACGTCTCCTTCTGGAGCGATCATGCGATCAAGCGACGCTGGTTTACGATCCCTGATGCCGGCTCCACCATGACGTGGAGCAATGAAGGCAACTGGATCTATCCGACCGGCACCGTCTGGGTGAAACACTTCGATCTCGAACTCACCCGTGGAAATCCAGCGACAAAAAAACGCATTGAAACCCGGGTGCTCGTGAAGACCGATGCCGGTTCCTACGGTGTGAGTTATCGCTGGAATGAAGCGCAGACGGACGCTGCGCTGGTGGCCGATACCGGTGAGGAATTCGACATCACCATTGATGACAACGGCACACCACACACCCAGCGCTGGCAGATTCCCGGCCGGACGAGCTGCCTCACCTGCCACACGCCGCAGGCAGGACACGCGCTCTCGTTCAATACGCCCCAGCTCAATTTACATAACACGATCCACGGATTCACCGGCAACCAGCTCGAGCTTCTAACGAATGGTGGATTCCTGAACAACACCCCCGACCCGGTCGGCACCCTTCCCCGCCATGTTCGACCGGATGAAACCCAGTATCCGCTAGAGCAACGCGCCCGATCCTACTTCGCGGTGAACTGCGCCTACTGCCACCAGGCCGGCGGCAGCGTCGGTGGCTTCTGGGACGGCCGCGCCCACCTCACGCTTGAGCAGACCGGCCTCATCAACGGTGTCGCGGTAAACAGCGGCGGTAGTCCCCTCAACCGATACATTGTCCCCGGCGATCCAGCTCACAGTGTCATCCTCGGCCGCATGGCAGCGAGCAACGGGTTCAGCCGCATGCCGCCGCTGGGAACCACCGAGACTGATCCGGCAAACATCCAGCTCATCACCGATTGGATCAACAACAGCCTCCCCAACCGCCCGATCTATCAGCAATGGCGCGACGGCTTCTTCGCAGCACTTGATCCCGAGGGTGCCAAGTCCGCCGATCCCGATGGCGACGGCGTGAGCAACTATGACGAATACCTGCGCGGCAGTTCACCCCTCAGCGGCAGCGGCGCATGGCAGGCCGAGATCGCCGGCGGTGCACTCCGTTTCCTGCGCAAGTCGCACCGTTACTATTCCATCCAGACCAGCGACGGTCTCGATCAATGGCAGTCATGGCCCATCCCGGAAATCGAAAACTCCTACAAGGCGACGGACGAGTTGATAGAGATTCCACTTCCGGTTGATCCTGACGGGAAACAGTTCTTCCGGTTCAACGTGAGTGAACCATAAGATTCACAAACGGGAGTATTGTGGGATTCGGCCACTCGGAAGCAGATCTGCGCTGAGGAGATGAAAGGATTAGCCGCGCAAAAAACTTCCGGGAAGGTAAGTGCAAATATGAATTCTTTCAGCCCTTCCGAAGATCCCCTTCATCATTGAAAATTGGATGGGGTGAGGTTTCGGTAATCTCTGAAACGCGAGCACGCGGCGACCGCTCTAGTTATTCGTTCGGTTAGGGTGCCACGAAGTAAAAGCCACGGAGCCTCCTGCCGATCCAGGACATCTTCGAACCACCGGTGCATCTCGTGGCGGATGTTTTCCCCGTCGCGCAAGCCGTCCTGAACGAAGGGGATTTCGTCACCGGTCAGGAGATATAAATCCACCCGGCAGGACTTTGCCATTTCTTCGAGCGGTGCGGAATGGAAGCCCATGTATCGGCGATGCCACAGAGTCGTAGCAAATGCGTTCGTATCGCAGATCAGGAAACGATTCGCATCACGGGCTGCAAGATCTTCCCGCCGCGTTTGTTCCCTGGCGATTTCCAAAAACTCCTCTGTCCGCCACTCTGTTTCGGCACGCGCTTGTTTTTCAAAACTGTATTCACGGCCGTATTCAGAAACCCGGATGGTTTGAAAATACTCCGCCAATGCCTGCGCGAGCGTTGTCGTGCCGGTGGACTCGGCGCCAAGCACGACGATCCGCTTCGCATACCAGCCACGGACCGGAGGCGAAAGGTGTTCCCACTGTGCGAACGGATCATTTCTAACCGCCGTGCCGCTGCATGGGATCGCCTGCCGCGGATGATCGACCATGACATGACGGCAGCCCATGTGCCCGGCGTAGGCGTCGCCGTAATGTTCGGAAGTGAAAACGACATCCGGCGTACGGTCGAGCCAGCGGATCGTGTTCTCCGCCCAGACTCGCGAATCATTCTCATCATAGCGGTCATCGATCACGCGGATCTCGGCGTCCGGATGCATTTCCTGAAGCCACTCCCGCCGGTGATGGCCGGGAATCGGATCGTCCGGCTTTTCACAGATGATGACCACCACTGCCGCGCATCGCGACAGCGCCGTATCGATCAGAAAATGGTGGCCGCGGTGAGGCGGCAGGAATTTCCCGATCACCACGCCCAGTCCGAACTCCTTCGATGAAATCATGGCTGCGGAGCGTGAAGTTCCTTTTTCCACCGGAAAAGCCCGATCCCACACAGTACGATGAATCCCGCGTAGAGCACTGCCGTGAGCGGCAGATGCCGGTGGAAATACAGCGGCACGTAGATGAGATCCGCTGCGATCCACAGCCACCAGTTTTCGATCCGCTTCCGGCAAAGCAGATACTGCGCTGCTAGACAAAGCGCGGTGGTGAGCGAATCCCAGAACGGCGCGGCTCCGTTCACCTCGATCAGCAATTCACGCAAGCCCCACGTCCCGAAAGCCAAAAACAGGATGATCCCGATCCACTCCGTTCGCGTGCTGCGGGTGACCTTTAGGCGCGAGTGGTTTTTTCCACCATGCAACCACTGCCGCCAACCCCAGATCCCGAGAACCAGATAGACGCCCTGCAGCCCCATATCCGCAAACAACCGCGCCCTCCAGAACAGAAAGGCAAAAAACAGATTGTTCAGCAAACCTACCGGCCAGTTCCAGATATTCCCCCGCGTCACCAGCCAGACGCAGACCGCCCCGGTAACGAAACCACATGCTTCCGTGAAATCGATGGAAGCCCACTTGAACCACGCTGCAAACAAAAGCGCGGCGGACGGCAGCATGAGAAGCGCGGCTTCAATAGATGACGATTTGGGATTCATCGGATCACCGCTCCACGCCCGCTCATCTCGTCCACCGCCCTGTCGCAATCGCCCGCCTGCAAATCCACACCCCGGCACGCCGCCAGATGCAGGTTCACCTTGAAGCCGCATTCCAATGCATCCAGTGCGGTGAATTTCACGCAGTAGTCGGTCGCCAACCCGCACAGTGTTAGTTCGGTGACGCCTTGCCCGCGCAGCCACTCCGCCAGTTCCGTATCGCCGCGGTGGCCGTTGTCGAAAAATCCGCTGTAGCTGTCGATCCGCGCGTCCGTGCCCTTCGGGAAAACCCGGGCGATCCGCCGTGTTTCCAGCGCTGGGGCGAACAAGGCCCCGCCCGTGTTCTGCACACAATGCACCGGCCACAACGTCTGCGGCAGCCCGTGGAGATCCACCGTTTCGAAAATTGTTTTTCCCGGGTGATTCGCCGCGAAACTCCCGTGGTCCGGCGGGTGCCAGTCCTGCGTCGCCACGGTCATTTCAAACCCCGGCATCAGCGCGTTGACCACGGCGATGATTTCGTCGCCACCCGGCACGGCGAGCGCGCCGCCGGGCAGGAAGTCGTTCTGGATGTCGATGAGGAGGAGTGCGTGCATGAGGTTTGTGTTAGTAAGGTGGGAATATCCGGCGGAAGCCGTGAAACAAGACAGTGATGAAAAAGACGAAGTTTCGAGGAAGTATCAGCCAGTTGGCGACAGAGGGTGGTTTGACCAATCGTCCTCTGCTGGATGCCGCGAGAGCCAAACCGAGCCGGGAGATGTAGTTCACGGTGTAGGGTTTGTCCGACAACCTCTCCAACCATTCCGATTTGAATGCGTTTGTCTCGGCACCGGCGATTCCTCCGACAATTGCCGCCACGCTGTCCGTGTCCCCACCACACGAGATGGCTTCACTAACAATGGTGCTGAATTCCTGGCGATGTCTCAGCCAGATGAACAATACCATGGTCATCGTGTGGACGGCGTACCCTGAGACACCTTCCGAAAATCCCATTTCGGCGGCGAATTGTTTCACGCTCGCTCCCGCATCCAGCGATGCCTCAATCTGTTGGATGGGCTGCCGCCATTCCGGCGATGCGGCAATCTCCTTCATGCGATCCATGATCACGTCCCGCCGCAAGTCCCCGTTGGCCGCGAATGCCGCGCAGTCCGCTGCCATCATCGCTGCCTCTACCGCCTTGGGATCCGTGTGGGTCAGAAGCGTGGAGGCTTTCACAAACTCCTCCCGACGCCTGCTATCGTTGGCGAAATAAACTCCGAGAATAGGAGCTCTCATCACCGGTCCGTTGCCCGCGGAAAACACCCCGTTGCGACCCGGTGGAAAACCGATCCACAACTTGATGATGGCTTTGGCTGTGGCTAATCCGATACCGGCTGGCAGTCCCGCGAACCACCACCTCAGCTTGCCAGCCAAGCGCTTTTGAAAAACCGTTGGATCGCCCCCACTGAGCAACAGCGCCTGTGAAGCCAGGATCGAGTGTTCCGTGTCATCACTGAGCATTCCATGACCGAATAGAAACCGCTGCTCCAGCGGGCCTTTCCACCGTTTCGCGATGCGTGAACGGCTCATTCCTTCCGAAGGCAGTCCCAGCGAATCGCCGAGTGCCGTTCCTAGCAGGGAATGAATGAGTGGGAGATTCGGATTCATTCCGGAAAATCGATGAATTGCGGTGGAACGAGATCGGTCAACCAAACTCCGTTGGCTGAAATGTAGAAATGATGCCCGCCGACTTTCATCTGCTGCGCACTGACGGTCAGAATCACCGGTTGTCCGCGTCTCTTGCCAACCGTGTTCGCCACTTCAAGCGCGGCGCTCAGATGGACGTGATGCCGTTGCCCTTTCTGAATACCGTTTTCGCGGATGCCCGGAAGAAACCGGGCCACTGTTCCATGATAGAGAATTTCGGGCGGAGGCGTCGGCTGGTAGCCCAGATTCACTTCCACGGAATGCCCTTGATTGGCGCGGATCATTTCGCCGTCTTCGCTGAAGGCGAACCGTTTCTTGTCGTTCGTTTCGACGACCAGTTCGAGGGTTTCGAAATCGAGTTTGTGGCCATGCCGGTTGATCGCGGCGATCAGTTCATCGACATTCGTCCAACCATCTCCCGTGAGCGAGATGCCGATGGATTCAGGCTGATGCCTGAGCACCAGGCTGAGAAACCGGCTGATCTTGGTGGCGTGTTGAGAATTCATGGGCTGGTGAAAGCGTGGATCATCTTGATCGGGCCGACGATGTGGCGGTTGAATTCGTCGAGCTCCTCTGCCGGAACCCAAAGCTCCTTGTGGACCTCTCCTCCCACCTGCTGGATCTCGTAACGTGAGAGGAAATCGTGATCGACGGCAAATTCCGTCACATAACCGGAACCGGAATCTCGCACGTTCCAATCCCGCGCGATCTGGATGGCATAAGCCTCGTTGGTAACCGGATAGAAAATCGGTTGCTCCGGAAGCCTTGGAGGAAATCCCTTCCAGTCGCTGAGACGGATGAGTTCGAGTTCCTCCGGGCCAACCGGGCGATAAAGAGTGGTGGTGTTCATCGAGTTAAAAGCCTATGGTAGATGTTCAGATCGTGGGCTGAGAAACAGCAGAAGGTCACATCGACTTCATGCGGCGATTGTCCGAGAAAATCTCTCACGGTTTGAACTGCAACCGCAGCTGCTTCTTCCGGCGGATAGCCATACACTCCGGTACTGATGCAGGGAAACGCGATGCTGGAAAGTCCGTTGGCTGCGGCCAGCTCAAGCGATGATCGATAACAGGTCGCCAGCTTTTCGCTTTCTCCATGCTGCCCATCCTGCCAGACCGGGCCGACCGTGTGGATGATGTGGCGGGCGAGCAGTCGGTAGCCGCCAGTGATTTTGGACTCTCCCGTTTTGCAGCCGCCTAGCAACCGGCATTCGTGCACAAGCTCGGATCCGGCCGCGCGGTGAATCGCACCGTCCACGCCGCCTCCGCCTAGCAGGCTGGAGTTGGCGGCATTCACGATGGCGTCCACGTCGAGTTTGGTAATGTCGGCTTGGATGGCTTTCATGGTTTCGTTAGTCCGGTTTTCAACTGTTCGAGTTCCAAGGCGAACCCGCCGCTGAGGATCGGCCAGCGGCAGCCCGTTTTCGGATCGAGGTTTTGGTCGTCGAGGTGGAAGCTCGGGGCGTAGCGTTCGCGTTTCCATTGGTTGCGGGACCAGAGTTGGAAGAATCGGGTGAGCCATTGGAAGAGCTGGGCTTCCGATTGGTCGGGGAAATCGCGTTGAAGCAGGAGGAGGATGTCGGCGGGGCCTCGTTTGTCGCGGATGGCGGCCCGCTCGATGGCGTCGAGCACGGGGTAGGGCATGAGATCGCTTTCGTCGGTCTGCGCGGCACCGGCCGGACGGAGCTCGGCGGTGGGCTGCTGTTCGTTGATCACGCGTAGCTGTGGGAAGTTGGCGCGGCCGCTTTCCATCAGCGGGCCATCGGTTTCCAGCCAACGCAGCCACTTTCTCAACCATGCCTTGTCGATGCCGGCGATGGGCGCGAGCGAGCCCGAGGTGTCGCCGTCCATGGTGGCGTAGCCGACGGCGGCCTCGCTGCGGTTGCTGGTGGAGAGAAGCAGGGTGTTGGTGAGATTTGCGATCATCCAGATGCCGGGCGACCGGACGCGGGCCTGGATGTTCTGCAGGGCGATGTCGTCACGCTGCCAGTCCAAATCGCGACCGATGGCCTTGCCGATGAGATCGACATAACCTTGATGGAGTGCGGCGATGTCGAGTTCATGATGTTGCGCGCCGATGGCCTAGGCGAGAACGGCGGCGGCATGGCGGGTGATCTCGCCGCTGTTTTCAGTGGCCTGATAGGCGGTGGTGAGGAGTTGTCCGGTCAGGTTTCCGGCGTCCTGTGTGTCGGTGAGGAAAGGGATTTTTTTAGCGGCTCTCCCATCTTCCAACACAAGCCGCGCCATCAGGTGAATGAGGCAAACGACCGCCGCCGAGTCCGCGCCGCCGCTGAGCGAGACGGTGAAGCCGCGGGTGTGGCTTTTCCGCAGGTAGTCGAAGAGCGCGAGGCTGACGGCGCGGGTGAATTCCTCCTCCTTGATCGTCGTGGATTTTTCCCAGGCGGCGACGGGTGTTCTGGCAGTGGGAATTTTCGCTACCGGCCAGTTGAAATCCACCCGGACAATTGCCGGGTGATGGGCGTCGGGAAGTTGGATGCGGTGGCTGATAGTGCGGCTTTGGGCGAGGCGGGTGAGATCGAGATCCACCGTGGCGATGGTGACGATCTGATCCTGATAGGAAAACCGCGGACCTTCGGCGAGTAGCTCGCCCGCGCTGGCGATGAGGGTTTGGCCGTCGTAGATCGCGCGGCCCGCCTCGTTGCCTAGCAGGTTCGAGTAAACATAGCTCACGCCGAACGCGCGCGATCCCTCGATCACGAAGCGGCGCCGGATTTCCCGTTTGCCGAAGGCGAAATGACTCGCGCTCGGGTTGAGGATGATGTCCACGGCCTGCGCCGCGAGATCGCCGCCGGGGCGGCGGGCGACCCACGCGTCCTCACAGATTTCAAATCCCAATCGCACGCCTCCGACGTCGACCACGATGTCACCGATGGGAATTTCTTCCCGATTGTCCGGCGCGTGGAAGACATCGCGGACTTGCAGCGGCCATGGTTTGAACCACCGTGGCTCGTAATGAATGCCATCGCCAGCGAGGTGGCGCTTGCAGACGAGGGCGACAAGTTTTCCATCCACTGCCAGGGCCGCCGCGTTGAAGGCCGTGTTGTGGTGGAACACCGGCAGTCCTAACGAAACGACAAGACCTTTCGTGTCCGGTAGAATTTCGCGCAAGCCGGCCCATGCCTGCGCGTGAGTGTTCGGCGAGAGGAATGCATCCTCGCAGCCGTAGCCGGTGACACAGAGTTCCGGCAGGCAGACGACGGCTGCGCCCGCCGCACGGGCTTCGCAAATCGCGGCGCAGATGTTCGTCACGTTGGCATTCCACGCGAGCGGGGTCTGGTTCAGCGCGGTGGCTGCTAGGGCGATGGTTTTCATCAGGGGCGGGCTTTCCGGACAAGGTTGAGTTTTTTCTGATGGAGTCCCGCTTCCAGTCCGGCTGGGTAGTTGTGGGGATTCGCGAGGCGTTTGATGGTGGGATTGAGGGCGGCGAGT
>JANODE010000138.1:0-13039 GCA_031412525.1 Akkermansiaceae bacterium | reverse complement strand
ATCCGGGGCGGGGTGGTGAGAACGGGGAAGGTGGAGAACTGGGCTTCAATCAGCGGGCGCTCCTCCGCGGTCGCGTGGCGGAGGATTTCGAAGATGACCGGTTCGCAAAGGGCGGAGGCGGGATCAAGAATCCAGGGCTCGATGAGTTGCTTGAGCGCTGCCGGAGATTTCCTGCGGGTGAAATCGACCCACAGGGAGGACTCGATCAATCGCGCCATTGCTGGGCGAAGGTGAGGGATTTCGCCTTGTCGGCGGCTTTGGACGTTTCAACGCCGGCAAGGTCGGTACCCCATTCGCCGGAGATGAATTTGCCCGAGATCTCAGCACGGCGCTGAAGGGTCAACACGTCATCCAGCAGCTTGCGGATGGCGGGGCCTTTTTTGGAAATGCCGGTAATCCGGCAAATGTCGCGGAGTTCCTTTTCGGGAAGATCGACAGTGATTTTCATAGAAAAAGGATACCAGAGTCTGATTTGATGGCAATGAAAGTCTGATTCTTTCAGCATCTTTCCCCACCGTCCTCAAAAAAGCTCACCATGACCGGGCGTGAGGCGCCGGAACGACTCAGGTCAGCGGTAAGCTGCCGGGCTTTTGTCATTTCCCACCCTATTGCTTCGCATAGATGGATTTTCTCGTTAGAAAAGCGCGTATCAGGAAAACCGGGTTTCCGACAAGGTAGCGGAACCAAAGACGACGAAACTCCTGAACCAGACGAAAAACCCACTCCAGCCCGCTGCTCTGCGCCCAGCCCGGGGCGCGAAACACCTTCTCGCCGATAAAGTCCAGCACACCACCCCCGCAAACGATCAGGACGTCCCGGTCTAGGTTTTTTTTCAGCAGAGTTGCGACCCTTTCCTGCTTGGGGGTTCCCATGGCGAGGATGACCATTTCCGCTTCGGAATGAGCTACCATCTCGACATAACATCGGTCCTCTTGAAAACCGTCCATGACTTCCACAACGTCCACTTGGAAAAGCTTACCGGCGTTCTCCGCAGCCCGCCCGATCCAGGGAGAACTCGATCCGGCGAAAACAACCTTTCGACCGACAAATCGACTGAGTAATTTCGGAATGAAGTCCGTTCCATTCAAGTTGAGACCAGGATGCCTGCCTGCCATCCTCAAGAGCAACGCGATACCAATGCCATCCCGAAGGATCCAGGTGGACTCATGAATATCAAGGCGGACCGCCGGAAACTGCCATGCCATGTTGAAAGTGTGCGCATTCATGAAACTGACGATGCGCGGACCATGGCTTTCCACCATTTCGCCGATCAATCTCTCGCAGCCACTTTCGGTGGTTTCGAGATTGAGACGTCGGAGTGCTGGTGAAATTTCTAGACGGTCGGTGTTTGAAAATGGCATTGGGTCTTGGGGGGAGACTTACTACGGCGGGTGACTAACACAGATTATATGGTCATGTCTATTGCAATTTGCGTGGTCGCTATCCAGGCCGGACTTGGGTTTTGCCTGCTGTTATCGCTGTGGGGCGCGGTATATTACGTCTATCTGGGGATTCTGACGGTCTCGTCCTTGCGGCTAACGCGGCCACCACCCAGTCATGACAAAATACCGCTGCGTTTTGTAATCGTGGTTCCAGCCCACAACGAAGAGGCGATGATTGAAGAAACGGTTAAAGGGTTGCTGTTGCAAACCGAAACCGGTGAAAGGTTTGAAGTGATCGTGGTGGCGGACAATTGCACGGACGCGACGGCTGAGCTTGCCGAAAAAGCGGGCGCAAAGGTGCTTGTTCGCGAAAATCCGGACCTTCGTGCGAAGGGATACGCACTGGATCATGCGTTTCAGCACGTGCTCGCAGATCCGGAAGTGGATGCAGTGGTGATCGTGGATGCGGATTCGCAGCTAAAGCCAGGTTCGCTTTCCACGTTTGGGAATGCGATCCGGTCCGGCGCGCAGGCCATTCAGGGGCGCTACGCCGTCAGGAACCCCAACGATGGCTGGCGAACGCTGCTGATGGCCGTGGCGATGGGAGCCTACAACGATGTCCGATCACGCGGCCGCGAGAGTCTGGGTCTGTCATGCGGATTGTTAGGTAACGGCATGTGTTTCACCTCGCGCCTACTCAACGAGGTTCCGTTTTCCGCCCACGGACTGGTGGAGGACGCCGAATACACGATCCGCCTCGCCCGCGCGGGAATCCGTGTGAGACATGAGATGGGCGCGGGAGTTTCCAGCGAGATGCCCAATGAAGGAGAGGCGGCGCGCTCGCAGCGGATCCGTTGGGAATCCGGCAGGATCGCACTGAGGAAAAAGGAGGCTTGGCCGCTTTTGGCAGAGGGATTGAGGAAGCGAAACGCCGTCTTGTTCGAGTTGGGTCTGGACTTGCTGACTCCTCCCCTCGCAAGCATCGTGATGATTCTGTTTTTGGGTTTTGCGACAGCGCTGTGGGTTTCATTTCAGGCGGACTTCACTTACCACGTGGTGGTGCCACCCGTAGCCGGGATCATGATTGTCGCCGCCTATGTGCTCAGGGGATGGCAGCTAAGTGGAACCGGCATCCGTGGGCTGGCGGCGCTCGCAATGGCACCTGCCTACGTGGCTTGGAAAATCGCCTTCACTGCTGGTAGAAACGCGGATTCCTGGGTGAGAACGAAACGTGGATCTTCTCAGATGTGACTTCAGAAAAGTTCTCCCTGCCCAGGCTTGAGGCGGCGGAACGATTCCAAACTCAAGCTCGGCGGGGAACTGCTGAGCTTGTTTCGTTTGCAGCAGGCGTGGAAAAGCGCGCGCGTCTGGTTCGCGGCGGCACCGGTGCCGCGCATGCGGACGCCGGGGGTGAGGCCGTTGAGTTTCCCATCGTGCGCGGCGCGGATGCGGCCGAGGATTTTTTCCTTGGCGAGCGGCTGGTGGCGGTCGAGCCAGTTTCCAAAGACCTCGGCGACGGAGCCGGGCAGGCGGACGGTGGAATAGGCGGCGAAGGACGCGCCATGAGCTGCCGCCGCTTCGAGGATGGCGGGCAGTTCGGAATCGTTCAATCCGGGGATCATCGGCGCGGCGCTGACACCGGCCATGATACCGGCGGCGCTGAGGGTCTGAATGGCCTTGAGGCGCGCTCGTGGCGAAGAGGCGCGGGGTTCGAGGATGCGGGAAAGATCGGGATCAAGCGTGGTAACGGAAAGATAGACGGCGACGGCGCGGTGGCGGGCGAGTTCTGCCAAATGGTCGATGTCGCGCTCGACCAGGGCGTTTTTCGTGATGACGACGACGGGATTTCGAAAGCGAGCGAGCACTTCCAGGCAGCGGCGCGTGATCTGGAGCCGCCGCTCGACGGGCTGATAACAATCGGTGACGCCGGAGAGCGAAATTTTCCCCGGTTGATAGGTGGGCTTGGCGAGGGCGGTTTCCAACAGCTCGGGGGCTTTGAATTTCACGACGATTTTCGACTCAAAATCCAGCCCGGCGGAGAAACCAAGGTATTCATGATAGGTCCGCGCATAACAATAGGCGCAGCCGTGCTCGCAGCCGCGGTAGGGATTGAGACCGTAGTCGAAGGACAAGTCCTCGGCGTCGCTCGGGGCGAGGATGCTCTGTGAGTCGTCGTTGAGGAAAACCGTGCGTTGCGGTCGCGCGTCCTCATCGATCCACGCATCCTCGTCGGTCTCGACGTGCATGGAGTCGAAACGATTCCGGGGATTTTCCTCCGCACCGCGGCCGCGTTGTTCCATGGGAGAAGTTATCGAGAACGGGACAGGCGCAAAGTCGGATCGAGAGCGATCAGGATGGTTCTGGGAAATCACGCCTGCGAATCCTCAGCATTCCCGGAGAAACGACTGCAAAAGTGCCGGGCAACTCCACGGCATGCGATTCCAGCAGTTGGACGAGTATCTCAGCCTTGGACGCGCCTGGTAGACCGGCCAGGCGAACGAGGATCACACCGTGGTGAACGAGGAACAGCCGGAAAGCCAATTCCCCGAAGTCTTTATCTTCAGTCAATAGAATCGCGGACTCCTGATTGGCGAGATTCAACACCACATCGTCGGTGATGCCCGCTACTATCTCGGCGACGGAAATCACCTCATGGCCCGCGTCCCTCAGACGGCCTACGATGGAACGATCTATGTTTTCATCAGCAAGCAGTTTCATGCCGCATTGCCGGAGACTGGATAGATGACATCCGCTCGAAGTGCCCTCGCGGCGAATTCCACAGCGGCCAGCACCGACTCGCGAGTGAGTCTCGGATGCTCAGCCACGATTCCATCGATGGTCTCCCCCGCCCCGAGACGTTCGAGAATGCATTCCACGGTCATCCGGGTGCCGACGATCACCGGTTTCCCCATCATCACGTTAGGCTTCGATTCGATGAAATTCATGCCCCTAAAGTACTCTCCGCGTCTATTGATTCAAGGTCCTTTTCCTCTGACTGGGTGAGCAATCTCACCTTTCCTCCCACCGTTCGTCGTGGTTTTCCGCGGATTTCGGCTCCAGGTGGGAAATCACGCGGCCTTGTGGTTCGAACAATCCGGCGACGCGGGCCTCCACTTCGGTCGCCGCTTCATGGGCCTCGCCGACGGTGAGCGAGTCGTCGAACACGAGGTGAAACTCGACCCAGTGGGTGCGGCCGGAGTGGCGGTAGCGGAGATTGTGATAGGAGAGATCGCGGGCGGCCATTTCGTGATCGAGGAGGTCACAGATTTGTTTTTCCGCCTTGGGATTGCTTTCATCGAGCAATCCCCCGAGGCTTTCGCGGATGAGTTTGTAGCCGACGCGCAGGATGTTGAGCGCGGCAAGGATGGCGGCAATGGGATCCCAGTATTCCCAGCCGGTGAAATGATAAAGACCGAGCGCGACCAGAACCGCGCCGCTGGACCAGACGTCGGTGAGCACATGCTCGCCATTCGCCTTGAGCAGTGGTGAACCATTGCGTTTCCCAACGGCGATCAGTGAGAGCCCGAGCACCAGATTGATCGCCGCCGCTGCGGAGGTAATGATGATGCCGAAGCTGAGGTTATCGATCACCACGCCGACGACGATCTGGCGGATGGCCTCGTAGAAAATCAGCAGCGCCGCCGCCGAGATCATCGCACCTTCGAATCCCGCCGAGAGAAACGCCACCTTGTCATGGCCGAAATGGTGTGATTCGTCCGCCGGCTTGTGCGCAAGTCGCAGCGCCCACGCCGCGAAGGCAACGGCCAACAAGTGCACCACGGATTCCGCCGCATCCGAGTAAATGGCAGACGATCCGGTGACGATGGCGGCCGTCACTTTTGCCCCCAGAAGCACGATGGCCGCTGCGAGCGAAAAATTCATCACCCTTTTCTGCTCCTCAAATCCTGCCACCCGGCGAGTTTGCATGGGGGCCGTCTGATGGCAACATCGGCGAATCCCCCATTCTTCCAAATGCGTGCTTGTCTTCCTTCAAAAATCAGCCATAGCCTCGCCGCCCGGCAAGCCAGATGATCTGCGAGTCCGGAATACCGACTCACATTTGCTCATGGATACGCCTCCTTTTTCCGAACTCGGGTTGCCCGATACCCTGCTTGCCGCCATTGAAACGCTGGGCTACGAGCGCCCCTCCCCCATCCAGTTCATGAGCATTCCGCCCGCTTTGCTGGGCAAGGATCTGGTCGGTCTTTCTGCCACCGGATCGGGAAAAACCGCTGCTTTCACTCTGCCTGCACTCGCAAAACTCGACGTGAAACTCGGCCACCCGCAGGTGCTGATTCTTTGCCCAACGCGCGAACTCGCTGTGCAAGTCTGCGAGGAAGTCCATCGCCTCGGCGCGAAAATGACCGGCCTGCACGCCACGCCGGTTTACGGCGGTGCGCCGATCGACCGCCAACTCCGCGCGCTGCGATCCGGCGCGCAATTGGTCGTTGGCACGCCCGGACGTTTGCTCGATCACCTTCGCCGCGGCAGTTTCGACGCCTCACGCATCAAAATGGCGATCCTCGACGAGGCGGACCGCATGCTGGACATGGGATTCAAGGAAGAAATGGACGAGCTGCTCGCCGCGCTTCCGCCGGACCGCCAGACTCTTTTCTTCTCCGCCACGATGAATCCGGGCGTCTCGCGTCTGATCCAAAAATTCGGCAACAGCCCGGAAATCGTCGAGATCAAGCAGACCACCCGCACGGTCACCACTGTCGAGCAATCATATTTCGAGGTCCGCCAGCGTTCCAAGGTCGAGGTGCTTTCCCGCATTCTGGACATGAATCCGCCGCGGCTGGGCATCATTTTCTGCAACACAAAGCGCTCCGTGGATGAATGCACGGAAGACCTCGTCAACCGCGGCTATGCGGCGGACCGCCTCCACGGCGACATCACTCAGCAGATGCGCGAGCGCGTGCTCAAGCGTTTCCGCGACGGCGCAGTGGAAATCCTCGTCGCGACCGATGTCGCCGCACGTGGACTCGACATCGATGAAATCGACATCGTTTTCAACTACGACCTGCCGACCGATCCGGAAGATTACGTGCACCGCATCGGCCGCACGGGCCGGGCCGGTCGCTCGGGTCGCGCTGTTAGTTTTGTTTACGGCCGTGAAATCTATCGGCTGCAATCGATCGAGCGCTACACCCGCTCGGTGATCAAGCGCGAGCGCATTCCATCCGTCGAGCAGGTCGAAGGACGCCGTGCGGACCTCATTTTCGACGATCTCAAGGACCGTTTGGAGTCCGGGAAATTTGAATCCTATCAGGACAATATCGACCGCTTGCTGGAACAAGGCCACACCCCCACCGACATCGCCGGCGCACTCGTCACGATGATCCGCGAGGCAAGTGGCCGAGAAGGTTCCGCCATCGAGGAAGATCGCGAACCGGAACGCCGCGAGCGCCGTGAGGCACCGCGCCGCGATGAGCGCCCACAGCGTGACGACCGCGGACCGCGTCCCGAACGCACCGAGCGTCATGATGGACCGCGCGACCTCATCCCGCAGGAAGCCGGAATGACACGTTTGTTTCTATCACTCGGAAAAATCCACGGTGTGATGGCGAAGGAAATCGTCGGCATGCTGTATCGCGAAGCAGGCCTTCCCGATGGCTGCCTCGGCCGGATCACCCTGTTTCCGAAACACTCGCTCGTCGATGTGCCGGAGCAATTCGTGGGCCAGGTGATCGAGCGCACCCGCAACGCCCGCCTCCGCGGACGCCCGTTCCGCATGGACGTGGACCGCGGGCCAACCAACTGAGTTGACTTAGTCCACTTTTCCCCTTAGGGGTCTGCTCGTGAAAACGATCACCACCCACGAGGCGAAAACGCACCTCTCGCGCTACCTGGCGGCGATTGAGCAGGGCGAGGAGTTCATCATCGCCCGCGGCAAGAAGCCGGTGGCGATGCTGGGCCCGATCCCGAAAGAAGCACCGCGCCGCAGACCAAAGGTCGGGGAAACGCTGGATGTGCAGTATTCCATCCCAGACTCCGTTTTCTCCCCAATGACGGACGAGGAACTCAAACAATGGTATGGGGAATGAGAGTTCTCCTGGATACCTGCTCTTTCCTCTGGCTGGCCTTTGATAAGGGAAAACTCTCCCCAGCCGCGACCAACATCATCAACGATGAATCCAACGAACTGTTCCTGAGCGATGTCAGCCTCTGGGAAATCACCCTCAAAAACACCGCAGGAAAACTAATGCTGCCGACACACCCGTCCGAATGGTTGACCTCCCGGCGAACGTTTTTCGGTGCCAAAGCACTGCCCATCCGCGACACCGCCATTTTCCTGACATCCGATCTGCCGCCCCTTCACGCTGATCCGTTCGACCGGCTCATCGCGGCGCAGGCCATTATCCACCAAATGACGATCCTCTCACCTGATAGACCGCTATCCCTGCTTGGCGCGAGCCGCATTTGGTAACCCGAATTCATGGATCTATCAGGCAATCCGCGGCGCTTCGTGCTGTTCACCGTTTTCTACAACGCGCGCGCCTACTATCCGGTGCTCGCGATCCTGTTTCTCGATCTTGGCCTGACGCTCGATCAGTTCGTGATGCTCAACCTGATCTGGGCGGCGACGATCTTTCTTTTCGAGGTGCCGTCCGGCGCACTGGCAGACACGCTGGGCCGGCGACCGCTGCTGATCACCGCAGCGTTGTTGATGATCGGTGAAATGCTCTGTCTGCTGTTAGCTCCGCGTGGCGGCGGTGCGCTGTTGTTCGGCCTGTGCATCCTCAACCGTTTTCTATCAGGCCTCTCCGAAGCCTGCGCGAGCGGGGCGGATGAGGCGTTAGCCTATGATTCACTTCGCGAAAGCGGCCGCGAGGATGCATGGGACAGGACGCTTGCCACCGTGATGCGGTGGCGATCGGTGGGATTTGTGATCGCGATGATTCTCGGTGGACTGTTATATGACCCGACGATGCTCAATCGGGCCTTGCCGGACGGCTATCAATTGAGCGAGGCCGTTGCGCACCGGTTGCCGGTCGTGCTGGTGCTGATCCAAGGGATCACTTGCCTGGCGATCACGCTGCGCATGGTGGAGCCACCCCGTCAGGTTTCTGACAAGGTGGGAAATTCCTGCATGAACGCCCTCCGCCTGACGTTGAGAACCGCCCGCTGGGTTTTCACCAATCCACACACGCTGGTGATCGTGGTGCTCGGACTGTTGGTGGATTCCATCGCACGCAACCTGGCGACGATCAACAGCAGCTACTATGTCTTGATCGAGCTTCCCGAGTGGACCTTTGGATTTATCGGCGCGGGCATTGGATTGTTAGGATGGTTCGTTCCCGCCATTGCAAAAAAACTCAACGACCGTTTCAGCACGCTCACCAACCTTGGCATCGCTGCGGCCACCACTCTCATCGGGCTGGCTGCCGTCTCGCAGGCATGGCCGGTTTTCGGGCTGCTGCCGGCAATGTTGATCATGACGATGCTGGGTTACCTCGGTTTCACGATCAGCCGTGCGCTCCATCGCGAGGCGGATTCTTCCAAACGGGCGACGGTTTTATCAGTCAAAGGACTGGCCTTCAATCTTGGCTACGGACTTTTCAGCCTGGCCTTTTCCCGGCTTCTCGCAAGCTTTCCGGATGAGCCCGCCGGCGCGGCGCTTCGGCACGCGTTGGTCTGGCAGGTTCCCGTATTCGCTGGCCTCGCCGTGCTGCTTTTCATCTGGGGAAAATGGCAATGGAACCGCGGTCAGTCGGCTTCGTGAAATTCAATCTTCCGCCGCTGCAGCACCAGCCTTGCGCAGGTATTCGCAGATCACCGGGATCCGGTCGCCTACCATGTCCATTTCCAACAGACTCTGCCGCAGGTCCGCTTCGTGGATGAACTGCTGGCAGACGATGTCCGTCATCAACGCGGGATCTTCCGCCCGGTCTAGCAGGGCAAAGACGCCAGTCTGCACTTCCTCCGGCAGCGGCCGGATCGCATCTTCCACCGCGCCGCGCAGAGTCTTCATCGCAGCGGCGGATTGCTCTTCCGGTTTGAAAATGGAAATCACCGGCTCGATGCTCGCGAACGGATAGTCACGTTCATGATGCCACTCGGTAAACCGCACACGCATCACGCCATGAATGAGGAGCTGCGAGGTGCCGTCGTCCTGCTCCCGCGAGGCACGCACCAGCCCGATCGTGCCGACCGGCGCGACACTCGACCGGAGGTCCTCACCCTCCTCGGCTAACAACCGGGCCACGGCGAAAAAACAATCTCCCTCAAGTGCGTCTTCCAGCATCCGGCGGTAGCGCTGCTCGAAAATAAACAGTGGCAACCCGCCGTGCGGAAACAACGTGCAATCCGGCAGCAACATGACGCCGCAGCGCTCGGGTAGGTGGATACTGGCCATGATTCCCAGCAGCGATACACCAACACCCGATTGATGCAAGTCAGATAGATCGGGCGACAAGCGGTAATTCGCTTGAATTTTTTCGTGAATGGTTTTTTTCAAACAAGAAACCTCCGCGGCACCGCTGTCCGCGAGAATCCCAGATCCAATCCATCTTCAAATCCCATGATCGAAGTCGAAAGTCTCACCAAACAATTCGGTTCAAAAATCGCCGTGAACAATCTTTCCTTCACGGTGAAAAAAGGCGAGGTGCTCGGATTTCTCGGGCCGAACGGCGCTGGAAAATCGACCACCATGCGCATGATCACCGGATTTTTTCCCCCCAGCTCCGGAGACGCCCGGGTCTGCGGCATTTCCATCGTGGACAATCCCGCCGAAGCGAAAACCAAGATCGGCTACCTGCCGGAGTCGGCGCCCCTCTACAATGACATGACCGTCACCGGATTCCTGAAATTCTGCGCCAGCATCCGCGGTCTCAACGGCACCTCGAAAAAAGAAGCGGTCGAGCGCGCCATCGAAACCTGCTTCCTCAACAGCGTCGCCCTGCAATCGATCGATACGCTCTCAAAAGGCTACCGCCACCGCACCTGCCTTGCTCAAGCCCTGCTTCATGACCCCGAAGTCCTCATTCTGGACGAACCGACGGACGGCCTCGACCCTAACCAGAAATTCGAGGTTCGCCAGTTGATCAAGCGCCTTGGTCAAAACAAGGCCATCCTGTTTTCCACCCACATCCTTGAGGAAGTCGAAGCCTCCTGCACCCGCGCCGTGATCGTGGATCGTGGAGTGATCGTAGCGGATGGAACTCCATCGGAACTGCTCGCCCAGTCCGGCACCGGATCCCTAACCGACCTGTTCCGCTCGGTCACTTCCAGCGACACGCAAGCCGCCGCCTGACCCTTTTAAAACCCCCTAACATTCCGTCAATGTCATCCAGCACCATCTACAAGCGCGAGCTGAGCAGTTATTTCTCTCAGCCCACCGCCTACGCGATCATCGTGATTTTCCTCGTCCTCTCGATGGGACTTGCGTTCAGCTTTGGTAAATTCATGACCGTCGGCGATGCCTCGCTCGAATGGACCTTCTTCTTCTGGCAACCGTGGATCTACATGCTGTTAGCCCCCGCGGTGGGCATGCGGCTGTGGGCGGACGAGCAACGCACCGGCACCATCGAGTTGCTAGGGACGTTTCCGGTTTCCACATGGAGCTGCATCGTCGGGAAATTTTTCGCCGCCGCCACCGTCTGGCTGGTTGCGCTCGCGCTGACGTTTCCGATCATCCTTACCGTGAACTATCTGGGAGATCCGGACAACGGTGCCATCCTCGCCGGCTACATCGGCAGTTTCCTTGTTTGCTGCACATTCCTGGCGATCACCATGTTAGTCTCCGCCTGCACGCGGGACCAGGTCGTCTGCCTGATTGTCTCCGTCGCCATTTGCGTGACGATGGTGCTCTGCGGCTACGATGATTTCACCCGTGAGCTAGGTAAAGCCGCCTCGCCCGGCGCGGTGGAAGCCGTCGTTTCCATCGGTGTGTGGGATCACTTCAGCTCGTTGAACCAAGGGCTGCTGCGTCTTCAGGACCTCGTTTGGTTTGCCTCATTCATCACTGTCTGCCTCCTGGGCACCAGCGCCATCCTCTCCGCCAAGCGCGCCTAACTCTTTTTTAAATCTCACTTTCCATCTCGCAGACCATGTCAGCAAAAACCACCCATCCGGTCACCCGTGCGGCCCTCGGCGTCGCCGCGCTCGTCGCCATCGCCATCCTCGCCAACTGGCTTGTCTCCCTCACCCCGCTCGGCAACCGCGGCGTGGACTTTACCCAAAACCAAGTTCACACGTTGTCCGAAGGCACTCGTGCGATTCTTGGTGAACTCGATACACCGGTCGTCATTCGCTATTACGCTTCCCGCAATACGGACTATATGCCGGAGGAGCTGAAACTCCACATGCGCCGGGTCGATGACCTGCTCAAGGAGTATGCAAACATTTCCAATGGCAAACTCCGTGTCGAAAACCTCGACCCCGAGCCTGACACGGATGCCGAGGATTCTGCAAACCTTGACGGCATTAACGGTCATCGCATGGACGATCAGAACCTGTACTTCGGCCTGGCGATTTCCTGCCTCGACCGCAGCAGCGTTTTGCCTTTCCTCGACCCACGCGAGGAAACCATGCTGGAATATCAGCTTTCGAAAGCCATCGCCGAGGTCAGCTCCGCGACCAAACCCAAAATCGGCATCATGTCCGCGCTCGACCTGAAAGGCTCGCCTGCGATGATGCCCGGCCAGCGCCCGACTCCGGGCTGGGTAATCTATCAGCAGCTCAAGCAGTCGTTCGACGTCGTTGAAATCGGCATGGACGCCCCCACCATCGATCCGAAGGCGGTCAAGGTGCTGATGCTCTTCCACCCCGCGGAAATCACACCAAAAGCTGAGTTTGCCATCGATCAATATCTCCTTGGTGGCGGCACCGTCGTCGCCTGTCTTGATTCGTTTTCGGTGGCCGCGCAGATGACCAGCACGCCGAATCCCATGACCGGCGGTGGACAAACTCCCACCACCTCCACCCTCCCTATCCTGCTGCCCGCTTGGGGCGTCTCGTTCGAATCCAGCAAGGTGCTGGGAGACTCGTTACTCGCCACCAAACTCGGCGACAACCGCCTGGCGCTTGGCATCCTCACCCTCGGCAAGGACACCATGCCGCAGAAAGACAACGTCATCACCAAGGACCTGGGTTCGGTTACGTTTTTCCTTCCAGGCGGATTCACCTTCACCGGTGGCGGCGGAGTTTCGGCGAACAGCCTAATCAAATCTTCGACCAGCGCCGGCTTTGTCGATTCCATGCGTGCCGCGCAGATCGACCAGTCGCTCAACACCACCTTCCGCCCGACCGGCACCGCTTACGATCTGGTTTCCCACCTAACCGGCACATTCAAATCGGCATTCCCGGATGGCAAACCGAAGGACGCCGGTGCGGAAGAGACACCTGAGAAAAAGGACGAAGCGAAACCCGCCGCTTTGAAGGAAAGCACTTCGCCGGGCAATGTTTTCCTGATCGCCGATGTGGATGCCTTCTATGATCGATTCGCCTACAACGTGCAGAATTTCGGTGGCACCCAGATGGCCAGCCCGAGCAACGGCAACTCTTCACTGCTTTTCAACCTGCTCGATCAAGCCGTGGGTTCCAAACATCTGATAGGCTCCCGCTCCCGCACCGCCATCAGCCGCCCTTTCACGGTGGTGAAGAAGATGGAATCCGATTTCAACAAGACCGTCGGCGCGAAAATCGAGGAGTTT
>JANODE010000137.1:0-11572 GCA_031412525.1 Akkermansiaceae bacterium | reverse complement strand
CGATCGACATCCTGTCTCTCGGTCGCCCTCCGTCGTGGCGACGGGCGGAACCTAGGCCAACCCGGCCCCACGGGTCAACCCATTTTGATCATGTTTTTACGTTTTTTTCACAAAGGCGGCATTTCCTTTGTAGATTATGGGTTTGTGGGTCGCAGTTTCGCGTAAAACCTATCAGAATCCATGATTTTCGTTAGAAGAACCCATTGCAAATTTCCAAATTTCGAGCCCAGACCGGTGACAAAAAGGCCACGATTCGCGAAACTACGAGGGTTCCCGTAGTTCAATACTTCTCCTGGACCTTTTTGGGCAGGTGAATGGTTACCGAGAACCCTCCATTCTGCGGTAAGGAGGCGGACGTTTCACCACCGCAAGCTTCGATGGCGGTTCGCACGATGGCGAGACCGAGGCCATTGCCACCAGTGTCGCGGCTGCGCGAGCGATCCGGGCGGTAGAAGGGTTCAAATAACCTCGGAAGTTCGTCCGCAGGCACGCCCTGGCCATCGTCCGTTACCGTGACCGAAATGAAATCGCTGCTGTCGGCCGCAGAAATAGTGACATTTGCTGAGGGCCCCGCGTGGATGCCGGCGTTTCGAATGAGATTGCCCAGCGCGCGGCTGAACAAGGACGGATCCGCAGTGGCGACGATGTTCGGGGGTATGCTGATGTCAATTGTTAGATCCCCCGCTTCACGGGCAGCGACCTCACGGACGAGCGGTTCAATCAAGACGGACTCTAGACGTGGAGCACGATTACCCGCACGCGAGAATGCCAGGATTTCCTCTACAAGCGTGGCCAGTTCCTGAGTGTCGGATTCGATGGACACGAGATTACGCCGTTCGGATTCGGACAGCTTCATTTCCAATATGCCCAGGCCCGTTCTTACTCTGGCCAATGGTGCGCAGAGCTCGTGGGCGGCGTCTCCTAGGAAACGCTTCTGTCCGGAAACCAAATGGTCCAGCCTGTCCGCCATCGTTTCGATCGCCTTACCCAGATTCCCAAGTTCATCGTTTCCGCGAGGTGGCAGGATGATTTTGAAGTCGCCCGCAGCGATCCGGTCCGTGGCAATGGTCAACCGATGGAGGTAACGTGTGATGCCCCACACGAACGGCGTCCAAAATGCTAGACTCAGGGCGAGCACGGCCAGCCCACCCCAAAGCCACGGTTTGAAATCGAAAAACATTCCCGACCCATCCAGATTTTCCGCCCGGACGAGCAACAGGTGCTGACGGAACGGTTGCCCAAAAGGCCCCGGCAACAGTATCTGAATCCCCGCCCAGTAGCCGTCGCCGCTTTCACCTCGCATGAGGAAAACCGGTCGGCTGACAGGGATATTTTGTGGAATGGGTGGACCGTCACCAGATCTAGCAGGACGACGGGGGCCTGGAGGCGGACGATCCTTCGGAAATCCCTCACCCGGCATTCCCGTCTCGTCACGATCTTCCGGCCCATCGCCCAATCGCCCTGGCGGCGGACCCCGGCGGCCAGGTGGCCCGGGCGGCGGTGGCGGTTGAGATGATAGGGCGCGTTGTTGCACGTTGGCGGGGAGTCGGATCTCAAATGACTTGGGATCGTTGTAATCAAAAATCGCTGCCGCCACCTTTTTCTGGTCCGCGAGCGGCTTGAGCGATTCGTTCCATTTTGAGCGAGGCAGGGTTCCTATTTCCGCCCGCGCCTGCTCGCCAAATGTCCGCAAACGTTCTCCCGCAGATCCGCTGAGTAGGGAGTCCAGCCCAAGTCGCAACTGCCATCCAACAAATGCGGCAAACGCAAGAGCGAGAATGGCCAAGTGCAGCAGGAGCCAACCTAACACCTTTGCCAGCAGGGGGAATCGGGCACGTTGCTTCATCGGTGTCCGGCGTCTCGGGTTTCAGGTTCGTGAAGCGAGTAACCGATCCCGCGTATTGTGCGGATGAAACGGGGGTTCTTCGCATCGTCTCCGAGTTTTTTGCGCAATGAGGAAACATGCACGTCGATCGATCGATCAAAGATGTCAAACCGTCTCTCGGATACCTCTTCTATCAGACGCTCGCGGGTTTTGACACGACCCTTGGATTTCAGAAGCGCTGCCAGGATCGCAAACTCAAGCGCCGTTAGATCAAGTGGCACGTCACTGAGGATCACCGTGTGAGTTTCCTCGCAGAGACGGAGCGTGCCGGCGACCAACTCTCGGATCACCCCGCCACCGGCTTGCTCTACACGCGAACGTCGCGTCACCGCACGCAGCCGGGCTAGCAGTTCGCGCGAGGAAAACGTCTTCGGCAAATAGTCATCAGCTCCGATCTCCAACCCCACGATCCGGTCTGCCTCCTCACCGAGAGCAGTTAGCATCAGCACTGGGACATCGGATTTTTTCCGCAGTTCGCGTAGCACCGAAAAACCGTCCATGCCCGGCATCATCACGTCCAGAATCACCGCCACGTAGGGAGAGGCCAATGCTTCGGCAAGGCCGTCGGGCCCATTATGGCGGAGCTCCACATCGTATCCCATCGGAGTCAGATAGTCGCGGATCAGCCCGGCGAGCTTGCGATCGTCGTCCACGACAAGAACGCGAACATTGGATTGTTTTTCCATCGTTAGATCCTTCTTAGCAGTAGCGGCCCTTCTCCGCCCACAGGATTTACACAAATTTAACAATTTAGGGCAATTTCCACACACTCTGTTCACATCTCCGTTGTTTCATGCTCAACGTTCCCGCTGGAACAGCGATCAAATCCAAACCTGACACCATCATGAAACCTATTAGAATCCACTTCATCCTCGCCGTGCTTGCCTCCATTTCAGCAAATGCGGCCGAGCCCAAACCACCGGGCGACCGTCGCCCGCCACCGCCGCCCCAACCGCTGCTACGAGCGCTCGACTTGAATCGTGATGGCGAGCTCTCTCCTGACGAAATCACCAACGCCCCGGCCGCTCTTGACGCGCTCGACAAGGATGGAGATGGTGCGCTTTCTCCGAAGGAAATCAAAGGCAAGCCACCGAAAAAAACGACCGGTGAAGCCGCTCCACCGCCAATCGACAAAAAAGGCCCGCCACCACCGATCCTCAAAGCGCTCGACCTCGACAAGAATGGCAGCCTCTCCGCCGAAGAAATCGAAACGGCATCCGAATCACTCCTGATCCTCGATCAAGACAACGATGGCACGCTATCCCGCAAGGAGCTGCGGCCTGGCAAGCCGCCCAAAGCGGAAGGCGCTTGATTCCTCGGTTCATATTTTCCTCTCAAGACAAATACCATGAAAACCAACCACGTTCCTTGGATCCTCGGACTCCTGTTGAGCGCATCCGCACATGCCAAGCCACCTAATGGCCCACCACCAGGCCCACCCCTGATGATGATACTGGATACTGATCGGGATGGCGTTCTTTCGGAAAACGAAATCAAGGACGCCGCTGAAACGATCGCCGAATTCGACAAAAACGAAGATGGCCAGATCACCGTCGAGGAACTTCGCATGCCACCACCGCCCAAGGACAAACGGCCGGTTCCTCCAGTCATCCACGCTCTTGACACAGACCGCGACGGCACTATTTCCGCCGAGGAAATGGAAACCGCACCCGAGTCTCTCAAGTCGCTCGACAAAAACGGCGACGGCGAGCTTTCCCCTGAAGAACTGCGTCCCCCTGGACCACCACCCGGCGACAGGCGCGGCCCGAAAGACCCGCCTCCGCCAGCCGACGAAGGAGCAGTCGAGTAAAACGAACCGCTCCCGTTTATGGTAATCCCGTTCCGACGTCCGCGCCGGAGCGGGATTTTTTTTTGCCCGGTCTAATAGACTTCCGGCGGGCGATCCCAGAAGCGATGGATCTTGTCGATTTCGCGGCGGTCGCGCTTGGTCGGGCGACCCTTCGAAGCTTCGCTTTTCGCCGTTTGCCAGAGTTTCAGACTTTCGAAAACCTCGGGCGCCGTGCGATCTTCGTAGCAGGCCTGCGCCAATGGTGCCGCCACCCGGAGGCCGATCGCCGTTTTTACGAAAATCGACCTCACCCCCGGCCCCTCAGGAAACGGAATCTCCAACAGATCGCCCGGATGGACCATTGTGGAAGCCTTCAGCGCATGTGCACCGCGCTTTACCTTTCCGGTGGCACAGGCTTCCGCCGCGAGACCGCGGGTTTTGAAAAAGCGCGTGGCCCAGAGCCATTTGTCGGCGCGGATGGAATCAATCATGGGCGATGAAATGATACTGCCAAAGCCCTATCTCGCCTGGCGAGTCTCCAAATACTTGCGGCGCGCCCGCCCTCTCGACTAGAAACGCCCGTGGCCGGAAAAAACATCGTCTATTTTGATTTGGAGACACAGCGGAGCTTCGGCGATGTCGGAGGATTTTCAAATAAATCCAAGATGGGCGTCTCCGTGGCCGTCACCTTCAGCACTGCCCGCGGGACCTATGAGATTTACAGCGAACGCGAGATGGAAAAACTCGGGGAAGAACTTGTCCGCGCCGATCTCGTCGTCGGTTGGAACCACATGCAGTTCGACTATCCCGTCCTACAGCCTTACGTATTCCACACCCTCGCCGAGCAAACGATCAATCTGGACATGATGCTGGAGCTCGAAACGCTCCTCGGTTTCCGCCTAAAGCTGGATTCCGTTGCTTCCGCATCGCTAGGCAGCGGCAAAACTGCCGACGGTCTGGATGCCTTGCGTTGGTGGCAGGAGCACAAAAAATCCGGGGAATTCGAACCTCTGCGGAAAATTGCCGAATACTGTGCCTACGACGTCAAAGTCACCAAGTGCGTTCACGAATACGCACTCGAGCACGGGCTGCTTAAATATGACGACAAAAGCGGACGAATTGCCGAAGTTCCGGTGAATTGGAAGTGAAGGCTTCGACCGCAACGGCGTCACATGATGCCCATCTGCTGGAGCACTTTTGCCACCGTGTAGAAAAACGTGAGAATCAACGCGACGAGGAAAATTTTGGTAGCGGCTTCGATGGAAGAGCGGGTCATGGCGCGAGGTTTTTAGTCTCGGTTCCCCATTTCGCCAAGGCGAAAACCCGGGATTCATCTAAAGCGCTCAATCGGCGAGTCATTCCCTGGCACCCCGAGGATGCAGCGGGATGCCCGTTCTTCTATCGGAAACTCACCAGTTGCTCTGTTTGACGTAGATCACGTCATAGGTCCGCACGTAAAACGGGCTGCTGCCCTCGCCCGCCAGTGCGTCATTCATATTGAGCACGTAGCGCTGGTTCTTGCCGCCCTGGTTGCGGACGACGATGACCTGTTTGGGATTGGCAAATTTGGTGAAACCACCAGCTTCCATCACCGCCTCAAGCGCGGTCATCGGACGGTCGAGCGGAATCTTGCCCGGCCGAAGCACTTCACCCGAGACATAGACACCGGCAGCCGCAGCTTCGAGCGAGACGATGACCGTGGGGTCCTGCAGATGTGGCTGATAGAGGGATGTGAGCTGCGCCTGGAAACTGGTGATGCTCTTCCCGGCCGCAGAGACATCGCCCACAGTCGGCAGGCTGACTTTGCCATTTGCCTGGATTTTCTGCTTCAGATTCAGCTCGGGGGCACCCGAGAAAGCAACGTTGATTTCGTCTCCTGCGGCAAGCACTCCGCTTGGCCTGGATGCGGAGGCCTCGGCAGGCACGTATGACGTCTGCTGGTTGTCCACACATCCTACGGATGAGAAGACAAGGACCGTTGCTAACAAACCTGCGAGCCCTGCTTGGAGCCGCTGCCATCCATGACGCAGGACCGATCGTTCACCGGCCTTCGCCCCAATTGCTTTTTCCTTCATTTCCGTTGTCATTTTATCTGCTGTGTTGATTGCTTGTGTCTCACCGTATCGCTCTGCGGATCATGATTTCCAATATGGACGTATCGTGGACTTTTTGCTTCCTCATGTCACGATCTCTCTTGCGCGGAGTTTTCTATCATTTGAGGTCGATCAGGTAGGCGGCCCAGTCAGGAGGCAGTGGCGCACTTTCAATGCCACTTTCCATACGCCCTTCCCACTCGGGATTAAAGGAGGTGCTGGTTCCATAAACCATGATCAAGTCCTCGTTGCCAATGCTCCGCAATGCGTGGCCCACTCCGGGAGGTATCACTACGGCAACGTTGTCCACACCCGGCCGGCTGTCTCCGGAAATCGTGAAGCGCATGATCCGATTCGGCATTCCCTCCCGCTCGTCGGTGAGGATCATCTCACAGATTCCTGTGAGAAAAAACATCACGTCCCATTGCTCGCGGTCATATGGGCGGAGGCCGTAATCGTCCGGCGACTCGATGAAAAGTTTCCTGAACCAATCCTCCGGAGAAACCCCGTTGGGTATGTGTGGGGGATGAATGTGAAAACCTTTTGCGCTATCCCGGTGCATGAGGGCGGAAGCCCATTGCTGAGGGACGATTCCAATCTCTTTCAAAATCCCCTCGTTCAGCCGCGTAAGTTCTCCGAAGTAGCCACGGCCTTTCTGTTGGAAAACCCGCCTTGGAAAAATTTCGACACCTGGAATCCAGACATTCGAAAGATCCGCCCGGCCGGAAACAGCCTCTCCCCCACCTACTCCACTGGAGCTGACCCGTGCGGCGAGCGTGCCCTTTGAATAGTCGCGGGTTTCCAATCGCTGCCTCGCGGATGCCTTCAATCCCTTCCATGGATCTTCTGCGGATGTGCTCATCTTGGAATTCGTTAGAGTGCCGCGAGGTATTCCCCATAAGGAGTCTTCGCATATTTGGCGATCGACTCGTCCAGCTTTAGGCGGTCAATGCGGCCCTGCAGAAATGCGATCTCCTCGGGACAGGCGATTTTAAGCCCCTGCCGCTGTTGGATGACCTGGACGAACTGCGTGGCATCGGCGAGCGAGTCCGGCGTGCCTGTATCGAGCCAGGTTGTTCCGCGGCCGAGAATCTCCACGCGCAGGCTGCCCTTCTCCAGATAGAGACGGTTCAGGTCGGTGATTTCAAGTTCGCCACGTGGCGACGGTTTCAGGCCCTTGGTGATTTCCACCACCTGATCGTCATAGAAGTAAATTCCGGGAACAGCATAGTTCGATTTCGGCTGCTTGGGCTTTTCCTCGAGCGAAACAACATTCCAGTCATCATCAAACTCGACCACTCCATATTGCTCGGGCTCGTTAGTGTGATAACCGAAAACCGTGGCACCATCCTTGCGTCTTGATGCGGCTAACAAAGATTCACCGAGATTGTGACCGTAGAAAAGATTGTCGCCAAGAACGAGGCAGACAGGTTCGCCATTGATGAACTCTTCACCGATTAGGAACGCCTGTGCGAGACCTTCCGGTTTTGGTTGCTCTGCATACGAAATCTTCAGCCCCCACTGCGAGCCATCTCCCAGAAGGTGTTCAAAACTCGGCAGGTCACGCGGCGTCGAAATCAACAGGATGTCACGCACGCCGGCCAGCATCAGCACTGTTAGCGGGTAGTAGATCATCGGCTTGTCATAAACCGGAATGAGCTGCTTGCTGACCGAATGGGTCATCGGGAAAAGTCGGCTGCCGGTTCCTCCTGCTAGGATGATTCCTTTGCGCAGGGCAAGTTCGTTGGAAGGAAGGGTCAGGTGGCTTGATTCTTTTTTACTCATAACATTCGTTAGACAAGGGTTCCGAGTCGTTGGCCGCGATAGCTGCCATCTTCGATCGTCTGGATCCACTCGTCGTGATCCAGATACCATTGCACCGTGCGGCGGAGGCCCGAAGCGAAATTTTCCCGTGGCGACCAACCGAGTTCGCGCTCAATCCGCTCGGGATTGATCGCATAACGCCGGTCATGTCCCGGGCGGTCCTTCACATAGGTGATGAGTTCCTCCGCGGATTTCACGCCCCTGTCCGGTGCGAGTTCTCGCACGGTCTCGATGATGGCGTGGACGACATCGATATTCTTCATCTCGCACTTTCCGCCGATGACGTAAGTTTCGCCGAATGTGCCGCGCAAAAGCGCCATTGCCAAGCCGCGGCAGTGGTCCTCAACATAGAGCCAGTCGCGCACGTTGCTGCCGTCACCGTAAACCGGGAGGGATTCACCGCGCAGCGTCTTCCGGATCATCAGCGGCAGGAGTTTCTCTGGAAACTGATAGGGACCGTAGTTGTTCGAGCAGTTGGTGGTGACTACCGGCATGCCATAGGTGTGGTGATAGGCGCGCACGAGGTGATCACTTCCTGCCTTCGACGCGCTGTACGGGCTGTTTGGCGCGTATGGCGTGGTCTCACAAAACGCAGGGTCCTCGGCACCCAGCGAGCCATAAACTTCATCAGTGGAAACGTGAAGAAACGCCGTCTTGCCACCGTCTGCGAGAGATTTGGCACCCGGTTGGGCCGCGCCACGGCCGCTTTCGATCAAATAACGGCGGAAAGTCTCCAACAACCGGTAGGTTCCGACGAAGTTGGTCATGATGAACTCTTCCGGACTGTCGATGGAGCGGTCCACGTGGGATTCCGCCGCAAGGTGCATGACCGCATCGATCTGGTGCTCGCGCAACAGTCCGCCGACATAGGCGGAGTCACCAATGTCGCCTTCGGCGAACAGATGGCAAGGATCGCCGTCGAGATCAGCCAGGCTCGAGCGGTTTCCCGCATAGGTCAGATTGTCGAGGGTGACCACGAGGTCGATATCGACTCCGAGCTCCTGCGATGCCCCGTCCAACAGATAGTGCACAAGGTTGGAACCGATGAATCCGGCGCCGCCGGTAACTAATATTCTCATGATTTTCAGTATGATTTGAAAAATTTCTAATTACGGAATCAGACTCCTTTTTCGAGGTATTGGTGTTTTTTGAAACAATCGCTTTGCAGCAGGTGCTTTCTAACTGACTCTTGCCACCCCCGTGGGCGGATGCCGGTGACGCTTGTGAATTTTTCCGTGCTCATCGCGCTGTTGACGGGCCGCCTCGCCACAAATGCGGGGACCGAATCAACGGGAACTCCTTGGATGTGTCCAGCCTTCACGGGAAGACCTGCTTCTCGTGCGGTGTCGATGCAGAATTGGCCCCAATCCCGCCAGGTGCATGCGTTTGAATTGCAAAGATGGAAAACCCCTGACGCGATATTAGCTCCAAAAAGCAGCGCATTCAGATACTCGACGAGGTCGGAACTGAACGTCGGGCTACCGATCTTGTCTCCGGGGAGTGTTAGTTCGGATTCGCTACAGGACCTGTCCACGATCCATTCGGGAAACGCCGCTTTGCCTGGACCGAAAAGCCAGGAAACGCGCACCACGAGATTACCTGGCGAAGCCGCCAGAACATATTCCTCACCTTTGAGTTTCGATGCCCCGTAGACACTGATCGGGCCCGGGACATCCGTTTCCAGATAAGGCTCCCGTTTGTTTCCATCAAAAACAAAATCCGTGCTGAAATAGGTAATATGGGCTCCCTTGGCTGCGGAAACTTCTGCGATTACACGCGGAGCCTCGGCATTGACGGAAAATGCTTCCTGCTCGTGAGTCTCGCAGTAGTCGACCAACGTTAGGGCTGCGGGAAGTAGCAACAGATCGTAATCCAACGGGGCAAGCGCATCGGCAATCGACCGCTTTGAGGTGAGATCCATCTGCGCGCGGGTCAGTGCAATGACCGAGTGCTCATTTCCCAAGCTCTCGAGAAGAGTAGCGCCAAGTCGACCTGCGGCGCCGACAACGACGATTCTCTTTCTCTCAACTGGAGTGACTGGCAGGGACATGGTCAGCAAAAGGAATGTGCAGGTTAATCCGTAGGAGTTGAGTGGGAAGTCAAAACCGGAGCGGTCGGCGCAGGCAATGTGTCGATGTTTTTGCTTCCAGAGACTCCCCATTTTTTCATGAACGCCCTTTCCGCTAACGGATAGGTGGTGAGGATGAAGAGACTTCTCAACAGCGATTTGAAATCTCCGCCGAATGTGAGGCCCGAACGGGCATAGCGTTTTGCGATGATCCGTTTCCGCAGGGCGCATGCGAGTTCGGCCTGTCTTGAGACAAAATACAAAAGGTTTTCCCTGACAATCGAAGCGGCCTCGCCATCGATCTCAAGCACACGCCAAAACGCTTCAGACTGGACCCTGATATAACAGGCGTAACGGCTGTAGGCGCTCGCAGGATCCATGGTGTCGGAAAGCCCAGGACCTTCTCGATCGCGGCAAATATTCACATGGCGCTCGTTCACCACGGCATACCCGAAATTCAGTGCCAAGCCGTAGATCAGCTTCGTATCCTCGGCAACCTTCAGGGATTCATCGAAAGCCCCAGCATGTAGAAGGGCGCTCTTTTTCGCCATCATGGATTGAAGAAACGGATGTCTTGGATGTTTGAACAGACGGCAGTCGTTTGCTTGATAGAAATTTTCTCCGCCGGCAGCCAGATCGGGATCCATCAGACTAATGTCATCGATCACATCTCCCGTTTCATCCGTGCTCACGCAAAAACAGACTTTCGCAGCGGTCCTCGACACGCAGCCGAATTGACGTTCCAGCTTGGAGGCGTGCCAGGTATCGTCTGAGTCAAGGAACGCAATCCACTCTCCGTTAGCCTCACGGATGCCACGGTTGCGGGCTGCACTGACTCCGCTATTTTCAGTTTTGATATAGCGGATGGCGTTGCCAAAAGGCGCAAGCACTTCCGCCGTGCGATCGGTGGAACCATCATCGATCACGATGATTTCAAAAGGCTTCAGCGTTTGGTCGAGGACACTGCGAACCGCATCGGGGACCTGGGCTTCCCGATTGTAGGTGGGTATAATGACGCTGATGGTTTCCATCTTAAGACGTCACCTCCTGCATGGACGCGTCTAGTTTGACGAGGCCGTGTTTTTCATATTTGCGAGGGCGCTGGTGCTCCTTGATGTGTCCCTGGATCATCGCGCAGTCATAGACCAACGTGAGTTCATCCTCGCTGCATCCTTCGTCAGTGATTTCATCTGCATGCGCAGCACGCCACGCAGCGAGTTTTCGATTGGCAATAAACAACCGGGATTTACCAAAGCGATAGCCCCAATGGTCCCAATGGTGACCGCGGTAGGCGTGCGAGAATCCGAGTTTGACTGCAGCGTCCAGCAAGGATTCGCGCTTGAGGCGTGACTCTTGGAAATGATGTTCCATGCAAAGATCCAGGCGTGGATAAATCTGATAGCCCGCGGCGATCACCTGAGCTGAAAACAAGCTCTCCTCACCACTGCCGAGAGCGCCTGCACCGAGTTCAGGATCAAACATCGGAACTTTTTTCAATACTGCTCTGGAAAACACCATGTTAGCCCCCACCATGCTTTCCGGTTGCTCCTGATTGAGCCATTCGGACGAGGCCAGCCAGGACCGGTGAAGCTTCGTCATCCACGGGCGGAGAAGATGGGGCGCGATTCTAACACCACCTGCTACGGCTTCGGCTTTACCCTCGATGATGGGGTCGGACATTCCCGCCAGCCATCCGGCAGGAGGGCGAATGTCATCGTCGGTGAAAAGGAACACATCGCCCTTCGCCTCACCGAGGGCACGGTTTCTTCCAATGGAAAGTCCCGGGCGCTCCTCCAACAAATAGCGGAACCTCAGATTAGGGAGATCACAGGATTTGACGACATCCGCCGTGTGGTCGGTGGAGCCGTTGTCGATCACCAGCAGCTCCGCAGTGAATCCATCAGGCGTTACCA
>JANODE010000136.1:0-35344 GCA_031412525.1 Akkermansiaceae bacterium | reverse complement strand
CGGCACCTGGCTCAAAGCCCGCAGCGGCAAAGCCAGTCGCGCCGCAGCCTGATTGCATAGCTCAGAGAGAACCGGGAACTATGACTGCTATGCTACCGCCGTAGCAAATCCATACGCATGCCGCTTGGGGCAACGCTTACGCGGAGAATCCCGATCGCCCCTCCGTCCCGCTCAAATTTCCCTCTCTCTTCACGGGCGCAACGGGCAGCCCGCAACTCGGCAAAGAACTCGAGCTATCCGATTTCTCAAACTCTGGTCCATTGGGAGTCTCAGTCCAACACCTCCCGCTCCTCTCCGGCCGGACGGAAATATCTCAGTCAAGCGGTGACTGATTACACGGTCCTCCTGTTCGCGCGCATCGAAAACAAAATCGGAAAGCTCTCCAGCCCCCTTCGCTACCTCGGTCCGGCAAAATTTATCAAAGCCACCGGAGACAAACCCATTTCCATGGTTTGGGAACTCGAGACGCCCATGCCTTACGATTTTTTCATCGAAGCAAAACGTGCCTCCGGGGTTTCCTAAAATGGACCACGGGTCTTCAGCCCGCCCCAGAGCATCGGCTTTTGGCTCTGCGGCAACCGTAATGACGCAAATTTGAGAATCTTTCACTTGCAGGATACGCAAATATGAGTATTTCCAATGAGTGATTGTCAGCTTCGGAGACAAGGAGAGTGAGAAAATTTTCAACCTGACGTTTTCGCGCAAAATCGCCCCGGAAATCCAAGAACGTGCGTACCACAAGCTCGTCGCCATCCACGAAGCCGTGTCACTCGAAAACCTCCGCCAGCCCCCGAGCAACCGCTTGGAGCTTCTGAAAGGCAAGCTCGCCGGGTTCCATCCCATACGTATCAACAAACAATGGCGCATCATCTTCCGTTGGGAAGGGCAGGACGCCCACGATGTGCAAATCACCGACTACCATTGAAACCATGAAACAAGAAACCACAGGTATTCCCCTGACAAACTCTGCCGCTGCAATGCTGCGGGATTTCCTGAACGACCACAGCCTGACCCAGGCGAAGCTCGCCGCAGATCTCCACATCAGCCCGCAACTTCTCAATGACATCCTCGCCAGCCGTCGCCTACTCACCCCGGAGCACTGCCTGAAGCTCGGGCGCTACTTCGGAAACGAGCCGGAATACTGGATGCGTCTGCAGAACCATTACCTCTTCCGCAAAACCCAACGTGAAAAAGCCGACGAACTCAACGCAGTCGTCCCATTCCAGATCGCTAGCTGAGGGAATAGCCCAACCCTCTTACCAGATTGTAAGACAGCTTCTGAGTCTTCCTCCTCTCTCTGATCACTCGGCACTGGAGCGAACCCCGTCCCAGGAACAACTTTCTGGCAGACCTTTCCCCCCCGTGGTATAGGTCACAGCAATGGACACCATTAGAACTTTCACCACCGGCTCCGGAGCCCAAGGCAATTTCCACTCCCTGCCCGCCCTCGCCGAACAAGGCTTCCCGAATCTCAGCAAGCTCCCTGTCTCGATCCGGATCGTTCTCGAATCCCTCCTCCGCAACAACGATGGCCTCAAGGTCTCGGAAAAGGACATCACCAACCTCGCGAACTACAATGCGAAGGCGCCCGGCGAGTATGAAATCCCCTTCGTCGTCGCCCGCATCGTCCTCCAGGACTTCACCGGCGTGCCGTTGTTAGTAGATCTCGCCGCCATGCGCTCCGCCGTCGATGCCATGGGCCTCGATGCGAAAATGATCGAACCGTTAGTGCCCGTCGACCTCGTCGTCGACCACTCGGTGCAAGTTGACTACGCCGGCGGTGCCGATTCGCTCGAGAAAAACCTCGACCTCGAATTCCACCGCAACCGCGAGCGCTACGAGTTCCTGAAATGGGGCGAGCAAGCCTTCGACACCTTCAAGGTCGTCCCTCCCGGCATCGGCATCGTTCACCAGGTGAACCTCGAATACCTCGCCAGGTGCGTGCTTGAGAAAAACGGCGTTTTCTATCCGGACACCCTCGTCGGCACCGATTCCCATACCACCATGATCAACGGCCTCGGCGTCGTCGGCTGGGGCGTGGGCGGCATCGAGGCCGAGGCAGGGATGTTAGGTCAGCCTGTCACTTTCCTCGTCCCGGAAGTCGTCGGCGTCTATCTGACCGGCGAGCTCAACACCGGCGTCACCGCTACCGACCTTGTTCTGCTAGTGACCGAAGTCCTGCGGAAAACCAAAGTTGTCGGAAAATTTATCGAATTCTACGGTCCCGGAGCCAAGGCGCTCAGTCTGCCCGATCGTGCCACCATCGCCAACATGGCCCCCGAGTACGGTGCGACCATGGGCTTCTTCGGAATCGATGAAATCACCACCGGCTACCTCGCCGGCACCGGCCGCTCGCCGGAACTCTGCACCACCGTCGAAAACTACTACAAAGCCCAGGGCATCTGGGGCATTCCAACCGACCGCGACGCACTCGAGTTCACCCAAGTCGTCGATCTCGATCTATCAGCCGTCAAACCCGGTGTGGCCGGACCCAAGCGCCCACAGGACCGCATCGACGTGGACAATCTCAAAACCAAGTGGAACGACCTGCTTGCTGCCCCCATCGCCGACGGCGGCTTCGCCAAAAACGAATCAAAAACCGCCATCGTTACCGTCAACAGCAAGGACAGCGTCAAGGACACCATCACCCACGGTTCCGTTCTCATCGCCGCCATTACCAGCTGCACGAACACCTCGAACCCCAGCGTCATGTTAGCCGCCGGTTTGCTGGCGAAGAAAGCGAACGCCCTTGGCCTCAAGGTGAACCCCTCCGTCAAAACCTCGCTCGGACCCGGCTCCCGCGTTGTCACCGATTACCTCAACAAAACCGGCCTCCAGACCGAACTCGATACCCTCGGTTTCCAAACGGTCGGCTACGGTTGCACCACTTGCATTGGAAACTCCGGACCGCTTGATCTTGGCATCGAGGACGTCGTGAAATCCGAGGACATCGTCGCCGCCTCCGTTCTATCAGGCAACCGGAACTTCGAAGCCCGCGTCCACCAGTCCATCAAGGCGAACTTCCTCATGTCGCCGCCGCTCGTCGTCGCGTATGCGCTTGCAGGCACTGTCGATATCGACCTCACCACCGAGCCGTTAGGAAAAACGCCGAAAGGCGAACCTGTCTTCCTCGCCGACATTTGGCCGACCGGTCAGGAAATCACCGACGCGATGAATTCCTCGCTCAAGCCGGATGTTTTCCGCAGGCTCTACACCGGCTTCTCCGATCAGAATCCGAAGTGGAACGAGATCAAATCCTCCACCGGCAACGTTTACGAGTGGGACCGCGAATCCACCTACATTCAGGAACCGCCGTTCTTCGACGGCTTCTCCCCTGCCCCGCGCGACATCGTGGAAATCCACGGCGCACGTCCGCTCGGCATCTTTGGAGATTCCGTCACCACCGACCACATTTCCCCTGCCGGAGCCATCAAGATGGACAGCCCCGCCGGCCGTTTCCTCAAGGACAGCGGCGTCGGCTTCGCCGATTTCAACTCCTACGGCTCGCGCAGGGGCAATGACCGCGTCATGACCCGCGGCACCTTCGCCAATGTCCGCATTAAGAACCTCATGGTCCCGGGTATCGAAGGCGGAGTCACCAGCATCGATGGTGAAACGAAAGCCATCTACGACGCTGCCGCCATCTATCAGGAAGACGCCGTCCCCACCATCATCATCGGCGGTGAAGACTACGGCATGGGCTCCAGCCGCGACTGGGCGGCGAAAGGCACCAACCTGCTAGGCGTCAAGGCCGTCATCACCAAGTCCTTCGAGCGCATCCACCGCTCCAACCTGGTCGGTATGGGCGTGCTCCCCTGCAACTTCGTCCACAAGGAGGACTACGACAAGATCAAGGGGCTCGGCGATGCCACCTTTGACCTCGTCGGCATCAACAACGATCTCAAGCCCATGCAGCAGGCCACCCTCAAGGTGCACCCCGCCTCTGGCAAAAGCTTCGATGTCCCCGTCATCGTCCGCATCGATACTCCCGTGGAAAAAGACTACTACCGCGCCGGCGGCATCCTCCCCTACGTCCTCGCCCAGATCCTGGCCTAACGGACCGCGGAATTTATTCCGCCCGAATTCATCCCAAGCGGAGCCTGCACACGCAGGCTCCGCTTTTTCCTCCCAATGAACCGCCGCAACATTTGATCGACCCACAAACACCTTCTGTGAAATTCACGTGAACCCACTCTTCCTCATTGCCCTCCCGCCGCATCCCCTGTGAGAAACAGACCACTGCTTTCTCCTGGCTCCCCATGAAATTCCTCTGCACCCGCTGGCGACTCCTCCTCATCTCCACCGTTCTCCTCATCCTCCTCACCGCCACGGGACTCATCTTCTGGGCAGGATCGGAAATCGCCAGTCCGACACGTCGGGGACTCCAGGACTTTCACCGCGAATTTCTATCAAATCCGACCTCCCACGGGCTTGTCATCGACCGCTTCACCGCCAGCGATGGCACACCCTGCCTTGTCTGCACACCCGATCCTTCGGGAGCTCTCGGTGACCGCGGCAACAAGATCCGCCAGCAACTCAACGCCCGCGGCCTCCAGTTAACACCCTCCGGCGGCACCATCGGCACGCTCGTTCTCATCCATGGCCGGAAGGGGCGGAAGGAAGATTACCTGCCCATCGCCGAAAGACTGTGCGCCGCGGGTTTCCGCTGTGTCATTCCCGATCTCCCCGCCCACGGCGATCATCCGGGGGCCATCGCCACCTACGGCGTGCGGGAAGCGACTTTGCCGGCGCGGGTGCTCGATGAAGCCGCGCGGAAATTCGCCTTCGATCCCCAACCTGCCGGACTGCTCGGCATGTCAATGGGCGGCTCGGTTTCCGTCCACGCCACCGCGTTGCCGGCTGCACCATGGAAGGCCCTCGTGGTGATCAGCAGTTTCGATTTGTTTTCAAAAGTCATCGAAAGCCAGGCGTCGCGTCACATTGGTACCACGCTGGGTCCTATTTGGGCAGGCGGTGCCGATTTGATCTATCATCACAAAACCGGCATTCACCTTGCGGATATCCAGCCTGCCCGCCTCGCCGGCACCATCCATATTCCCACCCTGGTCGCTCATGGTACCGCGGACCCTGTTTCCGAGCTCGCCCGCGGCAGATCTCTCTATCAGTCCCTTCCTGCCACCACTCCCAAGCGATGGACGGAAATTCCCACCGCCAGCCACGACAACGTTCTCATCACCTCTTATCCCATCTACGCCGAAATCGCGGAATGGATGCTGGAAAACATTCGTTAGACACTTTAAATCCTTCTGCGTCCCTCGTCCTGACTCTGCTCCAGGCCACGGGCGCTGCGCAGCGTTTCCCGGACTTCAAGCCCAGTGGACTCATTGCAATACGGGCAGCGAAACTGGTTTTTGAAAACCACCGCAATCGCCACCCGCAGCCGATGACTTCCTAACAAAGTTTTTGCCTTCCGGTGCTTTGAGCATCGTTTCGGAGCCAGCACCTGGGTCCGGCACAGGGGACAACCGGTCCGACTGGCTGCAATCCACTGCACGACGACCAGCAGGGCAGCCGCGACTGCCAGCACCGTGCCCGCTATCAACAGCTCGCGGCTGCTGGTGGTGGTTGCATACCCCAGCAGGATCACTGCCACCAATACCAGAACGCAGTTTGCCAACAGCAGCATGGCGGCAAGCCGGTAACTCAAGGCAGCGGTGTTAGAACGGGGATGATGCATGCGTTCGGAAAACGATCAACCTTAAGAATACCATTTTCCATGCTGCTTCGCCATGGGGTGATTCCCCACCTTTTTTCATATCGATACCCTGAACAATTTTTACCAACCTCGACTGAAAGCACCCATACTTTTCCCCGAACTTCCTCGACAGAATGCCACGAAAACCTATTCTGCCAGTCGTCACTTTGTCGTTTGTAAATTCGTGTGATTTTCCTTCATCCCCCCTTCCTTCATGAAAATTAAACTACCTTCCGTTCTCCGTCTGTTTGCGGCGATTTCCCTGTTCGCGTTGGGTGGTTCCGCCTCGGCGCAGATCACATACACCCGCCTACTGCGAAACGGTAACCTCCAGCTCCGCCAAATGAACGCGAACGGCGGGGGCGATACCGCGCTACCTTTCCCATTCAATTTGGTTGGCTTCCCAACTTGGTCGCAAGACGGATCGCAACTCGCCGTGACCGCCTTCCAGCCAAAGAGGGTTCCCACCCGAACCTGGAATGTTTTTTCGATGACGAACGGGACCGGACCCGCACGCCGACTCACCAATCTCCTCGACATTCTGGACCCGGATACCCGTTCGTTCAGCTATACATTTCCCTGGTATAAAGCCTATTCGCGGAACGGGCGCTCGATGGCCATCTTTTCGGTGACTCAGACCGGTGGCCCGAACTCCGGAAACAACGGTGGTGGGGTCGTCGATGTGCCAGTCCTGGAAATCTATTCCCTCACCCGAACTGCGAATCCGATTTTGGTCCACGTCGACAAAATGAAAAACGGCAGACACCACGGTGGCGAAGGTGTCGATTGGTCGCCTACCCAAAACATTCTCGCAGCACCGCTCGTGTCGAGCGCACCCTTTCTCAGCGGAGGCGGGCCGGGCGAAACGACTGCCGTATTCCTGATCCCGCCATCGCTCACCTCCGTGCAGAACGGACGCGCGCGCCAAGTCACCTTCCCCCGCGCCGATGCCAACATCACGACCGGGTTTTTTTGGAGTGAGCACGACTATCAGCCAAAATTCTCACCTAACGGCGTCGGCTTGCTCTACGTGCGTTCCTTCCAGGCCCACGCCCTTACCACCTCCCTCACACCGGAACCAAACATCCAGTCACTCCGCATCCGGAACCTGAACAACGGTGCCGATACCCTGCTCCGCACCTTTCCCCAAGGCACCTACATCACAACCGTGGACTGGTCACCGGATGGAAACCGCATCGTCTTCGACCTTGCCCTCCAGACGCGCGCTGGCGAGTTCGGTCCTCAGCAACAAGGCGACGCCAAGACCAATCAAATTTACATCATCAACTCCGACGGCACCGGCCTCCGGCAACTTCGTGGCAATGGCAACGGCACCCCCGCGTGGCGTCATCGTTGAATGGGATTTTTTGACAAATCCATGAGCTAACAACCTTTCTCTTCCCCTGATGCAAACTGCATCCGGCCAACTGCAAAACGCCTTCACTTCCAGCATCCCACCGAGGGAGCTTCGTTGATTCTCCGTGAGTTCCGTCTGTCTTCTTCCATGGCATGTGTCATGCGAAGAACTGGCGATTCAAAACCCATCACACCCCCGACCACCATGCATGCCTTGCTTCCCGTCACCCGCTTGGACACCAGCGAACTTCTATCCCACAACGGCGATCGAATCGAGTTCGCCGTCCATCGTGACAACCGCCGCATCTGTGGCTTCGGGACCTTGTGCGTCGTGCAAAGTCCCAACGGTGCATCGGTTTGTTCCATCCGTCGGCTCCGCTCGTTGAAGAACGGGAAATTCCTCACCGAGCACCATCCTCTTTCGCCTGAACTCTCCAGGTTGATCACGTTCCATCGGGAGCCAATGATCGCCACGCTGTCACTCTACGAACCTTGATCCGACCGGATCACGGTTTGAACGAGCTCGGTTTGCGGCCGTGTAGGTAATCGGCAGCGGACATTCGTTTCCCGCCGTCGGGCTGGAGAGAGGTGACGATGAGAGCGTGCCTTCCGCAGCCGATCGTCAGTTGCTCATCAATGATGGAGATTTCTCCAGGAACCAATGTTTGCTCGACCACGGTGGCAGGCGGGAAAATCTTGAGCCGCTTTTCCTTCCCGCCTTCGATCGCCGTCGTGTAGGTGCCAGGCCACGGATCGTAGGCCCGAATGCGGCGCTCGATCGCAGCGGCATCACGGCTCCAGTCAATCTTGCCGTCCTCGCGCGCGAGCTTGGAAATGTAACTTGATGCAGAATCATCCTGTGGGATGCGGGGCGCGGTGCCGTCAGTTAGTTTCGACAACGCTTCGGCCAAAACGAAAGGTGATAAATCGGCGAGGCGGTCGTGCAGGGAGCCGCCGGTTTCATCCGGAGCGATGGGAATGGATTTCATCAGGATCACGTCACCTGCGTCGAGTTCGCGCACGACGTGCATGGCAGTAATGCCCGTTTCCGCATCGCCGGCATCGATGGCTGCTTGAATGCACGCGGCGCCGCGGTATTTCGGCAGGAGAGAGGCGTGGAGGTTGATGATGGCCCTGCTGGCGAGCGTGAGGATGTTTTGCCTCAGGATTTGCCCGTAGGCCATAACGACAAGGATTTCGGGATCAAGCGCGGCGAGTTCTGCGGTAATGTCACCGATTTTCTCGGGCTGATAGACGGTCATGCCGGCTGCGAGCGCCTCCAGCTTGATCGCCGGCGGTGTGAGCACCTGATGGCGGCCAGCGGGTTTGTCGGGCTGCGTCACAAGAGCAAGCGGGCGCGGGCCGTTTTCCAACAGATGGCGGAACGACGGCAGGGCAATGTCCCCGGTGGCGATGAAGATGAGGCGCATGGCAGGAAAAATGTTAGGTCGTGCGCGGTTGGGGGGGCCGTCGCTCAGTCCCCGGCAGATGCGAGGTAAACCAGAATGGGAAGAATCAGCGCAACATCTGCGAGGACACGTAGGGCGTCGATTGAAAATCGGGCGCGCGAACGGTTGAGAACCTGAAGCAAGGCGGCCCCGGTCAGGATGGCGTAGAAGAACGGACGCGTGGTCATTTCCGAATCCCGAAGCGCATATAACAGCGAAGCACCGCCTAGAACGATGAGGGGAAGGGTGAGCGCCAGTTCGTCTGTTGCCTTCGCCTCCACATCGGTGGCGCGGTTTGCATGTTCCCAGAGATCAATTGCAGAGATATTGAGTGTGCAGAGCACCGCAAAACAGAGGAACTCGCGCGAAACCAGCATTTCATAAATGCCGAACGCAGGAAGGTAATGGTGGGCCATCAGCGCGGTGCCGAAAGCGAACGTCACTCCAGCCAAAATGTTCTTCGTATGCGGAACCTCGTTGGCTTCCTGAGAGGACAGCATCGAAAGCCCGAAAAATCCCGCGACGAGCACGGCTCCGATCAGCAGATAGTGATAGATCGGAGACTGCATGTAACGCACCACCAGATAGAGCGCGGTCACCGACGCCATGCTTGCCCCGGCCACAAACCATTTCCGGTACTTCTGATGGAACGCGTGGCGTGCCTCCAGCCGGCCGGCAGTGCCCGCATGAATCGAGGCATCCAGCAGGCGGTCCGCCACGTAGATGACCCAGACGGCGAGGCCGAGCGAAACATAGGCTTCCCACGGGTGATAGTCCACCCGCCAGGTTTTTGCGAAAACATACAGCCAAGCCACTGCCACAAGCGGAGCGTCCAAGCTCAACAGGTTGGGAAATAGCCACCAGGGCTGGCGTGGTTCGGGAAGCACGACGCGCGGAACATTCCCGAGCAGGCGCATGATGGCAAGCGTATTGCGGCAGTTACGGCCAGGCCATGATTGACTTGGCGACCTCGTCCGCCACGCCGTCTCCCACAAGGCGGCGGACCAACGCGAGGCCGAAATCCAGGGCCGTGCCTGCGCCCCGCGAGGTGATGAGATTGCCATCGATCACGACACGGTCGGAAGAAACGCCGGACAGTTCATCGTGTGCCGCGAAATGGGCAGTAAATTCACGGCCTTCCAACAGTTCCGCATCCTTTAAGACCAACGGCGCAGCACAGATGGCAGCGACGGTTTTCCCCGCGAGGTGAAAATCCCGAGCGAGCTTCGCGGGTCTTCCATCAGCCCGCAGCGCGGCGACTCCGGGTCCGCCGGGGATGAGCAGGAGATCGAAATCGGCGGGGTTGATGGAATCCAACTCCGCATCCGTGATGAGGCGAATGCCACAGCGGCCGGTGACGCTCATCGGCCCGAGCGACGCCATCACCACCTCGACGCCGGCGCGGCGCAGAAGATCAACGGGAGTGACGGCTTCGATTTCCTCGAAGCCATCAACTAACAGGCAGAGCACACGTTTTTTCACGAGAATGAAGTTCTAACGAAGGCCGACCGCGAGGCGGATGCGGTCCAGAACTTTAGCAGCTTCCTCGCGGGCGCGGAGGGCACCGTCGGCGAGCACTTGATCGACATATCCAGGATCCGCGAGGATCTCATCGCGGCGGGCACGCATCGTGGCGAAGTAGTCCCAGTAGGCTTCCGCGAGGCGTTTTTTGAAATCGCCGTAACCGATGCCGCCGTTCTGGTGATCCGTGATCATCACGGCGTGAGCGTCCTCCGAGGCGAAGAGCTTGTAAAGTGATAGAATGACAGAGCCCTCGGTGGGTTTCGGTGCTTCGACCGGTGTGGAGTCCGAGACGATTTTCATGATGAGTTTTTTCAACGACTTCTCATCACCGAAGATAGGGAGCGTATTGTTATAACTCTTGCTCATCTTCTGGCCATCGAGCCCGGCGACGACCGCGGTGTCATCTCGGATGATGGCATCCGGCAGCACGGCGGTGCCATCGCCGTAGGTTTCGTTCAATTTTACCGCGAGGTCGCGGGTGACTTCGAGGTGTTGCTTTTGGTCCTTTCCGACAGGGACCTTGTTGGAATCGTATAACAGAATGTCAGCCGCCATCAGCACCGGATAGGCGAAGAGCGCGTGGTTCGGTGAAATTCCGTTAGCGACTTTGTCTTTGTAGGAATGACACTTCGAGAGCAGGCCCATCGGGCAGACAGTGGAGAGGATCCAGGCGAGTTCGTTCACCTCGGGCACGGCGCTCTGGCGAAAGAAGACGGCGCGTTTCGGATCCAGCCCACAGGCGAGGAAATCGACAGCGAGTTCACGGACATTTTCGCGCAGCGCGGCCGGATTTTGTGACGAGGTCATCGCATGATAGTCTGCGATGAAATAAAACGCCTCGCCCTCCTCCTGAAGGCGGACGGCGGGCTCCATCGCGCCGAAATAGTTTCCGACGTGGAGTTTTCCGCTGGGTTGAAGGCCTGTGAGGATGCGCATGGCGCAGAGTGTGGATTCCGGCTGGGGAATCGGTCAAGCCGTGGGAAGGGGGAGTTTGCCCCACATCGGCGATGTAGAATTTGCAGATTCAAAAGATTCGCATTGCGGAAAAGCCGTGGATCTATCAGGTTTTAGAAAGCCGGAAAAGCCATGACGACATTGCCATTCTTATCTTTTTTCTCGCTGGCATTTTCTTTCGCGCCAGCCTTGTCCCTTGCCACGGTGGTCGGCACCTCCATCGTGGAACAACCGGTGAACCTCGGAACAAAATCCGATCCCACCAGGATCCCACTCGGACGCGTGGGCGTGATCAGTAACCACGGCTACGGCATTCACCGGATAATCGGGGAGGGCCGTGCCTGTCCAGACGGTGCGATGCGCTGGGAAGGCGGCTCGGAACTGGACCAGAATCTGGCGAGCGTCTTCGGCATCTCGGTGGAAGCGGAAGATCCGACGCAAATTTCCGCGTTCCCGGTGTTCCTGAGAGTGAAGGCATGGAAACCACCGGGATACAGCCCCTACACCAAGGAACAAGCGCTGGCCGCGACGCTCTGGTGTTTGCTCCGCTGTGCAAGCGGCACCCCCGAGCAACCGCTGGACGTCCGGGTGGTGGCAGACGGCACGGAGGACAAGCCGCTGGAGGAAAAATACTCCGGAAAATATGTGACCCGCCCCGGCGAGGACCAAAAGGAGCCGCCCCCCGTCAATGTACCCGGAACCATCATCGAGGAGGATGCGCGAGGAATCGCCTGGGTGGTGTTTCCCGATGTGATGAAAAAACCCGGGTTTGAGCCGCTGACGCCGGGGATGATTGTGCTCAAGGCCGTAGGCGACGGAGACCCCGGATGGCATGTGCTGCCGGTTTGGGGAAACGAAGAGGGCGAATATGATCACCTTCGACTCAACCATTGGTCGGCAGATCTATGTTATGCGAGTTACCGTTCGCGGGGTGTCAGGGAGGCGAATGCGTTTCTGGACGGCGGTGGGGTGAACGGTTTCGAGGTCCGGGCAAGAGAAGGATCCGGCAGGGTATTGCTCAGCTACCCAAGTGCGGACCCGGCCACCCTCGCGGCGAATATCCTCGCTCTGGTGATTTCTGAACAGCCGACCGAAGCTTACCCGCTCGTGGTTTCCATCCGCCTGGAAGAAACCGGACTGGCCACCTATTCGGCATTTCGGAGCGCGCCGGGCTGGATAGAAACCTGGAATGATCCTCACAACATCACGCTGGAATGCGAACTCGCCTGGGATCCCGTCGCCGGTAAATTGACAAAGGGATCCGTGCCGCTGGTGACGCTGGATCGCAACCATTGGATCTCCCTGAATCCTGCCGCCGAACCGAAATCGGACGAAGCTGAGAAAAACGTGGCAATCCCGAAACTGATCAAAAATGGCAGCCCACTCACGGAAAACGACATTTCAAAATACATGCCGCCAGCTTCTGGCCTCCTGCAGGAAATCGGCATAGCGGCATACTACCAGGCACTGGAGGCACACTCCAAAGGAAAGTCCATCCCTCACAAACCCTAGCATTTTGTCAGTTTCAAAGTGGCGGACTTCAGTTGCGATGGTGGATGTGGCGTCTCGCCGCAGCGCCTTGCGGAGGGATTGAGCACTTCCCCCTTGGTCGAGTGCGGAATTTCCCCCAGAGGCTCAATGACAACGAGTGACGTTGCGGCGAGACGCCGCAACCACTTTCAGTGCTCCATCTCACAGCTCCGAAAAGAGCGCCTCCACCATCTCCACACACTTCACCCCGGGCATCACGCTGAGGTCCATCTGGTTCATGACGTAGGCAAAGGAGATGCCGGTCTCGGGATCTCCCAGCCCATGGCTGCCGCCCGCACCCGGATGGCCGAAAGCGGAAATCGAAGGGCCGTAAAGATGCCGGATCTTTTTGCCGCTGTCATCCAGCGGGTCCTGCTGAGCGCCGCAGGTGAATTTCGTAGGGCGCAAGAGAACAAGGTCCTCACCTGTCGTCTGCGGCGTGACGAGTGCCTGCCTCACATGAACGGATAGAGGACTCTCGATAGAGCCAATCGCTGCCTGATAGAATTTCGCCAGCGCCGATGCCGTCGCGATTCCACCCATCGCCGGGAGCTCCGCCGACCACGCGCGGTGCTCGTTCATGTCACGGATCGCATGCAACCCGCGTGGCGAGGAAAACGCCCGTCGGGTGTATGTCCCGGATGTGGTCAGTTGTTTGTAGAATCCATCGACGAGATCCGATTTGTCCGCCTTTCCCGGATAGAGTTGCGCCACCCGCGGCCACTCGCTTTCCGGCAGGCCGATCCAGAAATCCAGCCCGAGCGGAGCAGCGATTTTTTCCCACCAGAATTTTCCCAGCGTCATTCCTGTTAGGCGACGCACCGGCTCTGCCACCAGAGCCCCGAAAGTCCGCGGATGATAGCCTTGGCCTTGCCCGAGCGCCCATGCCGGAACCTGCTCCTCGATCGCGGTCACGATCTCATCGATCTCGAAAATACTCGCCTTGTGATCGAGCGCTGCCAGTCCGCATTGGTGGGAAAGGACGTGGGAAAACTTCGCCCCAGCCACCGGAAATTTTGGCCACACTTCGCGCACCAGCGTTTCCTCGGACAGTCCCCGGCTCTCCAACGCCATCAGCAGCGTCGCCGCAGCGGGCACTTTTGTCGCAGAATAAACCGGGACCAGCGTGCGTTCCGTCCACTCGCGCATTCGCTCTTTTTCACACCAGCCATGGCCGTGCGAAATCAGTTCCTCGCCCCCCCACCAGATGCTGATCGAGGCGCCGATTTCCCCGCGTTCGCGGAAATTCCGCTCGAAGACATCGACTACCTTACCTAACACCGAGGGACTCACCGCCATGCGATGGTGTGGCCGATGCCGGCTCGGTCCGCAACAGCGAAGTGCTTTCGATGATCAACTTCCGTTCCGGATCCAGCGGTGTGGACGACCATTCCTCCACCAGTCGGAATGCAACAGCCAGCAAGGTCGGTCCGAGGAAAACCCCGACCAATCCGAAGGCAAACGCACCACCGATGACTCCGCAAAAAATCAGCACGAACGGCATCTTGCTACCCTGGCTGATGAGCAGTGGCTTGATCACATTGTCCACCGCACTGATGGCGAAAAATCCATAAATCAGCATGAAAATGCCCAACCCAGTATCGCCCTGCATGAACAACCAACCCGCCGCCGGCAGCCAGATCAAAGGCGGGCCGAAAGGAACTGCGGCGAAAAAAAACGTCAGCACCGAGAGCAGCACCGCGCCCGGAACGCCGGCGATCCAGAACCCGAGTCCCGCCACGAGCGCCTGTGCGATGGCCGTGCCGATGATGCCGTAAATCACCCCGCGCACCGTGTCGCCCGCCACCTTGATCAAATGCTGCCCGCGAGATCCCGCCAACCGATCCGCCGCCACGCTCAAACGTTCCGCAAGAAGAGGTGCATCCCGCAGCAGGAAAAACGCGAGGAACGCACTGACGAGCACCTGCGTCACCCCCTGCCCCACCGCAAGCCCAAGTGCGATTAACCAGGTCCGCGCCCAGGAAAGGAACTGCCCTAACAAAACAACCACGTGCGACGAGACCAGTTTTTTTTCCTCCTCCGCGCCGACTTTTTCCTCCACCACATCCGTCAACGGTGGCGGCGCGTCCTTCACGATGAGTTCACTGCCGTTTTCGACGACGATCTTCGGCCGCGGCGGCGTAATTTTCACCTCCTTGTCGAGTTGGTCCATCCAGCGGTTCCGGTCCTCCACGAATCCCGCCCAATAGTTCGCCATTTCATCCCCCACCACCGGCAGCTCCGCCATCCACGGCGGCGCCTGGGCCGGTGCGGCCATGAACGATTTCCGGGTGGCGATCGCCAGATCCTTGCCGTCCTGAGCCAGGCTGAATCCGACCAAAACAATTGGCCCCGAGAGCACGATCGTCAGCGTCAGCGTGACAAAACACGCCGCCAGCGTGCGCGATCCCCGGAACCAGCGCGTGAAGACCCGCTGCAGCGGATGCAGCGAATATGCCAGAATGATTGCCCACATCAGCGCCGTCATGAACGGCCGCAGCACGAAAAAACACCCGACGAGCAACAGCAACAACGCTGCGCCTCCGAGAAAAGGCTCGATTCTGAAACGTTTGCGTTCTCCTTCGAATTCCATGAGTCAGTGGCAGCCTAGCGAACGATTTCCTGGATCGCCAGCTTCATCGACAGGAAATGCCGGGTATGAAATGAGTCCATTCCTTGCATTCCTTGATGACAGCCGACTTCGCCCGATTGTCTTGAACGGTGGGAACAATTTCTCTATCCCGGCAGGGATTCCAGAAATTAGCCCGGGGTCGAGGAGCAATCGCGACGACCACCCCGGGATTAAAATTCCAAAGAATCCGCACCCTGAAAGGTGTGCCGGAAATGCCGGATTCTCCCCGAATCTCCAAGCTTTCCACGACCCGCCGCCAACGTCGGATCCCCCTCTTTTTGATTCGTCCGCTTCCCCGCTCACATCCCAAGGAAATTCAGATTAAAATTGGTGGAATTGGGCCAGACCTTCAATAGCATGAAGACCGCTGGTACTGAAACTCCGAAAAACGGGATGAAATATAGGAGCGTCAACATGCTTCTACTTGAAACCGCATGGTATAATAATGCTCCAATACCCAACGGCATGAATGCCGAAAGTCCGCTCCAAACCACCCTATCCACAGGGCTTGGGAAATCACTTGGAGCTCGGCTCATACAGTGGATAATTGCGTGAAGGCGATAGACCCAGAGAACTAGCGTAGATACTCCCGCGATTGCTGTCATGAGCCGCATCGTGGAAACATCGACTCCGAGCATCTGCTGAAACATTGTGTCTGGGTTCATTCGTTGGATAGGATTTAAGTTTTCTTGTAGAACGTTAGATGTGGTGGCACGGCGGCGCAAGACTCACAGAGCGAAGCGAACGAGCGACGTTGTACGCCGTTGCCACGCCCGACTTGTTAGCCCCCCCTGAATTCTTCACGGCTTCGATTCCACAAGTGAATGATTGAAAATGCCGATACGCCGATCGACGTAGTTCTTGGTGATCTCGGACACCCTGCCATTATCATCGTAGCTCACCAACAGGTTCCAGTATCGATCTCCCAGGTCGAGGCCCGCCTGATCAAATCCCTTGATCTCGCGGAGTCCGGGATCAAGGTCCGGAACCGCTGACTTAGCTTGAGAAGTGGTCATCCCCAACTCTACGGCGTCCCAATGTGAGGGATAATCCGGTGCCACTACACTACGAGTGATCCACCCACCACCAAAGCCAGCGGCGAGGAGAATGAGGATAATGGCAGCGCGTTTCATGTTGTGTCTTCTTTGGAGCGAACGTCTAGGCCATCCACGGCGGGAAAGGAAGCCCAAATTCAAAGAAGGACGTTGCCCGCCGTTGGATGTGCCGTCTTGTTAGCCTTTGGGATTCAATTCGGTGAACCTGGTCCAAAGACGCCTCCAAGCGGCGCAGCAGTAAAGTCCAACAAGAACTCCACTGATCACAGAAGCACAGATAACTGCGTATCGCTCCCACGGAGGGATGAAAATCCCATGTTGGAATGCTCCCACAATGAATGAAACGAGTCCAGCCGCGATCACTGCATAGCCTATCTGGAGAGCTGCCTGCCGTCTCTGCCATATCGCTAAAGACAGAGAAATGAGAGCAATCCCGATGATGAGTCCGGAAGTCAGCGTAACGACCGATCCCGCTGATCCGATGGAGCTAAGCGCTGCGACGATACTAAAGCTGCCAACGACTATCGAGATGACTGGAAGTAGGCGCGTCATTTTCTGGCGAACGTCTAGGCCATCCACGGCGGGAAAGGAAGCCCGAATTCAAAGAAGGACGTTGCCCGCCGTTGGATGTGCCGTCTTGTTAGCCTTTCTTTTTTGTGAAGGCATCTGCGAGGGCTTTTGCTTCCTCTGGCTTCTTGAACCCGGAGATATGAAACTGTCCACCCAATGGAGCCTGTTGCAAGACCGGGACTACTTGAACTCTACCATTGACTAGCACTGCCAGCCTCTTCCCTGTCATGCCTGCTGTGCCCTTCATCATCTTGGTCTTCCCGTCTGGCGTCAAATCGACGATGACGACGAGTGGATCTTCTCCGATGGTCATGGATAGAACGTCTTCAGTCGTGATGATCGAAGTCTTGCTGACGTTGATTTTCGATTCTGACTCACCATTGGTGTAGGCCACCTCATGAAATTCTGGTCCAGGTGCTTCCGACACTGCGGCAACTTTGATTAGTTCATTGGCGTTCAATGAGCAGTTGAGCGCAAAAAGGGCGAAGAAGATTTTAGTTGTGATTGTTTTCATTTTCTTGGCTAACAGTGTTTATTCGACCTCCAGCATATCCGAGAAGCGTCTCCTCGAACCGGTGGGCATTACTGCTTTCCTAGCCGGTAATTGTCTGGATGGCAATGTTTTATGAGAATTTGAAGAGGCTTTCCGGATGGGTCATTTTGATTGAGGTAGCTTGACTGTTCCACCGTTGAATCAACTTGATAGCGTTGCTGCGGGTTTCCTGAATGGTTTGTTCGCGAAAATTCCAGAGGAGGCACTTTTCAAAAAAGTCGTCACTGAATCGACGACTTCTCCTCTTCCTGCCCGGGCCCCTCAACTGACAACGAACAGGCAGCCAACTGCGTGTCACCGCTCCTGCTCGCCCACCGTCTCGTCGCGTTGATAGATCGGGAGCTGGCGGTAGGGCACGGTGAAGGCGAGGGTCATGAGGGCGGTGCCGTAGATCCGCCCGGCTTCGCTGCTATTCCACGAGCCGTTGCTTTCCTGCTTTTTCAGATAGGTGGCATACATCCAGGGTGCGAATTCCGCCCAGTATCGTCCGCCGATCTGGAACGAGCCCTGGGAGTTGTAATAATTCCCGTAGAACTCGAACTGGTCGCCGGGCAGGTCGCGGAAGGTCCGCATCACGTAGTCGGCGGCCTTGATGGTTTCCGGGGTGCCGTGTTTCCCGCAGAGTTCGAGGCAGAGCAGGCCCATGCCGGTCAGCGACTTTTGGTGATCCACCGTGCCGGAGTAACCGAAGCAGCCGGATTTGTCATCCTGATGGCGTTTCAGATAGTCCACGGCGGAGATGATCGCGGCATCGGGCACAGCCGCGCCGTTGAGCTTCGCGGAACGCAGGGCCATCAGCGCCCAACCGCTGCACGAGGTGTCACTGTCCTTCGAGCCGGGATGATAGCGCCAGCCGCCGCGGTTGCGCTCGTCCTTTGGCACGGCCTGCGCACGGAGGATGAGCGAGAGCGCGGCCGGCAGCGCCTTGCCGATCTTCTCCTGCCTGCCGGGATCGACCATGCCACTGACTTCCGATAGAAAGAGCGTGGAAATGTTGTGCGCATACATCGGGCCGGTGCCTCCGCTGCCTTTTTCGAACAGCCCCTCGGCCTTCTGGCTGGCGAGCACGAAGTCGATGCAGCGGTTCAGCACCGCGGCGTGCGGGCCTTCCGTGGGCAGGTGGCCTTTGGACAAAAACGCCATGCCGACGAGCGCAGGGATTCCGGTGGAGTCGCCGTATTTGTCCGGAAACGAGCCATCGGGCTGCTGCACGCGGGCCAGATAGCTCAGCGCATTTTCGATGGCGGGGTCCACCCGGTCGCGCCACTCGGCGAACGCGGGATCGGCGTTTTCCTGGGCGGCGGCCAGGACAGTTAGAGCGAGCACCGCCACGAGGATTCTGATGGGAATTTTCATGAGCGGTTAGTCCTTGGTGGATTTTTTCGACATGCTTTCAAAGTATCCTTTCACCAGTTCGCGGTATTCCTCGGGCACCGCGCCGCCCTCGCCGGCACCGACGTCCGACTTCAGGCTGGCCTGGATTTTTTCCCAATCCGCCGCGCTGATGCCGAGTTTCGCCAGTTCGGGCGGCACTCCGGGATCGGCTTCCCGCGCCTGCATCTCGTTTTGCGGTTTGTCGCTCGGCATGGTGGCGGGTGGCCCCGGAGGTCCGGGTTTGCCCGGCATCTGTCCCTGCATTTGTTGTCGGGCTCCCTGCGCTGCTTGGGCGAGGGCCTGCGCGGCATTCGCCGCCTGGGCGGCGGCTTCGGCGGCTTGCGGATTGTCGGCGGCCTGAGCTGCCTGTTGGAACGCCACCGCCATCTCGCCGGCGGACGGCTGCGCGCGCTGCGGGTTCGCCTGTTGGGCGGCGGCTTCCTTCGCCTGTTGGGAAAACTCCGCCGCCGCCCGCTCCAGGGCAGTCGCGCTTTTTTCGAAGTTTTGGGCGGATTGATCGTGTTGTTTCGAGGCTTCCTGCTGCTGGCCTTGCTGCCCCTGCTGCGCGGCGGACTTCGCTTGTTCACCGCCTTGTTTGGCGGCATTCGCGGCCTCGTTCATCGCTCCATTGCCATCGATCTGCGGGAGGTTCTCCACTTCTTTCGCCAGCTCCTGCGCGGCATCGGCCTGCGCCTCCTGCAAGCCCTTGAGCGCGGCGGCCGCGTCGCCCTTTGCCAAGGCATCCATGGCTTGGGCGACCTGCTCCTGTCGTTCCGCCAACGGTTCCAGCGCTCCGGCTTCGGCGGGCTCGCCTTTCGCGGCGGCGTCCTTCATCGCCTGCACCGCCTTTTTCGCGGAGTCCGCGGCCGCTTGGGTTTCCCCCTTCGCGATCTGATCCCTCGCCTCTTCCGCCGCGGTGGTGGCTTCGGGCAGGGTGTCGGCGAGCGGGCTGCGCGCCTCTTGGGCAGTGGTGAGTTCGGCCTTGGCCTCTTTCGCGATCTCCGCTTGTTCGGCCGAGAGCGCTTCCTGCAGGGATTTTTCGGAAATCTGCTTCGTCTGCTGCTCCAGATTTTCCTGCGATTTCTCCATCGCCTTCGCCTGCTCCGCCAGCGCCTTCGCTTGTTCGGCCTGGGCTTGCAACGCTTCCGCCTTTGCATCGGGACGCTCGCGCAGTTGTTGTTTCAGCTGTTCCTCGATCCGCTTCTGCTGTTCCTGCCAGTCCTTCGGCAATTGCTCGGCGGTGGGATTTTTCGCCAGCTCGGCGTCCGCCTGCCTCGCGACCTCCTGCTGCTGTTGCGCGAGGTCCTGGAGACGCGCGAGATCCTCGATCTTCTCACGCTCCCGGTCCATCGCATTCCTAACATTCTCCAGTTTCTTCACTGCCGCTTCCGCTTCGTTGCGCGCCTGCTGCAGTTTGGCGTCACGCTCCTGAGGGGTGTCCTGCAAGCGTGAGTTTTCCAAATCCTCCCGCGCCTTCGCCACCAGCTCCGCAGCCTCCATCACATCGTCGGATTTCGATGCGTGGACGCTTTCCTTCATCTGGTCCGACAATTTTTCCAACTTATCCTCCGCGCCTGCTAGCTTCTCGCCGGCCTCCTTGATGTCCTTGCGCGCATTGTCATTGAGCTCGCCCTTCTTGATCTGCTCACGATGCCAATCCATCCGCTCGCGTGCCTCTCGGGTCGCTTGGATCGCCTTTTCGATGGTTTCTTTCGCGCCTTCGTGTTCCTCGCGCAACTCCTGGCGCGCCAGTGATTCCGCGCCATCGTCGATGCGGATTTTCACCCATTCGGAAAACCCGATGCCCGGCCCGCCCAAGTCCGCCGGACGCGCGTCCTCGGCCCGCACCCGGACCCGCATTTCATTCGTCCCGGAAAACCGCGACCGCAACTCACCGACGGAAACCAATGCCCCACCCCGGAAAACCGGCGGCTTCGAGCTTCCCACCCGCAGCGGCAGATCCTGATCCAACATCACCGCATTCTTCCCGCCCGCATCGACCTCCACCGCGAGTTTCGCCAGTGAAAAATCCTCGGTCACCTCGTATTTCAGCGCCAGCACCTCGTCCGGCCTAACCTTCAGATCGCGCTGCATCGGGCTGAGCAGCACCACTTCCGGCACCCGATCCTCCAACACGCTGATAGAAAACCGCGACGCCTCGATCGTGCGACCCAGCCGGTGTTTCAACCTCACCACCGCCTCTCCCGATCCGCCGGCCGCCAGCTTCCATGCGAAACTGACACGCCCGCCGTTCGCCGAGTTCTCCACCACACCCTCCGCCAGCCGTTTTCCTGCGACCTCCAGCCATGCCGACTCCACCGCCGTATTCGTCCGCCCTTCCAAAGTCACCTTCGTTTCCGCCACCGCTTCGATCCCACGCTCCAGCGCCGACTCCTGCGGCACCAACCCCGTGTATTCCGGAAACGCCAGCGTCACGCGCGGCTTCAACCATTCCGGCACCGGCCAGACCGTAACAGAAAATCTATCACTCTCGTCGCGGCCCGCCCTCACCTGATAGCGAAAACTCTCCTTCGCCGGATCCAACAGGTAGAGGAACCCATCGCCCGCTTCTGCCAGATCCTGGGAAATCTTCCGTCCTCCCTCCATCTCCATCCACAGCTGCGGGTTCTTTTCCCACCCGTCGTAAGCCACCTCGATCTTCACCGGATCGCCCGCGAGAACCTCCACGTCTCCCGGCTTCACCACAAAGCGCCCTGCACCCGCGTTTCCGAGATCGGAAAACGGCGCCACCGCCCGCACGAACAACCTCGTCGCCTGATAGGGCGAAACCACAAATCCCAACACGATCACCATCGCAAGAGCCAGCGCCGGACGCCCCCAGCGCCGCGCCGTGCGCGCGCCCATCACCTCGCGTACCACATCCACCTTGCCCGCATCCTCCTCCGCCGCGCGGGCCAGCGATGCTAACAAATCTTCCGAAACTCCCTCGCTCCCGCGCGCCATCTCCAGAACCGTGCTGATGCGCTCCTCCATTTCCGGATGCCGCGTTTCCAGCCAGCGCGCCACCTGCAGCAGCCCGATCGGTTTCACCAACGGCCCGACGCCGAACCTCGCCGCCACGGCGACCGCCAGCAGCCACAGCCCGAACATGCCCCAGCGGGCGGATGTGGGCAGCGGTGAAAACAACCAGTCCGCCGCCATCATCGCGATCAGTCCGCCGAGCATCACCGTCAGCACCAGCATCACGGCGCGTGTCTGTTGGACGCGGCGGATCAGTCGGCGCACCGCTTTCAGACGCGCTTCGATTTCTCCCGATTGCAGATTGGTATTCATGAGATCGTTCGTTCAAGGAAGGCCGCCGGCCCGTCGGATTACCCATTCGCTGCCGAGTAGGAGCGCCAGCAGACCCAGCACCCAGCCGCTGTCCCACAGCGCGCTTTCGCGGACCTCCTCACGCTCGTTCTTGTCGGTTAGAAACAAGTTCGCCAGCTCGCCGGTCTTGTCCGGCGAAACCACCTTGCCGCCGGAAAGCTGGGCGATCGTTTCCAACAGAGGAAGGTTCAGGGTCGTTTCCGCCAGTTCGACGGGACCGCGCGAACCCACGACGCGGATGCCGGTTTTCAGTTCCTTCGCCCCGTCCTCGCGGATCAACGCATCCGCTCGATCTCCTCTCAGCCGGACTTCGTATTTCCCGGCCTTGGCGAATCCGTCGAGGTTCGCTTCGTAAAGCCCGTTCGATCCGGGCACAGCGGTCATGGGAACATTCGCCAGCACCTGGCCATCGCCGATCACTTCGGCACGCAGGCTGCCGTCCTCCACCGGCTTCAAATTCTTGTCACGCAGGCGGGCGGTGATCTTCGCCTTGTCGTCCGGCGTGTAGGTCAGTTGGTCGGTCCCCAGCCGGGCGCGCGCGCCGCCGGATCGCAAAATCGGCCCCGCGCCCCAGCGCACGAGATTCCCCCAGAACCGGTGATGATACAAATCCCCCGCTCCTTCGCGCAGCCGCCAGGTGCGGTCCGTTAGCAAAAGCGCGACCTTGCCCTTGCCCGTCTGACGGGTCACCAGCAACGCCGATTTCGCCTCCGTCTCGCGTCGTTTCGCCAGATCCTCCAACGCATCGCCCAAACCCGCACCGCTGGTTACATCCTGTTTCCTCTCATCCGCCGCTGATAGAAGCACTTCCGCACCTTCCTTCAGGCCGGTCACCGGATGCCGCCATTTCAAGTCGGGAAAACCGGCCCACAGTTGTTCGTTCGCCACGTCACCGGCGCTCTGCTGCGTCACCGGGTGCGTCCGGCCCTCAGCAGTTAGTCCGAAGCGGAACGGATCGCCGCCCTCGCTGAAATAATTGCGATGGCCGTAATCCATCTCCGCCGGGACCAGCGCCCGCGCGCTTTCCCAATCAAACGCATGCGGCATGAACCGCGGCCCGGCGACCATCACCAGCAAGGCCGCCCGCTCGTTCACGCAGCGGGAAATCATCTCCCACGTGTTGCCATCCATCACCCGAGGATCGACGTCGCCGAGAATGATCACATCGAATTTCCGCCACTCGTCCTCGTTTTCCGGCAGGCGCGTGGCCTGCGCCTCGCCGAACGGCCGCGATGCGGAGGCGGCCACCGCTGCATTGCTCTGCCCTTCGATCTCATCCGGATGGAGCAGCACGTATTGCAGGTGCACCGACTTGTCGCGGCCGTAGAAAAGATTCCGCAGATAACGGAATTCCCAGCGCGGATAACTGTCCACGATCAGCACGTTGGTCCGCGCGTCGGTGATGGAGGTCTCGAACTCCCAACGGTTGTTCTCCTTGAACCGCTCGCCGGCCAACTGCGTGACCTCTACCTGATAGTCGCCCACCCCGCCCTGATCCGGCACCTGTGCGAACTTCACCTCCTCGCGGTGGTGGTCCTGCGGAATCGAAATCTCACGCTCCTCCAACAGTTTGCCGCCACGCAGCAATCCGACCTTTGCCTTTTCTCCCTTGTAGCCGTCGAATTTCAAATCCACCGCGACGCGCATGCGGTCGCCGAGGTGGATCGCATCGGGCGCGCGCACTGCCAGAATCGAAACATCCTTCGGCGGCTCGGCGCTGCCCACCGCCACGATTCCCACCGGCGCGTCGAGAATCCCGAATCGCCGCGCCACGCCCTCCACCCGGTCCGGGCGGTTGTGCCTGCCATCGCTGAGCATCAGGACACCCGCCAGCTGATCCGGCGGCACCTGTTCCAAAACCGTTCCCAATCCGGCTGCCAGATCGGTCGCATCACCCCAGCCTTCCGCGACGGTCTCGCCCTCGGCCCGCACGCTGCGCGCGGCTCTCACCACGCGGACCCGGACCTTTTCACGGAGTTTTTCGATGATCTTCGAGTTTGCCAGAGCCGCCTCGCCGATGGCGATCCGCGTCGCCTCCGCGCCGTCGTCCTTCAGCTGCATCGACCCCGAATCATCCATCACCACCACCACCTCGCGCTGGATTTTCCGCTCCTCCTTGCGCACCCACACCGGTTCTATCAAAATCCAGACCAACACCGCGAGAGCCGCCAGCCGCAGGCCGATGATCCATCGCGCCCGCTGCGGCGCCACCGCGCCCGCTTCATAGCGGTAAAGCCAGAGGATCAGCTCGACCACCACGGCGACGGCGATCGCCACCGCCCACATGGGGAATGCCGGACTCAGTCTAACTACCTGTGAGACTCCGAAGAGCAGCCCGCCGACGGCCAGCGCCACCAGCGCGAATCGAATCAAGGTTTTCATCTTCCTGCCCTCCACATCGTTGATTCACCAAACTCCACCCGCACATCCTCCGCCATCCGGCGGGAACGCGACACCCATCGCGCCAGGAAGCTTTCCAACAGAAACAGCAGGAACGCGGAAGCCGCCAGCAGCTTCCAGATTTCGCGCCCGAAGCCCTTGCCCTGCAGCACTCCGATCATGTCGGCGACGGAGCGCGGCTGCAGCAGATCGATCCGCTTTCTAACGAGCGCCAGATCATCCGGCGTCATCGTTTCAAACCGGCTCTCGCCCACCTCGCGGGTCACGCCGACCGGCAGCGTGCCGTTTTCGATTCCGGGAACGAGAACGTCCAGCGAGTTTCCCACCGCGACCTTATAAATCCCCGGCAACGCCGATCCTGCAACCGACAACTCCCTGCCCCGGCGGCTGGAACGGATCCACGCCTCTCTCGGCAAGCCACGTGGGTCCATGGTTTTCATGGCCACCTCGTCCACCGATCTAAACGGGACCAGAGCGGATGGCGGAACGATCCGCCGTTTCCCGCCCGGCGGCGTCCAATACAAACGCACGAAGGCCTCACCGCCGTCCTGTTCGAAATTGACCTCGATCGGCACCGGCTTCCCGGCCTCCAATTTGACCCGGCCGAGCGCGGGTGCTCCGGTGCCAGCGCTCATCGAATTGCCGCCGATCTTCACCTCGACCCGGTCGTCCACTTCCACCTCGAAAACGTACTCACCGCTAACAGGCGCGACGATGTTGCCAGTCCACCTCACGGAAAATCCATCGCGCGGCACCTTGGGCGCAGGCTTGTCGTTAGTCCAATTGAAATCAACCGCCGGATCAATGCGCTCCAACAGCGGCGTCTCCTTGCGCTCCTTCGTGCGGAAATATTTCGCGGAAAGCCCACCGCCGGCCGAGTCGAGGGCGAAGCTCGGGCTCCATGCCGACACGACGTTCAGCTCGACGCCGCCGCCCGCCACCCAGTTCACCAGTTCGTGAACGAGCGGCACGAAGGCACGCCTGGCAGGAAGGTTGCCGGAGCGGGCGTCGAACGCACAGGTCGCGAGAATGGAGCGGCCGCTGCCGTAATTCCGCGTGGCGAGGAAGGCATCACCGTTGGAGAGAGCCGCCGCCTGGATTCCTCCCGGCACCGGCTTTCCGGTTTTCCGCCAGCGGTTGATGCGCGTGGCCTCGAGGTCGGCGTCCTTGAGAAACAGTTTGAGCGACTCGTGCACGAAGGTGGCGGTGGCAGGTGAAACTCCCGCGGCATCAGTGGATTCCTCACCGAGCGGAAGCGGCAGCAAGGGTCCGTCCATGCCTTCCCAGGTGTTGTAAAACGCGGCTTCGGCACGCGGCCCGGCGATCACTAACAATCCGGCGCCCTGCGCGATCCGGGCGGCGAGTTTGTTCGCCAGCTTTTCCGGCAGGCGCGGGACGTCGGCGAGAATGACGACCGCCGCGTCGTCGAGATCCTTTTCCTCGAGCGCCGTCGCGGTGACCACCCGCGGGTCCATCAGGAACTTCCCTTCCGCCGCCTTGCCGCCGATCAGGGCGGTGGAAGGTGCGAGCGCCAGCGCCGAATAACCGGCGGCGCGCTCGAAGAAGGAACCGGACGGGTTGCCATCGACTAACAACACCGGAAGATTTCCCCGGACCATCACCACGCGGTCGAGTCGGTTGTCGGTCGGAAGGTCGTCCTTGGCGTCGATCCGCGCCTCGACGATCCGCGGGCCGGGCCGTGTGAAACGATGGCGCAGCTCGACCGTCTCCTTCTGTCCGGCGACGAGCAGTCCGACCGGTATTTCCCCGGCTTTTTTTCCTTCGATCTCGATCAACACCGGGCCGGACGTGAAGGCTTCGGTGCCGGTGTTTTCAATGGTGACGCGCAGCACGACCTCACGATCCGTGCCGATCAACGAGCGCGAAAGTTCCAGCCCGGATAGTGATAGATTGCGGAATGACGCAGGCGCGCCGAAGTCGCGCAGCAGCAGCTTCGGTTTCGACGGCATCGATTTCCACGCGCCTTCGAGGCCGTCCCACGCAGCTGGATTTTCAAATCGCCAACCGGAACGCTGCGAGTCGGTGAAAACGACGATTTCCTTCGATGCGTTGTTTCCCTCGGCGAGTCCCAGCGTCGCCATGCCAAGCGCGTCGTGCGCGCGGAAGCTGCCGCCAACGGGTTCGAGCTTGTCCAAGACGCCGAGCACGTCGGCCCGGTGCGTGAGTGGAGCGGCGGTTCTCGCTTCGGGCGCGGGGCCGCCGAGGATCACGGTGAAGGCGGTGCCGCCGGGGGCTTCCTTCACTAACTGTTTCGCCTCTTCGATGGCGAGTTGGAAAACGGATTTGCCGCCGCGCGTCAGCTCCATCGAGGCGGATGCGTCGATGACCAGCGCCACATCGCGGCGGCCGCTGGCTTCGAAGCGTTTCAGATTGAGGAATTTTTCCAACAGAACGAGTCCGGCGGCGGCGACGAGCAGGGCGATCGCCGTGCCTCGGACGATCCATCGCACCTTTTTATCCGCGAGCACGAATGATCCGCCGAAGAGTCCGATCCCCACCAGACAGGCGGGCAGGACAAACAACCACGGCACATTCGAATCCGGTGGGATGAACGGCCGAGCGAGCGCGAGCGCCAGCAGTGCTAACAAAAGACAGCGCGCGGCCATCAGCAGCAGGTCTTCCCACTCCATCCGCCGGCGGCGCACGGAAATGGTGTCGAACAGGAAGCGCATCGCGCCCCATTCGATCGGCTTCGCGGCCTGCTGGCGGACAAGGTGGATAATGATCGGAATGGTCGCTCCGATCAGACCTGCGAGCAGCCATGGATTGAGGAACAACATCTATTTCCGCCCTCCCAGGTAACGCAGGAGCGTGTCACGCAACGGGGTTTTGGTGTTCACCGGCACGTAGTCGGCGCGCATTTTCCCGCAGGCGGAGTCGATGCGTTTGACGAAGGCGCGGAGCTTTTCCAGATAGGCGGCGCGCACCGCTTGGGGATCGATCCGCAGCATGGCTTCGATGCCTTCGAGGTCCTTGAAGCGCTGGAAACTCTTGAAGGGAAAAGTCAGCTCCTCCTCGGCTAACAAGTGAAAGACAACGAGTTCGTGCTGGCGGTAATCGAAGTGATGCAGCGCTTCCACGATTTTTTCCGGGTCGTCGAAAAGGTCGCTGATGAGCACCACCAGCCCGCGTTTCGGGATGCGCTCGGCGACGTGGTGGAGCACGCTGCCGACGTCGGTATCCTCGCCCGCCTGAGTAGTGTGAAGTTCCTCAAGAATGCGCCGGACCTGGCTGGGCCGGCTGCCGGAACGGAGGAAGCCGCGGGTGGTTTTGTCGAAGGTGACGAGGCCCGCGCCATCGCCCTGTTTGACGAACATGTAGGCGAGCGCGGCGGCGAGGTGCTTGGCGTATTCGAGTTTCGAAAGCGCCACTCCGTTCGATACCGCGGCGTGGTCGCCCATGTATTTCATGGAGCCGGAAACATCGACGACGAGAGTGGCGCGGAGGTTGGTTTCCTCAATATACTGGCGGATCACCTGACGGTCGCTCTTGGCCATGACGCGCCAGTCGAGGTTCTTCGGGTCATCGCCGGGCGAGTATTCGCGGTGCTCGGCGAACTCGACGGAGAAGCCTTTTTCCGGCGACGTGTGCCGGCCTGATAGAGTCCCGACCATCCGGCGGCGGGCATACCAATCGAGCCGGCGCATGATGCCCATGGTCTCCGGCGGGAGGAGACGCATGCATTCAGGGAGTTTGAGGTGGTCGTCGGCCATGGGGATAAGACTTACAGGACCCATGGGGCCTATAGGACGATTTCTTCTTTGGGCGCGAGGAGCTTGATCAGGCGTTGGATGATGTCGTCGCTGGTGATTCCGGCAGCTTCGGCATTGAATGTCGTTAGAACGCGGTGGCGCAGGACCGGAGCAGCGACGGCGGCGACGTCTCCCGTGGTCGCATGGTAGCGGCCGCGCAGGACGGCATGCGCCTTTGCAGCGGAAATGAGGCTGATGCCGGCGCGCGGCCCGGCACCCCAACTGACCATTTCCTTCACAAAATCCGGTGCGGACGCGTCTTTCGGACGGGTCGAGCGGGCGAGTTTCGCCGCGAAGTCGATGACGTGATCACCGACAGGGACGCGTTTCACGATGGCTTGGATTTTCAGAATTTCCTCCGCATTGAGTAGCGGCGTGACTTGGGTGTCCGACGGGCTGGTGACGCGGCGGATGATCTCGCGCTCGTCGGCTTCGCTCGGGTAGTCGACGATGATATTGAAAAGGAAGCGGTCGAGCTGGGCTTCGGGGAGCGGATAGGTGCCCTCTTGTTCGATCGGGTTCTGGGTCGCAAGAACGAAAAACGGCCTTGGCAGGTCGAGCGTGTGTTCACCGACCGTGACGTGGTGCTCCTGCATCGCTTCCAGCAGGGCGGCCTGGGTTTTCGGCGGGGTCCGGTTGATTTCGTCGGCGAGCACGAGATTGGCGAAAATCGGGCCGTGCACAAAACGGAATCCGCGGTGGCCGGTCTCGGGGTTCACCTCCAGCACGTCGGTGCCGGTGATGTCAGCGGGCATGAGGTCCGGGGTGAACTGGATGCGCTTGAAACTCAGCTCCAGCGCGCGGGCGAGCGTGGCGACGAGCAGGGTTTTTGCCAAACCGGGGACGCCGACAAGCAGCGCATGCCCTCGGCAGAAGATCGCCATCAAGGTTTGCTCCACCACCTGGTCCTGACCGACGATCACGCGGCCGAGTTCCTTTTTCATCTGTTGGTAAACTTCGTGGAGATGTTCCACCGCCGCCTGATCGCTATTGCTCATGATCCGCTTGATACTTGAGCTGGGAATTTCGGCTTACAGTTTCCCGGTCATTTGATGGGATTTAATTTATTGCTAGATTTTCCCGGGCCGGCAAAGGACTCCGGCATCAAGGAAGTTGCTTTCCGGCGACAAATCGGATAACGATTCACCGCTTGGTCAGCCAGCCGGCCAGTGCCCCAAAAACCGCCCGTCATGAAACCCTTCCTTCAACTGCTCGTCGTCTCCATTTCCTGCATGCTGCCGCTTTTCTCCCAGGAACCCGCCAAAAACGCCGATCCTTTCGAAGAGGGCATGCGTCAGGCCTTCGCCTCTTACAAGAAGGGCGACAGTGAGGCGGTCACAACCAAACTCCGCGAGTTGCTCAAACTGATGGAGGAAAAAGGCGCTGCCAAAGTGGGCGGGCTTCTTCCTGACACGATCGGCTCATGGAAGGGAGAAACCATAAAACGCGACGACATGGGCGTGCTCGGTGGCGGAATCGCGATGACCCGGACCTACGTCTTTGGCGAACGCCAGATCACCGTCAAGGTCGTGAAGGACTCGCCCCTGGTGCAACAGATGCTGCCGCTCTTGCTCAATGAGGAATTGATCCGTATCACCAACCGCAAGACCCACCGTATTTCAGGGGAGATGGGGATCATGGAGGGAGAAAACAAACTGCAGATCATCGTCGACCAACGGATCTATCTGGAGCTGCTAGGCAATACAGGGACCGGTGAGTCGGAATTGGTGTCAATGGCCGGAAAGCTGGATTTGAAGGCCATGGCTAAACTGAAATGACCGGCTGATTTCCGAATCGAAGAGTTCATCAACCGCAGATGGACGCAGATGAACGTGAATGATGAAAGAGAAGCCCCTCATTTTCTAACTATCTGCGTCCATCTGTGTTCATCTTCGGTTCAATTCTTCCTCTCTAAATTCATTCCTTCAACCATCCGCAAGCCTGTTTGGCGAAATAGGTGAGGATCATGTCGGCGCCCGCGCGTTTGATGGCGGTAAGGGATTCGAGAACGACGGCCTTTTCATCGAGCCAGCCACCTGCTGCTGCACTTTTGAGCATGAGATACTCGCCACTCACCTGATAGGCGGCGACCGGAAGCGTGGTAGTTTCCCGGACTTTGGCGATGATGTCCAGATAGAGTCCGGCAGGTTTCACCATCAGCATGTCGGCACCTTCGGCTTCGTCCAGCAATGCCTCGCGCACGGCCTCACGGGAATTTGCCGGATCCATCTGATAGGTTTTCTTGTCGCCGTCCTTCGGCGCGGAGTCCAGCGCCCCGCGGAATGGACCGTAGAAGGCAGACGCGTATTTTGCAGTGTAGCTGAGGATGGAAACGTTGGAGAAACCCTCCCCATCCAGCGCCTCTCGGATGGCAGCGATGCGGCCGTCCATCATGTCCGACGGAGCGACAATGTCCGCTCCGGCACGCGCATGGCAAAGCGCCTGCTGGCAGAGCACCTCAACGGTTTCATCGTTGAGGATTTCCAGTTCGCCCCGCGCATCGCGGACGACAATGCCGTCGTGGCCATCGGAGTTGTAGGGATCGAGAGCGACATCGGTGATGATACAAAGTTTTGGGTGCGCGGCCTTGAGTGCGCGAATGGCGCGGGGGACGAGTCCTTCATCGTTGGAGCACTCCTCTGCGTGAGGAGTTTTCAGAGATTCCTCGATCTTTGGAAAAAGCACGACCGCGGGAATGCCGACGGCGAGAGCTTCACCGGCTTCCCTAACAAGACCTGCCAACGACCAGCGCGTGACGCCAGGCATCGAGGCAATGGGCGTATCGTCATCATCATCATGGAAAAACAGGGGCAGGATGAAATCTGCGGGAGAAAGCGTGGTTTCCCTCACCATCGAACGAATGGCAGGCGTGCGGCGGTTGCGGCGGGGACGGTTCATGGGAAGATGTTAAGGGTATTTGGTTGAGGGTTGAGAGTTGGAAGAGGAGAGGATGAATGAATGAATGAAAGCCGGGACCAATCGCGCGGTCCGTTTTGGTGCGTCTTTTTCTGACTCTCAACATTCACCTATCAACTGCCCCCGCGATCGCAATCGCATTCGCAGCGGCGTATTCCCGGGCGTGGGTGAGGCTGATCTGGATTTCGGTAACGCCGTTTTGGCGGGTGAATTCTGCGGCGGCTCCTAGCAGAACGAGTTTCGGCGCTCCCGACGCGTCGCGGATGATTTCGAGATCCAGCCAGCCGGCCTGCCCACCGATGCCAGTGCCGAGAGCCTTGGAAACGGCTTCTTTTGCAGCAAAGCGGGCCGCGTAATGGAGCTCGGGCTTTTTCTGGGCAGCGCAGTAGGCGCGCTCGGCGGGGGTGAACAGTTTTGCTAGAAACGGCTCGCCATGGCGCTCGATGGCGGACGCGATGCGATCCACCTCCACCACGTCGATGCCGATGCCGAAGATGCGCATGGTCAGGCGTGGTAGGCGGCCATCAGGTCTTTCATCTCCTTCACCGCGGCGGTTAGACCGATGCGGGTGGAGCGGGCGATGATGCTGTGGCCGATGTTGAGCTCGGCGAGATGAGGGATCGTTAGAATTTGTGAAATGTTGGTGTAGTTGATGCCGTGGCCCGCGTTCACCTGGAGGCTGAGGTGGCCTTCCTTCGCGGCGGCTGATAGACGATCAAGTTCAACCTGCACCTGATCGCCAGTGGCGTTGGCGAAAGCCCCCGTGTGGAGCTCGATCATGTCGGCGCAGGCCTCACCGGCGGCTTCGACTTGTTTTAAATCCGGATCAATGAACACGCTCACCCGGATGCCGGCGTCCTGCAGGCGGGCGATGACCATGCGGGTTTTATCAAACCCGGCGAGCACGTTGAGGCCGCCCTCGGTGGTAATTTCCAGGCGGTTTTCCGGGACGAGGCAGACGAATTCTGGCTTCAGCTTGAGGGCGAGCCCGACCATTTCCTCGGTAACGCCCATTTCGAGATTGAGCGGCAGGCTGATTTCCTCGCGGATTCGATAGGCGTCGGCGTCCTGCATGTGCCGGCGGTCGGCGCGGACGTGGATGGTCAGGGAATCGGCACCGCCGGCGATGGCGTCCTGACCTGCTAGAACCGGGCACGGCTCCGCGTTCTGTGAGCTGGGATCTTTCGCGTAACGTGCCTGCCGCAAGGTGGCGATGTGGTCGATATTAACTCCGAGAAGTAGGGGCATGCGTGGAAATAGCGTCAGGAAACGCGCGCGGCAAGACCCAGTTGTTCATCGCCATTTCACGGTGGTGAGAGCAGAGTGAATGGCCAAGCGGGGATATTCCGCAGGATCCAGAAGGAAATCACGGTGACAGCGATCACCTTGGCACCGCGCGCGCCGACGTTGAACCGGAACGGCAGCGGTTTTTCCCGGATCCAGCCGACCAACTCACAGCCAATCCCGAAAAGCGCCATCGGCAGCAGGATCATGCCGACCGGATTGAAACGAAATGCCTCGCCGATGCGTCCGTGCAATGTCGCGTGAGCCGCGCGAGTCATGCCACACCCAGGGCAATTCAGTCCGGTGAGGTGATGAAACGTGCAGCCGGGCAGCCAAGGCACCCCGGACGGTCCAAACTGATAGAGCGCCCCTGCTGCAAATGCCAGTCCCAGCGCTCCCAAAGCCACCCAGAGCGCACGATCCTTTCGCATTACGTCAACGTTGTGCTGAGAATGCGGTGATGCCGACAAAAGCAAACCAGATCACCAGCACCGCGACCCCGAATCCGAGCGCGATCATGCACCAGCTCTTCGCACTCGCCGAGGCAGCCATCGCGCCGGCAATGTCGCCACGCGCTCTCATTCCGTCGACTTTCGCCGCGTAAACAATCGCCGGAATGCCCAATGGCCAGCAGCAGAAAATCGTTACAACAATCGATTGCCAGAGATAGTTAGGGATCACTGGCCCGCCACCATACGGCATTGGATTTTGCGGAAACGCTGCGGGCGTCGTGTAGGGTGAATTCATCCCCGCCCCCGGCTCGGACGCCGGGGATGGACGCGCGATCATCACCAGTTCGTTTACTTTTGAAACCGGCAGCCAGTCGCCCAACCCCTCGCGCCAAACCATGTCCGATTGCGAAATCTCGCCGGAGGAAATCTTCGCGAGTAACTCTCCCTGCTCGACCGGGCCGAGCTGGGAGCCGTTTTTTGCATAATACCATTGCATGGGATTGGACAGAATTTAGTTAGAGATTGAGGATGAACGGAAAAATCATTGCACCGCCGAAAACCAGCAGCATCAGGGAAGCCAGATAACCGCAGATCAGCCCGGCCAGCGCCATTCCGCGACCCACCATGGGCACGGGCGAGTGGGTGATCTGGTTCAGTGCCATGTGCCCGAGCACCACCGCCGGAATGCCGAGAAAAACCATGCAGGACACCAGCCCGCAAATGCCGAACACCAGGCTCGCGATCGCCAGACCCGAGGTCGTCGGATTCATCATCCCGATCATCTGCGGCACTGGCTGATATTGAACTCCGCCGGAGGCCTGAATCTGGTAGAGCGGCACCCACGTTGGCATCCCCTCCCGCCAGACCATTGTCGCCGGAGTGATCCGCTGCGAAGCAATCAGCGCGGAGAATTCCGCATCCTCGACCGGCCCGGATTGCTGGCCGTTTTCCCCGTAGAACCATTGCGCCATTTCTCCCGCCAGAATCCACGCCTCAGCGCATCCATGCAATCTCGAAAATTCGCGAAAAACCCTGTATTTCCGCGGTTACAAAAACAGTTGCCTAGCCCCATCGCAGCGATAGTCTCGCCGCGATTATGACCGTAGCACCGAAGATTCGAGGATTCATCTGCACCACCGCCCACCCGGACGGCTGTGCCAAACACGTCGCCGAACAGATCGCCGTCGTCAGAAGCCGCGGCCTCATCGAAAATGGTCCCAAGAAGGTCCTCGTGATCGGCTCTTCCACCGGCTACGGCCTCTCCTCACGCATCGCTGCTGCCTTCGGCTCGAACGCCGCCACCATCGGCGTGTTTTTCGAAAAACCCGGCGAGCCCGACAAGTGCGGCACCGCCGGCTGGTATAACTCCGCTGCCTTTGAAAAGGAAGCCGCCGCGGCGGGCCTATATGCTCGCTCGTTCAATGGCGACGCGTTTTCCGACGAGGTGAAAAAGAACGTCATCGCCGCAATCAAGGCAGACCTTGGCCAAGTGGACCTCGTCGTTTACAGCCTCGCCTCACCACGCCGCACCGATCCGAAAACCGGCGAAGTTTATAAATCCGTGCTCAAACCGATCGGCGAAAGTTATACGAATAAAAATCTCAACACGACCAGCGGCGTCGTCAACGAAGTCACCATCGAGCCCGCCGAGGCGGACGACGAGGCGCAAACCATCGCCGTCATGGGTGGCCAGGATTGGGAACTGTGGACCGATGCCCTGCTGGAAGCCGGCGTGCTGGCGGAGGGCGTGCAAACCGTCGCCTATTCCTACATCGGGCCGTCCGTCACCTGGCCGATTTACAAAAACGGAACCATCGGCAAGGCCAAGGAAGATCTCGAAAACGTCCAGCGCGCCCTCGATGAGAAACTCGCCCCACTCGGCGGCAAGGCGTGGGTCTCAGTCAACAAAGCACTCGTCACCCAGGCGAGCTCCGCCATTCCAGTCGTCCCGCTTTACATCTCACTTCTCTACAAAGTGATGAAAGCCGACGGCACCCACGAAGACACCATCGAACAGATGGACCGCCTGCTGCGCGACCGCCTTTACAACGGCAGTCCACAACCCGACGAAGCCGGTCGTATCCGCGTGGATGATTGGGAAATGGAAGAAAAGGTGCAATCGCTCGTCGGCGAACGCTGGAAAATCGTCGATACCGACAATCTCCCGGAACTCGGCGACTTCGAAGGCTATCAGTCCAGTTTCCTTCGGCTCTTCGGCTTCGGTCTCGCCGGAGTCGATTACGATGCGGACACGGATACCGGAACCAGCGTTCCCTCGATTGCCGTCGCATCGGCAGTTTGAGTTAGACCGGTGGCGCGGTCCGCGGAGAAACTTTCTTCAACACCGCTGCCAGGACATCCGCCGCGATCGGCGTGGCCTCGTGCAGCAGCACGATGTCACCCGCACCCAGATCCGGCAGGATTCTTGCCAGCACTTTGGCCGCGTCTTTTTCCACCGCGTCGAATCCGCGGCG
>JANODE010000135.1:0-27671 GCA_031412525.1 Akkermansiaceae bacterium | reverse complement strand
GAGACGTCGAAGCCGCGCATGCGGGCTTCCGGAAGCTGGGCGAACAACGCGCGGATGTGATCGAAGACTTTCACATAGGTGGCCGGACAGGAGCGCGAAGTTTTGCCGATGGGCGACTGATCGACCTCATAACAGGCTTTGATCGCCTTTTCGCCGCTGGTTTTCCCGAAGGGCACGTTGGATTTTTTCACCCTGGTGGTTTTCGCCTCGTTCTTGAAAAGCGCTGCGACACAGGAATGCATCAGCGAGGATTTTCCGGAACCGGAAATGCCAGTTAGAACGGTGAGGCGGCCCAGCGGAAATGCGGCGTTCACCTGTTTCAGATTGTTTGCCGTGCAGTCTGCCAGTGTGAGGAACGGATGATCTTTTTTCACCGGACGCCGGGCACCACGGCTCGGATGGGTAATGACGGCGGAGAGGGCCCGGTAGGTGGGGGATAAGATGTTGGATTTTGAATTTTTGATTTTTGATTTTGAAGAGGAGAGAACCGGAGGTTTGCCTTGATAGACGATCTCGCCGCCGAGGCGGCCGGCACCGGGGCCGAGATCGATGAGATGGTCGGCGGCGGCGATGGTGTCCTCGTCATGTTCGACGATGATGAGCGAGTTGCCCTGATCGCGGAGGGCGATGAGTGTTTTCAGAAGGGCGGCGTTGTCGCGCGGATGAAGCCCGATCGTGGGCTCGTCGAGCACGTAGAGCACACCGCGGAGGTTGGAGCCGAGCTGGGCGGCGAGGCGGATCCGTTGCGACTCACCACCTGATAGAGTGTTGCCAGAGCGGTCAAGCTGGAGGTAGCCAAGGCCGACTTCCTGGAGAAACGCAAGCCGCTGGCGGATCTCCGGGAGGATGTCGCGGGCGATGAGCGTGTCGCGGGGTTCGGTGAAGTTGAGTTTGGAAAAATGGGTGGAAGCGGCGTCGATCGAGAGGTGCCCGAGATCGGCAATGGCGGTGGCTGGCTGGGGGCGGGACGCCCCCGCAACGGTCTGGGGCGAGACGCCCATGCCACTTTTTGCTTTGCTGCGAGACGCAGCAACCACGCTGGGCGCACTTTGAAGTCTAACGGCGGAGGCGGTGGGATTGAGGCGGGAGCCGCGGCATTCGGGGCATTCGATGAGTTCGATGTCGTCCATTCGCTCGATGGCGCGGTCGGCATCCAATTCCGCTTCCAGCACGGAATCAAAGCGGGCGGTGTCGAGGTGTTGCCGGCGTTTCGGCACTTTTCCGTGGCCTCGGCAACCGGTGCACCAGCCGTGCGGGGAATTGAACGAGAAGAGGCGTGGGTCGAGTTCCTCGAACGATTTGTTGCAGCTCGGGCAGCTCGATTTGGTGGAGAGCAGGCTGAATTTTTTGTCCGCGGTGAAGAGCTTGATCAGGCCCTTGCCGATGGTTAGAGAGCGCTCGATGGTCGCTGGCAGATGATCGGTGGAGGATTTTGAAATCTCTGCGACCACCACATCGATGTCGTGCTCTTTGAAGCGCTCCAGGCGGGTGAAGCCATCGGCGTCCTTGAACTGCTTGTCCACTAACAGGCGAGAGAATCCCTGTTTAACCGCCCATTCCGCGACTTCGGTGTGGTAGCCTTTGCGGCCCCGGATGAGCGGGGCGAGGAGGGTGACCGGACCCCTCTTCAGATGGCCGCGGATGGTGTTTTCGATGGCGGCCAGTGATTGTTTCTCGACCGGGACATGGCAGTCGGGACAGTAGAGCGTGCCGAGTTTCGAGTATAACAGACGGATGAAATTCCACAGTTCGGTGACGGTCGCAACAGTCGATTTACCGCCGCCTTGTGAGACTCGCTGCTCGATCGCCACGGTGGGGGGGAGGCCGGCGAGTTGGTCGATCTCGGGTTTTTCCAACTGCTCGGCAAACTGGCGGGCGTAGGCCGACATCGAATCGAGGAAACGCCGCTGGCCTTCCGCAAAGAGGATGTCGAAGGCAAGTGTGGACTTGCCAGAACCTGATAGACCGGAGATGACCACGAGCTGGTCGCGAGGAATGTCGACGGAGATGTTTTTCAGGTTGTGGTGTCGTGCGCCGCGGAGAGTGATGTTGTTGGACGAGAGTTGAGAGTTGAGATTTGAAGGTTGATAGGAAGAGGAAGAAGGGGAGAGGCCGAGGGCTTGGTTGAGGAAAAAGGCCGTGGGGGTGTCGAGCTTGGCGACTTTTTCGGGAGGACCTTGGGCGACTAACTGGCCGCCGTGTTTGCCGGCTTCCGGGCCGAGGTCGAGGATCCAGTCTGCGGATTTAATGACGTCGAGGTTGTGTTCGATGACGAGGAGTGAGTGGCCAGAATCGACGAGTTTCTGGAAGACTCCGAGGAGGTTTTCGATATCGGAAAAGTGCAGGCCGGTGGTGGGCTCGTCGAGGATGAGAAGCTTGGGGCTGGAGAGGGTGGTGGAGAGGAGTTGGCAAAGCTTCAGCCGCTGGGACTCGCCGCCGGAGAGGGTGTTGAGCGGTTGGCCGAGTTTCAAATAACCCAGGCCGACCTCGACGAGTGGAGAGAGCAGCTTGATAATTTGCTGGTGTCGCTTGGCCATCGCTGCGGGCAGGTCTGGGACCATCGAGTAGAAGGCGATGGCATCGACAACAGTGAGATCGAGAATATCAGCAACGGATTTTTCGTGATAGAGGAAATCCAGCGTGGAGGATTTGTAGCGGCGGCCGCCGCAGTCGGGACAGGTGACGTAGAGATCTGATAGAAACTGCATCTCCACTTTTTCAAAGCCATTGCCGGCGCATCGGTCGCAGCGGCCGTCGCCGGAGTTGAAGGAAAAGAAACCGGTGTTCAGTTCGCGGGCCTTGGCCTCTGGAGTGCACGCAAATAGCTGGCGGATGGGATCGAAGGCACCCAGAAAGACAGCAGGGGTGGAACGGGGTGTCCGCGCGACGGCGGTTTGATCAACAAGTTCCACGCCATGGAGGTGCTGGGAGCCGGTTAGGTCCTTGATGGGCGCGGCGTCGCCACTGGTTTCCTGGCCGAGCTTGCGGGCGAGATTCAGATAGAGAACATCGTGTGCGAAGGTGGTTTTTCCAGAGCCAGAGACGCCGGTGAGGCAAACGAAAAGGCCGAGAGGGATTTCAACGTCGAGTTTTTTGAGATTGTGGCGGGTCGCGCCCTTGATGCTGAGGATTTGTTTGGTGGGTTTGCGGCGATTCGAGGGGATGGCAATGGATCGGGTGCCATCCAGCCAAGGAAGAGTGCCGATTGATGATTGATGATTTTTGATCGTTGATTTTGAAGGCTTTGTGGTTTTGCCATGCGGGGACCCTTGATAGATGAGGGTGCCGCCGAAGGAACCAGCGCCGGGGCCGAGGTCCACGAGGTGGTCGGCGGCTTGCATGACGGTCTGCTCGTGCTCGACCACCACCAGCGTGTTGCCTTTGTCGCGGAGGCCATGCATGACGCCGACGAGGCGGTCGATGTCACGCGGGTGGAGTCCCACGGTCGGCTCATCGAGCACGAAGAGGGTGCCGGTCAGCGCGGCCCCGAGGCAGGTGGTTAGGTTGACGCGTTCCACCTCGCCGCCGGAGAGTGTGCGTGTGGCGCGGTCGAGTGTGAGGTAACCGAGACCGACTTGGTCGAGGTAACTGAGACGTGAGAAAATTTCGGTGAGGACAAGGTCGAGCGTGGGATCAGCAGGTCGGTTGGCAATTCCAGCTTTCAGGTTCGAGAACCAAGGGAGCAGATCGCCGATGGAGAGGGCCCAGAGTTCGGGGAGGGTTTTGTGGTCGACTTTGAAGCAAAGGGACTCCGGTTGAAGCCGCTTCCCACGGCAGGCACCGCAAGTGGTGTAGGACCGGTAGCGGCTGAGAAAAACGCGCACGTGCATTTTATAGGCCTTGGTCTCCATCCAGTCGAAGAAGCCCTTGACGCCATACCAGTCACCCGATTGCCAGAGTTCCTCAAGCGCATCCGGTGAGAGGTCTTCTGTTCTACGATCGCCGTAGTAAATCCAGTCGCGCTCGTCATCGGATAGATCTTCCCACGGGACTTTGGTATCGATGCCGCGCTCCTTGCAGTTGCGGATGAGATCGCGCTGGCATTCGTCGCCGCGCTCGCCCTGGAAGGGCTTGATCGCGCCTTTTGCGATGGAGAGTGATGGATCCGGGACGGTTTTTTCCAGATCGATACCGATGACGCGACCGAAGCCACGACATTTGGGGCAGGCACCTAACGGGCTGTTGAATGAAAACAACGCGGGGCTGGGAGCGCGGAGGGTGAAGCCGGTCTTCGGGTTGGTCCAAGTGGTGGAAAAGGCGCGGGAGATTTTTTCCGAAGTGCTAACCGTCGCGTGGCCTTTTCCGAGGGTGAAGGCAGCCTCCAGCGCTTCGAGCAGACGTGACTCGTTATCGGGTGTTAGGGTAAGGCGGTCCTGAACCACATGAATGACGGGCGAAACGAATTTTGCGGTCCGTGGTTCGTCGGTGCGGATGATTTCCCCATCAAGAAGAATGCGTAGGTAGCCTTGAGAATTGAGGAAGGGGAAAAGTTCTTCTGATTTCGCGTCGGCGGGGATCGGGATTGGGAATGTAACGAGAACGGCCTTGCCTGCTAGATTTTCGCGAGCCCAATGGGCGGCGGATTCAGGGGAATCCGGCTGGATGGTTTCTCCAGTGGCAGGATCGTAGCCGATGGCAAGGCGGGCGAAGAGAAGCTTCAGGTAATCGTTGATTTCGGTGAGTGTGCCGACGGTCGAGCGGGTGGTGCGGACGTGGTTTTTCTGCTCGATGGCAATGGCTGGCGGGATGCCATCAATGTGATCAACGGCAGGCTTGTCCATGCGGTCGAAAAACTGCCGGACGTAGGGAGAAAACGTCTCAACATACCGGCGTTGGCCTTCAGCGTAGAGCGTGTGAAAGGCTAGAGAAGATTTCCCGGATCCGGATGGACCTGTGACGACGGTGAGTTTCCCGAGGGGAATATCGAGGTCGAGTCCTTGAAGATTGTGTTGCCTGCATCCGCGTAAAACGATGGCAGGGGGCGGGAGAAGGGAGGCGGTTTTCTTTTCAGCGCGGGGCACGCGGAAGGATAGGTGGAAATGCCTCTCGCGCCAGTCGAACTGTCGATTGGAGCGACGATAGTCCGGGGCCTATTCCTCCAGACTTTTGGCCGTTTCGGTCATCAGCTCGGCGAAATATTCGGGCGATTCCTTGGTGCTGGAGATTTCCTTCTCGATCAGTTCGATGGCCGGCGGGTCATTCTCGGTTTTGAGTCGCCCGATTTGCAGCTCCATCCCTTGGATATACATGCCGGAGAGCGGCAACAGGGATTTCTGAAACGTCGCGTTGATGGTCTTTTCCTTTTCCAGATAGGCGGCGAAGATTTCGTCAACGTCCGGGATATCTGCTAGGTTCTGGTCCGTTTCTTCAGGTATGAGGAAACCGGATTCCTTCCAGCGTGCGACTCTTCGTTCGATTTTAGCGTCGAGCAAATCCCTGTTTATTTCCGCTTTGCGCGCCTGGCGTTTGAGTGCTCTCTCAAAATCATTGAAATTTGCCTTCAAGCTCTCTTCATGATCGGCCATGTAAGATTTTGCCTTGTCATGCATGATTTTCCGGGCACGTGCCAAAAAACCATCAACGTCGTATTTGGGCAGCGCGAGGGTTGTTTCTTCTGGCACGGCGTCAGTAGCAGGATCGCTTTCGGGGGCGGCTTCCGGGGCTGGATTGGGCATCGGGCGCAGACTGCTTTCAGGCACTGGTGGTGTATCCGAAACGGGCTCAGGATCGGCTGAAGCGGGCGGCGGCTGGATGCCGGGCCCCGGAATTGCGGGGCTGGCATTCGGCAGCTGCGATTGCCCGGGTTTCGGAGCGGCGGGCAGTTGATTCAAATACGTATACGCACCGAATCCACCCGCCGCCAAAACAAGGAGCAGGATAAACAACGACGAGTTTGAGGACTTTTTCACCTTCACCGGTCGGCGCGGCGTGATTGGCCCGGCGACGCGGGGTCCGGGGTGGCCAGGTGCGCCGGCGATGGCTGCGCGATGCACCCGTGGCCCCGAGTTGTTAGCAATGATGGCCAAGTCCTTCGCCATTTCCGCTGCACTCGCGTAGCGCCCGGCGGGATTCGCATGGGTGGCGCGGCGGACAATCACGTCAAAACGCGAATCACATTTTGAAATGGCCGAGGGTGGACGCCGGTCATCTGCTGGCAGCTTCCCGGTGAGCAACTCGTGGAGCAGCACACCGACTGAAAAGATATCCGCGCGATAGTCGACCGCGTTGGGAGTATTTACGACTTCCGGTGCCGTGTAGCCAGGAGTTCCAAAAATTTCCTCACCTTCCTCGACTTTCCGCTCGATCGGCCGGGCAAGCCCGAAATCGCCGATTTTCGGCTGAGCATTCAGATCCAGTAAAATGTTGGACGGCTTGATGTCCCGATGGATGATGCCGTTTTCGTGGGCATGGGCGAGGCCGTTGCAGACTCCGGTGACGAGGCGGATCACTTCGCCGGGATCAATCGCCTGGCCATGGGCCGAGTGATAGATCGATTTCCCGGCCACATACTCCATGATGATGAAAAGCATGCCGCCGACTTCTCCAAAATCGTAAACGCCAATGAGATTCGGGTGGTTCAGCCGCGCCATGGCCTTCGCTTCTGCCTCAAATCCGGCGCAAAATGCCGCGTCCGTGCTGAATTCCTGCGGCAGGATTTTCAAGGCGACCGTGCGGTCGAGCGATTTTTGGACGGCGCAATAAACGGCTCCCATCCCTCCGGTGGCGATCAGGCCCTCGATTTCGTAGCCCGGAAAGAGCTTGTTTAATTCGACAGGATCCGGAGCCGAAAAGCCGAGGTGTTCATGGGAATCGCTCATGGGAAATGGGACATGCGAAGCACAACTCGCGCCGGAGGTTAAGCTTGATGAACAATAAATTTCAAGGCCAATGATTCTCCACGGACTTACCTCGTTCAGGCTAGTCTAATCACACAATCAGCCCCATCTGATCGAAACGGTGCTTGCCCACGCCTGCGAAACGGCCAATCAGTCCGCCACATGAATGAAGCGGATGTGATGGCGACTTGTGGTGAGCAAGGAATACGAAACATGGTGGCCGCATTTTACCGTCGCGTGCGAACAGACGATCTTATCGGCCCGATGTATCCGGAAAACGACTGGGCCGGAGCCGAAGAACGACTCGCTGGCTTTCTAATATTCCGTCTCGGTGGATCAGACGCCTATGTCGAGTCCCGTGGCCATCCGCGGTTGAGAATGCGCCACCATTCGTTTCTAATCGGCATCGCCGAGCGCGACCGTTGGCTGGAACTGATGGGAGCGGCCATGGATGAAACCAAAATCCCCGCCAGCGCCCGCTTTTTTTTCGATCCGTTCTTCGCCCAAGTCGCCGATTTCCTCAGAAATCATCCCAGCGGCGCGTGATAGACAATCCACTCCGGGATCTTGATCGATGCATTATACAGCATGTGAAGGGCGATGATCGTCCCGAGTGAGCCGGTGGACGCATAGAGCAGCGCGCAGGTGAAACCAAATATCCCGACGCTCGCCAGACCATAACCATCGTAAAAATGCAGGATCGCGAAGATCACCGAGGATAAGACTGCCGCAGGCACGACGCCCAGACGGTTCCAGAACGAGCGGAAAAGCACACCGCGGTAGAGCGTTTCCTCGGCCACGGGCGCCAGCAGACAGGCGGAAATGATCGCAAACGCCAGCCCCCACAGACCCGAATCGCCCAGGTTGAGCCCGCCGCCGGGGTCATTGGTTCCGGCACCGCCGAACATCAGGCCAAGCGCCTGGTCCACAATCATCAGTAGCGCAAAAATCCCCAGAATCGCCGGAAACTGAATCCGTTGGTCCATTCCCATCACCCGGACCGCATGGGATGGCCGCCGGAAAAGCAGACCAAGCGCGATCAACATCGGCAACAAGCGCGCCGCCGAATCCAGAAAAATCCCAAGGATCGGCGGCAACCCCGGCAACATTTCGATGCCCAGTTCCAGCGTCATGCTGAAGCCGATCCAAGCCAGCGTGGTCACTAGAAAAACGACCAGACCCAGCGACAGAGGCCAAGCTCCACCATAGCCTTTTGGCTGGGCATGGCGCACTGCCATCAAGCGACTCAGGGCGGAAGGCAGGAAAAATAACCCCACCAACCCTAGTAACCACACCGCGGTCCGCGCAAACACCGCGCGGGTTTTGAGCTGCAGGTTGTCCTCACCATAAGTCTGCCTCCAATGGCGACCTGGCTGAGCGTTTTTCTCCCAGTCCTCGATCAATCTCGCATGCCACCAAGTGCCGCCATGCGACGCCAGACCGGCGGAAGTCTCTTCGAAATCCGAGATCATCGTTCCCCCCAGCACCTCTCCGAGCGTCTGGGACATCGGCAGGCCATCCTGCACCGACTTCACGATGGCAAAAGCCTCCAGTCCGCGCGGGCTGATGGATTTTTCCTGGGCAAGTTTTTGAAAAACTTCCAACGCATCGCGCCTCGCGACCACCGGCTCCTCCACCGCAGCCAGCCATCTCAGCCACGCCGGATCGTCCGCCATCGAGTCTGCAAGCCGAAGATCCCGGTCGATCTTGACCAGCGCCACCTCCTCCGTTCCCGGCGCATAACCTTGGATTTTTCCAAAATAGTGATCCCACAGCCAGATCCCTAGGACAAAGGCCAACAGCGCAATGAACGGTTCGGGATAATCCCGCCGCAGAATGCCGCGATACGGGTTCGCCGGCTGGATCAAGTCTGCTGATGATTTTTTAATAATTTTGGAGGCTTCCGCAAATTTGCAAAAATTGCAAGCCTGTCTTGATGATCTCGATTCATAAACTACTTATCCGCAAGCCCTTTGATTTTTCCATTGGCGGCCCCTACCAGCCGTCGCAGGTTCGCCGCGAAGTTACATGACCGATCCCACCGAACTCGTCCTGCTCAGCACCTTCGTCGCGGCGCTTGTCCTCTTCATCGCCGCCGCTCTTGCCAGGCCCCGAGGCGTGCCGAAATTTTCCGCTGAAATCCCGGTCGCCCTGGTGCCCGTCAGCGAGGATTCACCGTATCAACCTCCAGCTCCTGACCGAACTCCACCGCCACTGCTATCAGGAAAGGTTCCCACTTGGTTCTATCAGCCACTCGATCTGCTCGGGCTCGGCCTGATCTACCTCGTTTTTTTCTCCCTGGTCATCTCCTCCGTGCGTCTGTCCGGGAAGTCAGAACTTTCTGTCGGTCCCGAGGCGCTGCTAACGTCGATCGGCTTTCAATTCACCATCGCGGGCATCGTCACCGTGATGGTCCTCCGGCGCATCCGGCCGATCGAGTGGCTCGGCCTTCGCTGGCATTCGTGGCCGTGGGTGCTGCTGATCGCACCCGGCACCGTCATGCTGATGTGGTTCTTTTTCGGCACCCTGCAGGCCAGTGGTTATATGGAATGGATGGAATCGCTCGGCGTCGAGTCGGTGCAGGACACGGTGAAACTTTTGCAAACCACGAAGGATCCGCTCATCCTCGGACTCATGGCGTTCGCCGCCGTGATCGCCGCGCCCGTCTGTGAGGAAATCGTCTTCCGCGGGTATTTCTATCCGGCAGCGAAAAAATTCGCGGGTCCATGGGTGGCGGCGATTGTTTCCGCGCTGGTGTTTGCCGCCGCGCACAGCAGCCTCAGCGCGTTGCTGCCACTGTTCATTTTCGGCTGCGTGCTGGTGTTTGTTTACGAAAAAACCGGTTCGTTGTGGGCGCCCATCGCCGTGCATTTCTGCTTCAATGGTGCGACCGTGCTGGTCCAGATCGCCACCCGTTTTTACGACCTCCCTTTGGAAGCCACCGTGCAGTGAAGTCCCTTCGCGACATCGGCGAGGATGCCTTGATCGAGCGCCTCATCGGCCTTGTTCCCCGCGATCCGAACCCCGCGGCGGGACCCGGCGATGATTGTGCGGTGATCGACCCCGGACCTCATTCAGTTAGATTGCAACTTCTTAAAACCGACGCGCTGGTCGAGGGCGTTCATTATCTTCAGGGCACGCCCGGGCGGGCCGTCGGATGGAAATCCGTCGCCCGTGTCATCTCGGATTTCGCTGCCATGGGCGGCCGACCCGAACGGTTTCTGATCACCCTCGCGCTGCCTCCGGAAACCGAGGTCGCATGGGTGGAAGATCTCTATCGGGGCATCGGCGCATGTCTTGATCAATTCGGCGGAGTGCTCGCCGGCGGAGAAACCACCGGCGTCCCAACCGGATCAGCGGCGGTGATTTCCATTGCCGCGACCGGCAGCGTCGGGAAAGAAAACCTCGTCCTGCGCTCCGGCGCAAAACCGGGGGATGTGTTGTTAGTCACCGGTTTCCTGGGCGGCTCGTTTTCGGGAAAACACCTGGATTTCACACCCCGCCTTCGTGAATCGGAATGGCTGGTCACCCATCACAAGCCCACCGCCCTGATGGATCTATCAGACGGCCTCGCGAAAGACCTGCCCCGGCTTGCTGCTGCGTCCTTCTGCGGGTTCCAGCTGGATCTGAATGCCCTGCCGATCAACGCCGGCTGCACGCACTCGCAGGCGCTGGGCGATGGGGAGGACTTCGAGCTGCTTCTCGCCATTGACGAGTACAGGCTCGCGCCCTTGCTGGAGGCTTGGCCATTTCCGGATGTCGCCATCACGCCGATCGGCAGGCTGGTACCCCCCGGCACCGGTCATTCCCTAACCGGTGGTTGGGAGCACTTCACGCGCCCCGCATGAGGGAGATTTCTGCCAGGGAAATGAGCGATTTGTAGAGGTCTTCGCGTGGGGCGGTTTTCAGGTCCGCGACAGTGACTGCGCGGTCTAACGTAAACTTCCCGGAACGTGTCCGGCGCAGGGCGCTGAGGTGGGCACCGCAGCCGAGATTTTCACCAATATCATTCGCATAAGTGCGGACGTAAAAGCCTTTCGAACAGTTCACTATGAAGTCCACCTCCGGCAGCTCCACGCGGGTCACTTCGTAGCCGGTGATGTGCACCTTGCGCGGCTCGCGCACGATCTCAATGCCTTTTCTAGCAAGTTTGTAAAGCGGCACGCCGTCCTTCTTGATCGCGGAAACCATCGGCGGGATCTGTTCGAAATCACCCATGAATCCGTTGAAAGCCTCACAGATCCGCTCCTTCGAATAATCTCCAACAGGTTTGCTCACGAGCGTTTCTCCCTGACGATCCTGCGTGCTCGTCGTGGAGCCGAGTGTCAGCGTGCCGACGTATTGTTTGTCCTCGCTCATGAGCAGATCCTGGATCTTCGTCGCGCGGCCGATGACGAGCATCAGCAGGCCGGTGGCCATCGGATCGAGCGTGCCGCAGTGGCCGATCTTTTTCGTGTTCAGCGCGCGGCGGGCAATGGCGACGACATCGTGCGAGGTCATGTCCTCCGCCTTGTCGATCAAAAGAACGCCGCTCGGGCCGTCAAAATCCTTGGGATTGTCTCTCATAAAAATGTTCTGAAAATCAGAGGCTCGCGGCCTCGATGCGACGGCGGATCGCGCCAAGCACGAGCGGTTTCGCTGCTTCTAACGGACCCGCCATTCGGATGCCGGCCGCCAGCGCATGGCCACCGCCGCCGAATTCCGTGGCGATGTCGCAAACGTTGAAACGGCGGTCTTTCGAGCGCATGGAAACGCGGATCTTTCCGTCAGGTAGCTCTTCAAAAAACACCGCCACCTGCACGCCGCGAATGGCGCGGATGATGTCGATGAGGCCCTCGCTGTCGTCCGGTGTTAGGGCAAGGTCGATGCGCAGTTGATCGCGCATTTCCCAGCTTGCGACCAGCCCGTCGTCCGAGCGTTGAACGGTGTTGAGCAGAGCGCGGATCAGCTCGACGCGGCGGTAGGGGTGGTTGTCGTAGGTCTGCGAATTGATCGTCCCCACGTCGAGTCCGCGGCGGATGAGATCGGCGGCCAGATCGTAAGTCGCCGCGGTGGTGGATGGATATTGGAAGGACCCGGTGTCGGTGGAAACAGCGACGTAGATCGCGTCGCGGCTCTCATCCGGCATCGGCAGATCGAGCGCGACGATGAGTTGATAGAGAATCTGGCCGGTCGCCGGGCTGGTGGAATCGATCAGGTTGAGGTCGCCGTATTTCGGGTTTGAAACGTGGTGGTCGATGTTGAGCCAGAGCTTCGCATTAGAGGCGGCGTGGAGCGATCGGTCGCCGAGGCGGGGCTTGGTCGCGGTGTCGAGCGCGATGGCGACTTCGACATCGAGCGGCTCGGCGGGGGGAGTTTCGATTTTATCGGAGCCGGCCATGAACTCGAGGTTTTCCGGCAGGCCGTCTTCGTTGATGAGGCGCACGCTTTTACCTGCAGCCATCAATGCGAAGCCAAGCGCGATCTGGGAACCAATCGCGTCCCCATCCGGGCGGACGTGGCTGAGCAGGACGAATGACTGGTGGTTGCGCAGCACTTCGCCGATGAGTTCGAAGCTGGCATTTTCCTGGTTAAGAGAGATTTCGCTCATGGGCTGGGACCGCGATGCGGGGCGCGGATTCTTTCCGTGCGGGTATTTCGTGCAAGGACAAACGTGTCACGGGAATATCCCGACAAAAAAGCACCTGCGGCCGAAGCCACAGGTGCTTGGGAAGGCAAAGGATGATCAGTCCTTCAGACCGGAAAATCCTTCGAGGGACTTCGGCACGAGGACTTCGCCGACCGAGTGCATCACTCCGTTGGTCGCTGCGACATCAGCGCTGAAGACCTTCGAGTCGCCGACTTCGATTTTATCTCCATCCACGTCGACCTTCACCTTTTCGGCATTCATCGTGGTAACTTCGCCGTCTTTCAAATCAGCGGCGAGCAGCTTGCCGGGGATGACGTGAAACAGCAGCAGCGAGCGGAGTTTTTCCTTATTCTGTGGGAGAAGCAGCTTGCCAAGGGTGCCGGCGGGAAGCTTGTCGAAAGCCTCGTCCGTGGGAGCGAAGATCGTGTAAACGCCCTTTTTGTCGCCGAGGGTCACATCGAGGCCGGAAGCGACAAGCGCGGCTTTGAGCGTGGAAAACGTGACGCTGTCATTGATGGTAGCCGTGAGCGTTCCTGCTTCCGGTGCGACGAGCTTTGCGGGCTGGGTCAATTCGGGTTCGTTGAGCTTTGGTTTATTCGCGGTGGCGTCCTGCGCGTAGGAAGCGGAGCTGGTCGAGAGGGCGATCAGCAGGGCGAAACGGGTGAGATTGTTGGTCTTCATAATTTCTGTTAGGTTGCGGGTGATCTCCGTGGACGTATCCTCAAGAGGTTCAGGGCGCATTCGCAGGACCTGTGCCTCGCAATTTACCAAATGATGAATCGTTGACAACCAATGCGATGCAACAAAGGCCGGGCGTCCAAGCACGCTGATTTCCCGTGCAATCCACCGCCGCTGGCATGCATGATGCACGCCGTGGCCGACGCGGGAAGTGCCGCTCCCCTGTAAGCCGGATTCTGTCCCCCTCTTGCGAGGATGGACGGTCATTTCTCTCACCCCGCCGGGAGCGGAGCGCCCTGCTTGCGCAGAGTGCGACTAATACCCGGGAATGAACGGGCGGGCAGCCCTTTCCCTGTTCTGTCTTGCACCACGCGAGGTTTGCCGTGCCGTCCGGTTACCCGGATTCGCGGTGGGCTCTTACTCCACCATTTCACCCTTGCCTGTGACCTTGCGGCCCATCGGCGGTATCTTTCTGCTGCACTGTCTGTCCGGGTTCCTCTCGTCCCCCGTCCCTCACTTTCATGAGGCGCGTTGCCCTGTGGTGTCCGGACTTTCCTCAACCCCTCCTTGCGGAAACATTGCGACCGTCCAGGGAGCGGCGCGGTGAAACTGTTCCGGGTGGCCTCTCATTCCAAGCAAAAGCTCAGGAATTCGTCTTGTCCCGATTCAAGGTCAGCTCATTTCCCAACTACAAACACATCCAGGAAAAACCACGCGATCATCGCCAGGCCGATCACAATCTTGAATCCCATCCCGACCACCACTCCCACCACTGATCCGACGCCGGACACCGTCGCCTGCTGTGCCTGCTTTTTCGCGAACGCCATCTCACACACGAAGGCCCCGATCAGCGGACCCAGTAACAGCCCGAACGGCAGGAAAAACATCCCCACAATGCTGCCAACCAGCGCGCCGACTGCACCCCATCGTGTGCCGCCGAACCACTTTGAGCCCGCCGCGCCGCTGAGCATTTCGAACGTTTGGGAAATGGCCATCAGCAGCGCGAGAATGAGAAATGACCACCATTCCAGCCCCGACTCCGTGCCTAACATCAGCCGGTGCGCGACCGCCGCGATCAGCAGGATCAAATGCCCCGGCAGCACCGGCAGCACGCAGCCCACCGCTCCGGCAAGCAGCAGGCAGATCGTCACAAACCACACCGCGCCGGTGCCCACGCCGCTCGATTGAATTGTCTCCCACATGCGGCGTTTCCTACACGCGTTCCAACAGCGCTGCAATCTATCAGCGCCCGCGCTTGACGCGGATTCTCCCATTTCATCCGCAGATCACCGCGATAGAGTGACAAGGCCGCGTCCGCAGCGGCAGGATGCGCCCGTTGTATGGAGCGTGAAAATTCCTTTGAGGTTGAGTTGCCGGGTCGTCCGGGTAGTCTCCGCCCGTTGCCCCACATGAAGTCTTTTACGATCCTCAAAACCGTCTCGCTCCTGGCTGCCGTGCTCTTTTCTTCTCTCCGCGCCCAGGATGCCGAGAGCATCATGGTGATGGAAGCTTACTCGGGTAAAGTCCTCGTCGCCTCTAACGCATCGGTCCGCCGACCCGTCGCCAGTCTAACGAAAATTGCCACCGGCGCTGTCGCTGTCGATTGGTCGATCGCCACCGGCACCGACATCGGCGCGGTCACGCTTACCGTCCCGCAGACCATCACCCTCGTCGGCGGGCCAAATCCGATGAACCTTCAGCCCGGCGACCAGCTTAACCTCCGTGACGCGCTCTACTCCGCGCTTCTTGGCTCGGACAATCTTGCCGCGCTCACCATCGCCGATCACGTCGGCCGCGAGCTCCTCACCCGCCGCGGGAAAAGCGGCGACCCCGTAGTGGAATTCGTCGCGGAAATGAACCACCTCGCGAAAGCCGTCGGCATGACGCAGACCCGCTACGCCAACCCGCATGGCCTTGAACGTGAAGGGGCCAAGGCCTACTCCACGGCTGCCGACGTCGCCCGCATGTCGGTCTATGCGATGCGCAAGAACGCATTTAATTTCATCGTCCGCCAGGCCGAGCGCCAGGTGAGCGTTACAGGCGCCACCGGAAAACGCAGCTACCGCGTGAAAAACACCAACGAGCTGATCGGCGAACCCGGCATTCTGGGCGTGAAAACGGGCACAACGAATGCTGCCGGCCCCTGCGTCTCGGTTTGTATGGACCGTGACCCTCTCGTCCGCCAGAAGCCCGATGGCTCGAAAGGAGCCACGCCGCGGCGCTTGATCGTGGTCGTCCTCAACAACCCGGATCGTTTCAACCGCGCCCGCAGCCTGATCAAACAAGGCTGGAGCGTTTACGATCCCTGGCTCGACTCCGGCGCACCGGTCCAAGACCGCAACCGCGAGCTGATCAGCGTTCCCAATCCGCACTGATCCAGCCGCCCGCCCACACCGCTTTCACTCCCACAGAAATCATAGCATCATGAAAAGAATCGGAATTTTGAATAGCGGCGGCGATTGCCCCGGCCTGAATGCAGTCATCCACGGCGTCGTCGGCGCTGCGGATCAGCTTGGCTGGGAGGTGATCGGTTTTCGTGACGGTTTCGAAGGCCTGCTGCCACCGGGCGACTATTCCGTGCTCAAGCCCAAGGACACCATTGGCATTCTCAAACTCGGCGGCACCATCCTCGGCACCACGAACAAGGGCCATTTCGCCGCGAAAGTCGGTAAGGGCGACATCGCCGAAGTCCCTCCGGAAATTGTCGCGAGGGCGAAGCGGACGATGGATCAGCTCGGGATTTCAGCCCTTATCATCGTCGGCGGCGACGGTTCACTCACCACCGGACTCCAGCTTTATCGCGAAGGCTGGCCGATTATCGGCGTGCCGAAAACCATCGACAACGACCTTAGCGCCACCGCCTTCACCTTCGGCTTCGACAGCGCCGTTTCCACCGTCGTGGACGGGCTGGACCGCCTGCACACCACCGGAGAAAGCCACAAGCGCGTCATGGTTCTCGAAGTCATGGGGCGCCACGCCGGCTGGATCGCCCTCTGGGGTGGCATCGCCGGTGGCGCGCACGTCATCCTCCTGCCGGAAATTCCTTTCAGCTTGGAAAAAGTGGCCGATTTCATCCGCACTCGCGACGCCCAGGGCCACCACAGCACGCTCGTCGTCGTCGCTGAAGGCGCGAAGATGCCGGACGGTGAAATTGTCACCAGCCATGCCAACGATGGCGGCGAAGTCCGCCTCGGCGGGATCGGCGAACAGGTTTGCCTGGCGCTGGAAAAAATGACCGGCAAAGACACCCGCGCCTGCGTACTCGGCCACCTTCAGCGCGGCGGTGCACCCACCTCGCTCGACCGGATTCTCGGCGTCCGTTTCGGCGTCATGGCTGCCAAACTCGCCGAAGAAGGGGCGTTCGGTCGCATGGTCAGCTACCAATCCTATCATGTCGCCTCGGTGCCCATCGAGGAAGCCGTCCACCAGCTCCGCCTCGTCCAGCCGGACAGCGAGCTCATCCAGGCCGCCAAAGCGATCGGCATTTGTTTGGGGGATTGAAGAAGTTGAGAGTTTGGAGTTGAGAGTTGAGAGCCAGAAGCAAGACTCCGGACTTCGATCTCTTTCCTCCCTCAACTCTCAACCATAAACTCTCAACCTCTTCCCATGTCCTCCGATCCACTCCTCCAGCTTCTCCGCCGCAAGGCGCGTTTTTCCGATCAGGAACTCGCCGACCTGCTGTCACTGGACAAGGCCACCGTCGCCGCGCGCATCGCCGCTTTGGAAACCGACGGCACCATCCTCGGCTACCACGCCGTGGTGAATCCCGAGCCATTCGGCGACACGTCCGTCTCCGCCTTCATCGAGGTGAAAGTCACCCCCGAGCGTGGCGGCGGCTTTGACCGCCTCGCCATGCGCGTCTCGCGATTTGATCAGGTCGTTTCCTGTTACCTCGCCAGCGGTGGCTACGATCTGATGGTCGTCGTCGAAGGCTCCGACCTCCGCGAAGTCGCCCGTTTTGTTTCGGAAAAACTCAGTTCGCTGGATGGCGTGATTTCCACCGCCACCCATTTCCGCCTGAAGACCTACAAGGAAAACGGCTTCCTCTTCGAACGCGAAGCCACCAGCGAGCGCCTCGCAGTTTCTCCCTGATGGTAGTCTCGATCACCGGTCGCTGAGAAATTTTCCTGCCTTCCGACTGAGGATAAGAGCGTAGGGGATGCAATATGCCACGGGTATCCCTAAAAACGCCAAGATGTTCAGGAGCTGATTTTCGGACGAATCAAACAGGCAGAGCAATACGGCCACGATCACGGCCATTCCGAAAGCCACGGGGATCATCGAAAAAATCCTCCATCTAAGGAACTCGATCACTGCGTGCGCCACCATGCCGATTGGAAGGGCAATCAGGAATGTGTATGCGGTGCTTTTCACCAAGCCCGCTTCGACCGGATCTGGATTCAGTCCGCAGGTCCTCGCAATGAGCCATAGCCCGTGGGAAAAAACGAACGCTGAAAAGATACCGGCAGCAATGGGTTTCATCAGCAACGTCTGGCAGGATTTTTAATTAAGCGTTCTGAGCGCGGTCAGCATGGCCGCGATCGAAAGCAGAGCAAGGCTCCTGCAACGATACAAGTGATCACCGCAGGTGCCGAAGTGATGCACATTGCGGGTTTCCTCCGCGATCTGCAACGTGTCGGGCTCCACGAGATGGGATCATCCCTTATTCCAGCAGGGTTTGAGCGATTGGGCCTCGTTCTGCTGGAACACGCAGGCAGGGCATAGAGCACCCGGCCAGTTCGCATCGTCATGTGGCGAATGCTCCCCCCATTTTTCTGCGCCCAATCGCGCAGAGCCTTCTCCCTCTCCTATCAAATCAACCAAACAAGATTCATGAAATCCCCATCCGCATTCCTCGCCACTCTGGCGCTCTCCTCCACGATTCTCAGCGCGCAATCTGAGAAACCTTCGGCAGCTCCGCCGAAACCTAACGCCCAGATGCAGGCCGTGCTCGACAAGCTCGCCAGCCTCGGCGGCAAACCCATCGAAACGCTTTCCGCCAAAGAAGCCCGCAAACAACCCACTCCCGCCGACGCGGTGATAGCTTTGATGAAGGACCAGAACAAGGATGCTCCTGAAAAGGTCGGCAAGGTCGACAACATCGATATCGAACTCAGCAGCGGCGACGTCAAAGGGCGCGTTTACAGGCCGGAAGGTGATGGCCCGTTTCCCGTCATCCTCTATATCCACGGCGGCGGCTGGGTCATCGCGGACCTGGATACCTACGACTCCAGTCCCCGAGCCTTGTCTAACGGTGCGGGTGCCGTGGTCATTTCCACTCATTATCGCCAAGCGCCGGAACACAAGTTACCCGCTGCCCATGAAGATGTCTATGGTGCCTATCAGTGGGTTTTAAAAAACGGCCATCGCTGGGGCGGAAACACGAAAAATGTCGCTGTGGTCGGTGAAAGTGCCGGTGGAAACATGGCGGCAGCCATCTGTATCATGGCGCAGTCGGAAGGCATTCAGATGCCTGTCCATCAGGTGCTGGTCTATCCAGTCTCCGATACAAAAATGGACACCCCGTCCTACCTGGAAAATGCGAATGCCAAACCCTTGAGCGCTTCCATGATGAAATGGTTCGCCGATCAAACTTTTGCTAACAAAGAAGACGCCAGCGATCCCAAGGTCGCTCTACTTCAGGCCAAAACCCTCAAAGGCCTCCCTTCAGCAACGATCATCACGGCGCAGATCGATCCACTTCGGTCCGAGGGCGAAATGCTTGCTGAAAAACTCAAGGCTGACGGAGTGAGCGTCACTTATAAAAACTACGATGGCGTCACCCATGAATTCTTCGGCATGGGCGCGGTGTTGGATGAAGCAAAAGAAGCAACCGCCCTCGCTTCCGCCGAACTGAAAGCCGCCTTCGCAAAAGCCCCGGTCATGGCGGCTGAAAAATAGAAGTCGCAGGACGCTGCCGCCGCGATTGATTTCCTCACCAACTTTCCTGCTTCAGTCGGCTGAACCATTGCCCCGGCGAAGGCTGCGGCAGTGTGATGGAGAACTCTCGCGCTTCCCAAAGTTCGGTTTCTGCGGGAAGTGAATTGGAATTCCACGTCTTGAGATCGATGCTTTCATCGACCGTCTGCTTTGCTTCCAAAAGGCCCGTGTAACGCAGAAGCGCCTGGCCCGTAGCAAAATTGACAGAGCCAATTTCAAGCTTCGGCGGAAACAGAAGCTGCGCCAGCGGCGAGGCCTCGCGCATGGGGTCGAGGGCGAATTGAAAAAACGAGGGCAGGCGTCGAGACCACGCGGGTTCGTTGTGGCCTTGGCCGGCTCCGCCTTCGAATTTCAAATCGCCGTTGACCGAGTGGCCCGCGCGCAGCCAGGTATCGTAGGCCTGCAGTGCATCGCGCCAGTAGGTGTTAGAGCTGGATTCGCCGCTGCTCGATTCAGCGGTGCCCATGTAAAGGTAGCGGCGCAATGGCAACTTGGCCGCCGCATCGCGCTGGGCGACCCAATTGTCCGCCGCCCAGTAGGCAGGAGAAAAAATCCCGATGCCTCCAAAGCGGGCCGACTGCGAAAAACCGATGTAGTCGGCGACGAGACCGCCCATCGAGGACCCCGCGGTGAGCGTGTTCGCCGGGGTGGTTAGAGTGCGGTAGTTGGAATCGAGCGTGGGCATCACGTTCTCCATCAGGAAACGAACATACGCCGTGGCATTTCCCTGATAGCCCACGCCCCCGATACCAAGAAAATCTCCATCTGGTAAATACTCGGTCAGACGATCGGAACCGTATCCATTGCCGTTGTTCACCGCCACGAGGATCGTTTCGCGCATGCGGCCCTGTGAGGTTTCGTAGCTGGTGATGCGGTCGGCATCCCACGTGCCGAACGCGCCGCCGGGGAAAAAGACGTTCTGGCCATCGTGAAAATAGAGCACGGGATAACGTTTCCTGACATTCTGATCGTATCCGCGGGGCAGCAGCACCGTGATGTGGCGTCCGGGGATGCCTGCGAGGGTGGAGTTGATAAAACGCGTTTCCAGCCGGGGAGGGGATAGAGCGATGTTAGGAAGATCATTGTAAACCGAGCCATCCTGGACAAGCAGCACATCGAGCGTGCTGCGGTAGTTATAGGGCCCGTTCAACCCCGCGTAGGGTGCTGGCACGGCGGGGGCAGCGCCTTGCGCAGTGCCGGACGGTGGGGCGGGTGCGTTGTCCCAAACGTTGGCGCCGTTGTTGAAGACAAACTCGATTTCACTGCCGCTGGGCACAGGCAGATCGGCGCGGAAGGTTTGTTCTCCCGGCGTGCGGCCCGGCCCCATCTGGCGGAGGATGGCATCCGTCCAAGGACCGCCATGAGTGAGATCCCGATAGAAAACGTGAGGTGCGGCAAAATTGCTGCGATAGATCACGCATTTTCCACCCCACGGTGGCGCGACGTGAGCCGGGGAGTTCACCAGATGTGCAGGCCCGATGACGGTGGCATTCGCAGCTGCCGGCCACGCACCGACTCCGTAGTTCCGGCTGATGAATTGATAGGAAAAGGTGGTGCCTGCTTCGAGGGCAATGGTTCCTTTCCAGATGTTTCCTGGATTCCAAGTGAGTTTGGGAGCCTTCAACGGATCACTCCCTCCAAGTTGCAGGTGGGGGCCCATCACGCACACTTCGTTGCCGAAGCCGACATCGCTGGTGATGGCAAATTCCACATTCTTTTTCACCGCGCTTTCGGCCGAAGAGGACAGAGCGATGCAACGCACCAACATTGCGATAACGAGGGTTTTGGAAATCATGATGACATAAGGATTATGTTTCCAAGTGGAAGGTGGGTTGGGAAATTCGACCACGCCACCGCGGTTTTCACCTCGCTTGCCGGGGGGACAGGCGCTCGGTCGTAATTTTGATTTTCAACAAGCTTCCTACACCGGCGGCCGCATTGTAGCCGCCGCTGATCGGCATCACGCCGCGCGGGTGATGGCTGACGCCCACGGCGATGTGCCCGGGTCCGACTCGTTTCCCGATCGATGGATCGAAGCCGGCCCAGCCGTGATCCGGGAGGAAAATTTCCGCCCATGCATGAGTGGAACCTCGGCCCACCTGAGAGTTCCGGGTTTCCATGTAGCCGCTGACGAAGCGGGCTGGAAAGCCTAACGAACGGCTCGTCTCAATCATCAGTACGGCCATGTCACGGCAGGAACCGCTGGCGAGTCCGAGCGTTTCCAGTGGCGACTGGACACCGGCTTCCTCGCGTCTGTTATAGAGGACCATGCGGTGAATGAGGGCCGCCAGGTTGTCAAAGATCGCGCTCGGCTTGTCAGTCGCTGGAGCCAGTCCGCTGGCGGTGAACCATTGGCGGAGTTGGGCGATTTCCGGTGGATAAATGTACTGGAGGTAGGGCGTCGCGACCATTTGCTCGATGCCAGCGATGTGCGCCGGATAGGGAACGAGGATCGGCGCCTGACCCGTTTCTGGAACGGGCGGCATGCTGACGGTGAACTCGCTGCGAATTCTCAGCTCGCTGGCCGACTGCTGGAATTCAGCGTAAGCAATCGAGTTGTCCAACAGATCACGGTGCCAGCGTAGTTTGCATTCGGGAGAGGTGGTCAGGGTCATTGAATGCAGTCGCACTTCATGGCCCTCGCGGGGTCTTAGCACGAGACGGTGCGGCAGGAAACGCACGGGTTGGGAGTAGCTGTAACAGGTTTCGTGAACCAGTCGGATCTGCTCCCACGTATCGGGGGAGGCATTGAAGATTTTCATCGGGTTTTTGAATTACATCAGCGCGATGGCCTGATTCTGCTGGGCCAGGCTGTCACGTGTGACCGGAGCGAAATTCGGATCCGGGCATTCGCAGGAAACGACGCTTTTCGTGAGCTCCGTGGCACCAAAGATCGTGCACACTGCGGCATCGGCAGCGTCGCGGCCGGTGGCAATTCTAACAAGTCCATTGAGCGGGACCAGTCGAGTGGCGTCAAAAAGATACCAGCCGCCGTTGATCATCACTTCGAAGCAGGCGTGGAAATCCGGTGGCTGAAGCTGATAGGCATAACAAGTGGCGTAGCGTGCGGGAACGTTCATTGCCCGGCACAAGGCGATGCCGAGGTGGGCGAAGTCCCTGCAAACTCCCTGGCGTTGTTCGAGAGTGTCCACGGCGGAGGAGGTTTCCCCCGAGCTGCCGCTGACATAGGATACGTGGTCGTAAATCCAGTCACTGATGCCTGCCGCGATTTCAAATGGATTGCTCAGGTGACCGAACATGTCCTGCGCCTGCTGACGCAGTCTGTCTGACTGACAGTAACGACTGGGGAACAGGAAGGGAATCGCCTCCGGGCTCGCGTCGCCGCTGTTCTCCGGTTGCAGAGAACTGACGGAAACCAACTGATGAGTGGCATCGACTACCGCCTGGTAGGTTACTGAGAGAGCACCAGGCGCGAAGGTTTTGATACGTGAGAACCGGTTCATCCCGGAATTGATCGAGAATTCTTCGGTGGGCGCGAATGGCTCAATGACGAGCGATTCACTGAGAATTTTCTGACCGGTGGTTTCGATGCATTTCAGGGCGAAAAGAAAGGTGGCGGGACCCGACAGTTGGTAGGCCAGGTCGCATTTGACTTGGAAGTTCATGATGGAATTTTGCTGGATGGGGTAAGGGAAAGCCGGAACGCTTCACGTGCAGCCACGGATGAGAAACAAGCCCAGTAAAACCGGAACCGGAATCCCGATCATCCAGAGAAGGATCCATCCGATCTTGCCGGCGGCGTGGTGAAATGTTCGCTGTCCGAAGTGAGGATTGTTTTTCATGGCTCCGGATTTTTTCGCAGACTGCATGCCAGCGGCGAATTTTCAGTGGCGAGCATTGAAGTTTAGTGGGTCACCGGCGTCTCGACTGGGAAAAGGGGCGGGAAGGCGGTTTTGAAAAAGCAGCTTGCACACCCGATTCGTGCAAAATGCAAGTGATGTCTAATATTGGATTTCCACACCTGAAACCAGATTTCTAGCAAAAATAACTGGAATCCGGATTGACTGTTCTAGCAAATCCAGCCTTAAAGATGCCTGTAAATGAATCCTTCAAATGCGACTCCCGGTCTGGTTCTGGTTTCGTTAGGATTGATGCTCCTGATGCCCGGATGCCAGAAAAGCAGCGGTGATGCAGCATGGTGGCAGGGGGAGCAACAGCGGCTAGAATTGTCCAACCAGCTTGTGCTCAAGGAATATCGCTACAATCAAACCAGTGGTGGGGATGTTGCCGGACTTGAAAAGCTCCGAACCTCGAATGACACGGTCGGCCTTCGAATTGCTGAACTGACCCAAAAACAATCGTCACTCAGCATGGAAGTCGACTCGATGCAACGCCGGTTGATCGCACTGCGGGAAGAATCCATCCAGAACCAGCGGCAGTTCGCGCTGGGCAAAAAGTTCAAGGAATTCTCCGTCTCCAGTGGCCGCACTTATGCGGACGCTTCGGTGGCAATGATCGACGATGCCGGTGTCACCATCCGTCACGCGGACGGATCCGCGCGTCTGACCTACGCGGATCTCGACGACTCCCAGCGCCAGTTTTTCGGGCTGGAGGAAAGTTCGTCCCTCGCGGCGGAAGAGCGCGAAAGACGTCAGGCGCTGGCTTATGAACAATGGATCGACAGCAGCATCGCAGTGGTCCGGCAGAAAGAAGAAAGGCTCACCCGCTCGGCCAAGCTGGAGGAAGATGCCGCTGTGCGGGCGCGGACGATGCTCGCTGCTAGCCAGGCGTCGTATGCGAGCACGACGCGCGCGCTGGCACAGCCCGCAAAATCATTTGGTGGTTATTCCAGGAATTATTACGGCTACAGCCGCCCTACCTACCGCTACGTGTATCACTACAACTCCAACAACTACGGTTACTACGGCGGCAGCAACTACCGCTCGTGCTACCAACCCTATCAGAGAATCTCCGAGAGCAGCGCAGTGAATCCAACAACCAACCGCTTCAAAAACTTCTCCACCACCACCATTCCTTACATTCCATGATGCCTCGAATCCTCCCGCATTTGCTTCTTGTTTCCCTGATTACCCTTACCTCGTGCAGCGAGGACCCAAAACTTGTAGAAAAACGTGAGAAGCAGCGAGCCGAAATCACCCGCCTCAAGGGAGATGTCGCTCTCATCGAGGAGAAGCTGAAAAACCTGCCCCCCGATGTTTCAGCCGATCTGGCGGAGGCCAAGGTAACGTCCGAGAAACAAACGGCAGAAGTCGCGCGGCTCGAGTCCGAGGTGGCCGCGCTCGATGCCCGCAAACGCGCGCTTCAAAAGGAATTCGACCTCTATCAGGCGAAGTATCAGGCCAAGTGACTCAATCCGAGGGAATCTCATATGTCATTTACTGAATTGATGCAAAGCGGCCGTGGTCCCGGTGTGATCGGGATGTTGATGGCCCTCGTGGTGCTGATTGGCTTCGGCCTGTTGTTTGTTTTCGCGTTCGACGAGGGCATGCAGGGAGGCGACCAGTCGATCGAAACGCTGATCAGGAATCAGACGAAAGAAATCGAGAGCCATCAGGCCAGGATCATCGATGGAGAGAAAAAACTGACCACCGCCCCCGCCCTGATGGCCAAGGCCAGAGAGCTCACCACCCTCAAACGCGAGAACCAGTTCCGGACCGATCGCGTCGCGGGACTCCATCAGGAAATCCAGAACGGCACTTCGCTCCTCGCCGCGCTCGGCAAGTCTTTTGAGGAATATAAGGACAAATATCGGGCCTTTGTCCGGGGCAAGGCGAAGGGCGAAACCATTCCCGAGCTGGTGACCAAATCAGGCGGAGTCTACAAGAAGGTTTCCATTCGCGAGGTCACCGCCATCGGCATTCAGATTCGCCATGAGGAAGGCCAGAAGCGCATCCCATTCGAAGACCTCCCGGCCGCGCTCGTCGATTACTATCAGTTTGATCCCAGTCAAAAGGCGGCTGCCCTGACCGAGGAGCACGCGACCATGGCCGAGCACGAAGCCGCCGCATCTGTTGCCAATGAACAAGCGGACCAGGCAATGGCCGAGCAGCGGGAAAAAGAAGCATTGGCGAAAAATGAGCGGATGATCAGGGAAATTGCCACAAAGGAAGCCCTCATCGGCACACTTCAGGCAGATATCCGCGGGCTTCAGAGTGAAATCCAACAAGCCACCGAGGCCGCCTCTGCCGCCAGGGCAATGGGCAAGATCCACATCAACAAATCGGGTAGCCTGGCTGGAGACATTCGCTCCAAACAAAATCGAATTGCCGCGCTTCGCTCTGAGATCGCCCAGATGAGCGCCAGCGTGAGGTAAATCTCCACCCAGATGCTGTCCGCCGAAGATCATCCGGGAGTGTTTTATTTTCTCGTGGGAATCATCGTGCTCGTAATGACGGGCGTGGGACTCTCGCTGCTGGTGGACAAACGGTTGAAATTTTCCAGTGGCAACAGCGCCATCCAGAAGGAAATCGCGCTCTATGAAGAAGAACTGGCTTCTCTCAGATCCACTCATGAGCAGGTTTTGCTTCGCCTGAATGGCTCCGGTGACACGGTGAAGAATGACTCCGCCGCGCTTGCATCACACCGGCGGAAATCGGATGGCCTTGTCCAGCGCCGTGCCGAACTCGAACGCACGCGCGCTGACCTGGCAGTTGCGATTCCTTCCTTGGAAAACCAGTTTTCATCCTATCGTGCCGAATACCGCCAGCAGACGTGGAATGGCGCGATCGGACGGAAGATCGGCACCCTCGCCATCCGCGGTGGCCGGATCTATCAGGATGCGGAAATCACCCGGGTGACCGACGTGGGTCTGGAGATCCGCCATCGGGACGGCATCGCCCGCATCCAGGGTCCTGACCTCGATGCGGAATGGCAGGATCGTTTTCAATGGAGCGACGAAGAACGGCGCAACCGGCTGAAGGAGGAACTAGCAAACCATGAAAGCATCGCCCCGCCGTCTCCCCCAACCGAAATGGCGGAGCTTCCGGGCAATCCTGACCGTCCCCGCAGACCGGGCGAGGCTGCTGATCCGGGAGAACTGGCATCGCTTCGTCTCAAAGTCAGCGCCTGGAACAACAAGGTCAGCCGGCTGAAATCAGAAAGAAGCGAAGCAAATTCTCAATCCAGTTACGGTGCCCAAACGTCCGTTACAGGCAGCTTGGAAACTTGGAAGGCAAAGGTCACCCGCATCAACGCGGAACTCATCAAGGCCCAAGCGGAACTTGCAGTCGCGAAATCGCGGCTTGCGGCCGTCGCCCCAAATGACGTCATGCTCCGCCCACCGGTTCGTGAGTCCGGCTTCGATGATTGAAGTCTGAAACCCCGGCTTGCGCGGCGGCGGTCGCTGCGATGAAATCACGAGCGTCGCGAATCCGTGCGCACCCGAATCATCCAGTTTTCCCCATGCTCCTCATCCGAAACGCCCGCATCGCATCCGAAAACTCGCCGTCACTCACCGAGGCCGACGTGATCATCTCAGACGGGAAAATTCACAGCGTCGGCCCGCATCTCACCGCTGGAACGGATGTCAGGGTAATCGACGCCAAGGGGAAAATCCTGATGCCCGGAATGTTCGATGCCCACGTCCATTTCCGCGAACCCGGCTTCGAAGGTAAGGAAACCATCGCCACTGGCACCGAGTCCGCGATTAACGGCGGCATCACCGGCGTGGTCATGATGCCTAACACAAGTCCGGCGATCGACTCTGCCACCGTCGTCGCCAACGTGCTCGACATCGCGAAACGAACCGCCCGCATTCCCGTTTACACCTCCGGCTGCGTGACCAAGGGCCGTCACGGGAAGGAACTCGCCGGAATCGACGGCATGCGCGCGCTTGGCGTGGTCATGCTAACGGATGATGGCGACACCACCGGCGATCCCTCCGTCCTGCTCCGGGCCATGCAATACGCCACCGAGTTCGGCATGTTCTTCGCCAGCCACTGCGAGGTCCCGGAACTCGCCGGTCCGCGCGCGCTCAACGAAGGCGTCACCAGCTATCGGTTAGGTATCAAGGGCTCGCCCGCCTGCGCCGAGGAAATCATCATCGACCGCGACATCCGCCTCGCCCACGCCGCCGGCGCGCACATCCACATCCAGCACGTTTCCAGCGAGCTCGGCATGGAAACCATCCGCTGGTGGAAAAGCCGGGGTGACGTGAAGGTCACCGCCGAGGTGTCCCCGCACCACCTGTTGTTCAATGAGGAGGACATCGGCGACTTCGATACCAACTACAAGATGAACCCGCCGCTCCGCACCAAGGCGGACAACGAAGGACTGCTGCAGGGCCTGCTCGACGGCGTCTTCGACCTCATCGCCACCGACCACGCGCCGCACACGCGTTTCGAAAAATCCCAGGACTTTGTCAGCGCACCTAACGGCATCACCGGTCTCGATACCGCGCTCGTTTCTCTCCATCACCACTTCGTCGCCACTGGTAAATTCGGTTGGGACCTCGTGGTGAAACGTTACAGCGCAGAGCCCCGCCGCCTGATGGGTCTGCCCGCTGTTAGCATCGAAGCCGGCCAGCCTGCCGACCTCATTCTCTTCGATCCCGAAGCCGAAACCACCTTCACTGCGGAGTTCATGAAATCGAAATCCATCAACACGCC
>JANODE010000134.1:0-10785 GCA_031412525.1 Akkermansiaceae bacterium | reverse complement strand
CGGGAAGGTGCAAAGGATTAATAATACGTCGCTCATGCCGATTCCAGAATATCGTAAACACCGCGCCGGCAAACTCAAGGCGAAGTCCGGCTTCCTTGAGAAGCTGGTGGCGCGGCTGGACCGGGTGGAGTCGGGAGAGGTACAGCAGATCGTTTCAAGGCTGTTGCATGAGAAGGGGTTTTTGAAAAACGTCTTCGAGGCGCTGCGCGAGGGCGTGATCATTCTGGATCCCGAGGGCGTGATCATGACAAAGGGACAGGCCTTTAGTCATGACAAAGGGACAGGCCTTTAGTTAGTCATGACAAAGGGACAGGCCTTTAGTCATGACAAAGGGACACATGACAAAGGGACAGGCCTTTAGTCATGTTTCTACCCGACCCCGCCGCGTCGATGGAAATCCGTCCGGATGCCGTGGCGGAGTGGGTGAAACTGCCGGCGGACGAAAGGCCGCGGCTGATCGATTGCCGCGAGGAGGACGAGCTGGCGATCTGCCAGATCGCGGGGAACGAATGGATTCCGCTCGGGCTCTTTCCGGGCGTGAGGGAAGCACTCAAGGCGCGGAACGAAAGGGGAGTGGTGGTGTATTGCCACCACGGTGTTAGATCGCTGCGCGCGACGCATTTCCTGCGGTCCATCGGAGTGGAGAACGCGTTTTCGATGAGCGGAGGCATCGAGGAATGGGCGGCGCGGATCGATCCGGAAATGGCGCGGTATTGAGGAAAGCCTTCTGCTAGGTAGCGGGTATCGCCAAGTCGTATTATGTTTCCTTGCGGAGACCGCGCAGAGATCAAGCTGAGAAGTAAAACGAAACCTCCCCTTGAAACTGGCGAAATATTGAATTGCAAGACCTGGCCCCATTTACTTCTGACGCCGCCTCGACTGCTGATCGCTTGGCATGGTCACGGTAAGGTGTTGACTCCGCTAAGTTCCCAGATTGTTTGGTGATGATCTGCTGAATCGAGTACCCCATTTTCTAATGTCCTGTACTGCGCAAAACCGATTGAAGCGGCTAGTCCTAAGACAGGTGTGCTTACTGGCGCTTTTCGTGCCACTCGCACAGGCGCGTGGATTGATCGCGCGCATCTCGGATATTAGAGCGCTGCCACCGTCTGAAGCGAAGTTGGCCCTGCCTGTCCTCATTCGCGGAGTGGTGACGATGCGGGATGGTACCGACCTCACCGTACAAGATGAATCCGCGGGCATTTGGGTGGCGGTTAACATCGCCCGGGGCCGAAAGCTTTTGACGGATGGTGGGGCCAATTTGGACGATGTGCGTGAAGGCATGGAGCTCGAAATCGCCGGGATCACCGGGCCAGGCGATTTCGCACCCATTTTGTTGCCCTCCTCGGTTCGTGTTTTAGGAATGAAGGCTTTGCCACCGGCACGGCAAATGGTCGCGTCCCGCTTTCTCAGCGGCGTGGAAGACAGCCAGCGAATCGAGGTGCGGGGAGTGGTGCAGCGAGTATCCCGGCAGGCGAGCTTCTGTGAACTGTTCATCGACGCGGTTCCGGGCCGCTTGACGGTTGAAGTCGCATCTTCGCTAGTCCCGGATCCCGAATCGTTGATCGACGCCGAGTTGCGGGTGTGCGGAGTGGTGGGTTCCTATTTTAATGCCCAAGGTGGTTTTATTTCGCCGCGCCTCATCTCCCGGATGGCAGGCGACCTGGTGATTGAAAAGCCTGCGCCATCACTCGCGGACGTGCCCCGCGTTTCACTGGACCGGCTGTTCGCTTTTCGCCCCGAGCCGCTGGGACCCCATCGCCAGCGTGTCGCGGGAACGGTGACTTTCGCTTTACCGGGACAGTTCTTCTTTCTGCAAGAGGGCAATAACGCAGTGCGAGTCGCATCGCACACTGCGGTCTCTTTGCAGGCTGGCGACCGGGTGGAAGCCCTCGGTTTTTTAGACGGCACAGGGATCAATGGTGGGATGACCGAAGCGACTGTGTGGAAAACCGGCAGTGCCGAAGTTCCCGGCGCGGTGTTGAAAGATCCGGAAGAGGTGATGCGGATTTATGAGAAGGATATCTATTTGCGGGGAGAATCCCGCGCTGACGATTTCGACGGACGGCTGATTCGGTTCCGTGCTCGCCTGCTGAGAGTCCGCGCCTCGCCGGATCGAAGAGCCGACTGGCGGCAGGTTACCTTGGAGCAGGGCAGATTGATTCTTGGAGCAATTCTTCACACGGGAGATGCAAAGGCATTGGACCGGCTTCAGCCCGGGAGTGAAGTCGAAGTCACCGGCATCCTGAAGCTGGATTTTTCGCAGGCGATTACCGGACTCGACTTCCAGCGCAGAGTCATTTCGGAAGTGACGCTGCGCGAGGCAGGTGACGTCACGGTGGTCCGGGCACCGTCCTGGTGGACTTCGCAACGCCTTCTTGTCTTGCTGGGGGCTGGCGCTGCATTGCTGGGCGCATCAATGCTGTGGGTTTTGTTGCTTCGGCAAGAGGTGACGAGAAAGATGCGGATTATTTCCGAGAACTTGCGCAGCGAAGCCGTCAGTGGGGAGCGCAACCGAGTTGCCAGGGACTTGCATGACACTTTGGAGCAGCAACTGGCCGGAATTGCACTTCAGCTGGACCGCGCGAAGAAAGTGCTCGTGATGAAACCCGAGGTGGCGTCGATGGCGATGGCGTTGGCCAGCCGGATGCTTCGCCACACCCGCCTGGAAGCGAGGCGATCCGTGTGGGATCTGCGCTCTCGGGTTCTGGAGTTACACGGGTTGGCTATCGCGCTACGGACCATGGCCGAGAGCGTATCGAGCCCGGATGGGCCGCTCGTGGATGTGCGGGCGCCGGATGAACGCCTCGCACTGCCGGAGGGTGTGGAATTCCAACTGTTAAGGGTGGCTCAGGAAGCTTTAGGTAACGCTCTCAAACACGCTCGCGCGAGACACGTTGTCATTGCCTTGGAGTGCACCCAAAAACAACTTCAATTGCAGATCAGCGACGACGGAGTGGGGTTTCTACAGGAGCTCTCTGAAAATTCAGCGCAAGGTCATTTCGGCTTGCTGGGAATGCAGGAGAGAGCGATCAGAATAGGGGCACGGGTTTCAGTGACAAGTAGTCCGGGCACGGGGTGCGTCGTGACCTTGGATCTCCCGGTCCGCCCCATCTCAGACCTCAAGCCATCTGCCATATGAATCCTGTGCGAATCCGAATTCTCATCGTAGACGACCATTTCATGGTGCGAGTCGGCCTGGTGGGCGCAATTTCAGAAGATGGCGACATGCGGGTCGTCGGGGAAGCCCGCGACGGGCAGGGGGCTCTCGAAATGTTCGAGAAACTATCGCCCGATGTGACCTTGATGGATGGCATGTTGCCGGATTTTCATGGCATCGAAGTCACCCGCCGGCTCGTAACCGCGCATCCTGAGGCGCGGATTCTACTCGTTTCGATCAGTGAAACGATCGAGGACATCCATCGCGCCATGGAAGCGGGAGCGTGGGGCTATTTGCCCAAATCTAGCGAACAGAGCGAGTTGCTGCAGGCCATCCGGATCATCGCCGGCGGCCAGCGCTATCTGCGCGATGATCTTGCCCGCAAGCTCGCTCTACGGCGTCTAACGAGTTCGCTCAGCGAGCGCGAGATACAAGTTCTGACCCTCGTGGCGAAGGGTATGGCAAACAAGGAAATCGCCAGCGCCATGGTCCTGACGGAGGGCACGGTGAAGTCTTATCTCAAGCAGATCTTCGTGAAACTCGACGCCCCGGATCGCACGCGTGCTGTGACGTTGGCGTTGGAACAGGGGATTCTGCGTCTTTGACGATAGTTCGCGGGATCGAAGCCCCTCCCGAAAGAGGGTGGACTGGGCATTCGCAAGACAAGGTCTGAAAGGCCATAGTGAGCGTAATAAGCTGCGGGGCGACCCGCGTTCAAACCCAAGCCCCGCCCCGGCCGCAAACGTTCATCTTATGTCACCATCCGTCAAAATTGCCAATCCGCGTAACCGCAAGCTCCTCCTCACGTCCTATTTCCTCACGAGTTTACTTTGTTTCAACCTTTGTGCTGAACCCACCGCCGCCCGCATGGCGGACGACTTTGTCGAAGCACAAGGCGTGTGTTTGCATGTGCAGAATTTCAGCGACCAACAATGGCCAAAAGTGAAGAAGCACCTCGGTGATCTGGGCATTCGATATTATCGCGACGGCTTGGAGCACACCGATAATCCAGTCTTCCTTGCCCGCTATCAGGATCTTTATGATTCGTTCGGCATGAAATTGCTCGCCGTCTGTGGCCCACACGGAAACGATGGCCTGCAACCCGTCGATGGCTCACTCGAACATGTCGCAGCCAAAGTCGCCAAGATCAAACATTTGCTCTTAGCCGTGGAGGGACCGAACGAACCCGAATACTTTTGGTATGATGGCTGGGAATATGGCGGCTTCAAAGACCGTCCAAGCCAGGTGGTCTGGTATCAGAATTTGTTGTATAAAACTTTGAAGGAAAACGCAGAAACCCGAGATATTTCCGTCACCTCCTTCGCCGCAGCCAGGGTCGAAACGCCTTACAATTGGTATCGTGAGAACAAACCTGATATTTCCCATGACATCGCCGCCTATCACCATTACAATGGTACGTTTCTGCCAAATCCCTATGATACTTTGAAGAACGTGAGGGAGTATTATCAAAGTGAGAAACCCTTTTATCTCACCGAACATGGCTACCGCATTCGCGGCGATGGCCAAGTCAGCCAAAAGGCGCAGATGAAGCTCAATACCCGAAGCATGGCTTTCTTCTACGATTGGAAGGACAACCAAAAAACCTTCTTTTACGTCGCCGGCCCCGATTCCGCCGATGGCGAAGACTACGGACTCGCCAACAAAGATTTCACTCCGCGTCCGACTTATACTTCAATGAAACAGCTGATTTCCCTCGTGAACGACAGTAAGTGGAACCCTTCACTCAAAGAGTGGGACACCGTGAAGTTCACTCCTGAATCCCTGGATTACTCCATCACTGGAGAAAAACAGGATTTTGGGTGGCGTTTGATCCAAAAGTGTGACGGCGATTTTTTCCTGATGGCCCTGCCTTACATTGATGTAGCGAATCGCGACGGATCAGATATTGAAAACCTGCCACGAGCCGTCACATTGAGTTTTAAATCAAAATACAAGGTGACCCAGTATCAATGCACCGATGCCGGAGTCTATCAACCTACGAGTTTAGGAGCAGCCTCCACTTCTTTTGATGTAAAAATCCCGGATACGCTGACTCTGTTCAGAATCTCTCCGTCGAAATAACTAAACATAGTAAATCCTGCCAGTCCGAACTGTCATATGTTTACGAGTAATACAATATTTTCCCGCTTGAATTGAAACAATTTCGCGCCCGTCGTCGTGACACTTCTCGACGGTCCGGTCGCGGACAATCCAAATACCCATAACCACAATGAATTTTCAAAAACTAAAGACATGCCTTGCGGCACCCGTCAGTCTGGCCGTTGCCATTCTTTGCTCCGAAAACACTCACGCTGCCGCTCCATTCTCGGAGAACGCCGGCAATTCCTACTACGACAACCCTTGGGAGAATGGCAGTTCACAGCCGCTCAACTTCAGTTGGATTACAAGTCTCAGCGTGAATGACCCGAGCAAAGCCGGGCGTTTTCTCGGGGATTCGAAAAACCTCTCCGCGGGTGGACTGGGTGGCGACCTCAACACCGCCGGCAGATCCTGGGGCATGTATGGCGTAAATGGCGCCGAGTCGGCTGCCGTCGGGATCCTCAAGGATGGTGCGGGGAACAATGCTCCGCTGAGCGTCGGACAGACACTGTCGGTGGATATCGCCGTCAATTGGCGCAACGGCTACAAGGGATTCGCGGCCCGCAATGCCGATGATGCGGAGATATTCACGCTCAACGTCGTCGCGGACGATTATATTGTATTTAATGCGGAAACCGGCAACGGGTCGATCGCCAACGGAGCCTTCGACAACGCCTACAGCATCAACACGGTATTTCGCATCACGATGACCCAGACCAGCACTGGCGGCGGCACATGGATAATCACGCGCAGCGGAGGCGTCAGCGATGTTGATACGGGAACATACAGCGGCGTGATCTCGAACTTCAAGTTGTTTGTCGGCAACACCGTCGCTGGGAGCGAGAACGACCTTTTTGCAAACAATGTCAGCGTTACCAACGCCACCGCCAACACCCCGGTGATTACCAGTGCAACTCGCTTTGGCAACGGTTCGTTCCAGTTGGAATTCACGGCTCTCACAGGCAACAGCTACACCGTGCTTGCCAATGCCAACCTAGACCTGCCGGTCAGTTCCTGGACCGAGCTGGGTGCCGCTATGGAGACATCTCCCGGCCAGTTCCAATTTACCGACTTGGATGCGCCGAGCTTTGCCCGTCGTTTCTATGTGGTCCGCGCTAACTAAATACCGCCCCAAGGCAGATTGAATTCAGCTACCACAAACCACCAGAACCACAGCAATTGATATGAAAAAGACCCTCCTCAACAAATGTTTTGCGTATTCCTCGATCGCAGCCGCCGGAATGGCCATTATGGCCACGGACGCCCGCTCGGCAATCATCTTCACCGAAACTGCCGGCAACGCGTTTTACGACAGCGGCTGGAGCAACGGCAGTTCCCAGCCGAACAACTTCAGTTGGACTACCAGCACCAGCGTAAATGACCCGAGCAAAGCCGGGCGTTTTCTCGGGGATTCGAGGAACCTTTCCGCCGGTGGACAGGGTGGCGACATTAACACCGTCGGTAGATCCTGGGGCATGTATGGCGTAAACGGCGCCGAGTCGAATGCCGTCGGATTCCTCAAGGATGGCGCGGGGAACGATGCTTCGCTGAACGTCGGACAGACACTGTCGGTGGATATCGCCGTCAATTACCGCAATGGCTACAAAGGATTCGCGGCCCGCAATGCCACTGATGCGGAGATATTCACCCTCAACGTCGTCGCAGACGATTATATTGTATTTAATTCGGAAACCGGCAACGGGTCGATCGGTGCCGAGTATAGCATCAATACGGCATTCCGCATCGCGATGACCCAAACGAGCGCTGGCGGAGGCACATGGGAAATCGCCCGCAGCGGGGGCGGCAGCGGTGTTGATACGGGAACCTACAGCGGCGTGATCTCGAACTTCAAATTGTTTGTCGGCAACACCATCACTGGGAGCGAAAACGATCTCATGGTGAACAATATCAGCGTCGTCCCCGAACCCGGCGCGGCAGGTCTTCTGCTCGTGGGTAGCGGGTTACTTACCTTCTATCGGCGCCGTTAGCCCCCATTGCCCCGCCCTTCGTAAACGGGGCCAGTCCCGGCAGGACTCACCCTTTCCCTTTACCGCTGCCAAAAAAATCTTGGCAAAGCGGCCCATAGAGCTACGTTAATAGCAGAAGAATTTGATCAACAAAGCCAGAACCGGCCATCGTGACACTGCTGTTGCGCCGCGTTTTTCATCTCTGATCACTGCTCACTCGGCACTTTTCACTTCTTTCTCCCCCCTTTTCCCTGCCTCCGATCCGACCATCAACTCTTTCAACGGCCTTTACCCTCAAAGCAAATTCCTAGCAATTCACTATGTGTGCACAGTCACATCGCAGATGCGGGCAGAACTTAAAGCTTACTTGCTCAAATTGAGCCAAATTACGAAATCGCAGGATTTAAAAATCCCAACCGCATACGGATACCTAAGAAATACTAAAGCCCACGCTTCGTTTCTGCTCCATGAAAACGAAATGGCAAGCCCGCCCCATCCAGCTAAATCTTCGTGGCTGCCAGGCCTTGCGAGCTTAAACCGACGCGTAGAGCGTGATTTTGAGACAATAGTGCTGGCTTTTGGTCTCTTAGAGTTAGAGGCCATTTTCATGTAGGGTTATGATCTCCAGCATCGGATGGGGATGTCTATGAAATCAAATGTCAGCATCAACGACTTCAATGCCTACTTGCGCAGCTCGGGATTTCCGAAAACCGATGATGTGCACGGCGTCGGCAACCTCGCACTACAGGTGACCAGGCACATTGTTGAGATTCTGGCCCAATGCAAGAAAAGCACCAAACCCTTGCCGCGTGTTCTGCTCATCGGCGACTCCATCACGGGAACCTACAAGGGCCATGCGGGATCCTATCTCAAAATCGGCGAAGCCATGGGCAAGGCGATGCTTGAGTTGACTGGAAATACTTCAAAATAATTCTATATTTCAAAATATGAAAATACCCACTCCAACGAACAATCCGTCTTTAAAGTTCGCCTGTGTGATAGGCATCGGAATATTCACTTTTATTCCAACTCTGTGGGCGGCACAAGCGGAGATTTATGTCTCGCCCTCAGGTAGCAATAAAAACCCCGGCACCAGAGAAAAGCCTTTCCAGACCATCGCTCATGCGCGTGACAGCGTGACAAAAATCAATAGCAAGATGACTGGTGACATCGTGGTTCATTTAGCAGGGGGGACCTATGAGATTTCCGAGTCCGTAGTGTTTGATGCTAACGATTCTGGGACCAATGGACACAAGGTGATTTACAAGGCCGCTGCCGGTCAAACACCGATTGTGAGCGGCGGAAAGGCCATTAAGAACTGGCAGCTGCATGACAAGGAGAATAATATCTACAAGGCTGCTGTTGGTGGACTCAAGTTTCGCCAGATTTACGTCAATGGAGTTAGCGGGATTCGTGCTCGCCAGCCGAACCGGACCAGTGAAGTGACCCTGGAAGGGTATTTGGGCGGGGCGGGAGTCACCGGCAAGGCTCCTTACCAACTCCAGGTCACGCCCACTGATCTGAAAGGCTGGGAAACGTGGAGTAATCTGAGCGAGGTGGAAGTCGTGATGATCACCCACTGGAAGCAAAAGCGGGCACGCATCGCGAGTTTCGCAGGCAATTTGATCAGTTTTCAAGAACCGGAGAACGCAGCGCCATCCATGAATCATCTGGAACAAGATGGCACCCCACATTGGTATGAAAACGCCTATGAATTCCTCGATGCGGAAGGAGAGTTCTACCTGAACACGAAAACAGATACTTTGTACTACAAACTGAGAGCCGAGAACAAGCCTCCCATTGAGGTGATCGTGCCGGTGGTGGAAACGCTCTTTGACATCCGTGGTTCTTCCCCAGATGCGAGGTTGCACGACCTCTTGTTTGAGGGCATAACCTTTCAGCACAGCAACTGGACCAAGCCAAACAATCACGGTTATCAGGTCATGCAGTCGGCGACGTGGTATAGCAAACCAGGCAACTTTTTCGTTATGGAAGCGCCGCTTCCGGCTGCGGTGCAGTTGGCGAATGCCAGCAGGGTGGAAATCCGCTCATGTACGGTCAGGCAAACGGGCGCTCATGGAATCGCAGCGATCAAGGATGTGGTCAGTGGTTGTTCCATTGTAGGAAACCTGGTTTCATACGCTGCTGCCGGAGGTATCTACCTTCTACTAAACGACGAAAAATCCACAGGCAACGTAGTAACCGATAATACCATCGAATACATCGGCATGTGCCATTCGGATGGCTGCGGAATCGTAGTGGCGCGCACGCCAGACATCGCCATCCTTCACAATGAGATTCGGAACGTTCGTTATACCGGCATCAGTACCGGATGGTCCTGGGATGATAAAGACAGTGCCGCTAAAAACCACGATCTCGGCTACAACCTGATCCACAGAACCATGGGACTACACGACGATGGCGGAGGCATCTACACCCTGGGCAAGATCCCGGGCATGAAGATCCATCATAACTACGTCCACACCATCACGCGCTCGAAGTTCAGCGGCAATTATGGCATCTGCGGTATCTATTTGGACAATGGCAGCTGCTTCAAGATGGTTCAGGACAACGTCATCGAGAATGTCGAGGCGGCATTCTTTTCAGGCAACAAGCCCAATTACAAAAATACCTTTGATCGAAATTTCCACAATGGGCCGCTAGCCAAAATCCTCGATCCGGCAAACATCGTGACCAACAACTTAGAAGTTAAAGGCTCGAACTGGCCTGCCGAGGCCGTGAATATCATGAAAGAGGCCGGGCCACGGGGAGCGTATCGCCGCCCTAAGGCTGTCGCCGAATCTAAGCACTGAGTAGGGATCTTTTCATGCGCAGACACCTGTGAAACCTGCTGACAAGAACGCCCCGTCGTCGGGGTCATCGTTGGGGTCAGGTAACGCATTTCAACAATTTGCTTTAGAGCAGGGTGAGGTTGCGCACACGTCGTCGTCGGGGTCAGGTAACGCATTTCAACAATTTGCTCTAGAGCAGGGCGAGGTTGCGCACATGTCGTGTGTTTGATGGAATTGACATGAGGAATGGCACGCATGAACTGACCCGGAGATGCCGCGGTATTGATGGAGGGAGCAAGATGCTCCTGCAACGGCCTGGTGCGAGACGCACCAGCCACAGTTATTCAACAACGCTTCCCAGCAGCCACTTCCGATACGGCTCCGCAATGTGGTCCGGGGAAAGCGCGATGATTTCCGGGACCTCGTAAGGGTGTAGCTCGGTGAGGGCCTGCTCGAAGGCGGGGAAAACAGCGCGGGTCGTTTTGAAAATGGCGAGGACCTCGGAGGCGGTTTCGACCTTGCCTTCCCAGCGGTAGATCGACTCCACGGCGGGCACGAGATTGACGCAAGCGGCGAGTTGCCTTTCCACCAAAGCTGTGCCAATCTGTCGCGCCTGCTCGGGGAGCGGGAAGGTGCAAAGGATTAATAATACGTCGCTCATGCCGATTCCAGAATATCGTAAACACCGCGCCGGCAAACTCAAGGCGAAGTCCGGCTTCCTTGAGAAGCTGGTGGCGCGGCTGGACCGGGTGGAGTCGGGAGAGGT
>JANODE010000133.1:0-6179 GCA_031412525.1 Akkermansiaceae bacterium | reverse complement strand
GTCCACCAGTGCCTTTTTTACAAACACGTTGAGCGTGGTCGTCTCGCCGGTGACGTAGCACATCGGATTCCCCCAGACTACCCAGTCCCGCGCCCGGACGAGCCCGCGCGGGGTGCGAGCCTTTAGGAAAAATTCCATCTGCGTGACAATGGCAGGCCAGATTTCCCGCACGATTTCAAGATCGCCCGACGATTCATAATAGAGGCGTGTGCCGGTGACCCATTCACACCCGCGATCCTCCATCTTGGCGTGGATGTCAAAACGGTCGGAGCAGGTGTGGGCCTTCACCCACCCTTCCGGCTGCAAGGTAAGGGCCGTGCGTCGCACCATTTGCCCTAGCAAGCGAGGATCGCTGTAAACCAGTTTACCGTCGGTTCCCGGACCCGCCATGGCCGTGCGAGTGATATCAAAGGCCGGCGGGGTGCAATCCATCCACTCCACGCGCTCGCGGTCGGCGCAATCCACATAAGCATCCTCGCTGAGGACTTCGCAGGAACGGGCACACATGTCCCAAAGCCGGTTCAGAAACGTGTCGTTGCTTTGGAACGAGCCAAGACGGGTGAACGGATAGATTCGCTCGATCAGTTGAAACTTCGTGATCGTGGCGCGTCCTGATTTCACGGTAACGGCCGCGCTTGTGATCCCCTTGGTATCGATCGTGACATGTGTCTGCTTCCCTGCACGCGCGATGTATCGCACCCCATAAGGCTCGATCAGCAACTCCGTCCCGGCGTCCGCATCCATCTCGATCATCGCATACGCCTGGACGATGCGACCGGTTTCGCATGAGAGTTTCTGTCCGGCCTGCAAAACAACCGGCAGTTTTGCGTTATCTGCGAACTCCACCTTCAAAGGTGTCTCTCCAAGCGGCGGAATGATCGTTCGGGTAAGCGGACCCCAGCTATTTCCCGCAATTTTCACCGCTGGCTTCCACGCGGTATCGTCGAAACCCGCCAGCGTCCAGTCGCCAGCCTCCACTCGAGCATCCACCAGTTTTTCGCCCAAGTTGGGCCACGACGCGGCGACTTGGCGGTAGCGGGTGTTATCCGTCCACTTCCAGGACTTGTCCGTGCGAGCCACCTCACTTCCATCCGCTTCCAGAATCGCCGTCAAGCCAGGCACATGGCGCATCACCTTGCCTCCGGAAAGATTGCCCACCACTAGCAGGGCGATCACGTTTTTCCCCGGTTCCAAATACTTCGCAACATTCACCACATCATATTGAGGCCCGTTGGGCTGGAATCGGGAAGGCCCCCGATCAACATAGGTTCCATTCACCCAAAGGATGTAACGCGCATCCGCGAACAACGAAATGCTCGCATGTTGTGGTTTCCTGGAAAGTTCGAAAGACTTTCGGATTCCAAGCGCCACACCTTGAGGGTTCGATGAATCTCCTGTCCAAATCATTGACTCCGCGAGTTTCCGGCCAGTCTCATCCGCCTTGATGGAGGGACATATTCGGAGCTCGGGCGCGCCCGGGTTGATGGAGGTTGTTTCCGGAGCTGAGACTGCGAGATTGGAAAAACAGGCTCCACACAGCAGCATGGTCACGGCCCAAAGCGGAGAAATGGCAGGATGTTTCATCATGGAATTCATAAAAGTTTTGGTTATAGAAATTGCTTGGAGCCAACGTAGGAGCAAAAGACCTTGATGCTCTCCATTGGATACACCCGAGTCGACGTTGTGAACGAGGTCTATGGTATACCCTCGGCAATCGTGAACGATTTCAGATCATAGGTGAGCTTCTTTTGCTTATTGAAGAGCACGAACTTGTCTCCCTTGAACGCCTGATAGGTCCACGGACTTTCGGCCATCGGCCACTGGTTGAGATCCACCGGCTTGCCATTGATTTTCGCCGCCCCGCGGAGCGTCCGCTCCACAGTTCCTCCGTTGTGGTCCAGATAGGTTCCGACAGGCAGCTTGCCGGGCTTGAGCTGGAGCTTGGTTTTTTCGAGCACCAGCTTCCGGAAGTTTTCAAGCCGCTCCTGAGGGGTTTTCCCGGGGACGGCATCCTCGCGTTCGGTGTCGATCGCCATGGCAAATTGATCCGCTTTCACCCGGAACTCGGAATCTTGCGGGCTGTTCGCGGAACATGGAAGCGTCACCTGCGATTTCGGGTCCCATGTGAAAGGAGCCGTGGAGGCGATGGAGATCAGCACGCCCGGGTAATGCAAAAACACATGCTGGTTCACCGTGGAATCGTTGATTATCGCCAAGGCCCCCGAGGGCACGAAGCACAGCGCGTGCTTGATGTTGACGCTTTTGCCGGTGGTATCGCACACATAGAGAAGCGTGCCGTCATGGATCATCGTGCTCTGCCCGGAGCCGTGAACCCCGTGGGGATGGCTCACCTGGCGCTCCGGCTTCTCCACGTCATAACAGGGAACCGTCAGCCAAAGCATCGTGATCGGTCCGTTCTGTGGCCCGATCCAACGGACACCCGTGGGATAGGTCTGACTGAAACTTTTGTTAGGAGCTGTAAAAACATTGGTGAAGACGGCGTAGCGCGGGGTGGTATAGCTAATCTGATGCGCGCCGGCATCGTGGTTGAAGCGGCTTTTCACGGTGAAGTTCGTCGTCCGGCTGCGGGCGGCTGCGGCAACCAGATCGTTCGGGCCTTGGTTGAACACCGCCCCGGCGAGCATGTCCTCGCCATAAAATTTACTAGGGGTCACCTTGCCGCCGAAATGAGTCCAATACCAACGCGCCACGCCGGTGGGATCGTTCCAGTAGTCGGGATAGCTGCGGCCGCTGGGCATGCAAAGGTTGCCTTCCAGCCAGTGCGGTGCGTAGCGCGCCAGCGTCACTTGATGCGTGAAAGCCGCCATCTCGCGCAGGTCCTTGTCCTTCGCGTAACAGGCCAGTGCGGCGAACGGCGCCACGTTGGGAAAACCATAGGGCCTCGATGCGTATTCGGGACCACCCTCCTTCGCCGTCATCCTGGCGATCTCCATGAGCCTGTCGTGTGCGGATAACAAAGTGATAGATCGGTAGCCCCATTCCGGCAGCGGCTCGGTCAACTGTTTGACGAAGGCATCCGCTCCCCATGTTTGGTCTCCCAGATACTTGGTGACGCACAGGATCATCGTCAGGTTCGGAGTGAAGGAGCGGTTGTATTGGTTGATCGAGGTGACATATTTCTTAAATGCCGACATGGCCTCTGGATCGAGTTCCGACTCCCAACGGGCAACGAGGCACATCGCCGGCCAGATCGCGAAGAAATCAGTGGCGCGGACCTTGGCGGGGTCGAGCGACTTATAGCGGATGAGGTAATCGCGGGAGAGTTTCCGCCCCACCTCCTTTTGCCCGCGCTCGAACATCGTCATCGAAATGAAGATATTGCTTGCGCGGCCCACCTTTTTCCACAGTGCCTCACGCTTGTCGGCAGGAAGACCGGCTGCGGACTCCGCAAACTTTACGGCCTGGTCTAGCAGCCATTCGCGCCGCTTCGCATACGAACCGTCATGGATCTCCTGCGGCACGACAAAGCCAGGGTCGCCTTCGTCGGGGGCAACCATCTTCACATCGGATTTTGCCGCTTGCAGGTTCCCTTTTGAATAGCCGCTCACCGTCGCGATCAACAATACCGAACATAAAGCCAAGCCCTGTTTGACGAGACCACAATCATTTTTCTTTAACATAACGGGGGATCAATGGGGAGGTGAATCTTTTTCCGTGTTATTTCCCAAGGACGATCTCAAAGACCACCGCGCGATGACATGGTTGTATAGGGCGATCCGTTTTTCCGGCTCCCACTTCTCCGCTTTCCAAAGATTGATCATGTTCTCGAAACCGAAATTCGAATAGTGGCCGTACTTGGCGACATGATGTTTGAAGGCAATTCCATTAGAGAATTATTTGGAGCTGCATCAATAACAACGCTTGAAATCGAATGTAGCTGTCACGAATGGCATCCCTCGTTCGAGGGGTTTTCCCGGACTCATCATGGAAAGTCACGGTGAGGACTCATGATCATGCTGAGAAACTGAGGTTCTTGACGAACTTGGTGCTCAGGTGCCCGGACTTGGCATCCTTGATAGAACTACCAATCGAGTTGCAGCTTTTGGATTCGACACTGCTGATGGCAGGACTCTCGAGCAGCAACTGGGCGATCACAGTCACGTCCACAAGCCGGAAGATAGAAAAATGCAGCAGGAACAGGTGGTGGCATTTCATCAATATCACAGAAGAGTCACATTCGGTGCATCGATCATTTTTTCGGCAGGCCGTAGTAATTGCAGCGGCTCGGATCGGCTGCCACGGGAGCGACGGAGAGGTCAGGCATCACTTCCGCCGAATAGAGAACCGCTTCGGCACCTTTGTTTAACTTGATGTCGTAGGCACCGTCACCCACAGGTGTGATCGGCACATTCGCATGCGGCGTTCCTTGGATGCCGGGGCGGATGCGGCAGGGTCCGCCCGCCAGGCTTTTCACCCTCACCCACTGGGTGACTCCGTTTTTCCGCACGGCACTGACGAGGAATGCGCCTTGGGTGCGGAGGTTGTGGAACGAGATATCCTTCCACTTTTCCGGTGCTCCTGGAAAGACCCGGATCCGGTCGCCCCAACTGCTGAGAAGCATGTCATTGAGCGAGGCGGCGGCGGAGAGCGGTGTTTCGATGCAGGGTCCAGCCTCGACATAGAGCGTGTTGGGCGGAATCTTGGAATCGAGAAGCTTGTTAAGATAATCCGCCGCTTCGTCACCTTCTTCCAACAGCGCCGAGATGGAGGCGGCGCCGGTGTAGGAATAGCCCGCCAGCTTCTGTGGCATGCCCATCCAGTGCTTGAGCGACTTGACGACAAGCGCCCGGTTTTCCGGTTGTTCGAGCGTCATCGTGTAAAGTGGATAGATCATCAGCAGGTGTGAGTAATGCCGGTGTGAACTGGCGAACGGAACCGACGCCGAGATCATCAGACCGTTTTGGTCCTGTGGATAGGGAGTCAGTCTGGCGAGCGTGTCCTTCCACTTTGGAATCAGCGGATCGTCGAGCTTGAGGAGCTCACAGGAGTGAAGAAGCGTTTCACAACCCCAACGCAGGAGCGAGAGGTCGATGTTGCAATCCGGATTCGGTTTCGGCTGGTTTTCATACTCGGGACTGAGGCCGCGGGTGATGTGAAGTTTGCCATCCGGTCCTTCCTTCAGAAGATGGAGATAATAATTCGTGGTGCGTTTCAGCATCGGGAACAACCGGCGCAGCAAGGCATCGTCCATTGAATAGCGGTACTGCAGCCAGTAGTTATGCATCGTCCACGGCAAGTTGCAGAGTTCTTCGCCCACGGGACCCACGCAATCGTAACCGGAGGTCCGGCCGACGCCGGCGGAGTCGGCTTGAAATTCACCGGCGTTTTTGGCAAGGGCTTCGGCACCATCGTCGATCAATTCGCAGAGGGATTTCCCCAGATCGAGACGATTGCCGGTCAATTGCGGCCAGTAAGCGAGTTGAATGTTCAGGTTCCACCAGATTTTCGCCCACGGCGTGGTGCGGAACCATGGGCCCATCAGATCGAGAGCTGGTCTGCCGGGCCGTGTGGCACTGGCCATTTTATACATCTGGATGTAATAGAAACCCTCGATGCGGGTGTCCGGGATGGAAACAAATCCTTCCGGCCAGAAGCGATGCCACCAGTTCCGGTGGGAATCAGCGAGCGGCGTGACTCCCGTTTCCGCCGCTTGTTTCACCGCTTTGAACGCTTCCGCCTTCGATTTCGCTTCATCCGGCGAGTAACCGACACTGGCGTAAACGACTGATCTACCATCGGCGCTGTCCACCTGCTTCCAAGCGGTGGTATGTCCGCCACCGGGCTTCAATGGCTGGAAGCTGAATGATAGATCCCCTTCCCTGCCAGAAACCGGAGGCGCGTTCGTGTCCGTGATTGGTTCCTTTTTGTAAACTCTTCGTGGATCGACGGCGAGTCCTGGCATCCACGTCCACTCCGCCTTTTCGTCACCGCGGCAGACGGTTTCGAAGATGTTCACCATCTTGTCGGTGTGGGTGAACGTGCGAAATTCAATCTCCCCTTTGTCAGTGACGAGCTTACCCCGCACTTCGGCATTCCAGAGATCGAGGCGCATTTCGCCGGAGAGGATCTTTCCCTCTGGTTTCAAGACCAGATCACCGATGGGAATGCGGCTGTTGCGGAACGCCACATCGGATCGGCCCATCTGCCATTTGAGGGAT
>JANODE010000132.1:0-67828 GCA_031412525.1 Akkermansiaceae bacterium | reverse complement strand
TTGGGACCGCAGGTCCGCCTCGGGCTGCTCCCCACCCCGTCTCGCGACGACGCAGTTGCCTCCGGCTGCTCTCCCGTTGCTCGTCTCGGGAGGACTCAGACTTTCACTGGTTGATTTCATGTATGTGCGTTCGCACGAGCGCGTTCATCCTGAACGCTATTTGTCGCGGACATTCTGTCCGACGGCTCCATTTCGGCCGGCAGAATGACGGCCTGAAACAGTCGATAGAATATCGACGCTCCGTGTTACAAAAGGCGCACCATCGTCCGGTGATGCGCCCTCCCCTTCTTGTTAGCCCGAAGTCCCTTTCCCCACACCACCATCATCGTCGCCACGTCGCTCCAGCGGCTGGGGCCGTTCGCACCCAGGGCATGCACGCGAAAGTAGAAATCCTTTCCGCACTGCAGGCTGATGAAGAGGAATTCCTGCGAGTCCGTCACCGAGTTGATCGACATCTACGGGCCGGGATTTGCGCCCCACCATTGGCGGCGCGTCTGCGACCGCTACAAACCGAAAGTGCCAATAGGAATAGGACACCCGCCCTCTCTCCTCCGGGCACACTCCGGCCGTGAGGAGCGAGGAGTGTCTCTGCTGCGGTCACTCCTATTTCGAGATCTCTATCACCATCGCGCTGCATGGCGCGAGGTCCGGAAGGGCGAGTCCGACTTTCGCCAAAGTGTCGCGCGTGGCGGTGGCGGACCAACTGCTGTCCAGCTGATCACTGAATCTCCAAGTGCTAACATTTTCGCGTCCCATGAAACCCCACGCGTGTTCGGGGATCCGGACCCTCACCTTGCGTAGCGTTTCGGCTCCGTTGAAATTCGCGACGATGAGAAAGGATCCGCCACTTTTCGGATCGTGGCGGAGGAAGGCGTAGAGCCAGTGGCCGGAAACGGTTTCCTCCCCTACCCGTCCGAAGTCAGGGTTCTCCTGATTCGCGTGGTTGAGGCCATAGAACTCGCCTGCAGTGAACGCAGGCGACTGGGTGCAGCGGATAAGTTTCCCATACCAATCGCGCAGGGCCTTTTGTTCGGCACTGAGGCGGCCGCCGTCGTATTTCCCACCGTTCACCCATTTCGTGAACTCGGGCATGGACCAATAATCAAAGATTGTCGTGCGCGCGTCATCACCACCGAATCCTTCGGCACCGGCCGCGGGTTCGCCGACTTCCTGGCCGTTGTAAAGCATCACCGTGCCGCGGCCCATGGCGAAAATCACAGCGCTAACAGGCTTCCCTACTTTCATGCCGACGCCGCCCCAGGTGAAACGGCTGGCAAGGCGGACTTCGTCGTGATTTTCGGCGAACCTCAGTGAATGGTGGAACAGCGTGGCGGAGAAGGTCAGTTGATCAAGGTCGTTCGCCCACTTGCCTTTTTCGTAAATGCCATCGAGCACATCGTAGGTCGGCTTGTCGTAGACTGCATCGAATCCGGCGCTAACAAGCTCTTCCAACACATGGCCGTCGGTGAGTTTCGCGGGGTCATTGTCATACGCCTCGGCCGAGAAAAACACATCGACCTGGCGGGCGCGGGCGCGCTTGACCGACCAGCGCCAGAACTCCATCGGAATCATGTGCGCCATGTCCGCGCGAAAGCCGTTCACGCCCATCGCCTGCCAGTAGGCGAGGATCTGGTCCATGGTGCGCCAGGTTTTCGGGACTTCGTTAGATGACGCGTTCGGACCCGGCAGCGACGTGGCACGGCCTTTGGTGAAATCGTGGCCGTAGTTCAATTTCACGGTTTCATACCAGTCATTGATCGATGGGGCCCAGGAAACAACGTTGTTCCCCGTCACGCGGCCGAAGCTCGATTCAGGTGCGAAGGTGCCGTCGCAGCCTGGCAGATGCGCAGTCGGCAGCTTGAGCGGGGGGCCACCGCCGTCACTGTTTGGACCCAGGTAGTAGAAATGGTTCTCGCGGTCGAAAAAGACGTCGTGCTTGTCGTCCTTGCCGAACGAGAGCTCCGGCATCTTGTCCGAGTCGTAGGATCGCGCGACGTGGTTCGGCACGAAATCGATGATCGTTTTCAACCCATGCGCACGGCACCGGCCTATCAAAGCCTTGAATTCTTCGAGGCGTCGATCCGGATTCACCGCGTAGTCCGGGCAGACGTCGAAGTAGTCCTTGATGGCATAGGGACTACCGGCGATGCCCTTCAGGATGTCCGGCGGATCAGCCGGGCGATTCGGATAGGCGGTGCCACTCGCCTGCTCGAGCACGCCGGTGAGCCAGAGGTGTGTGATGCCCATGGCCTTGAGCGAGGCCAGCGCGGCGTCATTGATGTGATTGAATTTCCCGCTGCCGTTTTCCTCGAGCGTGCCGTTGATTTTCCGGGTCTCATTGGTATTGCCGAAGGTGCGGACCATGAGTTGATAGATCACGGGCCGCGGAGGACCGGCGGCGTGGCTGCTGATTGTCATCACCGCCAAGGCAACACCGAGAACGCACTTTTGCCAAGACATGATCAGATCTGGTCGGGCGTGGATTTCACGGAATCATCCTTCACCAGCAGTGTGAAACCGGCGGCGATGAGCATGCAGACTCCGCCAATGACCACTGCAGTGAGGCGGCTGACGCTTTCGAAATTCTCCATCACCCGGCTCAGCACGATAGCGACGAGGATCTGCGGGACGACGATGAAAAAGTTGAAAATACCCATGTAGACTCCCATCCGGTTGGCAGGCAGTGAAGCGCTCAGCATGGCATACGGCATCGAGAGAATCGACGCCCAGGCAATGCCGATGCCGCTGAAACTCACCCACTGGAGGATCACCGGATCGCGCACGAAGCCCACTGACGCGAGCCCGAAGCCACCGGCGAGCAGTGAAAAGAAATGAATCCATTTTGCGGAAACCACGCGGCCGATCCATAACAACGACATCGCTGATAGAAAGGCGACGAGGTTGTAAACGGCGAAGCAATTGTTGGCGAGATCGATGCCGTCCTTGTAGAGTTTTGAACCGGTATCAGTGGCCCCCATGATGTTGCGGGCGACGGCGACACTGAAGAAAATCCACATGCAGAACAGGCCCATCCAGGTGAAGAACTGCACAAAGGCGAGTTGCTTCATCCGAGCAGGCATGTTTTTGAGGGCATCGATGATTTCTGCGAGGCCACTCATTTCATGGGGCTTCTCGTCGGGATCCGGCGGGTATTCCTTGGTCGTGAAGACGGTCCATAAAACCGCGAGCATGAAAACGACCGCGCCAATGGTGAAGGCGACATGCACCGTCTGCGGAATCGCCTGACCGACACCCGTAGCGGCACTCACACCGCCGAAGTCGCGCAGCCAGCCGGGAAGTTTCGAAGCGATCACCGCGCCCGCGCCGATAAAGACCGACTGCATGGCAAATCCCACCGTGCGTTGCTGTTCCGGCAGCAGGTCCGCCACAAACGCACGGAACGGCTCCATGCTGATGTTCGCCGATGCATCGAGAATCCATAACAGCCCGGCCGCCATCCACAGCGCACTCGAATGCGGCATGAGCACCAGCGAGATGGACGCAAGGATCGCACCTATCAGGAAATAAGGGCGCCGCCGACCTAACACCGGATGCCAGGTGCGGTCGCTCATCGAGCCGATGATGGGCTGCACGATCAGCCCGGTTAGAGGCGCGGCCAGCCACAGCAGCGGCAGCTCGCTTTCCTTCGCGCCGAGGTATTCATAAATCGACGACATGTTGCCCATCTGCAGGCCCCAGCCGAACTGGATGCCGAAGAAGCCAAAGGACATGTTCCAAATTTGCCAGAACGAGAGACGGGGTTTTTCTGTCATGCGATGGGTGGGTTGTCGGAACCACAGATTAGCACCTTGCGATCCCCCCTCCGCAAGCACCGTGATGGGTTTGCAAACTTTTCCTGCGATTCGCTAGATTTTCCTAAACCATCAGGGCAGATCGACATCTCGCCGTTTCTCCCGCTCCTCGCGGATCACAGCCAACGCGTCATACAGCGCGAAGATCATCACCACCATGGTGGCCACCGCGCAGCCACTCCACCAGAGCAGGAAACGCAGCGGGCTGTCCATCAGCCAGCCGCTGATCCCCCACAGCCCGACCGCCAACATCAGCACCGGCACCATCATCATGCCAACCATCCATTTGCGGCGCTCCCGGCGGTCATGCAGGATCGCCCGCGCGAGGTCGGTGCTGTGATTCCAGGGTGCAGGGTCCTTTTCCGCCATGATCGGTCTTCCGCAAGATGACTACAGGCCAAGCGGCCCGAGCGAGATCATGTACCACTCCCAGATCCGCCACGCGCCGAAAACCCACGCCGCCGCACCCATCGCAAGGAAGGGCCCGAACGGTAGTTGTTTGCCAAACCCAATACGCCCGATCAGCGCCGCAATGATCGCAAACACCGAAGCCGCAAACAGCGAGAAAAACACCCCGGTCCAGCCGAAAAACGCACCGATCATTCCTAACAAATGCACGTCACCCATGCCCATCGCCTCGCGGGGGATGACGGCGGACGTGGCCGTGCCGTCGAGCGATTTCATTTTCGCCAACGGCGTGATCGTGCCATCCGGCAGTTGGATTTCCAACTCGCGGATGATGAGCGAACCACCACCCACCGACTCGCCATCCACGCGGATGTCCTGGGTTTCGACGATGAGCCTATCGGATTTGCGCGAGAAAATATCCCACCACGGGATGCCATCGCCATCGATCATGAACAACATCGGGTCCTGATCTCCTTCCGGCTCCTTGAGCGACCACACTACCGGTTTGTCGAACTTCAGCGCCTTTTTCCCGAACGCCATTTTCCCCAGCTCCACGATGAACCACAGCCCGATAAACCCGGCGATCCAGCCGATCACTCCGCTTTTCACTCCTTCGAACCAATTCCCCGCCTCGCCAGCCAGCACTGGAAGCTGCGGCCACGCCGCGCAGGCACCGATGCCGATGATCGACCCGGCCCACGTGAGTGATGTCGGGATGATGAGATGCTCCGCATCGATGAACGTGATCGACACTAACAACGCCATCAGGATCCAAAGGAAAATCACTACCTCCACGGCCGGGACCTGCATCGCAAAAAGCCACCACACCACCGCGAACAGGATCGCCGTTAGAAGCTCCACGCCGAAGTAGCGGAAAGCGATCGGTGCGTGGCATTCGCGGCATTTTCCCCGCAGCCACAGCCAACTGATCATCGGGAAATTCAGCCACATCGGGATCGGCTTCTTGCACAGGGGGCAGAACGAGCGCTTCGGATCATTTACCGAGAGCCCGAGCGGCACCCGATAGATCACCACGTTGAGAAACGAGCCGATGCAGCCGCCAATGAGAAACGCCGGGATGAGCCAGATCCAGTGCTCGAACGGTGGGTAAAAGGGTGATTTGATCAAGGTGCCGCCATTCAAGCCAGCGGGGAGCAGCGGACAAGAAGAAAGCGGTAGGGCGTGACCGCCGCGGCGCGCCCATTTCACCCTCTTCCGCCGGAGGCTGCCTTCCGCCAACAACCCTCCGCCGATTGATAACCCCATTTCCCATCGCAATCTTCCCGACATCGGCTAACTTCCGCCCATTCAATCCTCCCACGCCAAAGACCTGCGAAACACGGTGATCTGGATGATCTTCGCGATCGCCATCGTCGGCCTCGCATTCTGGCAGGCACAGGTCGCTGCGGCGGATGATGCGGCCGCGAAGCATAAGACGCTGCCGCCTCCGGTGAAGACGAAGCGAGCGGTCCGGCCATCGGCTGCGGTCTTCAGCGGGGATGTTGTCGCTGATTATGTCGCGCGGTGTGAGAAGGGCATGACCGATCACGAAATCGGGTGGATCTTGGAGGATTTCAAAAATGCGGGGATAGATTCTAACGGGCTTAAATCTGACACTCCGCTCGAACAGCTGCTTGCCATCCGTCTCAGGCAGCACCGTTGGTATCACGACGCCCTTGTCGATGGACTCCGGCTGGATGCTGGGCAGTCCGCGCAAGTGAAAGCGATGCTCGCCGGAGTCCTCGAAAGCACAAAGAATGATTACAAGATATCCAGCAATCAATCCTTGAACCCGCCAGTCGCCATACCACTTGCATGGATGATAGGGGGTGGCGATCTCGAAAATTTTTACATCCGTGAGCCTTATCAGCCATGGAATCTGTGCATCCTAAAAAGCGCACAACAAGATCTCACTTGGAACATATCGACTAAAACTCCGAACTCTTCTGTATCTCCACCAAGTCCTCTGCTACACCGATTTCAAAACTCCATGCCATTTGGCACCGCTGACACCGGCGGGAAAGTTCCCGGATTTTTCGAGGAAGCAGATTGTTTGCTACCGATCCTAGTCATTCAGAAGCTCGCAGTCGCGGAAAATCCTTTCGAGGAATTTGACGAATTGCTCCCAAATATCCGCCGTCTGCATCCGGCCCAATTTAGGCTATTCCTGCTCTTCCATCCCCAGTTGGCCGATCAAATTCAACAGACCTTGCCCATCGAGTCCCGCTGACCTGTGCGATGGATCTTACGATTGCTGCCATTTTCACGCCTCGATTCACTTGTTACTTCGAAATTACATCTGGAACCCCGATTCACCTGCGGGTATTCTCTGCCCATGAGCCTCACTGAAGTCACCCAGCTCCCTCTCCGCGAGAAGTTCCAGATCATGGAACTACTTTGGGACGATCTCAGCAAGCAGGTGGAGCGATTTGAAATCCCTCCGGAACACCTGGAGCTTTTGGACGGACGTCGCGCCAGAGTCGCGGCCGGAGAATCAACCCTACACGATTGGGACTCGGTGAAACACAGCATCGGGCGCAGATGATCAGAATCAGAATCTCTAACGAAGCGCTCGACGATCTGAATGAAGGGTTCTGGTTTTACGAGGCACAAGAATCCGGCCTCGGCGACTATTCCTCAAATCAACTCCTGGCGGACATAGACGGGCTGAAAGTGACTGCTGGAATTCACAAGCAAGGTGGCAGTTACTATCGGCTTCTGAGCCGTCGATTCCCGTATGCAGTGTATTACACGTTCGAGGATGGTGAGGCTGTCGTCTGGGCGGTGGTGGATTGCAGGAGAAATCCCGAGTGGATTCGAAAACATCTGGAATTCTAACCCCCACGAGGCGTGACCTTGCCGGTTTTTGAGATTGAAAGAGCACTGCGGGATGCGGTGCAACGAGAGCGGGCCCGGGTGCTTTTGAAAGCGCCGACGGGCTCGGGGAAATCGACGTCGGTGCCGGGAATGCTGCTCGATGCGGGAATTTCAGGGAAAATCCTGGTAATCGAACCACGGCGGATGGCGGCGCGTTTACTGGCAGGCTGGGTGGCGAAACAACGCAAGGCGACGCTCGGTAACGAGGTCGGCTACGCGGTGCGTTTCGATACGAAATACGGCGCGAACTCGCGGATCATCTACCTCACGGACGGGGTTTTCCAACGCTGGATCCAGGACGATCCTGAACTCCACGGAGTCGGTGCGGTGGTGTTCGACGAATTCCATGAACGCCGCCTAACGGTAGACATCGCCCTGGCCCGTTGCCTCGATCTTCAACAAGCCACGCGGCCGGACCTGCGGGTGGTCGTCATGTCCGCCACTTTGGAAACGGCGGGGCTCGCGGATTATCTCGCCCCCGCTGTTTCGCTTGAAGCCGGTGGACGGACGCACCCGGTGCAGGTGCTCTATCGGGCTGATAGACCACCGGTGAACGACCGCCGAGGCGGGCCGCCGCGCGAGACGCCGATCTGGGAAAAAATGGTGAACGTCTGCCGCGAGGCGATGGCAATGCCGGATGCGGGCAACATCCTGATGTTCCTGCAAGGCACGCATGAGATCCGGAAAACGATCGAGCTGTTGGAAAATGGATCGGTGGCGAAGGGCTGGGACGTTTTCCCGCTGTATTCCGCGCTGCCGCCGGCCGCACAGGAAGCGGCGATCGCTCCGGGACCGCGACCGAAGATCATCGTGGCCACCAACGTGGCGGAAACTTCTCTCACCATCGACGGCGTGCGCACCGTGATCGATAGCGGCTTTGCGCGCACCGCGTCCTTCGAGCCGCGGCGTGGGATCAACACGCTGCTCATCAAAAAGATCTCCCGCGCCGCGGCGGAGCAACGCGCGGGCCGCGCCGGACGGACGGCGCCGGGCCGTGCGTTCCGCTTGTGGAGCGAGGCGGATCACGGACGGCGGGCAGAATTCGAAGCGCCGGAAGTGCATCGCGTGGATCTGGCGGAAGCGGTGCTGTTATTGAAAGCAGCGGGTGTTGCCGAGATCCGGAATTTCCGTTGGTTCAGTGCGCCGACCGAAGAATCACTCACCCGCGCCGAACGGCTGCTGCATGATCTCGGAGCGCTGGATTCATCCGGCCAGCTCACCGCGGAAGGTGCAAAAATGGCCTCGCTGCCGCTGGAGCCGCGGTTTTCACGGCTGATGTTAGCCGGCTACGAACAAGGCTGCGTGGCGGAAACGGCGTTCATCGCGGCGACCGTGCAGGGCGAGGGAATTTTCACTAACAAACGTGGAGGTGTGGGTCGCAAGGATTTCATTTTCCCGGACGACGACACGGATTTCGCCGGAGAATGGCGTGCGTTTGAATCGGCGGAGGCGATGAACTTCGATCCGCGGCGCTGCGATCAGTTAGGCATCATGGCGCGTGGGGCGCGGGAGACGGCGCAGGGGTTTGATCGACTTTGCTCGCTGGCCAAACGCTTCGGCTGGCAATGGGAGCCGGTGGATTTCAAGTCACGCAGCGAGGCGATCGGCAAGGCGATGCTCGCGTCCTTCAGCGACCAACTCGCAATCCGATTCAGCCAGGGCACGCTCGCCTGCAAGCTGGTGGGCAACCGCAAGGGCAAGCTTGACGAAGAATCGTGTGTGAAAAACGCCCCCGCCTTTGTCGCCGCCGAAATCACCGAAGTGGAAGCGCGGGAAATCATCACGCACCTCCGCCGCGCCACTGCCATTGATCCGGAATGGCTGGCCGGCCTTTTCCCAGAGGATCTGACGATAACCGACGGTGCCGCGTGGGATGAAACGCGCCGCCGGGTGGTTTCGCGGAAAGAAACTCGCTTCCGCGATCTGGTGCTGGAAGGCAAGGAAAGCGACCATGGCGTCAACCTCGACGCGGCCGCGGAACTTCTGGCGACACGCGTTCTATCAGGTGAGCTCGACTTGAAAAACTGGGATCACTCGGTCGAACAATGGACGGCGCGGCTATCATTGTTAGGCAAGTGGATGCCGGAATTCGGCATGCCCGGCTGGTGCGAAGAGGACCGCACCGACGCCATCGCGCAGATCTGCCACGGCTCGGTCAGCTACAAGGAGATCAAGGAAGCAAACGTCTGGCGGGTGCTCCGCGAATGGCTGAGCGAGGGACAGCGGGCGGCGCTGGATTCCTACTGCCCGGAACGGGTGGATCTCCCTAACGGCCAATCCGCCAAGATCACCTACGAACCTGGAAAAGATCCGTTCATTTCCGTGCGCGTCTCACATCTCTTTGGGATGTGGGAAACACCGATGATCGCCGGCGGTCGGGTTGCATTGCTGGTTCACATCCTAACGCCCGGCCAGAAGCCGTGGCAGATGACGAAGGATTTGAAGGGCTTCTGGGCTAGCGGCTACGCCCAAATGAAAAAGGAAGTCGCAGGACGCTATCCGCGACACCCCTGGCCGGACGATCCGCCGGCCTGGGTAGCGGCAGGTTCGAAACGCTAGCTTTATGAAACCCTCATCGAAATCCGTGATTTTCCGGCTGATCCGGCTTCTGCTCATCATCGCCTGCATTCCCCTACTCTTGCTCGCTGGCTGTCAGTCGAAGCTGATTTATTTCCCCCGCCCTTACGCCCTCGGAACCACGATGGAATGGCAGAATCGGACAAACGGAAAGTTTCTCAATTTTCAAACCTCACAAGGAAAACAGCGCGCGTTCCTCCAGGGAAACCTCAAGTCGCCGCGGAATCTTTGGATCGTCTGTGGCGGCAATGGAACCGTCGCCCTCGATTGGTCCCAGTGGCTGGAAACGAACGCACCGGGTGAGGACGCCTGGCTGTTAGTGGACTTCCCGGGATACGGCGATTGCAAGGGCGCTCCGACTCCGGGCCGCATCCGTGATTCGATGGACAAGGTGGTGCCGCTGGCGTGCCGCGAACTCGGATGGTCGGAGCATCCGGACCCGAAGCGATTGAGGTTTTTCGGACATAGCCTGGGTGCAGCCGCTTGTCTCATTGCTGCTTCGGAATTCAAGATTCAGCGCGGAGTTCTGATTTCCCCGTTCACCAGCACGATGGACATGACGCGCCAAGTGATCGGCGTTCCGTTGGGCTTTCTGGTGTGGCATCGTTTCGACAATTCCGCACGTTTGGAGGAACTATCAGAACGAGGGCCGGGCAGCGTCGTCATTTTCCATGGCACCGCCGATGAAGTGATCCCCGTCACCATGAGCCGGACACTGGCGGCCCAACAGAAAGGTGTCGTCCGACTGAATGAAATCCCTGGCGGTCTTCACAACGATCTTCAGGAATCAAGCGCCGAAGCGATTGCAGTCGCTCTGCGGGAAATCGGGCGTAATTGAAAAACGAACCGAAGTTCTGGGCCACTTTTTTCTCAAGGAACCACCCTCACTCGATAGAAGCGCCTGCCATCGCCTGCTCCAGCTGAGTGAGTGAAAAGGGTGCTTGCCCCCGTGGCAGTGATTGGACTGCCGACCGTGCTCCAGGACGCTGTGGATAGAGTGATGCTGGTTTCGAGCTGATAGGTTTTTCCGGAAACCGTGGCGACAGTGACATTGACGTCATTTCCCGTCAACGCAGTCGCGGTAGCTTTCAGGACCGAGGTGCTCGAAAGCGGGTTGGTGCCGGCGGTTTGCTCCGCGGCGTTGGATTGCCCGTCACCATCGTTGTCCACTACCGGATCCAGCGCGATGACCGCTGCGGAAGCGCTGCTGTAGGGACCAGAAACTCCCGCGTTGTTTGTCTGTTGGACGCGGGCGTAGACCGTGGTGCCGTAGGCGACGGTGACGCTCTGGCTGGTGACGGAAGTCTGCGCATCCAACAGATCGGAGCCTCCTGGTGTCGTCCCGATCTGCACGTGGAAGCCGGAAACCCCACCATCAGGATCACTAACAGCACTCCAGGAGAAGCTGACCTGATTGCCGATCACCGTCCCAAAAAGCGCGAGATCAGGCACTGGCGTGCCCAGCGCAGGCGGCTGCGTGACATCGTAGAGTTTCAGATATTGCCCTTCAAATGGCGCAGAGCTCCACAGTCCTCCGGATGCCGGCACCTTGTTGAGGGAGACGAAAAAACCGCTGGATTTAAGATTGGCCCCGGTGATACCCGCACCCCACTGCCAGACATCGTCGCGAGTGGAATCCTGTGCGGTGTAGGCTGCGGCATTCCTCGTGTTGTATGTCCGGCCATCCTTGATCCCTAACAATGGAGCGAGTCCAGCGGGAATTTTGAAGTTATCGCTCTGCACGTTGTTGCGGTCGAGATTGGAGAAAGCGATGAAGACATCGGAAACGCCGGGCGAGGCGTTGGCGGTTTCATACTTCGCCACCGCGTGGATCTGTGAGTTGTTGCCATCGCCATCAAGGAACCAGCGGTTTGACGAGCGCAGCGCCGGGCTGTTGCCACGGGCACGGTTGGCGGAGGCGAATACCTGATAGAGCTGATCGTTTCCAAAATCGGTGTCGCTCCAGATCGGCTGCATTGAGTTCCAGCGTTTGAAATGGGGAATGGTTTTTCCGAAGTTCGACTCGTAGTGACTGTAGCCGAAACTGGTAGAGATTCCGAGTTCCTGCCCGGGGAAAACCAACGGCACCCCGTCAAGCGTGTTGCAGGCCAGGTAGCGCACCATCGATTGCCATGGATCCGCCATCACTTCCTCGTCATGCGAGGTCGTGTTCGCCAGCACCAGCGCCTGTCCATAGGCCGCGCGACGGCTTTCGTAGATGTCGCGGTAGCTTTGCTTGTTAGAAGCGGATTTCAGGGGAAAAACGATGTTCTCGTTAAGCACATCAAACTGCCGGGCGCTGCGATAGGTGACGTTTCCTCCATCCAACGACTCGGTCATCATCACGAAACTCCATTTGTATGAGCGCGCCACGTTGATGATGTATTCCCAACATTGCGGCGGCAGGCCCTGGCCGAAATCGCAGCGCAAACCATCGATCCCCCGCGCGTCCCATGCATAGCGTGCGGCAGCGTCTCCATCAGAAGGCAGCGAATTGCGGTTCTGTGCCGCAGGCCGGGTCTTGTCCAACCAATGAACCCCGTAGTGTGCGAAATACTGCCACACGCGGCGGGTGACATTCCACTGCTGGCCACCCTGGGTGAAATCGGGGTTCGTCCACTCAAATTGCGAACTGTCAAACCAGTCACCTTCACTAGTGAAGCTGGATCGCTCGGGTTGGTTGCCGTTTTCCACGAGAGCGTCGTATCGGCCAAAAAAAACATCCTTCACGTCGTTCCATTTTCCGAAGTCATAGCGATCGGGTCCCGCAGCAATGGATGCGGCGTCGAAGGCACGCTGGCCATAACTATCAGTCCGCGAGAAGAACCTCGCATCGCGGTTGCGGATCTGGTCGGATTTGGACCATGCTCCTTCCCCATCGCGTTGAAAAAGATCCACACCCTTCTGTGCGAGCTCCACGTCAAAAGCAGTGTGATTGAATGGAGAGTCCAGCATGATGCCCACTCTCTTCTCATCCGCCGCCGTTACGAAATTCTGCCAGGCGGACATCGCAGCCGCGCGGTTGACCTCTTCGGAATTGTTTCCATTGTATTGAGAAGTCATCAGCGGATTCACTTCGAAGAAATTCTTCACCGCATACGGGCTGCCGGGGTCGTAAGGAGTGTTCGTATTCGGAAAATTCTCACGTCCGTCAATGCCGGCGGGATGGATCGGTTGAAACCACAACCAGTTGCAACCAAGGTTCTTCAAATAGTCCAGATCCCATCGATTGCTGGCATTATGCGGCGCACCCACGCCATTGTGAAGATCCTCCAAGGTCGAGCGGGTCGCAAAGGTGTCGCCGTCTGCTTCGATGTTGAAGACATTGATTTCATAAAGCCTCACATCCCTGGCCACCACCGGTCCAGCTACTACGCAGTGATCGCGCAATCCATACCATTGCCAATCCGGATTTCCGGATGTCTTGAAGCGTGCGGAAACTCGATAGGCACCGGTTTTCGACACCGGCAGGACGATTTCCCAAACTCCTCCGCCGACGTCCGTCATATTGCGAGGCGCAAAATAGTGGCCTGTTAGTGCATCCGTATCTCCCGCCGAATCCGTGACGAGGTTTCCGTTAGGTGCAACAACGCCATCCGGGTAGCCGTCCGCGTTCTTGTCGGAATTGGCGAGATCGCGCCGGTTCACATTCGTCCACAACTCGACGTCGGTGACATTGGCCACGCCCGGGGTAAAACGAAACGTCAGAGGCACCGTCGTCCCGGCGACTTCATCGATGTAAACGTGGCTGATTGTGTATTCGGCGCTGCGGTTCGCCACATAGCCGGGTGTCGTGACCGTGAGAGTGCCCAGCGCACGGGCAAATCCAGTGGCGAGAATTAACAGGGTTAGGGTCTTCATGAGGATTTCAAGGGGCGGGAGTAATGACCATTCGATAGAACCGTTTTGGCAGTGCCGCCGTATCGTCTAGCTGGAAGAGCCCGGGACCCGCCGCACCCGTGGTGACAAGTGGCGTGCCGAGAGATTGCCAGTTGGATAGTGCAGTGGTTGCCTGGAGCTGATAGCGGCGGGCTGGCAGAGTCGGAAATTCCAACCTGACGCCGCCGGTGATTTTGGAGATGGCCAGTTTCGGATAGGAAGAATTGTCCACTACCTGCGGGTTCAACCCTACAAGCCATTCCACGATGTTGGTGATGCCATCTTTGTCAGGGTCACCGTCCGCGCCAAAGTCTCCGGTAGCGTCGGCATCGTTGAGATTGTTGGCGGACTCCCATGCGGCTGGCAGCCCATCGCGATCGCCGTCCGTCACTTGAGTGCTGAGCGAGAGCGAGACCGTGAAGCTCGCGCTCTGGCTCTCCACTTCGATCTGTTGGACCTGCGCCTGGTTCCGCATGACAACCGTGTCGTAGGCGGTGAGATCATCGTCGGTCGCCAGAGACTGCCACGTGACTCCCGAGTCGAGCCCAATATTCGCTGAAACGAGGCCGTAACCCGTCGTATTGGAAACAGCGACGCCGCCCGCCGTGGCGATGGTGTTTAGCCCTTGCTGGCCGCGGACTAACAAATCGTCAAGATCCGGGCTGAGTCCGAAGCGCACGAATAGCTTGGTGTAACCGGCCGCCAGCGAATACGCGCCAACGAGTTTGTCCGCCGTGTTGCCGAGTGTTATGGTTTTTGTGACTCCACCACCGGGCGCAGTGAAGGTCCAACCGATCCCGGCGGGTGCTGGAGCAACGGTGTAGAGGGAGTTCACGAACTGGCTGGTGCCGCCATTGCCGCCGATCGCATACCAGTCCTTGAACGCCGAGGTGCGGCGGGCAAGGAGGCTGCCGTCCACATTCCGGTTTGTTGTGCCTTCCGTCTCATTCTCGGTTCCAGAAGCGGATAGATGGTTGCCGATCAATTGAATCGTCCTGCCTGTCAAAGGATCACGCGACCACGCGGCGGTGCATCGACCGCCGATTGCCTCAAACAACGCGAAAATCCGGCCGTTGCGCAGGATGTATTCGTTCTCGCCATCGAGATCCACATCCATACTCACGGCCTCAGCTGTGACCGGTGGTGAGGCCGCCCAGGTGGCCACCGTCTGATAGATCGATGCAAAACGTGCCTGTGACTGTGCCTGCTTGGAGAATCCAGCCAACAGGTCGTAACTGGTGTCCGGATAGATGAAAGCCCCCGTCGAAAAAGTCCTTAGGTCCTGGTTGTCTTCGGCGTGCCATCCGGCGAGGAATGTGGCCGCATGATAGGTGCCCCGGCCGAGGCGGCCCAGTGCGGTGTCTGGCAAGGACGAGACATTACTCCAAGCATCGGTGGCAATACCAGCACCAGCATTGTTGAAGGACTGCACTCCGAAAAAGTCGTCTCCGACGCGGTTGATCGGCACGCCGGGGCGGATTTCAAACACCTTATCGCGCAGGCTTTCTTCGATGCTCGTTCCGAAATACCAGTTGTCGTAGTTTCCTTCGGCTGCGTGATCGACCCACAATGGGCCAAGCTTGCGGCTGAAGCTGGTATTTCCCCGCTCCACGGATGCAAACGTGTCACCGTTTCCATCAGGTGGAAGTGATAGGTCCACCGCGCCACGAGCGACCTGATCGGGGCCGACCAGTTCGATCCAAGGCCGGCTGGCGAGCCAGGCAAGGCTGTTGTCGTACGCATCGGCATTCGCCTTTGAACGGAAGTCCGACCAATCGCTATAGAGCACCAGCAACTGATGCTGCTCGCCACTGCGCGACTTGCGCGAGAGGAGTTGGCGGAGGTTCGAGTCGAGCCCACGATCCGTGTTGCGGAAACGGAAGGTCGATGCCTGGTCGTTGATGACGATCGCATTCAGCCCGTTGATGCGGTTGATGCGGTAGCCATCATCCTGCAGGGCACTGGAGCGGCCGAAGCGGTCGAGAATGTGGCGGAACTGGTCTGCAAAAACATGCGTGTAGCCGAGTGCCGAAACTTTTGCCAACACTCCCTCATCCACGATCCGCTCCGGAATCCAAAACGCACGCGATGCCGGGGTCGAACCGTAGATTGCGCCCAACGTCCGGTTTGATAGAGCCACGTTGTCAGCGAGGAAGGACTGGCTGAAATAAGACATCGGTGAGTCCGCAAACGTGGAAGCGATCATTTCCACGGTTTCCTCAGCAGCGAGCCTGCCGACACGCTGGTTGAACGCCGGACCGTCGCGCCATGGCTTGTTAGCCGCTGGATCTGCGGACGCCCATTGGATCGCCGAAGCCAGGGTTGGTGTCACATGGAGGCCCACTTTTGCCGCGTAAGCCTCGTGGGCATCCAGCATCCGATAGTAGCCTCCACCCGTGCCGTTGTTGATGCGGTCCTGCATTTCAGAACCTGCTAGAATCTGCTCGTTGCCGTGGGTGAGCATCATGACCTTGGCCCGCTTGCCACGGTCCGGACCGTTGTAGGAAAACCAAGTTCTCAGCTCGCTGTTCGCGCTGATGTAGGCCTGGTCTCGCCAGTAATCTTCTGCCAGGTAGTCGTCATAAATCGTATCCCGGATGTCCGTGCGTCCGCCGATGTCACCTGCGCCAACCGGGCTGTTTTTTGTGCCATCCCTCGTGGTGAAAACCTGGAAACGAAGCGTCGCCGGATCCCCGAGCCAACCCGCGTCGCGCAGTGCCTGGCGGGAAATCGAAAATTCACAAGCATCCAGCTTGCTGTCGAAGTAGGCCTTGCGGAATCCATTAGAATATGTCTGGTCACGGATGCCAACACCTACCAAGGCCTGATTAATGGCGGTCGTGTTGTTAGCTGGATTGGAATCCGCGACGTACACCTCACCCTTGTTCGATTGGCGCACTGCGACGACGGCTTCCCAGCGCATGGTCGTCCCGGTGTCCACATCGTCGGGGAGGGCATACTCACCCACTGCCGCATTTCCGCTGTCGATGACAACGTAAAGATCTAGGTTTCCTTCCTCCGCGTAGGGTCGGAGATCCTGGAAATCGGCGCGGAAATAGAAGTCACCCGTGCCACCGACCGACGTGTCTCCGCCATCGCGGGCATAGAAGGCGACCACGTCGCGTGAGCTGTCAAAGCCGTCATTTGCGAGGTAGGTATCACCCCCCTGATTTCCGGAGCCATCACCCTCGAACTCATCGAGCACCACCAGATCGGTGGTTTTCCAATCCGTGAACTCCTGCCGGTTCGTCACCGCGCCATTGACCATGGCATCGACATCCGCGACAGGCCCTATCAGGATTTTCTCACCGGGGACAAGAACCACCGCGTTGTTCGTGCGGGGATCAGTGCCGGCGACGAATTCCTGGAGATTGGATAGAGCGTCTCCATCAGGATCACCGGAAGCGCCGTTGAATGGATCAGGCGAAGTCCCATCCAACGTCATGGTGCCTCTGTCCAGCGGGCTGAGGCTGAATCTGATCTCCCATCCATCCGGAAGATCGTCGCCGTCCGTATCCGCCACGAGTGGATTGGTTTCCGTCCACGTCTCACCGGATTGCCACGCACGGTCTCCGTTAGAATCGCCGCTGATGACGCCATCGAAGTTCTTGTCCTCCCCGTTCCCATCTGATAGACCGTCACCGTCGGTGTCTGCCTGCATGGGAGAAGTTTCTGTCCACGTTTCACCCAGCTCGCGAATGCCACTTGGCCAGTTTCTGGCGAGCGTCGGAGCAGCAGTGGTGGCAAGACCCGCACCGTCTCCATCGAGCCATCCGTTGCGGTTCGCGTCCTCGACGCCATCAGGGATTCCGTCGCCGTCGGTGTCCGGATTGTTAGGATCAGTCATCGAGCCACGGAGCTGTTTCGCGCGGTCACCACCTTCACTTGCGGAATTGACTGACGGCACTTTTCCGATGTTGTCGAGCGTGTTGTAAAACGGCGGATCGAGATCTCCGACGAAGTTCGGTTGCCCGTCACCGTTGGTGTCGGTGATGATGGACGTATCGGGACCCGGCGTGCGCCATCCGACTTCCAAGCCGTCCGGAAGGCCGTCGTTGTCGCTGTCCGGCAGGAAGGGATTCGAGTGGCCATAGGCGGCTGAGATGTGCACATCCCCGTTCGTCCAGCTTTCCGGATTGGACTTGTAGCGGGGATCATCAATTGAAAAACCATTCGGCAACGGCGTGACTGTGCCTTCGTCAAAATCGGCAAGCCCGTCGTCATCGTCGTCAAGATCGCCCGGATTGTCCGCAACAACCTGGCGGCGGATCACGTAGGCGTTGCGCTGATCGGTGTTCAATCCGCCGGGCGATGTGGCGGATGCTAACAAGCGAAACATTCCCGGCGCGTTGATCGTCCATGTGAAATCCCAGAAGGAGCTGGAGCCCTGAACCACCGGTTGGACTCCGGGTGTGTTAGGATCCGAATCAACGGGTGTGAGCGTGCCGCTCCCCAGCGAAAACGTGAGGGCGACGGCTGTGGTCAGCGTGTCTGTTTCCACGCGCACGGTGTAGTCGAGAATGTCGTTCCCGGGACCGTCCGGCAGGATGATCTCCACCTGCTTGCCGTTGCTGTCGAACTCCTGTGGCTGGAGGATCGTGACCCGCGGCTTGGTGCTCGGGGCGGCTCGCACACGCCGGGTGGCTGTTAGATCAACCAGTGGCGACGGACGGTCATGGGTGATTTCCACGCGGTGGAGGAAATTATTCACACCGTTGTAGAGGTTCGGCAGCGTGAAGGCGATGGCGTGGTAGGTGGCCGTTTCGTTGTAAACAATGGAAATTGACTCTGGAGCGAGTGCCTGCGTCACCGCCGGCCAGCCTTCGTTAGCGCCGAAACGGATGACAAATCGTGACTTCAACTGGGCCTCGGAAAGTCCGTCCGCCAGCGATTTGGAAAAATACCCTTTCAATACGTAATTGTCGCCGATGACGTCGCCATCGGCCGTCGGGAATGCAACGAACAAACGCAGGTCGGGACCAGCGGTGGTTACCGTGCGGGTCAGGGTGGTGAAGTGGCCGGCGGCATCGCTCAGGTTGTTGTCGGCGGACGAGCTGATCTCCTTGAATCGGACTTGGATCGACGCAGTTCCGGACGACGGGATGTTCACATAATTGAAACGAAACTCACGAGTGTAGGCAGGATTCGCCGGAACGATGGACGCGGTCGGTGTGGTTTCCGTGCCTTTTACCCAGACTCCGTTACCGTTAGTCGCGCCCGTCGCAGTGTCGTCGTTGGAGGCGTCACCATCGTCGATGCGATACCACATTTCGGTGGTCGAGTTATCGGCGCGGACGACGACACCATACTCGCTGCCGCCGACGCTTTCGCCATTGGAACCCGGGAAAACGATCTGACCACCGGGAGTGGCGGCATCATAATAAAACGTCTGGATGAAGGTGTTATAAATGGGGGCCCGGCTGTCCCGCTTCAGAAAGGCACGGGCGCGGAGAATGTGAAACCCTTCGGAAAGCCCGGTCTCCTTGGCGAGGGGCCAGGTGCTGTAGGCGGTACCCGGCACAGGAGTGCGCGCAAAGTCGTTTTGTGGGAAATGCTGGACCGTGGTGGCGTTGAAGTTCTCAACCTCGAACACCGTCATCATGTCGAATTTCAGGTTCTTGTTCGCCTCATTGTTAGGGAAAATTGAAGACAACGGGAAAACTCCATCGTTGTTCCGATAGATCGAAGCCTTGTATCTCAGCGTGCCGACCGGCGTAGGATTGATTTCCGCTTTCCACCATGAGCCGCCGTCGGCATCGATGACATAGGTGAAGGGAACGGACAACGTGCTGTTCGTGCTGCCTTCGCCGCCCGCACCCTCGGGAAAGGTGGTGCCGTCGGTCGTATAGTAGAGTGATCCGGTGTAGCCGGAAATACCTGTGGGCGTCTTCACGTGGATGATGGTTTTTCCGGCATCGGTCTTGTAGTGATTTCCCGTGCCGACTGCGGCAGGCAGGGTGGCAGACGCATCATGATAGACAAAACTGACGGAATTCGCCGGGGTCGGGTTCGAGCCGTTGCCATCGTTGCGGGTGATGACGTTGGAAGCCACCTGCCATGTTTCAGAACCCGCCGAGCCAATCTTGCAGCGGGCGGTGTTGGTGGCTGCAAATTTTTCGGCACCCTGGCGCTGGACGAAAGTGGGCTGCTCGTAGCCGAGAAAAACATCGTTGCTGACATCCGGCGGATTGTCCCGTTTGGCAGCATCGGTGCCGGTGCCATTGAGGTCGATACCACCGTCGAGCTTGAGTAAAATGTTCTCGGTCGATCCGTCAGCGCGGGCGGTGAATCTCAGGTTAGTACCGTCGGTCACCCGCGGCACATCGACCTGATAGGAGTAGTCGGCAGGATCGGGGTCGGGAACACCGGAGGGATTGAACGCGGGATCCCCGTTAGGACCATCGCGGCGGGAAACCTTGATGGTGCCAACGTTCTGACCGTTCTGCTGGATGGTGACCGGCGAGCCACCCGCTGCGGACCAGACGTTCGATGGATCGGGATTTTTCCATGAGAACAGATAGTAGCCGCCAGACGGGACAATGGTGCCGTTCGCATTGGCGAGGTTTCCAGTGATCGATCCGCGGCCGCCACCACCGTCTCCGAGGGTCAGATAGAATCCGTTCATTGATCCACCGTTCGCCGCAGAGCCGCGGGCATACTGGTAGAGGAGCGAGCCGGGTGGGAAGGAAGTGGTGAAATTGCGGCCCTGGCCGTTGGCAAAATTGTCATTGAGCATGATCAGCGCGGTTACGCCGTCGGCATCGGACATCCCGCCATTGACGCGCTTGTCGATGCGCTCGTAAGCAACAAAATCCGGATCACCGCCAAATGCGCCTTTCTGATAGCCGCGGATGAAGTTCTGATGGAAGCGGGCGAGGTTCGGGATGCGCCCGTCGCCCCACTGGCCGAGGAAGGCGGTGTTTGCATGGCGTGGGAAGGCACCGCCGCTTTCGCCGAGGGTTTCCGCGTGGTAGTTGCCATCGGTGTAAACAAGGCCCATGCCCTCGCGGGTGAAATAGAACGCATGCTGGAGTTCCCGGCGCGCAGCGTAGTCGTTGTCATGGCTTTGGGCGTGCATCACCGCAACTGCCGCCGGGAAACCTCCGAAACCAGGCTGGTCGTAGCCATTCAATCCAGACGACGGATTTCCCAGCAGATTGTTGAAATTTGAGCGAAGGTCATTATCCACGAGACGCATGCCGGCGTCGATGTAGGAACCGTAGGCAGGTGGCTGGCCGAGGTGCTCGCCAAAGAGCATGGCATCGTCACGGGCGATCTCGGTGTTGAACACGCTGTTGCGGTGATTATCCCAATCCGAAAAGCCGCGGGAAAGGTTATACTGCGCCTGGATCTGGCCGGAGTAGCCATAGTTCGATGAATTTTTGTCCGCTCCGAAAGTGGCACCGAAGAAGTCTGCGGGCGTATGTTTCACCGCATCGAGGCGGTAGCCGTCAGCACCTGTCCGGTCAAGTTGCCAGCGCGCCGCGCGGTGAAGGAAATCCTCAACACGCTCGGAATAGAACGAGCTGTTAGCCGTGATGAATGATCCGGTGATCCCATTTCCCGGCCCAAAGCCGACATAAGTCCCCTGCCCCGCAGAATGCTTCTGGCCGGGCGCGGTGGGGATATAACAGTAATATTCTGGATTTGACGGTTGGCGGACGAAGTCGATTTTCGGAATGGTGTCGCCTTCGTAGGATCCGTGGTTGAAATTGGTGCCGCCAGGTTCGGTCGCGATGTCGATGAGATCGGCGAGACCGAGATTCTGGACCTGCCAGGCATCGTTCCAGTCGCGGGTATTGTCCCATTTTCGATAGAAGCCATCCTCGGTCTTGCGCAAATGGAAGTCTTCGGGCACGAATCCGGGGTAAACGTCGATCGGCGTCGAGGCATTAAAGCCCGGAATGTCGAACGCGTTGTGGTTCATGATATTATCGAAATACACCTTCACTCCGAAGCGATGGGCAACGCGGACCATTTCCTTCAGCTCGGCCTCGGTGCCATAGCGGGTGCGGACGCTGCCGCGCTGGTCCTTTGATCCGAGATCGAAACGGTCCCATACATCGTACCCTACCGATAGTCCACCAGAGCCTTTGGTCGGAGGCGGCAACCAGAGCGCGTCGTAGCCGGCCTCCGCGAGCTCCGGCATTTTTCGGGTGATCTCCGCCCATGTGGTATTGAAATACTGCAGCATCGTCTCACCACAAAGCGGGCGGACGAGACACAGGAATAAAACAAGGAAGCGGAAAAAAGTGGGTTTCATGGGCGCAGGCGGCCCTGCCGTGGGTGGGTTTTAGCAGGGTTTGAGATTACAATGTAATATGTGCACGCGGAACCACGGGTTTACAACAAATTCCTTGAACAAGGCGGCGCAATCCTGAGCACCGATCATTTCCGGTAGCGGAAAAACTCGACCCGGAAAGCTGCATGGTGGCACTAAAAGCCTTTTCTGCCCGAATGAAATGAGTTGGTCGCCCGCAATATCACGGCTATATCCACCGCCGATGAGCGAAGCTGCCAGCAAGGAGAAACGACCGCGCGTGAACGTCCGCCGCCCGGACGTGATGGAGCGCGTGACCGCGGAGGTGGCCGTGCATTTTCACTCCACCATCGTCGAGAAGCTGCGAGACAAGGGCGGCAAACTGACTTTTGGCAACACCACGCTGCTGCTCGCCGAGCAGTTCGGGTTCTGTTACGGCGTCGAGCGCGCCATCGATTTGGCCTACGCGTCCCGCAAGGTTTTCCCGGAGAACCGGATTTTTCTCATCGGTGAAATCATCCACAATCCGGAGGTGAACCGGCAGCTTCGCGAAATGGGGATAGTTTCGCTGCCGTGGATGGAAATCACCGGTGATTACGACGATCTCACCGAAGACGACGTGGTCATCGTCCCGGCTTTCGGCGCCCCTACGACTTTCATGGAAAAAGTGGAGGAACGCGGTTGCTACGTGGTGGACACCACCTGCGGCGACGTGATGAAAGTCTGGCGGCGGGTGCGCGGCTACGCGAAGGACGGCGTCACCTCCATCATTCACGGCAAGTCGAACCACGAGGAAACGCTGGCGACCGCCTCGCGCGCGCTCGGGGAAAACGGCGATGGCCACTACCTCGTCGTCCTGACGCTGGACGATGTGGATTACCTCTGCCGCTACCTGGTTCAGGGTGGCGACAGGCAGGAGTTCCTCGACCACTACGAAAACCACTTTTCCGATGGCTTTGACCCGGACATCCACCTCCAGCGCGTCGGACTGGCCAACCAGACGACCATGTTGAAAAGCGAGACCGAGGAAATGCAACGGCGGATTCGCAGGGCAGTCATCGAGCGCGATGGCGGCGATACCGCGTTCCAGGTGTTCGACACCATCTGCGGGGCCACCCAGGAACGGCAGGACGCATTGTTTGAAATGTTGAAAAAACCGATGGACCTGCTGCTCGTTGTCGGCGGCTACAACAGTTCGAACACCACTCATCTTGTCGAGATCGCGGAGGAGGAGTTGCCGACGTTTTTCATCCGTGACGCTTCGTGTGTTCTTTCGCTGGAAGAAATCGTCCATTACGACCTCCACCACCGTGAGGAAAAGACCTCGCGCTACGCAGACCTGTTCTCACCCGACCGCCCGGTGACTGTTGGAATTACAGCGGGTGCCTCATGCCCTAACAACCTGATCGAAGCGACGATTCTGAAAATCTTCGAGCTGCGTGGAATCCGGCGGGAGCAGCTGGAGATGGTGTGAGAGGATGTGGCGGCGATGGCGATCGCCGCTATGCTCTAACCCTCGGCGAAACTGTAATCGTAGGGTTTGCGCATTTCTCGGACGATGTGGCGATTGGCCTCATCGGCATATTCGCCGGTGAAGATTTCCTTTTCCGGATCCCACTGGTGTTTTTTCCCGGTGCGCAGGGAGATGGTCCCGATGTGGCAGACAGAGGCCGAACGGTGGCCGACCTCCACATCGCAGATCGGGTCCTTGCGCGAGCGGATGCATTCGAAAAAGTTGCCCTTGTGATCGTTGCTCAAATAGAGGCGTTCGGCGTTTTCCGGGAGGGCTTCTGATAGGAGCGCGCGGTCGTTGGCTTCGATTTTGTCGCGGCTCACCCAGATCCAGCCGTCGCTGCCTTCGAAGCGAATGCCGTTGCGCTGGCCGGCGGGATTGATGACGGCACCGAACGGGCTGTCATCGGCGGTGGTGCGGACGTTGAAGACCACGCCGTTAGAGTAGGTGAATTTCACCTCGTATTCGCTCACAGTGGTATAACCGCCGGGTATGGGCGTGGCGAGGGACTTGCTCTCGACATGGATGGGTGCGGGGATGCCGATCGCCCAATAGCCAATGTCCATGTGATGGGCCCCCCAATCGGTCATGGTGCCACCGGAGTAGTCATACCAATTGCGAAATTTCAGATGGCAGCGTTCCGGCATGTAATCGTTGAATGCCGCCTGGCCTTGCCAGAAATCCCAATTCAAGTGCGAGGGCACGGGCTGACTGGTGAATGGCCCGCCGCGCAATCCAGCGGGCAGCCAGACGTTGACTTCCTTGAGTTTGCCGATGCGGCCGTTTTTCACTAACTCGCATGCCATCCGGAACCGCTGGCTGCTCCGTTGCTGGGTGCCGGTTTGCAGGATCACCTTGTTAGCCCGCACGGCTTTGACGACCTGTCTGCCTTCGTCGATGGTGAGGGTGAGCGGTTTTTCAGAATAAACGTCCTTTTTCGCGCGGGCGGCGGCGATGTTGATCAGGCTGTGCCAGTGGTCCGGTGTTCCGTTGATGATCACGTGAATATCATCCCGCTCGAGCAGCTTGCGGAAGTCGTTGAATTTTTCGGGAACCTTTCCATCCGCAGTGAATTCGCTGGCAGCGCGGTCGAGGTGCTGCTGGTCCACATCGCAAACCGCGACGATCTCGCCGAAACGCCGGGCGTCCTTCGCATCCCCAGTGCCCATGCTGCCGGAGCCGATGAGCGCAATGGCCGGCCGATCGTTAGGCGATGGCAGTTTCACCGGATCCTCGGCCCGCGCCAGCTCGCGCTCGACGAACCAGAGTGGCAGCCCTGTGGCAGCGGCTGTGGCCGAACACCGGCGAATGAAGGAACGGCGGGAAATTTGGAACGGCGGGATGGGTTTCATGGGAGGGTTTTGGGGTTTGTTGGACTCTCGGCGACCGGTGATCGCCGTTGTTTCATGTGTATTTCATGAACGCGGTATAAACTTCGGATGGGATGTCCAGGAGAGCGTAGTCCTTGGAGGAGACGAAGAGCAGGCTTTGTTTGCCTTTGCCCAGCAGCTCGTTTTCAGACCCGAAGATCTGGTGCTCGAGGGTGCAGAACTTACGGTTGAAATCGGCGACTTTGATCTTGATGGTGATGGTGTCGAACTCACGGGCTTCACGCACGAACTTGTGCTCAAAGGAACGTGTTAGAATGTAGAACTTCGTGGTCTTCAGGTCGAAGTCCGGCATGGCGGTATTGAAAAAAAGCTCGCGGGTTTTTCCAACAAAAAGTCCATACATGCCGAAGTAAACGTTGCCGACGGAGTTGGTATCCTGATAGGTGGCGATCATTGAATAGACGAACCATTTCCCCTCGAAATGCCCTGCCAGCGCGTGATGATCCTGCGGCGCGGCGACGTCCAGGCCGGTGGCGACGGTGGCGGTTTTCGCGATGGCCTTGATGCCGGGAATTTCCGACGCGGCCTCGATGACTTCGCCCGCACGCTCGGTGACGACACGCAGCAGGTCGGTGTTGAAGACCAGCCAGAGCACATAGATCAGCGGGAGGACCGAGCCGAGGATGAGCAGGAAATTCGCGCCGGTGCAGTAACCGAAGGCAAAGATCACGAGCGAAATGCTGGCGAGCGAAAACATCCGGATTTGCGGAAGCGGGTGCTGCGAGTTCGGCACGAAACACCGGGCGATCGCCAGGGAGGCATAGCCGACGAAAAACGAAGCGTAGAAGACCATGAAGTATTCGAGCTCCAGCTTTGCCAACAAGGCGACGAGCGTGATGACGAGGACCAACAGGAAGGTGGGGATCGGCGATTCGAGCAGGCGCTTTGGCAGCATGCCGATGAGCAAATTCTGGCTTTTTCCGAGATTGGCTCCGAGAAACCATTTCAGCGCGACGTAGCCGCTGTCCAAGGTGGTCAGCGCGCAGATTCCAAGAAACCCGTAGTAGGCGGCGGGCAGCAGACCCTTCGTCGCCGCGGGCAGCGAGTCGATGTAGTTGACGATCAACTGGTGGGCGTAGCGAAATCCGTCGAGGCCCTTCGAATAATCAGCGGCGACCGAGTTGGTCTTCGCCAACACCCATGCGGCAAGGCAGCCGTGGAAGAGGAGCATCAGGAAAAAGAACAATCCACCGAAAAAGTAGCTGCTGCGGATCGAGGTGTTTTCCCGGTGGATTTGGATCGCCCGTTGCCAGTGTTGGAGATCGAGCCATGGCCCGACGAGCAATCCGACGAGCAGCGGGATGGCGAATCCGTAAAGCTTCGGGCCGGTCCAGGCGTCAGGCAGCGCGGCTCCCCAGGCGATGTTTTCTGGCACGATCGGGCGGAGGCTGAAAATCACCACCGCCACACAGATCAGCAACAACGCGCCAAACATGCCGTGGCCGAATTTGATGCGCTGAATGCCGAATTCTTCGCCGAACAGGCACCCTGCCGCCAGCACCACGAAGACGACCATCGTGAGGTAAATCCATCTCAGCGCACCGGGCACCAGCTCCAGCGAGCCGAACAAGTACTTGCTCAACGCAAAAACGGTGAGGGCGATGGCGACGACCTGATAGAGATAAAATATCAGGCGGAAGGGTTTGGAAAATTTATCGAAAAACTGCGCCAGTGACTCCTGCCCGCCGCTGTGCCGTTTCGCGACGATCTGCGTGAGGAAGCCAAAGAGCATCAGCCCGAGCGCGTTCGGGATGGCAAAAAGCAGCAACCCCTGAAGGCCGAACATGAAGGTCATCTGCACACTGAAAAACAATCCGAGTCCCCACATCCAGGAGAGAGCGACAGAGTTTCCCCAAAGGATTGCGTTGAGCCAGCGGAAGTTCATGAAGGGCCGAAGGAACGCGCATTTCCCCCGAGGGGCAAGCCAGATTCTTCATTCAAAGCCCATGGATGGGGCCAGGTGTCGGAGGCGTTTCCACGAGGGTCACGGGAATTTCCCCCAATCCCCCGAACGCGACCCTGAAAACCGCTGACAATTAACCATTGAAGCCGCTGCAAACACCCTCTTTACTCGCCGCCGCCTCTCGAAACGGCAGCCCGAAAATTTCATGATTGAGAACATCCGTAAATACACTGGCCTGATGATGGTGATCCTTGTGGTCCTGTTCATCAGTTTCTTATTCCTCGATTCCCAAAGCGTCCGTGGCGGAATGACGGGTGGCCACGCGGTGATCAAAATCGGAGATCGCACTTACAACGACAAGGAATTCCGGACACTGGGTGCCGGAGCTTTTGACCTGACGTCGAGCCTCGCCCAGTCGGGTGATTTCGGGCTCTATCAATTCCTGATGGGCATGTCCACTGGAGCCACCAGCAAGGACGACGCTGCGGAGAAGTTTTTCGTCGGACGCATGATCCTGCGCCAGGCAAAACAGGAATTCGGAGTCTATCCGGGCGACGAGGAGGTTTCGAACTACATCAAGTCAATGCGCGCTTTCGCTGGACCCGATGGCAAGTTCAACCCGGAGACCTATCAGAATTACGTTGAGAAGTACATCGGCCGACTCGGTCTGACGGAAAATGACATTCGTGAGCTCGCCTCCGATGTGCTCGCGTCGAAAAAACTCAACTCCATCATCGGCTCCGGCCTGTCCGTGGATCGCGATGCCGTGGCAAAAAACCTCGCACTGGAAAATCAGAAGATCAGCGGCGAGATCGCCAAGCTTGAGCTTTCTCCCTTTGAGGAAAAAATCCAGCCATCCGAGGAAGAAATCAAAGCCTATTGGGAAAACATCCAGGACGCCTTCACCACCGCGCCGCTCCGCAAGTTCACCTATGTGTTGGTGACACCGACTCTCCCTGCGGAAACCGCCGATCAGGACGCACCGGAATCCATCGCCGATGCCGCCGCCAGCGACGAGGCGAAGAAGGAAGCGCAGAAGAAAAAGGACGAAGAGAAGGCGAAAAAAGCCGCAGCCCTCGCCGAAGAGCGCCGCAAGAAGCAACTGGAGACAGACACGCAGGTGGACGATTTTCTTTTCAAGCTGGAAGAACAAAAAGGCGCCGGTCTCGAGGAACTCGCCAAAGCAAACAACTGGGAGGTGAAAACCACCGAGCTATTTGCCCAGGCCACTCCACCCAAGGAACTTGACGTCAATCTCCGCGCCTCCAGCCAGGGCGGCAAGGCGGTGGATGAGTTGTTCAAGGTTCAAATCACTTCCGATCCATTTTCAAAAGTCTCGGAAGCCATCGCCGTCGGTGAAAACCAGTGGCTCGTCGCCCGCATGGACGGTGAGGAAAAATCCCGCGCGAAGTCGTTCGAAGAAGCCCGTGCCGACGCCCGTGCTCAATACATTTCCGAAAAAGCGGCCGAAGCCATGAAAACCGCCGCCACTGAGGCAGTCGCCAAGATCAAGTCGCTCATCACCGGCGGCAAAACCTTTGCCGAAGCCGCCAAGGAGGCTGGCATCACGGCGGAGATCAAACCGTTCACCGACATCATCAGCACGTCCCGTCCCGACGGCGCGACCCAACCACAGAATTTGTTCACGGCCGCGAAAGCGGTCGATCCAGGCACCGTCGCCGATGTCATCACCGAGTCGGACCGCGCGTTCATCCTATTCGTCGCCAAGCGCGAGGTCGTGAAAGAAGCCGACGCCGCCAAGCGCCTCGACAGCGAAGTCACTGCCCGCACCAACGAAAACGAGACCGTTGCCTTCATGTCCTGGATGAACGCCCGCATCGAAGACGCCAAGGTCGAGCAGCTCTACAAACAACGATGATTTAAACGTGGTTGCGGCGTCTCGCCGCAACGAAAACTCGGCGTTACCCCTCACCCTCCGCTGCGGCGAGACGCCGCAACCACGTTTCCATGTCCGACGACCTCCAGGATCTGTTCGATGACGCCAATGGCCACCTTGCCGTCGGCGAATTCGAAGAAGCGATCACCCTCTACCGCCGCTGCGTCGCCATGGATCCCGAGTTTTTCGACGGCTGGCACGCCCTCGGCATGGCCCTCTTGAAAACCGGTGAAACCAAAGAAGCCATCGGCTGCGGCCTGCAAGCAGTCACCCTGAAACCGAACGACCTTCTCGCCTGGACCGGCCTCTCACAAATGTATGTCCGGGACGGCAACATCCCCGAAGCCGAAGCCGCAAAAGGCAACGCCCGCATCCTGTCGCTCGGCGGAAAAGTCGTTCGCTAATGGACGCGCAAAAGCCCTCAAGGAGTGTGGGCATCTTGCCCTCAAGTAGGCGTCGCCCGGCATCTTCATTCCCAATCCTTGCACCCCTCCCCCGGACCATGTTTCCCTCTGCCGTCCGCTGAACGTCCCTTTTCCACCATGTTTTTCCTCACCACCGCCATCGACTACACCAACGGCTCACCCCACATCGGCCATGCCTATGAAAAAGTCCTCGCCGACGTGATCATCCGCTACCGCCGGCTGCGGGGCGATGACGCGTATTTCCTCACCGGCGTCGATCAGCATGGTCAGAAAGTCCAGCAGACCGCCGAAAAGGAAGGCATCGCACCCGAAGAATTCGTCAAGCGGACGACCGAGAAATTTTCCGCCCTCTGGCAGAAGCTCGACGTCAAATACGACGGCTGGGCGGAAACCACCGACGACCGCCACAAGTCCTGCGTCCGCGCCATCCTCGCGGATCTCAAGGAAAAGGGGCAGCTCTACAAAAAATCCTACGCCGGCCACTACTCGGTCCGGCAGGAGCAGTTCCTCGGTGATCGCGACCGCGACGAAGCGGGGAATTTCGGCCCGGAATGGGGCGAGGTCGTCGAGATCCAGGAGGAAAACTGGTATTTCAAACTCAGCGAGCACACGGAATGGCTGAAAAACTACCTCGAATCGACTCCGGACGTCATCATCCCCGCTTTTCGAAAGGCCGAGCTGCTCAATGCGCTCGAAAAAAACACCGGCACCGATCTCTGCATTTCCCGACCGAAAGAACGCCTGCGCTGGGGCATCGAGATGCCCTTCGATGAAAACTACGTCACCTACGTCTGGTTCGACGCGCTCATCAACTACATCTCCTTCGCCGGCTATCAGGCAGAAGCAGGCGCCGGGTTGCCGGATTTCGAAAAAGTCTGGTCGGATCGACCCGTGCACATCATCGGCAAGGACATCCTGATTCCCGCCCACGGTATCTATTGGTTCTGCATGCTCCACGCCATGGGTTTCATCGACGCGCAGATGCCGCAGCTCCTCGTCCACGGGTTCTGGAACGGCCTCGGCGGTGACAAGATGTCCAAGTCCACCGGCAACATCGTCGATCCTAACGAACTCGCGGACAAATTTGGCGTCGAAGCCGTGCGCTACTATCTGGTGCGGGACATCGTCACCGGCCGCGATTCCAACTTTGATCTCGACCGCCTCGTCATGCTCTTCAACACCGAGCTCGCCAACGAACTCGGCAATCTCTGCAATCGCGCGCTCAACATGAGCCAGCGCTTCAACGCCGGCATCCTCCACCACGGCGGACCCCTCGAAGCCGAAGACATCGCGCTGCAAACCTCGCTTACTGAATCCATTGCCGCCTATCAGACGGCGATGGACGACTACGACATTTCCAAAGGCCTCGAGGCCCTCAACCGCCACGTCGTCCATTGCAACGGCTACGCCGAGCGCATGAAGCCCTGGGAGCTCAACAAGGATCCGGAGAAAAAGGACCGCGTCGCCACGATTCTCTATCACTTTGCGGAAAGCGTCGCCCACATCGCCGTGCTCATCTCACCCGTCCTGCCGGAAATCACCACGCGCCTGGCAGAGCAGCTCAACCTCCCCGCTCTAACCACCCTCAAGCTGACCGACCTTCACTGGGGCCTCCTTCCCGACGGCCACCCCATCGGCAAGCCGAAGCCCGTGTTCCCCAGAATCGTGCTCGAAGAGCCGGCCCTCTAACGGACCGTGGAGCTTCGATATTCTATCGACTGTTTCCAGCCGACATTCTGTCGGCCGAATCCAAGCCTTCGGACAGAATGTCCGCGGCAAACAGCGTTCAGGATGAACGCGCTCCGATTTGCCCCAATCACTCGTAATACGGCCGCAACATCCAATAACAGATCGGACCGGTGATGGCGACGTAGAGCCATAATGGAAACACCCAGCGCGCGAGCTTGCGGTGGGCGGCAAAGCGGTTTGTCCAACCGGCGATGAAGGTGAAAAGGATGAACGGCAGGCTCACCGCCGCAAAGACGATGTGGCTGACGAGCAGCAGGAAGTAAACCGTTCGCACCGGACCAACACCACCGAACCGGGTGGGATCGTTCGTCATGTGATAGGCGACGTAGGACAGCAGGAACAACACCGATAGAAACATCGCCAGCACCATCGTGGCACGGTGGAGTTTCACCTGACCGAGCTTGATGAAAATCAGCGACACCAACAGTACCACCGCGGCGAGCGCGTTGATGCCGGCATGAATCGGTGGCAGGAACGTGGTGGACCAGCCGTCCGGCAGCGGCAGCTTGATCTTCTGCATGGCGACGACCAGCAGCAGCACCGCCGTTGATAGAATCCATGCCGAGACCGTCAGTTTTTTGGAAAGCGCCTCCTGCGGCGCGCGGGTCAGCCATTGCCTGCGTTCGTCGTTCATCGGTCAGTTCCCGGTCGTTTGCTTTTTGGCAAGCTCGCTGCGGATGCGGGCGAAGAGTTCATCCTTGAGCCGTTGATACATGCCGGGATCCTGTTTTTTCGCTTCCTCCGAACGGGCATCGGCCAGAGGCCACTTCCCGATCACTTCGAAGTCCCGATTCACCAGAATGAAGCCGAGGTCGTGGGCATACTTGCCATTCGCCTCGATGTCCAACGGGTCCGTGCGCTCGCGGATGCCGAAAAATTTGAGTTCGTTCTCCAGATAAAGGTGGGTCGTCTTTGCATCGCCGGCGTTGAGAAACCACCAGTTCCTGGTTTCCGCACCGAGAGCGGAGGAATAGTCGCGCAGTCGCTCGGGACCGTCGTTGGCAGGATCCACGGAAATGCAGGTGATGTGGAAATCCGGGTCGTTTCTGAACTCGTCGTAGATCTTCCGCAATTCCTCGCCATTTCTAACGGCGCAGTGCGGGCAAATGGCGAAAAACTCCGCGGCGACCCAGACTTTACCGCGCAGATCGGAAAGTTTCACCGGCTGGTTTTCCTGATTGATGGCAGGCAGATCCTTGGCGATGGGAAACCATTGGGGAGCGGTGTCCCTGCCGGTGTTCATGACGACGGGCGGCGCTTTGTAATCGGCGTTGAGCCCTTTGCCCAGCCAAACGGAAATACTGACAATCCCGATGCAGATGGCGGCGACGCCGGTGTAGAAGAGGGTGATGGTGGTGTTGCGTTTCATCAGGGCTTGAATTCCTCGGCGAGCAGTTTGTCGATGGTCTGGTTGAGAAGGATTTCGAGCTGTTCTACATTGCTGCGGTTGACGCCTGAGCCTTCTGGCACGGTCTTGGCACCCTGCGCGTCCCACGCAGCCGCCTGGTCGAAATCAAAAGTGGCGATGAACGGCGGGCCACCGCGTTTTTGGGGGACGACGCCGCGGCGGAGATGGCCGTTCTTGTCGATGAGGACGATGGACGGGTCATATTCCCATTTGCCGGAAGCCTCGTGCGGATAGACATTCGCCTTGAGTTCGTTTTTGATGAACTTGTGCAGGGTTTTCGGCTCGTTGCTGCCCAGCCACCATTGCGGTAGTTTCATGTTTTCAGTGGCGGAAGTAGTGGCAAGCACGTCGGTCAGTTTCTCGGAAGGAATCGGATCGATGATCAGGGATACAAGGGCGAAATTCGCATCATCGGCCCTTTTTTCAGCCAACCGCTTCATCACCGCGAGGCTCAGCGCGGCTGCCTGTGGATCCCTTGCACTCAGGACATTCACAGCGATGACCTTGCCGCGGAGGTTGACTAGATCGACCGTTTTCCCGTCCTGCCGCAGCATCCGCAGGTCGCGTTCCGGCGTGATGCGGTAAACCACGGCCGGGCGGTCGTCAGCGGCTTGCTTGACGGACCATTGTTGGTAAGCCTTGAGCACCAACCAGCCGCCGAGGAGCATGATGGCGACGAGGATGAGGGCCGTGTTTCGCAGCTTTTTGGGATCGCGGACAGCGGGTTCGGAATCGAGAGGAGGCAGGCGCATTGGTGGCGCAAAATAGCGGGGAGTACCGACTTGGCAAGCCGGGTTGAAGATCATTCTTTTCATCGGCAGAAGTAGCTTCCATCTTCCGGGTATGCGTTCCCGTTTGTTGCTGGTGGTCCTGTTGGTGCTCGCTGTGGCCGGCGGCGGATGGTTCCTGACCCAAAAACGCGAGGGACGCCTCGGCCAGGCGGCCTATGATCTGACCGCACGGATTGTGGAAAAAGGCCCGCGCCCGCCGGAATCGGAGGCACTCAAGGCCGTGCGGGCATTGGTAAAGGCGGAGTTGGAAAAAAACGGATGGGTAACTCAAGCCCAGCCATTTGAAAAAATGACACCCGCCGGAAACATGAAATTCGAAAACCTGCGGGCGCGCTATCCTACCGGCGCGGGCGCCCAATGGCAGCGGGTGGTGAAAGTCCTGCTTTGTGCCCACATCGACTCGAAGCTTTATAAGGACAAGCACTTCGTCGGCGCCGACGACGCGGCATCCGCTTGCGCTGCGGTAGTGGAAATCGCAAAGTCGCTCTCCAAGGAAGACGCGGGCAAGGTGGAGCTTGTGTTTTTCGACGGAGAGGAGTCGATCGGCGAAAACATTACGCCGCAGGATGGGCTCTATGGCAGCCGTTTCTACGCAAGCTACTGGCGGACACGGAACGACAAGCCGCAATTTGGCATCCTGTTGGACATCATAGGCCATAAGGATTTGTCCATCAAGCTGCCGTCGGACACCCCCGCATTGCTAAAGGAACTGGTGATGTCCTCGGCGAAGGAGGAAAACGCGGAACGTCATTTCGGAATGGCACCCGGGCCGATCATCGATGACCACGTGCCGTTGAATTTTGCAGGCATTCCGACCGTCGACATCATCGGCGATTTCAGCCGCGGCGGCTGGTGGCATACGCCGGGCGACAACATGAAAATCATCTCCGCCAAGTCGCTGGACATCTCGATGCGGGTCACCATCCGGCTTTTGGGCAAGCTGTTGAAGTGAACAAAAGAGGCCACGGACATCTTCTCCGACGTCTTGGTTTCTACCGACAGAATGGCGGCTGGAAACAGTCGATAAAGTATCGACGTTCCGCGTTTCAGCATCCTTTCACGGCCCCCCTTCGTCAGCCGATCTCACGCACCGGACCGCGCAGACCGGCCGCTTCCAGCAACTCACCGATGTCCCGCCGTTCCTGATCGAAACGGGCATGGACTTCAGCAGAGTTGGAAGCGGCGGCGATTTCACGCCCGCTGCAACGCGCCAAGTGCGCTTGATAGACCTTTGCCTCGGGTCCCCTCACCCGCTCAGCCTCCACGTCAGGCCGATCTAACGGCAACAGCGGCATGTGGGTGGTGCAGAGGATTTTCCCGCACCGCAGCCAAGTGAGGAATGAAAACTCGCTGACGCCAGGGGCGGGTTTTCTCGACATCCATGACAGGTGAAAACAAACGGAGTGCTCCAACTCGGGTGATGCGAGCAGCACGGTTTCAATGGTCATGTCGCCACCGGGCGATGGCAGGCGTTCCATCAGGATCAGCAGCCAATCGGGATGCTCGTCACACCACGCCGAGACTTTTGCGCGGAGTGTTTCATGGAGCTCTCCCTCGCAGATTCCGATAGCTTCGGTGAATTCAAAACATTCGCGCTCCAGTCGTTTCGAACGCAGGAATTTCATCAGCAAGACGACGAGCACCATGACCGGGTTCCTGGCCCCGTCACCTAACAAAGATGCGAGCGGGAACCGGTGATAGAACATCGTGAACGCCCGGCGCAATTTAGAAACTCCGGCGTCCACGCGGGCCACCTGCTCCTCGGCTTCGATTTTCCGCAGTTTCACCATCGCCTCAGGATGGATGTTCCGGATGCGCAGCGCCCCTGCCGGACCCGACTCGCTGCGGGTCTTGGGGCGGTCGAATGCTGCCCAGATGGATCGCGCGATCAGCACTCCGATGCCACCCAGCAACAAACCAATATCCGTCTGATAGGAAACGGAAACCAACCACGGTCCGCCGATGATCATGACGAGCGAGAGCAACAACATGCCCCGGCGAACTTTCCTGCGGAAATCACGGCGGCGTTCGCGCGCGGGATCGCGGAACTCAAGGATCGTCACCGTGCCAGCCGCATTTCCGCGCAGGCGCAGCAACCAGTTGATGAGGATGGAGCCGCCGACCACGGTCCACAGCAGCCAGGATTCGTCGGTGTTGAGCAAGTTTTTCGCGATCAGATAGACCGCGATGAGCATCACCACACGAAATGCCTGCCCCGCGCCGGGTGGCTGATAGACCCGGGAAACGGGGGTCAGCTCGCCCTCGGACACGCCGGTTTCCAAATCCACCCTGGGCAGCGTGGCTCCGTTTCGCACCACCACCCGCTCGCCATAACATTGCCAGGACAGCGTGGAAAAGGCCTCCACTTCGGCAGACTGCGGCGGGGCGTAGGGATTGCTGTCAGACATCGTTCAGACCGCGGCAACGCGCTGGGTCTTGCCACTGGCGACGGATTGATAGATCGCCTCGATCGCCAACAGGTCACGCAAGCCATCGACACCGGAGGGCTCGAACGGCTTGTTGGTTAGGATGGCTTCCGAGAACGCATCCATCTGCGTGACGAAATGGTCGGTGTTAGCGAAATCTAGCGGAAGCGTGGGATCGGAAGTCCATCCTTTGAGGCCGCCGTAGGTGTAGGCCGGGTCCATGCCGAAGCGTCCCCTTTCCGCGGTCGCGGTGAAAAAGTTGAGGCCGCCGAAACCATAAGTCGTCGTGCACGCCGCAGTCCTGCCGGATGGGAATTTCATCATCCACTGGATCGTCTCATCCACTTGCGCGAACTTCACCTTGTCCGTCTTTGTTTCGAAAGCGGAGATTTCCGAAGGCTCTTCGCCGATCAGATAACGGCAGGCCTGGAGCGCATAAACTCCGACATCCATCAGCGCACCACCACCGGCAAGTTTTGCATTGAGCCGCCACTGCTTGGGATCGCCGATCTTGAAACCGAAGCCGGCATCGACGTGCTTCACTTCGCCGAAAACCTTCTCCCTCGCGAAACGCATGGCTTCGACGTGGTGCGCCTCACGCTGGCAGCGGTAGCCCATGCCAAGATACTTTTTCGCCGTATCACAGGCGGCGATCATCTCGCGGCACTCCTGCGCAGTGTTCGCCATGGGTTTCTCACAGAACACATGCTTGCCCGCCTTCGCCGCGCGGAGGGTGAACTCGTGGTGCATGCCGTTAGGGAGAACAATGCAGACGACGTCGATGTTAGGATCGTCGATGATTCGGTCAAAACCGGCGTAGTCATAAACCTGCTTTTCGGTCAGGCCGTATTTTTCCCGCCACTTCGCGCCCTTTTGCGGCGTGCCGGTCACCACGGCGGTGAGCTGGCTGAACTGGGTCTTCAGCAGCGCGGGAGCAATCTGGTTCGTACTAAGCGAGCCGAGTCCGACGAGCGCCCAGCCGAGTTTGCGCTCCGGCAAGGCAACTGATTGAGCGCGGGAAACTTCGGCGGCAAGCGAAGTCCCGACGACGGTTTTGATGAATGTGCGGCGTTTCATGGCAATAGTGACGTGGTCAATTTCCGGCTTGTAACGAAGGGACTCCGATACGTCCGCTGCGTCAGGGAATCTTGCGGCAAACATCGGCCGTTCATTGCGGGGCCTGAACTTCACCCGCGGCGGCATCGTCCATTTGTTTTTTGCTGCGGCGCAGAACGACGGTCTGGAGGAATCCACCGCGCGAGCCGTCTCCTGAGGTGAAAAAATTCGCGTCACTTTTCAAAACCACCATCTGGACCTGCTCGGAATCGAGGACTTGGACGACGTTGTTTTCCTGCATCTTCCATCTGCCGTCTTTCTGATAGGCGAGTTCGTAGATGACACCGTCGTTCACGGGAGGGATGACGGTGGTTTGTTTCGGCTGGAGTTCGACGGAATCCTTGTTGTTGCAACGCATGGCGACGGCAATCGAGCAGTAGTTGTGGATGCGCAGTTTGCCGAGGGGAAGCTTCGTCGGATCGTCATCAATCACATAGGTTTGATAGGTTCCGGTGGCAGCGGGAGCGATGAGGACAGTGGCCCGTGTCGAGCCGGCTGGCAGGATGGCGAGCGCGACCAGATTGGGATTCTTCCTGCGCCGGATTTCCAGCTCGGACGGCGGATTTTTGGGATCAAGAGGTTTTTCCGGCGCGGCGGCTTGAGGAGTCGCGTAGGGGTCTGCTGGAGAGCTACCCTGGCTCTGGCTGATTTCCAGAATGTTCGGGCCGTTGTAGGAAACCGGTGTGGAATACTCGAAAGCCATTGCGCTGACCGGCATTTCCTTGCTGCCAACCTTGATGCGCAGGCCTCGGATCGAGTCACCCCACGCAACGAAGTCGAGTTTCAGGGTGATCGCTGTTTCAGGCGGTGCCGTCTGGCTCTTGGCGGTGGGAGCCGCTGCGCACAGGAAAAGACAGAGGCTGGAAACGGTGGATAGGGTGTCAGATTTCATCGGAAGTGAGCCAGCGGAACGAAACCAGGTTGAACTTGCGGCCGAAGGTGGTGTTGACGCTGCCGAGAGATGCCCGGTCGTAAGCTTTGTTGGAAGGGTCCACATAATCGGGCATGCGCTGGACGACGGCTTCACACCATGCCTTTGCCATCACGTTTCCGGACGCGTCCAGGGCTTCTCCATATGACCGGATCTTGAACGTATCCGACCGCGCGGCGATGGAAGGCCCGATGACCTGGAGAACGTCCGCCTGGGTGAGCCAGCCGGGTATGCCGGTGGAGCGGAAGCCTTGTTCGATGCGGTAGGCCGGATCGGTTAGTAGTTTGGTGTCCGCCAGAATCGAGGCCACCGCGCCGGGGTTCTTATCACGGGACGTGGTTGGCCAAATGGAAGCGGGGCTGAAACTGGAAGCGGCCGAACCGGTGAGGTCGGCACTTGGTCCACTGCCACTCGCTTTCAACGTGACCTTGTCCTCATTCAATGTGATGCCGCTGAAAATAGCAGCCGTGCCATCTGGTTTGATGTTGGCCCCGCTCAGGTCGAGGGCGCTTTGAAGTGCCCCGCTGCGGCCGAGGTCCTTATCGGTGGCGAGCGGAACGAGGGAACGATTGATGAAATGCGATAGAGAAAGGAAAGGGCCACGGAGGCGGACTTGGCGGGTGATCGCTTCGGCGAGCAGGTCGATCTGTGGATCCGTCAGACGCCGGAACCCCGAAAAGGAGTCCTGATCATTTCCGGATGGCGGGGTCTGCGAGGGGCTGATCTGTGAGAGGCTGCGCGGAAACATGGCATCCGTGGAATTGCTCATGTCCGCAGGATGCCGGAGGTGCTTGCTGCCTGCGAGGAAGGCCTTCCACGCATCCTTGCTGGTGGAGTTGATGTTGAAGGCACCGTTGATCATCAGTCGCGCTGATGTCTTGTCGCCGTCGCGCAGTTCCGTTGATGTGTCCGAAGGATCGATTTTGACGATTTTCGGATTGAGTGGCACCGGTTGGGAGGCGGCGGGAATGGCTGAAACAAAGTAGGTGTCCCAGATGGAGGCATTGAGGAGGTAGGAAATATCGTAGTAATTGGTGGCGGTAGCTATGGCGGCATCGTAGCCGGTGATCTTGTAATCGGTCCGATTCAGCACGGTCTTTTCCCGTGTGACGAAGGGAGTCGCGTAAGAGTTGCCAAAGGCGTTACCCGGCTGATGAGCCACAGAAGTGTAGATGTCATCGGCAGTCAGGTCCGCATGTTGAAACTGGGCGAGCGAGACGATTGGTTCGTCCACGAGCGGAGGACTGAACAGAATGGTGGATTCCGATCCCGAAACCGATCGTCCCCAGCGCACGGGGGAAATTGCCAGGTTCTTTGAGAAGTCCGCACCGGTGTTTCCGCCGGGCGCGGTGAAGGGCAGATAGGCCTTGCTGTTGGCGATTTGCATGAAAAAGGGAGGCGGATTGTAGGAAATGATCGGTTTCCTGTACCGCGTCGCCTGCAAGTTGAAATCCGCGTAGGTCCGGAGGGTGGACGATCGCAGCCCGATATCTGAAGAACTCGGCAGAAGCGAGCCGTAGTCCACGCCAGGTTGGCTGAGTTGGAAGCTGAAAAGCTGGAGGGGAAAAGGTTCAGTGAACGTCTTCGGGTCCTTGATGTCCGAGTTGCCGGCGGCTGTGGCCTGGGAGGCAAAAACCCGCTGGGTGGGCGTGAACTCCGCATTGTCGAGTTCCAGCCGTTCGATTTTCCGGAGAATGGCCGCGCTGCCTTGAGGCCGTAGTTCAAGGTTGATTTGAGAGGTGACGGAGGCTTCCCGGACATCCAGCGTGATTCTTGATGCGCCGGCGATCGAGTTGATCGAGCCGTGCTCCATGATCAGCACTCTTTTAAAATCCTGGATTTCGGTGGGAGATCCGGAAATGGCGGACAGGGTGACGACCGCTTGGGAGGTGGAATTGGCGGGGCGTGATACTTGGGAGCTGATCGTGTAGGCTCTGGCACCTCCTGCAGGCAGATTTCCGGAGGGGATCCTGAAAATGACGTTGTTGAAGAGGGCGGCTTCGGAGGGGCTTCTCGGAATGAACGCGGGCTGGCCGGCAGCAGGCCAAAGGCGGGACATCTGGATATTGTCGTTGGGCAGCGCGTTCTTGAGTTCAAGATCAAGCCCCGTCCAACTTAGGGGGTAGGAGTAGGGGTTTGCCAAGGTGACGGCGATTTTTGCGCATGGATAAACCTTGTATTGATCTACGGCAGTGGCCGGAACGAGCTTGGCACCGAGCAGGAGACGCAATTCGACGATCGTCGGTGCAATGGCGGCCGTGAAATCCGAGGTGGCAGGCTTCGCATTCAGGGTTCCTGCCGTGACATTGGTCGCCGCGAAGTCATTGAAATCGTTCAGGACATTCCATTTGGGCCCCTTGATGGTGGCTGATAGGGCCGCGGGGATGATGTTTTTGTTAATTTGAATGGCATTCGGGTAGGGTGCCGGCGCAGTCGCAGGCAGCGGCTGACGCAAATAGGAGCTCAAATCGAGCCGGAGACCACCCTGCAGGGAATCCGCAAGGACTCCCATGGTGTCGGTCGTGGCCGAATGGAAGGACAAGCTCGTGCCCGGGATGGCTCCATTGCCGATCAGGGAAAGTTGCGGCAAGGTGAGCACACGATCCAACGAAGCAGCGTCGGGGGCTCCCGGGATCGGGTATTTGTCAAATCCGGCAACGACCTCCCAGCCGCTGCGTTGGGAAGTGACGGTCTTGTAGGTGGTGAGATTGTTGGCCGCATAGGGAGGAACAATGTTGATTTTTGCCTTCACTCCCTCGTCGCCAACCCACCACCCGTAGCGGCCAGTTTTTTTGGGAGTGGTGCCGGTTCCATACACATCGACAAGAGGGGCAGTGACGTATTTTGAAATGTCCGTGGTCCTGTTTCCCGCGCTTCTGGGTCCGACTAATAAGACTGTTTTGGTCCTGTCAGCGGGAGAACCGTCTGCCTTCAGTCCGTTAGCCGGCGTGGCGGGAGTATTCGTTGCCGGGGTGATTTCGTTTCCACTCACCAGCCATTGGAGAAGCTGTGGCGATGGAGTTTTGGTGTAAATCAGGCCCGGCACGTCACGGTTTTTCCAGATGCCAGTCCAAAAACGGGTTCCCGCCTGGACCGCTGAGACACCCTTGCTTTGGCCGTCCAGAGCATTCAAATTCGTTGGAGCACCTGCATCCGCCGCAGGATCCCCTCTCGGCCCTGCCGCGATATCCGCACTTGCAGTGACCCGTTGGTCCGTTCCGGCATGTGACTGCAACTGCCCGATCGCGATGACCATCGCCATCCGCGCGTTCGCCCGAGCGGTTTGTTGCGCCCCGCTGAGCTGGCTGGACCTCAGCGAGATACCAGCGATTCCTAACAAACCCACTGCAACAACGAGCAGCAGGATCATGAGGCTCAAGGTCACAATCAATGCAAAGCCTCTTCTGGTGGTTAGGCCGCGGCGCGGATGGGGAGCGATGCACTTCATACAACAAGGGTTCTGTAGTTACAAAGACATTGCCGGCCGCCTACCGCAACTATAAACCCTCCGCCATGGAAAAATTGGTTAACATGCCGAATTTTATCTTTTTAGCATTGAGCAGATCACGGGTGGAAACTTGCCCGGCTGTAATGCTCGAGATGTTGGGTGCGTCGGGGTTTAAAAAGCCGGTTTTCCAATCTTCCAGCACGCGAGAAACCCACTTGCAAAATCCTCCGGAACGTTCGCGATCCAAGCGTCGATTTCTGAGACGGGAAACCACATCGCAGCGTCGATTTCCGCACTCGGGAAACGCAGGTTTCCGTCGTATTTCGTGCGGAACAACCGGACGTGTTCCCAGCCGGTTTCCACGCAGGGGGCGATGCGGGCGATTTCCTCTGGCGCGGATTCCACGCGGATGCCCATTTCCTCGTCGAGTTCGCGGGTGGCAGCGGCGGCGTAATCTTCACCAGCATCGAGATGGCCGGAGACGCTGGAATCCCACAGGCCGGGGCAGAGGTCCTTGAGCAGCGAGCGTTTTTGAAGCAGCACGTCGCCACGTTTGTTCGTCACGAAAATGTGGACCGCGCGGTGCAGGAGTTTTTGAGCGTGGACTTCGGCGCGCGTCGCCTGGCCGGTGACCTTGTCGTTTTCATCCACCACATCGAAAATCTCGCTGGCTTTCTGCGGCAGGTCCTTGAGCGGATGTGGATCGAAGGCGCGGGTGAGATCGACCCACTGTGATAGAGTGAGTTCCTCGCCACGCACGGTAGCAGTGACCTTCAGTTCCGCGCAAATTTCCTCCCACGCCGGTTCGTCCGGCATTTGCTTTTTCAATTGCTTCCGCCGCTGCGCGAAACCCCGGCGGATCAGCTCGTCGAAAAGCCGGTAGTCGAACGGCGGCAGCCCGCCCGTCCGCGGGCGCAGCACAGCCACGGCGGAGTCGATCGTTGGTCGCGGATAGAACGCCTCGGGCGGCACGGTCCGCATCGGCTCGACCTCCCAGTTCGCCTGCGTCCGCAGCGAGAGGATGCCGTAGTCCTTGGTGCCCGGTTTCGCAGCGAGGCGCTCGATAACTTCTTTTTGCAGCATGATCACCGCCCGCTCGAACGGGTGCGGACGGCTCAGTAAGTTTTTCATGATCGCGCCGCCGCAGGAGTAAGGGAGGTTGCCGAGGAACTTCAGCTTCCGGTGTTTGAAAAGCAGGCGACCATCGAATTTCGCGCCGTCGGCGTGGTGAACTTCCACGCTCGAATCGTCCTTGTAACGCTCCGCCAACGCGCCCGCCAGCCGGGGATCGAACTCGATGAGGATCAATTTCCGCACTTTTCCGATGAGATGTACGCTCAACGCGCCCGTTCCAGGTCCCACTTCGCAAACCGCGTCGTCCGCGGAAATTTCGAGCTGCGAAACGATCCAGCGCGCCATGTTTGGATCGATGAGGAAATTCTGCCCCATTTGTTTGCTGGGCAGCACGCGCGCCTGATCCAGCACTTCCCGTATTTCCTTACCCGTCATGGCGGCCATCCATGACGCATCCACCCACCGGGCGCAATCCCCGCGTTTACCGTCGGCGACGGAAAATCCCTGCCGCACCGATCAGCGAAAACATCAGGCAGGACGGCTCCGGGATGATGTTGAGAATGCGTCCGCGGTAGTATGAAAGGTCTGCGATCGCCGTCTGCACACCGAAGACCGCGCTGTCAGCGCCGCCAGGCTGGGTCTCGTATTCGCTGACCGCATACATCATGCCGCTGAGTTCCCACGAGCTGCCATTGAAGGAAAACACCGCGCCGCCGGAGTCGCCGGAGACTGCTTGGGCTTCCTGCGTGAGGCCCGTATTATCGAATTGCGTGGAGAACGACACCACGTCGCCCTGGCCGATGTTCACGACGAAATTGTCATCGTTCACCACGTTTTCGCCCCAGCGGAGTTCATGCGAGGTGGTCGTTTGGAAGCCGGAAATATTCGAGAGCGGCTCCGTCGTTTCCACCCACGTGTCGTTGCCGTCGCCGGCAATCACCGTGCGATTCCAATAGGTCTCGCTGTTCTGGATCCGGCCGTTTCCGACCATCATCACCTGGCTGCCGACCGTCGGCGTGGCCGCGGATAGACTAACAGCCGGGAGTGGCGGCGGAGCGTTGAGCCGGAACAACACGATGTCCGTGAACGTCGTCAAAGGAGCATCGTTGCCCAGCCGTTGAAAGCTCCCTGGCACGGTCGTGTAGGGAATTCCTCCAAAACTCACCGACGCTGGCAGCGAACTTGCCACGTGGTTGGCCGTCATCACCCAGCCATCGGACAAATAGACGGCCGACGCGCTGCCAAGGGATCCCACGTTAGAAAAAAACGGCTGCCCGCCGGGCGCCGTGTTGTTCGGCCCACCGGACGCCACCACCACCGCGGCGGCGGGATGGGAGAGTGCGAGAAAAAACGGGATTAACCGACGGTGATCAAACATGGCAGGAACCTTCCCGCTTTCCCGGTAATTGGCAAATCCAATCCTCCCGTCGTTCCGCGCAGTTGACGCCGCCGTCTCCATCGTCTCCCATCCGCCCATGCCCGAGCCGAAACTGAAGCAACCCCTCTCATCCCACCGATGGGTCCTCAGCTACCTCATGCGTGAAAAACTGATCTTCCTCCCCTCCCTCGCCGCGCTGTTTTTCACCGCCATCCTCTCGCTGGCGTTTCCTTATTACCTGAAGGAACTTATCGGAAATCCCGCCGACGCCCTCCGCCAAGGTGTCGATCCCGCGCAGGTTCTGGAAAAATCCAACCATGTCGTGCTCATGCTCATCAGTGTGCTTGCGGTGCAATCGATCATCGCGTTTTTCCGCGTGCAAGGCTTCATCCGCTCTGGCGAGGCCGCGCTGAACCACCTCCGGCGGGATATTTTCGCCCACCTGCTCAATGTCCCTGTCCCCTTCTATCAGGAGCAGCGTTCCGGCTCCATCAGCAACCGCGTCTCCGCCGATCTTGGAATTGTTAGGGACACTCTTCTCAACGCCGTGCCCCAGGCCGTGCGCCATACCGTCATCCTCAACGGCGGCTTGATCTTCATCTTCGTTGCCTCGTGGAAACTGTCGCTGATCATGTTGGGCAGCGTCCCGGTTGTGGTGCTCGCCATCGCGTTTTTTGGCAGAAAAGTCCGCGGCTATTCCCGCGACGCGCAGGACTCCCTCGCCGAGGCCAGCACCGTGATTGAGGAGACCACCCAATCCATCGCCGATGTGAAGGCTTTCGGCAACGAGGAGTTTGAATACAAGCGCTACAACCGCGCGCTCGATTCATTTTTCGCCGTCTCGCTGCGTGGCGCGCGCCACCGTGCAGCCTTTCTATCATTCATCATCTTCGCCCTCTTTGGAACGATCGCGTTCGTCACCTGGTATGGCTCACGGATGTATGCAAACGGTGAAATCGGATGGACGAACTTTGCCGCGTTCATCCTCTTTTCGATTTTTGTCGGCGCGTCGTTAGGGTCTTTTCCAGAGATCATCTCCCAGTTCCAACAGACTGCCGGAGCCACCGAACGTCTCCGCGAAATCCTGGACACCCCGACCGAACGATCCACTGGCGACATGGATATCCTTCTCCAAGGCTCGCTCGGCTTCAAACGCGTCAATTTCAGCTATCCCTCCCGCCCCGATGTCCAGGTCCTCCATGACATCGATTTCCAAGTCGAGCCCGGCCAGCGCATCGCCCTCGTCGGTCCCTCCGGCGCGGGGAAATCCACCATTTTTTCCCTGATCCTCGGCTTCCATCATCCTCAGTCCGGCCGCATCCTTTTCGACGACGTGAACTCAGCGGAAATCGGCCTTCCCTGTCTGCGCGCGCAAATGGCCATCGTCCCTCAGGAAGTCATGCTCTTTGGCGGCAGCATTCTGGAAAACATCGAATATGGAAACCCCGGTGCCAGCCGCCAGGACATCGCCCGCATTGCGGAAATGGCCAACGCGCACGACTTCATCTCGCAGCTTCCGGAAGGCTACGACACCATCGTCGGCCCGCGCGGCACGAAGCTGTCAGGTGGCCAGCGGCAGCGCATCGCCATCGCCCGCGCCATTCTCGCAAACCCCCGGCTCCTCTTGCTGGATGAGGCCACTTCCGCCCTTGATTCCGAAAGCGAGCGCCTCGTCAACGAAGCCCTCGAACGCCTGATGACCGGCCGCACCAGCCTTGTCATCGCCCACCGCCTTTCCACTGTTAGGCACGCTGACAAGATCCTCGTTTTCAACCACGGTAGAATCGTGGAAAGCGGCACGCATGACGAATTGCTGGCACGTGACGGCACTTATAAGCTGTTAGTTGAGACGCAGCTTCTGTGAGATCCGTTCGCAAAAAAGGCGTGGAAACCTTCCTTTCGAAAATTCCCACGCCTGAAATGAATTCTATCGGTTAGCGCGAGGCTGGACGACGGCGGTTGTTGCCGCGTGAGGCGTTGCTGTAATCGCGGCCTTCGCCACCACCACCGCCGCCGCTGTAACGACTTCCGCCGCCACCACCCTGACGTCCGCCACCACCACCACCACCACCACCACCACCACCACCGCCGCCTTGGCGACCGCGGTTGCCGCCGCCTTGGACCATGCCGCCGCCGGTCCGCAAGCGGAGATGGCGGTCAGCCAGACCTTCGTCGTGCCACTGGTGATCGTCCCAGCGCGGCACAGCCATTTTGATGACTTTTTCGATTTCCCGCAGGAACTCGCGCTCGTCTTCGGCGCAGAACGAAACGGCACGTCCTTCCGCACCGGCACGACCGGTCCGGCCAATGCGGTGCACGTAGGCTTCCGGTTCGTTAGGCAGGTCAAAATTGACGACAAGTCCGACGTCCTTCACGTCCACTCCGCGGGCGGCGACGTCGGTGGCGACGAGCACGGGCGTGAGGCCTTTTTTGAATTTTTCGAGCGCTTTTTCACGCTGCGCCTGCGACTTGTTGCCGTGAATCGCGTCCGCTGCGAATCCAGCTTCACAGAGGGATTTTGCCAGCTTGTTAGCGCCATGTTTGGTCCGGCTGAAGACGATGGTGAGCTTGGAGATACTGGCTGATGCCTGACCGCGAAGAAGCTGCTCTAACAGCGGCCGCTTGTTTTCGCGATCCACGAAACACACCTGATGCTCGATGCGCTCGGCGGTGGTCGTGCCGGGATCAATGCTGACGCGGGCCGGGTTGCGCAGGATGGTTTGCGCCAGCTCGACGATGCTCGGGGCGAGCGTGGCCGAGAAGAACAACGACTGGCGGTTGGCAGGAAGCAGCGCGACGATTTTTTTCACGTCGCGGGCGAAGCCCATGTCGAGCATGCGGTCCACTTCATCGAGCACGAAAAACTCGACGCCTGATAGATCGACGGCGCGTTGTTCGATGAGGTCGAGCAGACGTCCGGGAGTCGCCACCAACACATCCACTCCTCCGCGCATGGCGGAGACCTGGGGATTCTGGCCGACGCCGCCGTAGATCAATGTCTGACGGAAACGGACATGGGCTCCGTAGGTGGTGAAGCTTTTACCGACTTGGCCGGCCAGTTCGCGGGTGGGTGCCAGCACCAGCGTGCGGCATTGGCGTGGCTTGATTTGTTTCGGCCGCTCGTGGATCGCATGAAGGATCGGCAGCGCGAAGCTCGCGGTTTTTCCGGTGCCGGTCTGGGCGCAACCCAGCAGGTCGCGGCCTTCTAGCAGGAGTGGAATGGCCTGCTCCTGAACGGGCGACGGCGTGGTGTAGTTAAGTTCGCGCAAAACGCGTTGGAGGGGCGCAGCCAGTGGCAACGCCTCGAATGATATCGGGGTCATGTGTCTTGTTTTGCCTGCCTCATCCCGGAAAGGGCGGCAGGCGGTGTCGATGAGGGGGAGGTGGTTATCCTAAAACAATCTCTCATCGATGAAGACCGGAAAAGGGTGGGCCGTATTTTCGACCCCTCACCGGCGTAAGCACGGTGCTCCGCAGTGCCTAGACGGTTGCGGCAGGATAGCAAGGTTTTTTCCGAGACGTCCGGGAGTTAAAGTTGATTCGCAACACTGAAACATGTCGTGCAAGGCCCTCGTGTAGTGATGACCGTGCAGGATTTGCAACGACCGGAATTTTTCGGTTTTATAGGAGAATTTTCGTGTATCAGCAATAGGTTCGTGATGGACTTTTATTAACCCATGCAGGCTTCTCTTCTACCTCCCCGCAATCCAGCCCTCTGTGCTCCAATCACATCCAACCGCGAACTCGGTTCCTGCCTGATTGCGAATCTCCAGATGAAAGAGCTGCTTTCAGCCGATCTGCGGCGCGCAGGACTGCAACTGGTGGATCCCAAAGACGCCTGCGATCGCACGCTGCGCATCCCGCTGGACAACTGGATCGAACTTGGAGCGCTCCTGCTGCTGGGCCGCAATCCAAAATCCGCCTGCCTGCTCGACAGCGAAGGCCGCACGTTAGCCTGGAAAGGCTCCGCCGACCCCGAGGAGTGCGAGGAACGGATTGTGACAGACGCCAATTGTTTCCCGGTCATTTATCCGTGGGATCTCCTTCGCATGAACGAGGAGGTTCTCGCGTTGATGGACGAAACCTCGCTACTCGGCGAGGTCAGTCCGCTGGCGACGTTGTCAGGCTGCATCCGGCTGGCGAACGGCTCACGCATCCTGGCCGGCACGGTCATCGAAGGCCCGGTCCTGATTGGCGCGAACAGCCAGATCGGCCCGAATGCCTACATCCGTGGAGCCACCAGCATCGGGGCGAACTGTTACGTCGGAAATGGTGCGGAAGTGAAAAACTCGATCATTTACAACAACTCCTACATTTCCCGGCAATGCTACGTCGGCGATTCCATCATCGGCACGCACGTCACGCTCGGTGCGGGGACCTGCACGGAGAACCATCGTCACGATGGACGCCACCACGTATCCATGATCCAGGGAAAGCCTGTGGACACCGGCCGACTCAAGCTGGGTGCGATCCTTGGCGACGGCGTGCGCACCGGGGTGAACACCTCCCTCGCCGCTGGCGTGAAGTTGGGAATCGCACGCACGACACTGCCCGGAACCTACGTCTCCAAAGACATTTTGTGACCAAATCGTCACACGCGAGGGTTTCGCCCGGTGACGGACCGACCGCTAGTTTGCTTTTGAAATGAATCGAATTCTGATTGTAGAGGACGAACGTGACATTGCGGATCTGATCGGCTTCAACCTCACACGAGCGGGATACGAAGTGCTCAAGGCTCACGATGGAGTGGTGGGTACCGAGATGGCCCTGCGCGAGCGCCCCGACCTGATCGTGCTCGATCTCATGCTCCCCGGCCGCGACGGCTACTCGGTTTTCCGCGAGCTGCGCCGTGACGCGCGCACCGTGAACATTCCGGTCATCATGCTCACCGCCCGCGCCCAGACGGAGGACCGCATTCAGGGACTTGAGGCAGGGGCGGATGACTATCTGACCAAACCTTTCAGCCCGAAGGAATTGATGCTGCGCGTGCAAGCCATCCTGAAACGCTCCGACGCGCCTCCGGGCAACGTCGATTTCACCTACGGCCCTTTCCGTTTCGACAAGAATTCCCTGAAGTTCTATCTGGACAGCGAGCCGGCCGACCTGACCGCCACAGAGTTCAAGCTGCTGCTCTTTCTCTGCGAGCGTTCGGGAAAACCGCAGGACCGCAATGACCTGCTTCGCACCGTCTGGGGCTACAGCGACGCCACCCACAGCCGCACGCTGGACACCCACATGAAGCGCCTCCGGCAAAAGCTGGGAACCCACGGGTCGTGGGTTGAAACGGTACGTGGAATCGGCTACTGCGTAGCGAAAGCCGAAGGATGACCAACGAAATCGCCATCATTGCCACCGTTTCGGCACTCACCGCACTGGCGATTTTCGCCTACCGCCACCGCAATTCCCTCAGGGAGTCCGAAGCCGAAGTCAATGCATGGAAACTCCGCCTTGAACTCGATCTCAAATATGCCCGCGAAGAACGCAACCGCCTGCTCGATGCCCTCGGCGACGCATTCCTGCTCGTCGACTCCGAGGCGAATGTCCGCTTCGCCAATGCCGCCGCGCGCTCGCTTTTCGGCCAGCGGGAACTGGTGGACCGCCCGATCCGCGAGGCATTTCTTGATCCTCGGCTGGCAGATGCCCTGCTGCGCTGCCTCGAAACCGGCGAACCCGTGCAATCTCGCGTCGTCCTGCCGCAGCAAACCTCACCGCGCGGCGATCTCGAAACCCGCGGCGTCAACGCGTGGATCATCGATGCCGCGCAACTATCGGATCCGCCGGACAGCGATCCCATCACCCGTGTCATCATCCGCGACGTGACTACTGAGAATCAGATAGAACAGGTTAGAAAAGACTTCGTCGCGAACGCCTCGCACGAACTCCGCACGCCGCTGGCCATCATCAACGGCTATCTGGAAAACCTGTTGGACGATGACATGCTCGATGACAAGGAGATGTCCCGCCGCTTTCTAACGGTGATGCGCAAGCACGCAGACCGAATCTCACGCATCGTGGAGGACATGCTCGTCATTTCGCGCCTGGAGTCTGGCGAGGCCAGCGCGCTCAAGGTGGAGCCCTTTCGTTTCCGCTCTTGCGTCAACGACATCCTCGAACGGCTCGAGTCCGTCATCCGCGCCCAAAATGCGGAAATCATGGTCACCATGCCGGATCCTGCCGTGTCACTCCAAGGCGACCGATTTTATTGGACGCAGGTGCTTTTCAACCTGGTGGAAAACGCCCTCAAGCAGAACCCCTACAGCGGGTTGCGCGTGGAGATCGGCTGCCAGCTCGTCGGTGAGAATTACCAGATCTGGGTGGCGGACAACGGCGTCGGCATTCCGAGCGCGGATCTGCCGCACATTTTCCGGCGGTTTTACCGGGTGGAAAAACACCACTCGCAGCAGGAAATCAAGGGCACTGGGCTCGGTCTCTCGATCGTGAAGCGCGCCATTGAAGCGCACCACGGGACGATCGGTGTCACCTCCGTGCCCGGCCGCGAGACGAAGTTCCTGATCACCGTGCCCAAGGACGGGCATTGAGCGGGCGCAGGACATTTCCGACGAGCGAGATTTCCTGCAAAATTAACCGTGCCACGCTGGTGAAATTTCTCCTAAATCGCGGTGAAGCAAGGTCCCGGACCTTTTCACCTCAACGATTTCCGACAAATGTCCTCCGCTCCGATTCAATTCATCCACAAAGAACGCCTGCCATCGACCGGCTGCCTCATCATTCCAGGGCGCCTCGAGCTTGAACTGCTCCTGCAATTTGAAAAACTCTTCGCCGGGCGGCAGATCACCTGGCTGGTAGAAGAATCCGCCCACTACGATCCGGCGCTCACCAGCCATCTTCAGAAATCGAGTTCGGGGGCGATGTTTACCGCCTCGGACGGCGCGCCCGCCGCCGCAGGAGCCCAGCTTCAGGCCTATTTGGCAAACGGTGGCGTGCTCATCTATGTCCCCGGTCGCGCCATCACCCGAAATGCAACGACCTGCCACATTCCTCCGTCACATCTGAAAGCGCTGTGTGCTTTCGGTTTGCCGATCCTCCCTGTGGCGATCGATTGCCCGCGTGAATCCAGCCTCAGCGTGGAGCGGCTTGCCTCGCTTCCGTCCGCCGTTTTCTGCCTTGCCCCCGTCATTTCTCCGGCGGATGCCAACATCGCGTCCTATCAGCAGGCGCTTTTTTCCGCCGCTGAGGAGGCCTACAGCTCGCGTGCCCTTTTCAAAGGTTCACTCGCCCTGTCGCTGCTGAAGGGCCTGAAGAAACATTCGAAAAACCGCATCATCGACGGCGCGGATGATTCGGAAATGACCTACGACAAGGTCCTCGCCGCAGCCATCGTGTTCTCCAAGTTTATCAAACAGGAAACCGAAAAACCGCGCGTGGCCATTGTGCTGCCTCCCGGAAAAGCCGGACTCATTGCAAACCTCGCCGTGATCTTCGCCGGGAAGACACCCGTAAACCTGAATTTCACCGCAGGCCCGGAAGCAGTGAAATCCAGCATCCGCCAGGCTGACGTGGACCGCTTCATCACGGCGGATCCTTTTGTTAGGAAAGTCTCTTCTTTCCCATGGCCACCTAACCGTGACCTCATTTTCATCGAGCGCGTTTTGCCGACGCTCAAGCAGAAGATCATCACGTGGGCCGTCGTTTCCAAACTCCTCCCCTCCTCCGTGCTCGCCGTGCTGCTGGGCATCAACAAACGTCGTGATACGGACGAGGCCACCCTGCTTTTCACATCCGGCTCCTCGGGAGAACCGAAGGGCGTGGTCCTCAGCCATCGCAACGTGCTTGCCAACGTCTGCCAGTTCGGCTCACGGCTGAACCTGCCGAAAGGCTCGGCAATCCTCGGTTGCTTGCCGTTGTTTCACTCGTTCGGCTGCACAGTCACGCTGTGGTTTCCCGTCATCGAAGGCGTGAACCTCGTGACCTATCCGAGTCCGTTGGAAACGAAGCGTCTTGCGGAACTCATCGCCCTTCATCAGATCAACATCTTTCTATCCACTCCGACTTTCCTGCGCGGCTACATGAAGCGAATCGATCCCGCCCAGCTTTCTTCGCTCAAGCTCGTCGTCACCGGCGCGGAAAAACTGCCGCAATCACTGGCGGCCGCATTTGAAGAGAAATTCGGCGTCCGTCCTCAGGAAGGCTATGGCCTAACGGAAACTTCGCCCGCCACCAACGTCAACCTGCCGGACCCGGAACCCTCCGCGAATTCAATCACCCTGCCGTCGTCGCGCCACGGCTCCGTCGGCCAGCTTCTCCCCGGCCTGGCCATCAAACTAACGGATCCCGCGTCCGACCAGGCCATCCCTATCAGCCAGCAAGGACTCATCTGGTTCAAAGGCTCCAATGTTTTTGCAGGCTATCTTGGCGATCCGAAAAAAACCGCCGAAGTCCTCACCGCAGACGGATGGTTCCGCACCGGCGACGTCGGACGCATGGACGAGGACGGATTCCTCTACATCGAAGGCCGGATCTCACGGTTCTCCAAAATCGCCGGAGAAATGGTGCCCCACGAGACTGTGGAAGCCGCCATCAATAAGGTCCTCGGCCTCGACTCCGAAGCCGAACGAAAAATCGCCGTCGTCGGCGTGCCGGATGAACAGAAAGGCGAAGCCATCCTCCTCCTGTCCACCATCGCCGGACCGGCGCTCGAACAGGAATGCATCGACCTTCGGTATAAGCTGCTAGACGAAGGACTCTCGTCACTCTGGTGTCCGAAACACATCATCCCCGTCACGGAAATCCCCGTGCTCGCCTCCGGCAAACTCGACATCAAGTCCTGCGAGCGACTCGCGAAACAGAATGCGTGATCAAGTTGAGGGTTGAAAGTTGAGGGTTGAGAGTAAAAATCAAACCTCCTCTCCAACGCTCTTCCTCTTTCCTTCAACCCTCAACCCTCAACCCTCAACTCTCAACTCTCAACATCTTCCTAATGCCCAACCGCATCAACTCCACCTTCGCCCGCCTCAAGGAATCCGGTAAAAAAGCCTTCGTCGCCTATGTCGCGGCCGGTGACCCGGACTTCGAAACCTCGCTGGAAATCATCAAGACCCTCGCCGACACCGGGGCCGACATCATCGAACTCGGCCTGCCGTTTTCCGATCCGTTAGCAGATGGCATTGTCAACCAACTCGCGGCTGAACGCGCGCTCAAGTCCGGCATGACGACCATCCGCGTCATCGAGCTCATCCGCCGCTTCCGCGAGACACACGAGACGCCGATCGTTCTTTTCACCTATCTGAATCCTGTATTCACTTACGGCTTCGAAGCTTTCCATCAAGACGCAGCCGCCGCCGGTGCTGATGGTATTCTGTTACTCGACCTCCCACCCGACGAAGCCGCGCTGAACAAGGACCTTGCGATTGGTGCCGGTCTCAAGCACATCCGCCTCATCGCGCCGACCACTCCACCGGACCGCGTGAAGATCCTCGCCCGATCCGCAGAAGGTTTCATCTACGCTCTATCAAGGACCGGCGTCACCGGCTCTCACGGTGCACCGTCAGCTAACATCGCCGCCTTTGTTTCATCGATCAAGGCGCACACGGACGTTCCCGTCTGCGTCGGCTTCGGCATCACCACCCCGGAACAGGCCGCCCTCGTGGCCAGCGCCGCGGATGGGGTGATCGTCGGCTCGGCGATCGTCAAACAGGTGGAACTCCATCCGGAAAACCCCGCCCAGGCCGTCCGGAATTTCACCGCTCCACTTATCGCCGCCACCAAGGGCTGACCACAGGCTCTACGCCAGCTGCGAACCTCCGATCATGGACTGCCCTCAATGCGGATGCGGAAAAACCGCTTAGGGTCGAACAAATACTCGTCGGGAATCGGATAGTCGATCTGCCCCACCGCCCTTGCCGGTCCTTGCAGTCCGGTGGTGATCGTCTGCCAGCCACCCACTGCCGTGCTGGTTTCCACCGCGTAAACCCGGCCTGGCCAGCTTTCCCATTTCAGGCTCATCAAGTTGGAATTGTTTTGCATCGCCCGCGTGATGATCACCGGTGGTGGTGCCTTCTGCGACATTACCGCCCCTGCAAGGCAGAGGGACGCAATGATCACAAATCGCCCGGTGAAAAACTTTTCCAACACTTTTGGGATGATCTTATCCGCCTGGTGCCGGAGCACAAGCTCCCGAATGTGGCGGGATGTTCCCCACAATCTGGTATCTTGATAAATGGGATTGAGATTTCAACGAGCCACCCCATTCTTCGCCGGGGACGCAGCGGTGGCTCCCGCGTCTCCTCAAGATCAAATTCTCAAAACTGCATCATGCTCCTCAAATTCTTCAAAATGAACGGCGCGGGCAATGACTTCATCATTGTCGACAACCGCGACCTGTCGCTCACCGAAGCGCTCGATTCGGACACCATCGCTGCGCTCTGTGACCGCCACCGCGGTATCGGTGCTGATGGTTTGCTCGCTGTCGAGCCCGCAAGAAAGGGCGCTGACTTCCGTTTCCGCTACTACAACGCGGACGGCGGCGAAGCCGAAATGTGCGGCAACGGCGCGCGTTGTTTCGGCCGGTTTACCGCTCATCTCGGCGAGATCGTACTGAAGAAGGTCACCTTTGAAACGATCGCCGGAACCCTTGGCGCGGAAATGATTGGTGATGATGTACGCATTGCGATGTCGGACCCCAAGAATCTTGAACTCGAGATCGATGTGAAGATTCCCGGACTCGACGGTAGCCTGCATTTCGTGAACACCGGCGTGCCACATGTCGTGGCGTTTCTCGAAAGCATGGCGGAACTTGAGGATTTCGACGTCTTCGAATACGGAGGACTGATCCGCCATCATGGCGCGTTTTCGCCAGCCGGCACCAACGCGAATTTCGCCGCCATCCTTTCCCCCGACCATATCTCCATCCGGACTTTCGAGCGCGGCGTGGAGGATGAAACCCTCGCCTGCGGCACCGGCATGGTCGCCTCGGCGCTCGTCCATCACCTGTTGACCGGCGCTCCAAGCCCGATCAAGGTGGATGTCGAAGGCGGCGACACGCTTGAGATCGGTTTCGAGAAAACCGGAGAGAAGAGCTTCACCAACGTCACCCTAACCGGACCGGCGGATTTCGTCTTCGAGGGCGAGATTGATATCTGATAGAGATCCGCCATAACGCCTTCGGCACGGCGAAAAATGCTCCGACTCATACCGTCGGTGCGTTCATGGAAATTTCACACCTTCTTCATTCCCAACGGCGCTGGGCCTGCTAGCCTACCGGAGAATTCAGGAAGCACCCATGGAAAATGCCACCGAAACGGAAGTCGCCGATGCCGCCAAACACCTCCGCTCGCTGTCGAGTGGGCTCAACCAGGTTCTCTTCGGCCAAGAGGAGCTCATCGACCTCGTCATCACAGGCGTTCTCGCCCGCGGCCATATCCTGCTCGAAGGCTTGCCGGGGTTGGGGAAAACCGAGCTCGTCAAAGGACTATCAAAACTCCTCAAGCTGGGAACCAAGCGCGTGCAGTTCACGCCGGATCTGCTGCCCGGCGACATCACGGGAAATCCGGTGCTTCAGGAAGTGGACGGCCGCCGCGAGTTCGTTTTCCAACCGGGGCCGCTGTTTACGAACATCGTGCTCGCTGATGAAATCAACCGGGCTTCGCCGAAAACCCAATCCGCGCTGCTAGAGGCCATGCAGGAGCGGCGCGTGACCGTTCTCGGAAAAACCCACGACCTGCCGAAACCCTTTTTCGTACTCGCCACCCAGAATCCGATCGAACTCGAAGGCACCTATCCGCTGCCGGAAGCGCAGCTCGACCGCTTCCTCTTCAAACTTGAAGTCACCCGCAACGACGTGGCCACGCTCCAGCGCATCGTTTCCCACCGCGAGCTCGGCACCGAGCCACAGGTCGATCCGGTGATGAGTGCGGAAACCCTTGATTCACTGCTAGAGCTGGTTAGGAAAATCTATCTGCCAGACGTGGTCGCGAACTACATCGCCCGCCTCGTCGATGCCAGCCACCCCGGTCAATCCGCCGCAGCCCGTGGCATCCGCTACGGAGCCAGCCCGCGGGCGGCACTCGCGCTGGCATCCGGCGCCAAGGCCCGCGCGCTGATGCAGGAGCGGACCAACGCGAGTTTTGAAGACGTCAAAGCCATCGCCCCCGCTGTGCTCCGCCACCGCATCGTGCTCGATTACAATGCGCGGGTGGAAGGCCACACGACGAACGACATCGTGCGTGCGCTGTTGGATGAGGTGCCGTTCCAGGACACGGCCACTCCGAAAAACCTGAAATCCGCCTAACCGCCTTTTCCATGTTCCGCCACCTGCTTCTCCTCACACTCCTCCTTCCTGCCGCCGGACAGGAAACGATCATCCGTCAAGTGCATGATTCGAAAACCGACACCCATGTCGAAGTAGTGGCGCTGTTTTCCAAACCCTCACCCGGCGGCTACCTGCCGGTGCGGGTCAAGATCGCGAACAACCTGAAGTCCGACCGATCGATCCTGCTCTCATTCGACAGCGGCACTAACTACTCGCAGGGAAACCACACCGAGTCCGCCTTCGACTTCAAGGCGGGCGCTGGAAAAACCATCACCCAGGACATTCTCGTTCCGCTTTCCCCGAGCCTGGGGGCCTATTCTTGGGGGGCTAACATCAGCACCCGCCTCAGTGGTTCGATGGGAAATGCGAACAACACCCTCAACGCAATTCCTGACAATTCACAAGCGGCCGTGCTGCTGAGTGAAGCACTCTTCACGCCGAACGCCTCCACGCTCGACGCCGCGATGGGCAGTGGCAGTTCCTACGGCGGGCGGAATGAATTCGCCGCCAAGTTCGATCCCAAACAACTGCCCGACAACTGGCTCGCTTTCTCCGGATACGACAGCGTGCTCATGACCGATACGGACTGGACCAGCATGCCGTCCAGCGGCCGCAACGCGATTCTTTCCTGGCTTCGGTTAGGCGGACAGCTGGTCATCTACTCGACCGGTTCCGCCGACGCGAAATCGCTGGGCATTCCTGCCGATACGAGTTTCGGCAGCATGGCGGTGAAAACCATTTCATCGGATCTGAAACTCGATCCGCCGGCCACTCTGGCTCTGGTGGGTCACATGAATCCTAACAAACCACGCAATGCCTCGATCAAATCCGACTTCGACGGCCGCTGGGCGCTTCAAGGATATTTCGGCAGCCAAACCTTCCAATACGGGCTCTTCATCGCGGTCCTCATTGTTTTCGCTGTGGTGGTCGGACCTGTGAATCTTTTCGTGTTTGCCAAGTCCGGCCAGCGCCACAAGCTCTTCATCACCACACCGCTCATCTCACTGGTCGCCAGCCTGATCCTGATCGGGCTGATCATCATCCAGGACGGCTTCGGTGGCTCTGGCATGCGTCGCGTACTGATGGAGGTGCGGCCCGACGGCGACCAGAATGCGGCGTTTCTCCATCAGGAACAATTCTGCCGGACGGGCGTGCTAACAGGCTCACGGTTCACGATCACCGAACCGTCGATTTTCAGCCCGGTCCCCATCGCCACGAGCCGCTGGGCGCGTTTCACCAACAGCTCGGCTACCCGTGGCAATTTCAACGTTCAGCCCGGCGACGGAAAACTCGATGCCTCGGGCGACTGGTTTCAAAGCCGATCGGAACATGGCCATGTTCTATCAGCCGTTGTTTCCACCCGCGGCCGCATCGAGCGCACTTCCGAAGCAAATACGCTGCTCTCAACCTTCGATTTTCCTCTGGAAACGCTGTTTTTCCTGGATACCGACGGTCAGTGGTATCGGGCCGACGGTGTCACGACCGGCAAACGTTTCAGCCTGACCCCTGTGGAGCGGGGAATGGTGGAGACGGCGATCCAAAAGGAAATCAGCGCTTTCGCCGACAGGAACCGTGAGATGCTGAAGCGCTCGTGGGAACGTTACGGCTGTTATATCGCTGTTAGCAAGGAGGCACCGGGCGTCGCCAGCCACCCGGGCATCCGTTGGAAGGAAACCCATACTGTCATCACCGGACCGGTTCTCACTCCCTGACTTTTCCCATCCATGTCCGCTCTCAAGATCAACAATCTTTACCGTTACTTCGGCAATCTTCAGGCAGTGAACGGCGTGACCTTCGAGATCCCGCATGGATCGGTCTGCGGTTTCGTCGGTGCCAACGGCGCAGGCAAGACCACCACCATGCGGATTCTCGCCACGCTGGATTATCCCACACTCGGCAGCGCCGAAGTCTGCGGGATCAACGTGGTCCATCATCCCGCGGAAGTGCGTCGGCTCATCGGCTGGATGCCCGACCATTTTGGAAACTACGAGCACATGACAGTGCTGGAGTATCTTGATTTTTATGCGCGAGCGCTCGGATACAAGGGCAAGGAACGCCGCGAACGAATTCAGGAGGTCATGGAATTCACTGATCTCGTCCCGCTGGCCGACCGCTTTTCCAACAAACTTTCGAAAGGCATGACCCAGCGTCTCGGACTCGGACGGGCGCTGCTTCACGACCCGCAGGTGCTCATTATGGACGAGCCTGCCGCCGGTCTCGATCCGAAAGCTCGCGTGGAGCTCAAGCACCTTATCCGTGTGCTCGCAAAAGAGGGAAAAACGATTTTCATCTCCTCTCACATTCTATCAGAGCTTGGCGAGATGTGCGATTCTCTGCTCTTCATCAACAACGGCCGCATCGTCCATCACGGCGATGCGGAGACCCTCCGCCGCGGCTCAGACGTGATGGGCGGCGTGCTCTATGATGTCCAGGTGGACGGCAAGCCGGAGTCAGTTTCCGATTGGTGCATTCTCCAGCCAAATGTGGAATTCCTCGAAGCACGCAAACTCGGCGGACGCATCCGGATCGACACGCAGGATCCGATGAAAGCCGCGGACGTGCTCGCGCGCATGGTCAAGGACGGACTCCGCATCACTGAATTCCACCGCGAGCAGCGCAATCTGGAAGACGCCTTCATTGACATCCTCGGACGCCTTGACGCCGGCCAGCCCGCCATTTCGCCGCCACCGATGCCGCAGCAAGAGGAGTTGAGTGTTGATGGTTGAAAGTTGAGAGAAAGATTACAAGGCACGCCCATCAGAATCCATCAGCTTCTTTTTCCAGACCTCTTCACTCTCAACACTCAACCTACAACTCTCAACTTCTTTCCATGACCCTCTCCCACCTCACCGACTTCTCCGACCGCATCTCGCCGATGCTGGTGAAGGAGCTACGCCAGGGGCTGCGCGCGAAGACGTTCATCGCGGTTTTCCTGAGCTTGCAGATTTTCCTCGGCATCATGCTGCTCTCGGCGACCGCTGCCTCAACCTCCGACCGCGCGGGTGCGGTGGTGTCCGGCATGATCTTTACGTTTTTTTCGATCGCAGTGCTCATCGTCCAACCGCTGCGAGGAGTCGCAGCGCTTTCGTCCGAGATCAAGGGCAACACGATCGACATGATGGTGCTCACCCGCCTGAGTGCGTGGCGGATCGTCTTCGGAAAATGGGTGGCCATCGTCAGCCAGTCCGCGCTCATCCTTTCCACCATCATTCCCTACCTCATCCTCCGCTACTTTTTCGGTGGCATGAACCTCGTCGGTGAGATCGTTTTCCTCGCCCTTGTCTTCCTAACATCCATGGCGCTCACCGGTCTCACAGTCGGGCTTTCCGGAAGCTCGTCGGTGATCATCCGGGGCATTCTGCCACTGTTCGGCACGCCACTTCTATTCATGGCGATGGTCTCGCTGATGTTTGACCGGGGTTCCAGTTCGTTGATAGAAATCTGTTCGCTCGACACCAGCGAATCGCGGATCGGCATCGTCATCTACATTGCGGCGATCGCCTATCTCGGTGGTTCGGCGCTGTCACTCGGCGCGTCGCTCATCGCTCCCGCTGCGGAAAACCATTCGAGTCTGCGACGCATCATCGCGCTGCTCGCCGCGCTTGCGATGATTCCGGTCATCCACCTGTCTACAATCGAAAAAGAATACCTTTTGCTTTTCCTCGCGATTATCATGGCCCCAGCGATTCTGATTGCTCTCACCGAATCCACCCTGCTCGTTTCCACCGTTTGCAAGCCGTTTGTGAAACGAGGCATGCCAGGAAAGGTCGCGGGAATTTTCCTCTATCCAGGCTTGGCCTCCGGTATCTTTTTCACCGTGTTATTGATTGCGATCTGCGTTGTCGCATGCAGCGCAAATTCAGTAGTGACAGGATTTGGAAATGAGTTTTCAACCATCCTCCTCTCGCTTTTGGGCACACTGCTTTTTCCCGCTGTGCTTCAGGTGTTTTTTTTCAAAGGTGAAGGCCAGCGTGTGGCGAACTATCTGTTACTGTCGATCGGCACCGGGATTCTGGCAGGAATTCTCGGAGCACTGACCGACGCGATGTCCAGCCACGAATTCCTCTGGCTCTTCATCTGGAATCCACTGGTTTTCACAGTAATGACCAGCTCTAACCATTTCGATGACCCAGCTTTACTGATCGCCGTGATCACCGTGAATTTCATCCTGCTTGCCATCCTGCTGATGGCCGCACTCACGATCTTCAAGGCGAATCGTGATGCCATCCTCCAGGCGGAAAACGAAATCGAGGCCTCACGCCTTCCTTCCACATGACGCCTGAAGCCCTCCAGACTTGCCACGGACGAGCGCTAACCGTCGCCGCTCGATTGCGGCTGCCGCTGCGCTCACGGGTTTGGCGGGGGCAAGCCGGAGAGTTTACCGGCGGGGGCACTGGCTCTTCGCTCGATTTCCAGGACCACCGCGCGTATTCGCCGGGCGACGATCCGCGCCACATCAACTGGCAGGCCTACGCCCGCACCGGCAGCTACACGATGAAACTGTTCCGCGAGGAAGTCCGGCCGGTGGTGGACCTGATCCTCGATGCTTCCGAGTCGATGTTCTTCGATCCTATCAAAGCCGCACGGACGGCGGAGCTCTTCTATCTGATTGCGGAAAGCAGCCACGCCGCCGGTGCCTCGCTCGCCCTCCACGCCGTGCGGGGCGACGCGAGCCTGGCTCTCGATCCCTCGACGCTCCGCACCCACCGCTGGTTGGAAACAGCCCGCTCACTGCCCGCCACCGACTCCGCGAAATCGCCGGATCTATCGAAACTGCCGCTGCGGGCGAACGCCATCCGCGTCTTTCTATCAGACCTATTGTTCCCCGGCGATCCGGAGCCGATCCTCCGCCATCTCGGCCAGCGCCACGGCAGCCTGGTGATCTTTTCACCCTATCTCGAATCCGAAGCGAAGCCCGATTGGTCCGGAAATTATGAGTTCATTGATCCCGAGCGTAGGTCCCAGCACCCGCACCGGATCGAACCCGCGACGCTGAAGCGATACCTGGAGGCCTACTCGAACCATTTTGCCCTCTGGAAACAGCACTCCCGTCGCCACCAATCCGCGTTCGCTCGCATCCCAGCGGAGGACGATCTCGCCACCGCACTGTTTCGGGAAGCGGTGCCCGCGGGAGCGCTGGAGCCAGCCAGATGACAAAGAGAATTTTAACCGCAGATGAACGCAGATGGACACAGATGAGAGGAGAGAAGCAGAACATGGAAGAACTGACTCTTAATCCTCTTATCCCTTCTATCATCTGCGTCCATCTGCGTTTATCTGCGGTTGAATAATCTTCTCCAAATCACCTTGTTCACCTTCGCAAATCCCCTCGGCCTTCTCGCACTGCTCGGCATCCCGGCGGTGCTGGCGATCCATTTTCTCCAGCGGAAAGCCGTCGAACTACCGGTCTCCACGCTGTTCCTGCTAGAGCGCACCCAGCGCGACGCGGCGAGCGGACGGCGGCTAGACAGGATCATTCCATCGGTCCCGCTGTGGATGCAGTTGCTGGCGGTGCTGCTGCTGGCCTGGTTTCTGGCAGAACCGCGATTCCAGAAATCCGGCAGCGTCCAGCGCATCGCGGTGGTGCTGGACTCCTCGGCATCGATGGGAGTTTTCAAAAACGAAGCCCTCACCCGCCTCGCCGCGGAACTGCCCGCACTGCAAGGGCCCGCCTCCACGGTGGAGCTCACCGTGATGGAGTCCGCCCCGGGCCGCCCCCGACTCTACGCGGGTTCGTCAGTGGAGGATCTCAAGGCGGCGTTGGAGAAATGGCAGCCGCTCGACGGTCTCAACGATCCCTCGCAGGCCTTGCGTCTCGGCCGGTCGCTGGTTTCCCGCGAGGGCACGGTGATCTATCTGACAGACACCCCGGCCGACTCGCTACCGTTTGATGCGAAGCTCATCGCCGTGGGTGATCCCGTGGAGAACGTCGGCTTCACCGGAGTCACTTTCGCCACCGAGGAAGGCACGCTCGTCTGGCGGGCACTCGTTAGAAATTATGGCAAGACCGACGCGCAACGCACGTGGTCGATCATGACGGCGTCTGGAAACACCGAGCCACGCCCGCTTCAGCTCGCCGCCGGATCGCTGGTCACGCTGCAAGCAGCGTTTCCCAAGGATGCGAAGGACATCCGCATCGTCCTGTCCGGCGATCGATTCCCGCTCGACGACACGCTGCCCCTTGTCGCTCCCGCCCCGAAAACTCTCGAGCTTTTCACCGCCACCTCCCCTGCCTTCGCCGATCTAACGACCAAACTGCTCCGCTCACTCGACGCCGCCGTGCCGACCAACGATGCCGCCACCGCCGATCTATCCATTTCCTCCTATGACCCGCTGGACCCCGTTTTTCCACCCGGCAACTCCATCACTTTCGTGGAAGACAGCACCCGCACGGGAGCCTATCTGAAAGGCGGCATCGTGGCCGAGGCGAACCCGCTGATGGACGGGCTCAACTGGCAGTCGCTGTTGGTCCGCGAGACCATCGAGCTGGATCGCTCCCCCACGGACACGGTTCTGTTATGGCAGGAAAAGCGGCCGCTCATTTTCCTCCGCGAGCGCGAGGGCAAGCGCCAGCTCTGCTTCAATTTCGACCTCCGCCTTTCCAACGCAGGCAACCAACCGGCGTTCATCGTGTTGCTCCACCGCTTCGCCGAGGCCATTCGCGATGCGAAAGTCGCCCCGACGTCCGCCATTCTGGAAACCGGCCAGCCGATCAAAGTGACCGCCGCTCCTGATATTCCGCTGAAGATCACAGCGACAAGCCTTGATGGGAAATCGATCCCTGCTGCGATGGTATCAAACAATGCGCCGTTGGTTCCCGGCTTCCTCACGGTACAGCAGAACGAAACACGCCTGCTAGAAGCCGCGGTCTTCTTCGCCGACACCCGCGAAGCCGATTTCAGCGCCTGTGGAAAATCCGACATCACGGAAGCCACCAACCAATCCACCGTCGAGCGCCACACCCGCCCGGATCCGCTTTGGCGCGTCTGGATCCTCGTCCTGCTCTCCGCGCTGCTCGTTTCCTGGAAATTCACCACCCAACGGTCGCTCGCATGAACGCGTCAATCCTTGCTGTAGATGATCGGCTTGTCCTTCGCGCGGTGACGGCGGCGGGTGGACAGTTTTTCCTGATGGATCTCCTCAGGAAGACTCTCATAATAAACCGCCACCAACTCCTTCAAGCGAGACGCGGCCCTCGATTTGGGATTCCAGTGATAGATCAGCGTGCGGCCTTGACGCTTGCAAATCAACAGGCCCGCCCGTTCGAATTTATCCAATTGCTTTTGAACCGAATCCAACGAGACCCCGAAATCCGACGCCACCGCCCTTCCGTAAGATTCTCCGTAATGATAAAGGTGCAGCAACACGGCCTCAGCCGAAGCGCTTCCCAAAATATCCGCAAGCGTGGTCAGTTTCACGACCGGGATAATCGGTCATATGACCTACAATTCAAGTCAATAAACCTCGCAGTATGACACCGCCTGACTGGGAAACCTGCGACGAAGGTGCGCTTTGGCGTTATGTCGCGTGGCATCTGGAGGGAGCGGGAATCCCTACGGTCCTAGTCGGAGGGGCAGTCGTGGCAATCTATTCTGAGGGACTCTATCGATCGGGCGACCTCGATATGGTTCTGGATCGTCATCGTCGATCTGATGTCACCGAAGCGTTGAAAGAGATCGGATTCGTTCCCGGGAAGTCCCGCTATTTCAAGCATCCGGAATGCACACACCTCTATCTGGAATTTCCTCCAGGACCTGTTGAACTTGGCGATGAGTATCCGGTCTTTCCCGCCGAAGTTCCAGTGGAAGGGCGTATTCTGCATCTGCTCTCACCCACGGATTGCGTGAAAGACCGCCTCGCTGCCTACATTCACTGGGGGTTGCGGGATAACTTCCGCCAAGCGCTCCTCGTAGCCAAGCGGCAGAAGAACCTTATCGATTTTAATAATCTTGCTGCGTGGTGTGACCGGGAAAAAGGCACGGAAGCCTATAATGAACTTCTCCAGGAGCTATCGAAAACCGAACCCCTATGACTTTCACTTCTCCCGAATACTTCCTGCTCATCCCCGCCCTTGCGCTCGTGGGCTGGTTTTGGCGCGGGCTGCGGCTTCACTCCCCGTTGCGCGCGCTGATCCTGGTTCTAACCGTGATCGCGCTGGCGGAGCCGACGATCCACCACCAGCAAAACTCGCTGGATCTTTATGTTCTGTTGGACCGCTCGGAGTCCACCGAGGATCTGATCGACAAGGGCTTGCCCGAATGGAAGCGCTTGTTGGAACAACACAAGCCGAGCCGCCACGACACGCTGCGTTTCATCAACTACGCGAGCGAGATCGCTGAGGTGGGAGCGGACGGATCGTCGTTCACCGGAGCTCGCCGCCTGACGCGAACCGGGCTGGCGCTGCAATCCATCGCCGCGCAGTCGGATGAAAAACGTCCGGCGCGGGTGCTGCTTTTTTCGGATGGCTTCTCCACCGAACCGCTGCAGGAGGCCTCATCGCAGTTGCAGGCGCGCGGCATCCCGCTGGACTACCGGTTGATCCGCGAGGAAAAGGACAGGGATTACCGGCTGACGCGCATCGCGTTTCCCGAGCGGGTCCAGATCGGCGAACCGTTCCTGATCTCGCTAACAGTCCGTGGTTCGGCGGACGCGACCTTTCCCCTCATCCTGCGGCGCAATGGCCAGACACTAACAGAAACAACGGTCACGCTCGTCAACGGGCTGGCGACGGTAGAATTTACTGACCGCATTCCGCGCGCGGGTGGTTACGAATATCAGGCAGAGATCCGGCCGGAGAACGACGCGCATCCGGGAAACAACCAAGCCACGCGGTGGATCGAGATCACCGGCGGGCCGCGGTTGATCCTCGCCACACGCTATCAGGATGACCCGGTGGCCAAGGCACTATCCGCTCTGGATTTCACTGTGGAAACGGTCACCGATCCAGCACAGCTCAAACCCGGGTTACTGGCCGGCGCGCGGGCAGTCATCCTCAACAACGTGCCGGCGCACGAGCTGCCTAACGATTTCATGAAGTCGCTGGACTTTTTCGTGCGCGAGCAGGGCGGTGGATTGTTGATGGCGGGCGGCGAGCATTCATTCGGCTCCGGTGGTTATTTCCAATCGCCCATCGACGCGCTGCTGCCGGTTTCGATGGAGTTGAAATCCGAGCACCGCAAGCTGGCAGTCGCGCTGGCCATCGTGATCGATCGCTCGGGCTCGATGAGCGTCGGCGTGGGAGGCGGGAAAACCAAGATCGATCTGGCGAATTCCGGTGCGGCGAACGCGATCGAGCTGCTAGGACCGATGGACCAGATCGCGCTTTTCGCCGTGGACAGCGAGGCAACGAAAACGATACCCCTCACCCGCATCGAAAACAAGAAACGTGAGCTCGCCGGACGCGCACTGAAAATCACTTCGGCCGGTGGCGGCATTTTTGTTTATGTCGGACTGAAGGCGGCATGGGACGAGTTGAAAAAATCGCAGGCGGGAACGAGACATGTCATCCTGTTTTCAGATGCGCAGGATTCCGAGGAGCCGGGCGATTACAAGAAGCTGCTCAAGGAAATGACCGACCAGGGCGCGAGCGTTTCTGTCATCGGTCTGGGCACGGACAAGGACGTGGACTCCGCGCTGTTAGTGGACATTGCGAAGCTGGGCAACGGCCGTATGTTTTTCTCTAACGAGCCGATGGACATTCCGAAGATATTCGCCCAGGAAACGGTGACGATCGCGCGTTCTGCGTTCATCAAGGATCCGGTGGGGGCGCAGGCGACTGGCCGTTGGTCGGAAATTTCACCGAAGCCTGTGGATTGGTTCAAACAGGTCGATGGATACAATCTGTCCTACGCTCGCGAGGATGCCACGGTGTCTCTCGTTTCGACCGACGAATACCTCGCCCCGCTGGTAGCGCACGCACGCCGCGGCTTGGGACGCAGCGCGGCGGTTTCATTTCCGCTTGGCGGGGAGTTTTCTGAGACGGCTAGAACATGGCCGGGTTACGGGGACTTTCTTCAAACGACCGGGCGCTTTCTAATGGGCCAGGACACGCCGCCGGGCATCGCGCTGCGCCACCGGCTGGACGGCACACGGCTGACGCTCGATCTTCTTTACGACACTAACACCTGGTCGCAGAAACTATCAGCCGCGCCGCCGAAAGTCCGGCTCCAGGACGACACCGGCGGTCCCGTGCGTGATCTTGCCTGGCGGCGGATCGCCCCGGGGCATTTTTCGCTCAGCCGGGATCTCGACGAGGGCAGCATCGTGCGCGGTGCCGTCCAGGTGGGTGAAAGCGCGCTTCCGTTCGGCCCGCTGAGCGTCGGGTCATCGGTGGAGTGGTCCTTCGAGCCGGAGCGTCTCGCCGAGCTGCGTTCCGTTTCCAACCAGACCAAAGGCCGCGAATTGCTGGACCTATCAAAAGCCTGGCTGCGGCCGCCATTCATCGCCGAAACACAATTGCGGCTACCGCTGGGAATCGCACTGGTGCTGCTCGTCCTCGCCGACGCCCTGCTGACAAGAACCGGCTGGAAGTTGCCTCAATTCGCCATGCCCAACCGGACGCCGCGCACACCGAAAGTGAAGGTCGCAAAACCGAAGCGCGTGGTGGATGAACCAGTTTTCACTCCGGCTCCATCCCAACGGGCGGAGGAAAAACCACAGACACCGTCGGAAGACTCTGCAAGACGCTCGCGCTTCCAGCGGGCGAAGGACAAAAAATAGCGCTCAGGGCACGGTCACCGCGATGTTCTGCGTGGTGAATCTCCCATCGAGGTCGGTCGCCCTCACCTGGATGGTTGTGCTGCCTTTTGCCACGCCCGTGATGGTGATCATCTCGCCGCTTAGACTGGCAGTGGCGATGGCGGTATTCACACTGGTCACTTGATAGATCAAAAGCGGAGCCGGACCGACCGACGTGATTTTCACCAGATTTGCAGGATCCAAGGCAGCAGGGGCGGTCGCCGAATCGACGGGGAGATCGTCTAGCGTGTCACTACCCGATCCGATCTGAACATCGTAAGTGCCCTTAGGGAGCGCATTGATGGCATTGAAAACCACCATCCCGCTGTCGGGCACTCGACCGAATACAGTGAAGCCGCCATTCTGTGTGTCCAGGTTGGGGCCGCTCGGTTTTTCTGGGTCGAAGCCGTTCAAATTGCTGAGGTTGATGAAAAACTGAGAGGTCGCACTGTTTGGCTGTCCTCCCAGCTTTGCCATGGCAACGGTGCCCCTGACGTTAGAAATCCCAGGCTCATTGATAATCTGAGGGAAGGTATTGACGCGGGAGTAGCCAGTAGCAGAAGTATGTTTGTATCCCCCGCCCTGCACGACGAAGTCTTTGGGAGCACGGTGGAAGAAGGAATTTTCGAATTCACCGGAGTCGATATAATCGAGGAAGTTATCGACCGTCACGGGAGCTGTTTGCGGAAACAGGATGATGTCAAACGTCCCGAGCGAAGAAACAAACCTCATCGCGCTGGTGGTATCCGGATCGGAAAATTTCCCGCTAACGGAAACCTGGGTGTTGCTCGCAGCGGCCACGGTCACCGCAGAAAACGTCTCCGCGACCACCGGGGACTTGCGGCCCACTTGGAGAACGAGCGAGCGCGTGGAAGTGTGCCCATCGGCATAGGTGGCGACGATGGAGACCGTCGCGTTGCCATCCTTTTTCGCGAATCCCGTGATTTTTCGAGTCACCGGATCATAGACAAGTCCCTCGGGCAGACCGGTAACGGTGATGCCTGTGATATTTGCGGGATTCGAGGATTCGACCGTGTAGTCGAACGAACTCCCCAGGAAGATGAGTGGGTTCGTGCCACTGGTGATGCCGTCTTTGGTAGAGACCTGCACGGTTTGGGAGAAACCCGAGAATCCGATTGAATCCGCTGCACGTATGCGGAATTCATAGGACGTTCCGGGATCCAGCTCAAATACCGGAGTCGTCACCGAATTGGTGGCGATCGTTCCGATGGACTCAAAATCAGTTTCCCCTACCTCGCGGAATTGGATCTGATAGCCCTTTTCGCGTGTGGAAAGATCCTTCCAGGTGAGTTTGATCGAGGTATCGTCAGTTGTTTCCGCCACCAGGTCGGTCGGTTTGAGGAAAATGGTGGATTTCACCGAAACGACGTTGGAGAACGCGGAGTAGACTTTCACATTGTTAACGAGCTGAATGCCGCGCATCCGGAATTGATAGGCCGCGTTGGAGTCGGCGACGGGCACCGATGGGAGGGAGGTGACGTTGCCTGCCACGGTTCCTAACACGGTCCATGGCCCAGATCCGGATTTCGCCTGAAATTC
>JANODE010000131.1:0-4224 GCA_031412525.1 Akkermansiaceae bacterium | reverse complement strand
GTCCCCACTGCCAGGCCGCGACGCTCACTTCAAGCGGGAACTTCGCGCGCGGCGGAATGCCCGTAAGTTCAAGACGGTTTCCCGTGACGATGGCCGGGCCGGAAACGATGAAGAAATTCACCGGCAAGCCGGAATCGGACCTGACTGTTAGAACGAGGGAGGCCGTGCCCGACTTCACATCCGGGATCGGATCAAAGCGAATCGTTTGGGCCGCCCCTTCGTTGTTTTCCGCAAGCCGCACGGCGACCGGTTGTACACCGAAACGCACGCCGGGTGCCGCGTCCTGTCGCACCGCCATTTAGCTGGCGGCACCCGTCTTCCAAGTGCGGTCAAGGGCGACACGGAATCGCCCGTAGCCGAGTGGCGCGTAAGGGCCGCAAATCCACTCGGACACTGGCTTCTCTGACGGCTTTGAAAAACGTTTCCGCATCACCGAAAGCGGTTGGGATATCCGGCAGCCTTGTTTGATGATGAATAGCAAATTAGTAATGATGTTGAGGGCTGTCAGGGACTTAGCGGTCAGCGGCTTCGCAAAGCAACGCACCCTTGGTACTCCCAAGATAAATCTAGGCTAAGGCAGGTCATGTCTCTGGCGTTTTACAAGCCAGTAGTTGCGCACTCATGCGCAAAATCGCAGAAGAATTACTGAAAAGCGTCTGGATTTGAATCCGCGCTTCAGACATGTTCTTCAAAAGAGAACGCTATGCTGTGCCTTTGAGAGCATCGATCTGAATGCAGGTCCTACAAACCATGAAAATCCATTTCAAAACATCGCTTGCCGAGTCGCGAATCACCAGAGGCTTCACCCTCGTCGAGATCCTTGTAGTCTTCGTTATCATCATCGGACTCGCCTCGCTTGTCATGTCAATGGTTCGCAGGGGGATGGATTCGGCCAAGGGTTCCACCTCACTTTCTAACCTACGGCAGCTTCACGGGGGCATCATGAGCGCTGCCGCCGATAACAACATGAATTTCCCGGTGCAGTATTTTGCCAGCACTCCCGGAGTAACTTACCAACGCGAGCGAGTGTGGTATACGGCTGTTTGCAGATATGTTTATCCCGAAATTTATGACAATAGCCCCACTTGGCAGCCTTTCCCAATGGCCGCGGCCCCAAACGGCTATCTCGGCACAGTGTTGATCTCGCCCAATGCGGAAAAGGGACAATCAAAAACGGTCTCATCGTATGGATATAACTTCAGGTTTGTTAATACCAATACGCCTCATACCTATCTTGGCCGCTACAACGAGTCGCGGACGTGCATGTTCGCCGACAACAGTGGAAAAACCCATACGCTCGGCCCCGGCGGCAACGAGAGCAACGCCGCGATCAACCCGAGGAATGGCGCGTCGGGATCTTTCAAACGCGACGGAAAGGCAGCTGTCATCTACCTCGACGGCCATTCCGAAACCATTTCCGCCGGCCGGGCCAAGGAACTCAACGGCGACCCCGACCACGAATTCTGGGGGATAACACCAACGCCTTGATCGTTAACCCTCTCATTTCCATACCATCTACTACCAAAAACTCAACATCATGAAATCCCGCTTCAATCCGCTCCTTCGTTGCTCCCACCTTACCCTTGTCGCCATCACTTTCGGTATGCTTCCCGTCTCCGCCGCACTGTCCACCTGGGACGGCGGCGGTGTTGATACCAATATCGACACCCCGGCCAATTGGAATCCTGACGGAACCCCCACCTTCGCCTCCTCCCTCCAAGGCCTTTTCCAAACCACCACTGCGGCGAACATCAACACCAACGTCACGTTCGGCCCTACCACCACCGTGCCCGCCGTCGCATTTGGCGGTAGCTTTAACATGAACGCAGGAGGCGGTATTTTAGCGCTTTATGGCACCAACTCCGGCGCTCAAAGCGTGTTGCGCACCAATTCCGGAGCCTCCAGCGTAACCATCAACTCACCCATCGAAATTTTCGCCACCTCTCCCGCAGCAAGCCCTCTGGGCAACTTGCTGGTGATCACCGTCAACAACGCCACCGCGGCGAATACCGCCCTCAACATCACGGGCGGCATCAGCAAAGCAAGTGGCAGCACGGCCGCCACCTACGACCTCCGCTTTGGTAACAACGTCACGGTTGGGCTGGTCGCCGCCAAAGCCAAAATCAGCAGCACCATCAGTGGCCTAGGCAGCATCGTAAACGCCAACACGACTGGCGCACAATGGTCGGGCGACCTCATCATCGCAGGCGACCAGGCATCCATCTCCACCTCCAACATCGCCATCTCTAGCGGTGCCGGATTTGGCACTCCCCAAACCACGGCACGCATCGTCCTCGGCGAGAGCAATGCCGACGACCAGTCGTGGAACAACATCACCCTCAACAACGTGATGAACCTCGCCATCGGCGGCAACATCACCGCCAACGCCTTCTCCGGAAACAGTTTGAACACCAAAATCACTGGAGCGTCAGCTACCGGCAACATCGCCTTCAACAGCGGCACCATCGGAGCCAACGTGGCCCTCGGTGGTGCGGGGACAGACGAGAACAGCCTGAGCATCATCAAAAAATCCAGCGGGATTCTGAACATCAACTCCACTTCCGCCACCTACACCGGCGCAACGACGGTGGAGGCTGGAGTTTTGAACATTTCCAGTGCCACCGCCCTCGCCTCCCCCATCACGGTTCAAAGCGGCGGGGTGCTCGGCGGCGAAGGAAGCACCACCAACTCTCTGACATTTGGCTCGGGCAACACCACGATCAACTTCGATCCCGCCACGCAAACCGCTGCGTTCACTGCAGCTACAGTGGATCTTGCCGTCGCCGGACTCGTTGGCGTTTCGCCCACGGCGACCCTGACCAATGGCGTTCCTTATGCCGTCCTGAAACGCTCGTCCGGCACATTTTCCGCAGGTGACCTCGCCAAATTCGTCCCCGGCTCGCGCGGAACAGTCACCCGGACCAATTCAAACACCGAAATCACAATCACTCCCACCACCGCCGCATCGATCGTGTGGACCGGAAATTCGGTCAACCCCACGTTTTGGGACGTCGCTACTACCCAGAATTGGACAAATGGCGGCAGCCCCGACCGCTTTTATGCGGGCGACGCCGTAACTTTCAACGACACCGCCGCCTCGTTTGTCATCGCAGTCCAAGGCATTTCGGTAACTCCGGGTAACTTGGTTTTCGACCACAGTGCCAACGACTATAGTATCAGCGGCGGCACCATCGGTGGCAGTGGCTCTCTCACAAAATCCGGCAGCGGCACCCTTACCCTCACCCAGTCGGGAACGAACAGCTTCAGCGGCCCTTTGAACCTCGTGGCTGGAACACTCAGCATTTCAAATCTCAACCAGATCGGAGGCAGTGCGAGCACCCGGGCAATCACGCTCCAAGGTGGCACCCTGAACTTCACCGGGGCAACCCAGACCAGCGACGTGCTACCCTTGGTTCTCGACTCCGGGACCTCGACAATCAGCGTCGCAACTCCGGGAAACACCTTGCGCATCGGATCCGCCACGACTGGGAGCGGCAATCTAATCAAGAGTGGGTTGGGAATTCTCTCCCTGGGTAAAAACTCGGTCACGACACTGGGAAACACCTTCACCGGAACCATTCTGGCAACTTCCGGTGAGCTGGACATTCGCAATCCCGACTCGCTCGGAGCCACCTCTGGCGGCACCACGATCTCCAACGCGTTGCTGTCGCTTTTCACGTTCAGCCAAAATTCCGGGGTCACTTTCGACGCCGAGCCCATCACCCTTTCGAACACGAGTTTTGTGCGCAGCAAGAACGAGGACCTCGACAGTGACATCACGAATGTGCTGACCGGCCCGGTCACGCTGAGCGCATCCGCCCAAGCCGGACTCATCTCAAACAAGGCAGTCACCATCACCGGTGGAGTGATTACCTCCACTTCGCCGAATGTATCAAAGCTAGTGCTCACCGGGGGAGTCTCGACCGGAGCAGGCTCCACATTAAGGCTGGGCCAACTCCAAGTGGGTCATCAAACCGGTTTGGAGAATGTGATGCAGGAAGTTGAAGTCAATGCCGTTTCCGGTTCTGGGTCGGTCAGCTCGCATGGCTCGGCCAATTCCCTCTACACGGTCAGCACCCCGAGTTACAGCGCCAATACCACGGTAGCTGGAGGTGTCCTGAAACTTGGCGCGAACAACGCCGCCAACAACGCATCCACGGTTACGATCGCCACCAGCGGAGCGACTCTTCAGTTGGATTTCGCCGGCACCGACACCGTCGCAAA
>JANODE010000130.1:0-21818 GCA_031412525.1 Akkermansiaceae bacterium | reverse complement strand
CCAAAGTCATGAAGAAGCGAACAAGACGGTGGTGGACAACCGCTACTAGCCCCTCTGTCGGCGAAGTCTTTCCTGACTTCATGGCTCGACCCCCGTTTCCACGTCGGCTCTCGCTAGTAGCGGTGCCACACCTTTGACGTTCTTCGGCAGCTTGAAAATGTTAGCGATCGCAGCCACACGCTCCGGCTGCAGGGCGCGGAAGTGTTGCAGGCCATCGAGGGCGGGCTTGAGCTCCATGATGCTTTCTAGGTTCCCTTGTTGATAGATCGCCTGCAGCGTCAGCTCGGCAATGCCGCGGTCCATGCCGCGGTTGAGCAGCTTGGCATCGTCACTCACGAGGAAATTCCGCAGGTGGCACAGCGGCATGTCATCATAGAGGCCGTTGCCGCTGCAGAGATCCTGGAACATGGTGCGGATGACGGCAGGCTCGGCCGCGCCCTGCATGGCGAAGGCGAAGGCGGCGAGCACGCCGGTCATCTTCAGGCCGTGCTCTTGGGGCCGCGCGGCGATCATGAAATCCACGGAAGGCTGGAAGGCCCGATAGATTTCAAGCGTCTGCCCTACTGATAGACGGCGCGTCCTGACGTTGTTGCAGATGGAGGCGATGCCGCCGGCGAGCGCGGCGATGATGCTGCCGTTTTTCATGCCATGCTGGATCTTGAGCTGGTCCGCCACGCTGCGCGTCCGGCCGCGATCGACGCAGTCCATGGTGGTCATTTCCTTGCCTTTGATTTTGGATGCCAGGCCGAAGGTGACCATCATTCTAACCGTGACGCCGGACTTGATGATGGCGCTCAGCCGGTGCTGGCCATCGATGAGGTGATCTAGATCATTGAAGGCCACGCCCTGGTGTGTCTGCACCCATTGGCCGGCGGCCATGTCACGGGCGTACGCATCCACCACGTCCTGGACGAGCGGCCGATTCACGAAGTTATTCTGCAGCCAGTGCGCGGCGGTACCGGGATCCACGTCGATCCATTGCGAGACGACGCCGGTGGTGGTGAGCACGTCCTTGCCGATGCGGGCAATGGTCGCTGGATCCAGAATGCTTATAGGCGAGGTGATGGCGCCGGTGGCCTTGGCCTCTTCCACGATTTTGCGGATGGCCGCGGCGTCGAATTTCCCGCTATCAGATTTGGGGCCCGCCGTGGCCGATTCCTTAACGAGGCCGCTGCGTTTTCCAGCGGCGACGATGGCGCGGACTTCCTCAGGATCGCTTAGGTCAATCCGGTGTGAGCTGCTTAATGAGGTCATTGCTTTGGTTCTTTCGTTGCGAGCGCGCCAGAAGGAGCGCGGTTTTTTCACGGGACTTGCGGGTGAGCGCGGTGGCCTGGTTGACTCTGAGGATGTCATTGCGATCGGTCGCAACGAGATTGGAGGGATCGAGATTGTTGAAATTTCCATCCGCCATGCAGACGGCATGATGGGGCGGGACCGGGCCGTGATGTTTGCTGTATAGATACCGGTGCAACGCGGGCCGGCCGGAACCTTCGCGCCACTTTCCCTGATAGTATCCCTGGCCTTTGCCACTCCAGAACCACAAGGCGCGCTCGTAGATCACACCCTGGGATGGCACCTTGATGTTAAATGCTGCAGATCGCGAGGCGAGGCCTGCGTTTCCGGCATTGATGATCTCCCATGCTTCGGGACTGGAATAATCAAAGGGTATCACATTGGCGGAAAACGGAGTCTTTGGACGGTCGAGTGGCGGGCTGACCCTCTCTCGCAGCCGACGGATGAAATCTCCCCGTTTTGCCAGTGGCCAGCCGCGCCACTCCTGCCGCAACTCCTCAGGCACAATAATTCTGGTGGCAGCCTGGATCAGGGCTTCAATCTCCTCCTCGGTTTTCGGAACAAGAGGGGCGAAGCAACCATTTGAGCGGCGGAACTCTGTGATACCCCTGGCCTCGCGGATGGGCAGGCCGCGGTGAAGGAAGATGGTGCGGATGGACTTGGCCGGGCGGCCGTATTTCCGCTCCACCTGAGCGAAAGTCATTCCGCTCTGATAGTCTGCGTGCATTGCCGCCACGAGATCCGAATCGATCCGCGGTGGCATCACAGGAGCCTTCTTGTCTAGGATCTCCCATCCGCGCCAACGGAACATGAAGAGCAGATCACCGGCGGTCCGGCCGCGGCGCTTGGCAATGCAGCTCGCATACACACCACTCAAATACTCCGCATGCACGGCCGCGAGTTCGGACTCGGACCAGGTGGGGATGCGGGGTTTCTTGCGGGCGGTCGGCATGGCAGCGGATCAGGCGTTAAGCTGATAGGTGGAAATCGTTTTTTGCTTCCGGGGGGGGGATTCCATCAGATCCACATCGAGCACGGCCGTGACTTCCGCCTGGCCGCGCAGCATCGCCCACTCGCGCATGGAGGGCATGATTTCTGAAGCGGCCTTCGGTTTGTGCGGGTGGCGGGATCCGGGGCGGCGGGAGCGCTCACGCAGGGCGTAGGCCACTTCATCACACCATGCCTTGTAGGCGTAGCCGGCACGCTGGTCCGCAAACCTGGGGTAAGCCTCACGGAGCGCCTTGCGGATTTCCTTCCGCGGAAAGCCATGGGTTTCCAGGATGACGTCGGCGATGATGACGCGGGCTTTTTCTCTCCAGGTGTTCATGATTTTTTCTTGGTTAGAGTGAGTTCAGGAAACGGGGGCCACGCTGTTCAAAACCGGCGCGGGTGACTGAGTGGCGGCCAAGGCGAGCCCTGCGCCGCCACAGACCCCGGCCAACCCCGGCGAGGCGGGATTTGGAGGGATGACCGGACCATTCGCGGCGCGATAGGCGAGAAATCGGTCTAACGCGGATTGCAGCTCCTCCTCGGCATCGTTCCATTCCTGCACGGTATCGGTGCCGGTGCGGATGCGATCGTGCAGGACGATGAGTGCGCTTTGCGCGTGGATCGTGTCTTGATAGATGGTGACGAGTGGGCCGTTCATTTTTCAATCCTCAGGATGGAAACGCCATCTGCGGTCGAGCAGGCGCTGGGCGGCGGTGTGAAGTTCCTCCACGGTGGGTGCGCGGTGGGCGGGCATTTCGTTAGGCGTGGGGCAGGATGGATCCACGATGATCTGGATTTCCACTTTCGCCTGCACGCCGGTGGCGAGTGGCAGATAGAGAGTTTGGGATTTGGGCATGGGAGTAGGTGGTTGATGGGGAGTGGATCACGAATCACTCGGCGCTTTCCGGCGCTTGCCGGTGCCATCACGGGATTCGGCGAGGGCGTTGGACCAGCGGCGGCGGCGCTCTTCGGTCCAGAATTCCGGATCGCGGGCGTTTTCGATGTGCTGGGCCAGGCTGCCGAGATCCACGAGGATGTTTTTGGGAGTGGGTGAGGTGCTGACCACGAAGCCGGCGGTGATCAGCCGATAGAGGCCGCGGAAGGAAAGGCCTTTGAGGCCGAGCTGGGCGGGCAGATCATGACTCATGGAGACATAGAGGGCATGCGCCTTCAGCACCGGCAGATAGGATCCATCCGCCTGGCGCATCATCCACACGAGGCCGTAGCGTGGCACGTCCCGCTGATCGATCACACCGGGCTCCCACACGCCGGGGGCCACTTGCACCATTTCGGTGGCCATGGTTTCACCCGTGAGGGAGGAAATGAGTTTGGGGGCGGCGGCGTTCATGCGGCGTGGGCTCCTTTCTTGGCGAGTGCGGCGGCACGGCGTTTTTCAAACGCGCGCTGCTTCTTGTCGGACCAATCACCGCGGGCGATCGCGGCCTCACGCCGGCGCTCGATGGCGGACTTGGATTGGGTCTTGTTCCGGGTGGCGGTGGAGCCGCGGCCTTCCCTGGCAGCGATGCGGTTTTTCAGCGTCCACAGGATCTGCGAGAGTTCGCGGGCGGTTAGGCTGTCCAGCGAGCGGCCTTTGCATTTGCCCTTGGCCAGGGCGATGACGTAGCCGGCGGTGATGACGGCACCTTTCTCCAGGACTTTGGCGGCGGTGTCCGGATCATGATCGGCGTGCGCGGGATCGCAGCGGTGGCCGTGGGCGAGCAGCTCGTCCATGATCAGCTTGCGCTGGGTCTCGCGATTCTCGTGGGTATCCTCGATAGCGCCGTGATCCTTCACGCGGCCGGTGCGCATCTGATAGCGGAAGGCGCTGTCATCCTTCCCGGCGAGGCAGAGGAAATGAGCCATCAGGCCGCGGTAGTGGTTGTTTCCACAATCCCGCAGGCTGGCGGGGAAACCGGCTGCCTTTTGTTGGGAATGACGCCACGCGTTGCAGCGTGCGGTGTCACTGCCTTTTTCCTCCACCAGGCCGGCGCGGTCCTGGACGAGGAAGGCGGCAGCGGCCGTCTGTGAGATCGCGGCTTTCTGGCGATTGGAAAGCGGCTTGCCGTTAGAGCTGGCCACCGGCCGGCGGCGCGGACGCTCAGCCTTGGCCGAGGGCGCGCCGCCAGTGCGGCCGGGGCTGGTTTGCGGGAGGGTGCTCATGCATCCCCCCTTTCCATGCCGGAGACAACGGAGCACCAGTGATCACGGCGCTCTGCGAAATAACGGCGGGCGCTCGTGACGGAAATGGCAAGCTGGCCTTCCCAGAATTGGCGATCCCGATGGAAGAGGACGATGGCGCCGAGTGTCATCACTGGGCATTCCCCTGCTTGCGCAGGGCCTCGGCGATGGTTTCACGGCGCGGTTCCTTGCCGAAGCCGTTGGAGTCGCACCAGCGAATGGCGGCGATGAGATCCTCACGGCTGGTGGTGCTCGCGATACGCGCCACGTCGTTGATGTGGCAGGTCTTGAGCAGCTCCAGATCGGATGGGATGGATTTCAGTTTGTTGTCAGGCATGGTTTCGTCCTCCTGGGTGTGGGTGGTTAGGCGGCGGATTTCCCCACGACGATGGTGGCTGCTTCTGGCAGGGAGTCGGTGTCCGGCTCGAAGCTGAATTTCTCCTCTTTCACGACGGTGATGCCGCAGGTGGTGAGGAAATCGCGGAGCGTCTCGCTGGCACGCCACGCGGAGATTGCCGCGTTTTTGTTAAGCGACGTCTTGATGGTGGTGAAGCGGCCGATGATCGCGTCATCGTCGGAGCCGAGGATGGTGTTCAGCGCTTCCTCTTCCTTCACGCCGGCATTGAACTCGACCTTTCCGGTGCCCTCGCGGAAGCAGAGTTTGTGACCAGCGAGGTAGAGCGTCTTCTTGTCACCGAACTCGGCGCTGCGGTTTTTCACGGCCCAGTTGCTGAGGCGCTTGGTGTTCTTGTCGATCTCGCGGGCGAACTCCTCGATCTGCAGATCGAAATCCATCTTGAGCGCTTCGATGCGCTCATCGCGGAGGATCGCCGCTTTCTGCTGGGCGAGTGTTAGCGTGGCAGTGGCGGCGGCGATGGCGGTGGCCTCGTCGCGGTCTTTGATAGGCGGGATGCGCACGGCATCCATCAGGCGTTTGGTAGCGGTCATGTTGATTTTGGGGTGTTGGATTTCAGTAGATAGGTTTGCGTTTAGAGCGCTTCAGGATCGGAAGGGAGATCCGGCGCCAGTGGTTCGTGATCGGCCCGATGGTGACCTCGTCGCCGGGGCCGTAGTCGCCGCAGTCACTGAAATGCTTTCCCTGGACGATCCGGACGCGGAGCAGGATCAGCTTCGGGGCGAATTCTTCGAGGGAGTTGACGAGGCACAGCACAGATCCGCAGCGAGCGACAAAAGGCACTTTATCCGAGGCCTTGATGCGGCTCTGGACAAGTGGCGCGGCCGGATCGATTTTTTGAATCGTTTTTGCAGGCATGATCGTGATGGTTAGGCTTTGGATTCTGCGAGGAATTGATCTGTGCCCACGCGCTCCATGGATTCCTCGAAGGCGTTGGTGATGTCCGGCAGGGCGACGAGGGCGGGCTTGCCTTCCTTGGCAGCGCGGATGGCTTCCCAGCGGATGACGGCATCCGCATCGGGCGCGTTTTCCAGTGGATCAATGCGGGTGGCGAGCACGGCGAAGGTGCTGGCCACGTCCGCGAGGAGCAGGGCCATGTTCCGCCGCTGGAGGGGCGAGGAAGTGAGCGGGCCTGGCTCGCCGATGATCTCGGCCTGCACGGCGAACTCGATGAGGTTCATCTTTTCCAGCAGCGCGATGCCGGCTTTGAAGTCGATAGGTGTGTCCATGGTGTTAGGCTGCTTTGGGTTTGGCTTCGCGGGTGGATAGATTGCTCTTGAGGGATTCCACGTCCTCCAGGATGGCGGCGGGGGTGATGTCCCTGCGCTGGATGAGCCGGATGGAGAGCCGGCGCAGGAAGGAGTAGGATCCGTATGAGCGGGACGCCTTGCAGATGGTGGCGAGGGCGGTGCGCCATTCGTCAGATTCCTTGAGCGCGGGCACGCGGCGGGTGAGGAACATTTCCGCGTCCTCCTGCTCGGGAGGGGTGAGCCGGATCCGCCGGAAAAGGCGGTTGTAAACGAGTTGCGCGGCCTCCGCCCACGCTTTTGCGGCGAGCTTGCTCCACAGCGTGGGAATGCAGGCGACGATGATGACGCTGTCCGTGGCATTGAGCACGGACTTGATGACATTGAGGCCCTCGGCGCACATGTGGTGGCCTTCATCGATGAGCAGGACCATGCGCTTCGCCTTCAAGTGGGCGATGAGCGCGCCGAGCTTGCTGCCGAAGCTGATGGGCATGCGGCTGTCTGCGTCCTCATTCGGATCGCTGAATACGCTGAGGCCGACGAGCATGTCGCAGAGCATGGCATTCATGGAGGTCCAAGAGCTTTTCGCCTCGATGAGCGCGCACTGGCCTGGGTAGCGGAGCGCGACGGCGAGCAATGCCATCGTCTTGCCGGAGCCGGTTTCACCTTCTAGCAGCATCAGCCGTTCGCGGCCGTACTGCGGAATGAGCAGCGCGGCGCCGCAACAGGCCTCGAAGGTGGGGGTGAGGTCTGGATAGATTTCCTCACGGCCGTTACAGCCGGTGCGCTCGGAAATTTGCAGCCAGACGCCCTTGTAGTTGACGAGGTGGCGTTCGAGGATGAGGCCCTCAAAATCACGATCGCGCAGGCGGCGGTAGGTTTTGGTGGAGCCGAGGCCGGGGAAGTCCCGCAGCATTTGCTCATCGGAGATGCGAGGGCTGCGTCCTTCCTGCCACGCACGGATGCGGGTGACGATGTCAGTCAGTTCGAGCTGCAGCGCAGTGGCCTCGGCCTCACGGGCTTCACGTTGCTCGGCGGCGTGTTCGGGATGGGATTTTTCGAGAAATGTGTTCATGCGATGGTCCTTTCTGTGAGAGTTTTGCGGAATTGTTGGATGAGCTTCAGCGCGGTGGGGCGCTGCGGTGTGCGGGTGGTTTCCAGTTCCTCGGCGAGGCGCAGGAAGCTGGCGTTTTCCGAGTGGCGGCGGATCATGGCGATGGCGTCGTCTTCGCTGCCGCAAAGCAGGGCCTTCACCTGGTTGCGGTTGTGCTCGCGAGGGCCTTGGGAGATGCCGGCTTGCGGATTCTGGCGGGTGTTCCCCCAGTTTTTAGCGGCGTGATGACTCATGCGGCCTTCCTTTCCACGCCGAAGCGGGTGCCTTCGCAAAGGAAGGGGTGTATGCCTTCTGCCGTGGGGCGGAAGATCGGGGCAGTGAGTGGGGCGGTGGTGTTGATGTGGATCAACAGCGTGCGACCGTCACGATCAGGCAGGCAGTGGCGGTAGCGCCATGTCTCGCCGTTAGGCATCGGGACTTCGAGGAAGCAGCCGCTGAGCGTGCCCTCGATGAGTAGGTGGGTGCCGCCGTCATTGCCTTGCGGCTCCGGAAACAGCGCTTCTTGACCGCGTTTGCGGGCTTCACGGCCGAGCTCTAGCGCGGCCTTCAGTGTGGTTGTCATGGTTTCGTCCTCCATTGTGTTGTTTTGTTTGGGGTGGCCTCACGGCCTGAGAGTCAAAAGTGCTTGGCGGCCTCCGCTTCGAGGGCGGCGAGCTGGGCGGCGCGATCGCTGCCGAAGAGGGCGGCGGCGTCATTCGAGCCGCGCGCGGGGGCGGATAGACCGCCACGAACCGGAGCGGCAGGGGTCTGGCGGGCGGCGGGCCGGGCCTCGGCCGGCATGTCAGGCACGCTGCCACCGCGCTGGATTTCCAATGCCTGGCCGAGGCCATCGCGGGCCACGGATTTGAGCGTGCCAGGGCCGGTGCCGGCCGGAATGATGGTGCGGTATTCCGCGCGGACGGCGGCATTGCGCTTCTTTTTGTTCTCCACTTCCGCCGGCGCGCCAATGACGAGCTTCGGCACGTCCGGATCGAACTCGGCGATGCCGATTTTCTGGCCGAAGCCGTAGCCTTCGCGGTTGCGATGGTCCGAGCAGTTGTTGAAAACGTGGCATCCTTCGTGCGGCTTGCCGGGGTGGAAGGCGATGAGCACCGGATAGAGATGGTCCAGGCAGGGCATGCCTTCGGAGCCGTGCACCTGGAAGCGGAAGCTCCGCTCGTAGTGATCCGCCTTCACCTCGATCATGCCGCCGCGCACGCTGGCGGCCATTTTCACCGGCAGGAAATACCAGGCATCGTCCGGATGGAGCGCGGTTTTCACATACTCGTTAGACCATAGCTCCTGCGGGGAAATCGTGCGGCCGTTGAGATGCTGGCGCTCTTTCAGCCGGTTGTTGTCCACCTGCATCACCTCGGCCACGCCGTTCATGCACTCGGACATGCTCCAGAAGTATCGGAGCGCCTCCGGATCTCCCTTGTTCGCCTTGGCCATCAGTTTCGTGGCGGCCTCGAACTCGCCGCGGTGCGCGCCGATGTCGGTGGATTTGTGGGAGAGCAGGGATTGCAGCGGGCCAAAGCCGCCTTCGATCTCGGTTTTCCCGGTGCTAACAAAAGCGTGATGGATGTGGAAAAGATCGTTCAGCGCACCCCAGCGGCTGCCGTCTTCGAGGCGGAAGCCATCGATGAAAGTGTTTTTCCAAGGGCCGCGCTCCACCACCCAGGCGAGTGGCAAGCCGTGGGTTTCCACCACGTTGCGCATGTGATCCGCGATGTCTTCGAGCCGATAGGCATCCCGCTCGCGGCCGCAGGCATCCGCCTGGAGCCAGCAGAGGGAACGCACGTCCCGCGTCATCAGGCTCTGCCGGCCCACGGTTTCCCGGGCGAGTGAGGAATCCCAAAACCGATAGGGCTGGTTCAGGCTCATGTCGTCCGACACGTAGATCATGCCTGATAGAAGCGGGATGTCCTTGTCTCCGATGCGGACGAAGTCACCGGAGCGCGAGCGCGCGGCGGTCTGGAAGGCATGCTTCGGCCCGCGGTGGTTGCTCTTCTCGTCAGCCGTTAGGACGGCGGCCTTGCGCACGCCGTAAGGCCAGACGACCACCTTGCGCTCCGCGTGGAATTTCGAAATGATGGCGCAAAGCGCGCGAACGGCCGGCGCGCTGGCGTCCGGATCGTCCAGAAACGCATCCACCGCGGCGGCCAGAGAGTGGTTTTTGTTATTGAGCTTGTGACGGCGCAGTAGGATCGCGTCGTTAGGAGTGAGAGGCACCACACACGGCCGGCCTTGCGGAGCGGCGCTGCAGGTGGTGGCGGCGGCAGGGTCCAACTGCAATGCGCGGGTGAGCTGCACCGGCGTGAGGCCGAGCATGCGGGCGGCATCCGCCTGCCGCACGCCATCGCGCTTCATAAGCGCGCGGGCCTGGGAGGCGTAGGTGAGTTTTTCCTGACGGGTCATGGTAAGGGTGAAGTGGAAAGAGAGCGGAAACTCAGTCCTCGACAGGCGGAGGCGTGCTTGTTGGAATTGCGGATGGGCAATTATTCCGGGTACGCGATGTCGTTTGCGCAGGAGTGCATCGAGCTGGTTTCTGAGGAAGACGCAGAAACCCTTCGATCCACCATCGAGTCCGAAGGCCTGCCAGCTTGGGAGACTTGGGAACGGGAAAACCGAGCAGAAGCATTGCAATTTCTGTGCGAAGCACCCGCACGGAGGCTGAAGAAAAAAGCCTGGCAAGACCCGTCACACCGAGCTCGTCTTGCTCTATGCGCGCATCGTCTCGCGCGTCTTGGAGCAGAAGTTCTAACGTGTCGCGACGGATTTGCGGGCATGGGCTATAGAGACGCCCTCTCGTATGCGGTGACTCTTTGGGAGGCCGCGGAGCGTGAAGCTTCCCGGCGGGTGTGGCCGTTTCCGACAGAGGCGCCGGGCGAGGAATGGAATGGGGATTGGTGATCATGGCAGTCGTTTGTTAGGATTTTTTCCCTGATAGACCGTCGAGCATGGCGCTGCGGACTTCGTTAGGGGCGGACTCGATGAGGGTGCGGATGAGCGGCAGGGCCTTTTCGGTCTGCTCGGGGCTGAGGGTTTTCCACTTCTCGAAGGTGGAGCCCATGGTCTTGAGGCCGCGCTGCAGTTCCACCCACGCGGCGGCACGGCGCTTTTCCTCGTCGGATAGCTGGGTGTATTCCTTGCCGGACTTGATCAGGCTATCCACGCCGGCCTTGACGGCGCCGAGGCCACAACCGGCCCAGATGTTCGCCTCCGCATCCTCACGGAACGGCTTGCCATTACCTTCTAGCAGGCGGAAAAGCTCGGCGGCTTGATCCATTAGACGGGGGGAAACGGAGAATTTCGCGGCAAGTGAGTCGAGGGAAAGCAAAGCGCACTCAGTGCGCTTTGATCGATCACCACCACGGCCCTGGGTGACGGCTTCCGGATTCAGCAAACAGGCCAGATAGGCCGTTGCACCCTTGGAATAATGCCGACGGCCGGCGACGGTGGCGGCGATGATGGCCGGTGCGTCCGCGGTGGATACCCGGATCACCGGCACATGGCGGAGTTTGGTGAATTTCGCGGCGTTCCAGCGGTTGCGGCCGTCCACGATCCACCAGGTCTGGCCTAGCAGCTTCGCGGAATCGTCAGGAATGCGGCAGATCTTGATCGGCTCCAGAATGCCCTGGGCCTTCACGCTCTCGACGAGGGCGTTCATGTCGCCTTCCAGTTCATCGGCGGTTTCCTTGTGCTCCTCGCGGTTCTTGCCGGCCTTCTTGGCGCGAATCTGGAAATGATTCGCCAGGGAAAGCATGGTGCCCACGCGCTCGAGCATCGGATGCGGCGTGAGGAGGAGCGTGCGCTCGTAGCGGATCTTGCTCATTGCCCCACCTCCGCGGCAGGGGTTTTCGCAAGCTCCTCACGGATCTGCCGGGCGAGCTGCTCCAGCCACTCGGCGGAGCTGATCGCATGCTGCCGGGCTTCCGTCCGGTGCGCGCAGCTCTCGATGGTTTCGAGGGCAAGATTCGCATCCTTGATGAGCAGCCTCATTGCGCGGAGGCGACCTCCTTCGCGATCAAGGTTTTGATCTCCTCGACCAACCGGGCACTGATCCTATGGCCATTCAGCACAAGATTCACGTGCTCGAAGCTTTTCCCGAGGCGGTCCGCCGTTTCCCGATGAGTTAGCCCTGCGAGGCGGAGCTCATTCTTAAGACTGGTTAGGACAACTCTCTTGCTTTTTGAGGTCCGCACTTTCCGAATTTGAGGAATTTCTTGTACCTTCACCGCATTCAACGAGGCAAATTTTCGGCCGAGAAATGAGGTGATCATTGTGCCTCAGCGACCTCCCGCGCTGGCAAAGCTTCGATCCGCCCGAGGAGACTGGCACTCACCCGATGGCCGTTGAGCACTTGGCTCAGGTGGCAGTAGTTGACACCAAGTTCCCGTGCCACGGAGCGATAGCTCCAGCCCTTGGTTTTGAGCATTTCCTTATGCAGGCTGTGTGCTCTACGTGTTTTGGTATTTGTCATAGTGGCCCTTTTCTGCTGTTTTCCGCCAGTTTGCGCGGCGACACAGATGGAAAACAACAAAATGGATTGAATGACAACAACAAAAAACAACGGGGTGGAGTTTTCAGCTCGCCTTAAATCCCTGAGAGGGCAGCGCACTCAGGGGGAATTTGCTGAACTTCTGGGGATTTCGAGTCAGCAAACTTACCAGAACTACGAAAAAGGCAGAATTCCCAAGCATGACGTCATACAACAAATCGCACAACGAACCGGAGTTTCCATGTTGTGGCTGCTCACCGGACAAGAGCCCTATGATTCAAAACCAGATTCCTCCGTTTTGCGTGAAGAATCTTTCTCCCCCACGGGAAATCTCGACTACAAGGCGATGTATCTTCAGATCATCGAGAAATCAGATCTGAATGGTCTGCTTGATTGGATGGAGCAATTGGCCACCCAGGCAAAAACAGGTGACACCAGGTCGATTTTTGCAATTTGCGAATTAATCCCAGCCTTGCGACGAAAGGTTGGCCATTTGAAAATTCGCTCGTCGGACCAACCGTAATCAATTAGATCAAACGTATGAAAAAAATTCTCATTGTTCTGGCCGCTCTGACCCTGCCAGCATCCGCCCGCATCGGGGAAAATCCTGAGCAACTCGCCACCCGCTACGGAAAAGCCGAGCTACACAATGGTTCCAGCGAACTCAGGTTTCAAAAGAACGGGATCTATGTTTCGGCCATCCTCTGGAACGGCGTCTGCCACTCAATTGAATTTTGCACCAACCCGCCAACGTGGATGGACGAATCGGCGTTACCTGCGAAAGCGGCGTTATTGACGGAAACCCAGATCCAGCAGTTGCTGGCCGCTAATGGTGGCGCTTCGAAATGGAAAGAGGTGACGGAAAACGTGTGGATCACCGACGATAAGAAGTTGAATGCTTTTTTTTCTGATGGAATGCTCACCATCTCGACTGTCAAATATCATGGATACATGAAGGCTCAGGATCAAAAAACCGACTCCAAGCGGGTGGAAGGGTTTTAAACCATGAAAAAGAAGTTCCGTGCCACACCTGGCCTTTTCGGAATCGCCGCAATTCTAGCAATAGCCGGGGCTTTTGTGTGGTGTGTGACCGATTTGGTTAGGGCACTTGACGCGCGGCGGATTGAGGAAGCAAGAGCGCACGAACGGCTCGAACTGGTGAGACTTGCCAGAACCCCATGAGACACCCTGGCCAGATTCGGTTAGCCTTGGCGGTCCTGTCACTTCCAATCGAACTTGCAAGGATGCTTTTGCGGGTGATGCGCCGGAAGTAGAGTCAGTGCTCCACTTGGTGGGCTTCAAAAAGATACTTGCGTGCCGTTAGCTCCTCTTGAACCACGTCCAGATAAACGGAATCGAGTTCGAAACCGATGAACTCCTTCACTCCGCATTCGATCGACGCATAAGCGGCATGACCAATTCCGAGGAAGGGATCCATGACCACTGAGCTGCCGTTTTTGCCGTGTAGCTTCACACATTTCACCACCAGTTCATCTGGAAACGTGGCGGGATGGGGCCGGTCAAGGACCGCGCGGTTGATCGTTTTGTAAGGCACGAACCAGACATTGCCGCGGCACTTCAGGTCATCGCCACCAGTGTGCCCCCATCGATTGATGTTGGATTTGTCCGCGTATGGCACTCCGATTGCCTTGCGGTCGAGCTGAGTATTGCCCTTAGGCGTCAGGTGGAACACGTGTTCGTGAAGGTCATTCATGAACCGCTCCGAATTGATGGGCTTGTAGTGGCCGCGCTGTTTCTCCACCTTTACTTTGGTGGTCGGATCCACCTCGGGCATGGCGATCGATTTTACCCAGAGGATCGTGTTTTGCAGCACGAAGTCCCCGTTCGCAGTAAGGAGATCAACCACTTTGTGAGGGAGTAGAGGGGATTTAAGAGAGCCGCCAATGTTGAGAAACAGCGAACCGTCCGGCCGGAGGCATCGGTGCGCCTCCTTTGCCCATTCCGCGGTCCAATCGAAATACTCATTCCAATCCTTCAGGTCCGCATAAGAGTTGTAGCGGATGCCGAGATTGTAAGGAGGGGAAGTGACAATGATGTCCACGGACTCCGGCGCCACGTGGTTTTTCATCCCTGCGACACAATCCCCGTGATAGAGGCTGACCTTTGTTTTTTGAGTGATGTTCATGGCTCCGTAATTTCGTACGGAGCACTTCGTGACGACCTTTCTTCTAACGTACAAGACAATTATCAGGGAATCTCGCGATCTAGGTCATAGCCCAGATGGCGGCTGAAAATGCCGGTGATGCGGTCTTCCCATCCTCCTTGGCCATACGTGAATGCGTAGCGTTGCAATCTCGGAATTAAGTGTCGTGGCAAGACCATCACCAAAGTTGTCTCATCCGTGATCTCCTGAAGTGTCACCATCAGGCGCTGATAGCCCCCGTCATCCTTCGTGGCGGCATCTTGCCGGCTAACGATTTCATATTCTGCGGGGTTCAGCTGGAGGGCAATGGCGGAAGAGTTAGACATAAGAAAAGAAAACCGGTTCGCCCACTCGCTGTCAATTTCATAGACGGCCACCCGCCGTGCCACCCGTGCCACTGCGGGTGGCACGGTTTTTTTGTGCCGGGCAGGTTGGCGGAAGCATGTCACCCCTTGCCGCTCTTTACCTCGCCCAGGCTGCGCCCGCTGCAGCCGATGCCGCCAGCACGATCGCTCAGGCGACACCGTTGCTCATCGGAATTATGGCGCTTTCGATTTTCGTGAATCAGGCACTGGGTGCCTTTAACGGGTTCCGATCGCTGAAATCCGCGTCTCCGCAGGCCGCCGCCAACGATGCGGCGACGGACAAGAAGTTCAAGGACATCGAGGATGAGATGCGAACGATGGAGCTGCGGATCGAGCGGCGTGTGGGCGAGCACCTGGGGGCGATCAACACGCGGTTCCAGCATTTTGAAAATACGATGGGGCAGCTCGTGGGCGACTTCAACCGATCGTTAGGCCGCCTGGAGGGCAAGGCGGAGGGAAGCGACTAACATGTTTCAGACCATGGACGCAGATCTGATTCCCGACTTCCGCCGCGCGGTGCGTGGCCACCTCGCTGAGCGGCCGGCCATCGCCCAGGGCGCGGCGATCATCACCCGCCACCTCAAGCGGGAATTCGGCTGCACCGAGGAGGAGACGGAAAAGGCCCTGATTTTCTGCGAGGCGCTGGGCCACCTGAAAGGCGAGCACGATCCGATGGGCGGCAGGACGAAAGCCTATAAGGCCACCGCCGCCGGCATCCTCGCCCATGAGCGGGGCGAATAGAAATTTCCGGCGGCAACGCCATTCCCGAAAACTGGAAACCGAACCCTAGCAACCTATCAGAATGAAACGCTTCATCCACATCCTCGCCGCCCTGCTCGGCATCCTCACCGTCATCGGCGGACTTGATCTCACCGGCTTTCTCAAAATTCTCCCGGAAGGGTGGGCCGCCTTCGTGGCCACGCTGCCGCCGCTGGCACTGGCCATCGGTCACTCGGCGATCGCGCTGGGAGACCAGCTCGATGACGGGCAGAAAAACGGCAGCTTTCCTCCGAGCGGCGGGCTGAAGATGCACCCGGTCACTTTCCTGCTGGCGGTGGGCATCGCCCTCATGGCCGGGGCTTTGAGTTCGTGCAAGCTCCCCGAGGGCATCAAGATTTCCGGCTACTACGTGGATCCGGACACCGGAGCCAGGGCCAACCTGAACACCACCGGCAATGGCCTGGGCGGTGGCGTGGAAATCCCGATCTACGACGGCAAAGGCCACCAGACCGGCTGGGTGGATCTGCACTCCGGCAAGTAACCCCCTTTCCTAACGGAAAACACCGGTGCCTTGAGCGGATCTCGTCCTCCCCGCCCAGGGCACCGGTCACTCCCTATCAAAACATGTCCTGGATCATCCTCATCTTCTGGCTGCTGCGCGAATGCGTGATCGCCTCGTGGGATGCCTTTTGGAATCCGGGCAAGCTGAGTCCGGATGATCTCCCGGAAAATGATTGCGAACGTCCGGACGGAAAATTTCCATGAACACCCTCCAACTTGAAAGCGCACTGGCGCAAACCTACCTCTCCGGCCTCGGCTTCTATCGTGGGAAGATCGATGGCATCTGGGGGCGGATCTCACAGGCCGCTGCCATCACCTGGCAGAAGCAAACCAATGAGGCACCGCTGCTTTTCCAAAGCCGCCCCGCCCATGAGGAATACCTCCGCGCCCTGGCCGCCCAGCGGCAGCTGGTGAAGCTCAATCTCTATCATGGCGAGCTGGACGGCGAATTCGGCCCGCTGTCCAAGGCGGCGGCCATCGCCTGGCAGGACCAGAACCAGCCCACGGCCAAGCCACTGCCGGCGCCGGAGCCGGCGCACTGGAATCTGCCCTACGATGTGGCGAAACAATACCTCGGCACGAAGGAGATCCCCGGCGTGAAAAACAATCCGCTCATTGTCCGCTGGCTGCGCCAGTTCGCGAGCTGGATCAACGATGACGAAACGGCCTGGTGCTCCGCCTTCGTGAATTTCTGCGCGGCGGAGGCGGGTTATGAATCCACCGGCAAGCTGAACGCGCGCTCGTGGCTGGACGTCGGCGAAGTGATCCCGCTGCAGTTCGCCCGCAAGGGGGACGTGGTGATTTTCTGGCGGGTGTCTCGCAATAGCTGGCAGGGCCATGTGGCCTTCCTCGATCACTATCACCCGCAGCGCGGGCTCATCTATCACCTCGGCGGCAACCAGAACAACGAGGTGAACATCGCCACCACCGGCACGGACAGGCTGCTAGGCGTCCGCCGCCTGCGCTCGCTCGACCGTCTGCAAGGAGGCTCCAACAAAATCTGACTGAGGCACGTCCCCCATGAACCTCCACGCCATCGGCCTTGCTTTTATTCTCCTCGTCACCCCGGTGCCGGCGGCGTTGGTGCCTATCGCGTGGGAACCGGCGGATCCGGCAGAGATGGTGATTTCCACGACGGTTTTCCGCGGCATCGATGCGGTGGCGACGGTGACGACGAACTCGGCGCTGGTCGGTCTGCCAAGTGGTGAGAATTCCACTCTCGTCCTGATCTCCCGCAACGCGGATGGCGTCTCGGATGCCTCCCCACCACTGACGATCTGGATCCAGCCGCCGCCGAAAGTGACGCTGGAGTTCTCCGAGGATCTAACGAACTGGACGGATCGGCCGTCGCCGGGCGCGCGGTTCTATCGGGCAAAAATCGACTCCAACTGATGGCCACGCGCACCGGAAAAATCGCCAGACTGCCGCACACACTCCGTGAGGAGGTGAACGTGCGGCTGCTGAATGGTGAAACTTCCACGCTCATCCTGCGTTGGCTGAACACGAGGCCGGAAGCGATCCAGGTGTGGGAGCGGGACTTCGAAGGAGTGCCGGCGTCCGCACAAAATCTATCCGAGTGGAAGCTCGGCGGCTGGAAGGAATGGCGCGACCGCAAGGACCGCGTGGAAAACCTCAAGACGCTTTCCAGCTTCGCGCACGAGCTGGCGAACTCCGGCGGCAGCATCGCGGACGGCGCCGCATCGATCCTCGCCGGCCAGATCCTGGAAGCGCTGGAGCAGGCCGGGAACCTGGTGGTGACCGGCGGCAGTGATGATGCGGAGCGCGATCCTAACGAGGGCCTCATCGCGATGGCCAAGGCCGTCTCCTCGCTGCAGAAATCCGCCGCGGCAAAAGGCAAGCTGGAGCTCGACAAGCGGAAGGTGAAACAAAAGGACAGGCAGCTGGATCTGGATCAGCAAAAATTCGAGCTGCAGACGGTGGCGAAGTTTTTGGAATTCGCAAAGCGGCCGGAGGCGATGGCGATCATGAATTCCGGCAAGTCCCAACAGATCAAGATGGCGGAGCTGCGCGAGATGATGTTCGGCAAGGTGAGGAAGGAGGATGCGTGAACTGGGCGATCTATCTGCTGGGTGTGATGGGAGGCCTGACCATCGCTGGTTTCATTGCCACCTTATTTGTGCGGCAGGCTTGGAAAGAAGCGAACAAGGCGCGGCGCGAGGGATTCGTGGCAGGGATGGACATCGCTGTTAGAAATCACGCGGTTTGGATCAATGATCACATCGAGGGTCAGTATTTGAATGGCTTCGCAATTCGGTGCGACAAATGTGACTACACCCTTTCAGTGATCCAGCCGGCGGAGGAGGAATACCACCGATGCGGCAAATGCGGTCACCGAAATCCAGCGCCGCTGGCTCCGGAAAGGAAGGTGAAGCATGGATCCTGAACCGTTGGTAAAACTGCGGCCGTATTTCCAGGAGTCATTCCGTCATCCGGCGGGCTTACTGGCGTGGATCGTGCGCCGGCAGGGTGGCAAGTCCTACTCGCTGGGCATCACCGGGCTCGATTGGATGATGGAGGCCATCTGCACCGTGATCTTCGCCTCGGCCGCGCTGCGGCTGGGCACGGAAAACATCCTGAAGGAGGCCGAGGTGTGGCGAAAGGTGACGGAGGAGCTACGCCGGCTGTCCGCGGCAGGAGGCTTCAAGCTAACAAGCGACGCGGACGACGACAACGGCGAGCTGCTCGACGTGGATGCGATCGCCGATCTCTTCGAACACCAGAAGCTGGAAACCAAAATCTGGCACTCGAACTCGACTTACTCGCGATCGATGGTCGTGGCGCCGAATCCTAACACTGCAGTGGGCTGGACCGGTCACGTGGTCCTGGACGAGGTGGGCCGCATGCCGGATTTCCGCGATCTGTTCGAAGCCATGGAGCCGATCGTTTCCAGCTCGCAGAATTACCGGGTGCGGATGGCCACGACTCCGCCGCCGGACGATGCGCACTATTCCTATGAGCTGCTAGCACCGCCACCGGAGCTGGAAGGGCAGTTCAAGGTGAATCCGCGGGGAAACTACTACACCTCGCGCGCGGGCATCCTGGTGCACCGCGTGGATGCCTGGGACGCGCACGCCGCCGGCATTCCGCTCTACGACCTCAAGACGCGCCAGCCGCTCACTCCGGAAGAGCACCGCGCAAACTCAGTGGACAAGCAGGCCTGGGACCGGAACTACGGCTGCGCCTTCATCAAGGGCGGCACTTCCGCGCTCAGCACCACGGCGATCTATCACGCTCAGGCCGCCGGCATGAGCGAGGGCACCGGGATCCACATCACTGATTTATTGGAGGCAGCGGTATGAGCATTTTCCTCGTTCCATTTTCCACACCGGGCGATTTCGAAATCCTGCCTGCACTGACGCTCTCGGCCATGCGTTGTCCGGATCCGCGGTTCGACACGCTGCACGGATACGAACTGGCGTTGGCTTGGGGAAGCTGGGGGAACTGCCTTCGAGTGCTGTTCAAAAACGAAGATGAACCATGACACTTTGCAAATACATACTTGCTCCTATCAGGTTGATTTTGTGCTTCCTTTTAGTCACCTGCATCTGCTTCAGCTTGATGCGCCGAAGTTTCTTCGGAGACGCGATCTCAGACTTTATTTACCGCTGGCCGAAGTGGATGAAGTGGATGTTTTTGCAGCCCTTCTATCCAGGCTCGTTTTACTATCAGTGGAAGCAGCCGTCTGGCTCCTGTGGTCGTGCTCGCTGGTTCTGGCGAAAACCGAAGCATTCACGATGGCGCCCATGCAATGATTGGTGGGTTTTTCGCGGCTGAAATTATATGACCCCACGCGAAGCCATTTCCAGCGAATGGGCGGACCTCCTGACGGAAGGGCCGCTCGCCCTGGGCTATGACGTGGCCACGACAGAGAAAGGCAAGTCTAACCCTTCCGGCATCACGGTGATGCAGCAAGTCGGCAGGATCAACATGTCGAGGCTAGTGATCACCTGGAAAACGGCGGAGCCGGAAGTGGCACGGCAGGTGATTTCCGCGGTGATGGATGACATCGAGGCGCGGAAGATGAAGCCGCGGCGCCTGGTCATCGATGCCAGCTCGGAAAAATACTATGCGGCGGACATGAAGACGTTCATCCGCAAGCGCTGCGCGGTGGAACTCATTTCCGGGAATCAAAAGCTGAAGTTTCGAAACGAGGAAATGGACTCGAAAACGCTGCTGGGGAACATGTATTCCGCGGCGATGGAGGATGGCTTCATTTTGCTACCGTCGGGCGCGTGGATCGAGCTGGATCTGCGCCTGGTGAAGCGAGACAGCGGCCGCTTTGTAACGGATCTGGGACCGGGCGGCGAGCACGGCGAGGTTTTCGACTCCGGAAAGCTGGCTTACTGGGGACTGCAATCGCGGACTAACAACACGGAGGGCATCAAGGGGGTGGCCGTGGGAGGCACTCAAGGCAAGAAGCCGCGGGAGGGCCTCAAAGGATCATTCAAGCAACCTAACACAAGACGACTCAGCGCATGAACATTCTGGACTTACTTTTCCGCCGCAATCGACAAGCCAGCCGGGGCGCGCTGCGCGGGCACCGCCACGAGCCGCCGGCGATCGCGCAGGAGATGGATGCAGCACGCGTGTCAAGCGTCCTGCGATCTGCAGAGGCGGGAGACATGGCTGATTTCTTCTCGCTGGCGAGGGACATCGTGAGCGGCCACACGCACACGCTAACGGAATTCGGCAAGCGGAAGCTGGCGGTGCTGAGTGAGACGCAGGGTTTCCCGGCTAACAATCCTGAAGACGCGCTGGAGTCAGGAATGGCGAAGCAGATCGGCGGGCATTTGGAAAGCTTACCGGGATGGATGACGGCGATGGTGCATTTGCTGGATTCGACGCTGTTGCCGGTGTCGGTTTTGCAGAAAGTTTACAAGCCGAGCATCCGACCGGAGTGGCGGTTTGAATTCGCGGATCTGATCCCGGTTCCCTATCATCTGTTGGATTTCACCACCGGCACGCTGCGCATCAAGGACGTGGGGGAAGATGGCGCCATGCTGGGCACGACTCACGCGCCGGATGCGATGCGGTATGTGATCCACCGCGGGCATCTGCTGACGAGCTGCCCTGACACCTGGGGCGGGCCGATGCGATCGATTCTTTTCTGGTGGCTCTTCGCGACGCAGAACCGCGATTGGTGGGCTCGGTTTCTGGAGAGGTTCGGAGCGCCGTTCCTGGAGGGGACTTACGATAAGAACGATGATGAGAGCCGGGTCTTGCTGGAGCGGGCGTTTTCCGCAGCAACGCGGCTTTTCGGCATCGCGGTGCCGGATGACGCGAGCGTGAAAATCCACCAGGCGAACACGAGCCAGGGCGGGGATGCGTTCAAGCAATTTTCCAGCTACGCGCACAGCCAGATCTCGTTGGTGATCGTGGGCCAGGACAGCGCCGAAGGCAAAGCCGCCGGAATCTCCGGTGATGGCCAGGCCGCCGCCCAGGAGAACGTGCGGAGCGACATCCGGCAGTTCGACGCGATCATGCTCGCCTTCACGGTGCGATCGCAGATCATTACCCCTTTGTGCCAAATTAACGGCTGGACTGTCGAAGCTCCCCGCGTCGCCTGGGGTGGCGACGATGCCGAGGATCTGAAGACAATCTCCGAGGTGATCAAAGCGCTCCACGAGTGCGGCATCGATCTCACCGATGATGCCGTCGATTCCTACGCCAAACGCCTGGCACTTCCGCTGCAGCGCGAAGCACCAGCTCCACCACTGGCCACGCCTCCGCCAGCACCCGGCCGGATCACGGCCTTGGCAGCGCCAACACCCGGCCAGATCGTCAGCCAGGCACTCGACGCCGGCCGTGCCACAGACGCGATCGCAGCCGGTGCCTCCGACCCTTTTGCTGCCGCGATGGCACTCACCCTCGAACCGCTTGCCGCGATCGTCGCAGAGTCCACCTCGCTCGCCGATCTGGAAGCTCGTCTCCTGCGTGCCATCCCGACGCTTGACCATGGCCGTGCCGCGGCAGTTGCGGAGTCCGCCCTGGCTGCCTCCAGCGCAAATGCGGCCGCAGCCTTCCGTGAGGCGTGACCCATTTCACGGTTTCCGGAACACCGTTTCAGAGTTTTAGCCAGCGCCTCAGTGCTGATCCTCGGAACCCTAGTGATTCCAAGTGCTTCCGGGTAGATCATACCATTTCAGACCTTTTGCGCGGGTCCATTGCAGCGCAGAAAACGGCGACCGGACCAAGCGGGCGGAGCATCGAACGGAGATCCACCTTCGGGATCGGCTTGCGGTCGGGATCGGCACGCTCGATGCGGGCATC
>JANODE010000129.1:0-106564 GCA_031412525.1 Akkermansiaceae bacterium | reverse complement strand
GACTACCTCCAGCTCGACATTCCCGCCTACGGAGAAATCCACTTCCGCGGTTTTGACATCCCCGAGCCCTACGCCACGGTTTGGGAAAACCAACACGTCTTTGATCTCATTGCCCGCAACCCTGAAAGCGACCGGCGTAACAACTACTCACTGGCCAGCAACCAGCACACGGAACGTACGCTGCGCTTCAATGTCCGCATCGCCACCCCACCGCCCGGACAGGACTGCCCGCCGGGTGCAGGATCAAGTTATGTCTTTAATCTCAAGCCGGGCGACGCAGTCACCGCTATCGGCCCGTTCGGTGATTTCCACATCAAACCGACGCAAAAGGAAATGGTCTACATCGGCGGCGGCGCGGGCATGGCACCGCTTCGAGCCCACCTTTCCCATCTGTTTGAAACCGAGCACACCGCCCGCCGCGTTTCGTTCTGGTATGGAGCGCGATCAAAGCAGGAAATCTTTTATGAGGACTATTTTGCCTCGCTCGCTGCGAAACATCCGAACTTCGCCTTTCACCTCGCTCTGAGTTCCCCACTCCCCGAAGATGCCTGGACGGGTCATGCCGGTTTTATCCACGAAGTCGTGCTCGAAAAACACCTGCGCGATCACACCAACCCCACAGCGGTCGAATACTATCTCTGCGGTCCGCCCATGATGATCAAAGCCTGCGTCAAAGTCCTAACTGACCTTGGTGTCCCCGCCAATCAGATCGCTTACGACGAATTCTGATCATCTATCAATTCTCATGCTAACCAATCCCTTCCCCTCCCTCGGCGATCCGGTTTCACGCCTGTGTTACGGCACCTTCGGACTCAAAGGCGTCTTCGGCGCGTTCGACCGCACCGAGGCCATCGACTCACTCCACTACTGTTGGGGTCAGGGTGTTAACTTCCTCGACACCGCGCGCCACTACGGCGAGGCTGATGAAATCGTCGCCGAGGCCTTGCGCGCATGGAGCGGCCCGCGCCCTTTCATCGCCACCAAGGCCGAGCACATCGGTCCCGTGTTGGCTTGGGGTTCGCCCACCATTCCGATCACTGAATGTTTTCCACCCGGCCACATTACGAAGGAAGCCGATGATTCACTAAGGATTCTCGGCGTCGATACGCTCGATCTTTTCCAGCTCCATCTCTATTGGCCAAACTGGGGCATCGAAGGTTATTGGCTCGACGAACTCGAAGCGCTGAAAGCTTCCGGAAAAATTCGTGCCATCGGCGTCTCGCTGCCTGACCAACGCCATGACATCGCCCTGCCGCTGGTGCTATCAGGACGGATCGACAGCGTGCAGACCATCCTCAACATTTTCGATCCCACTGCGCTTGATTGCCTCGCACCGCTCTGCGCAGAAAACAAGGTCGCCGTTCTCGCCCGCTGCGTGCTTGATGAAGGCGGCCTCACCGGTTTCCTAACACCCGAGAGCGAATTTGGCGACGGTGATTTCCGGGCGCGATACTTCGATGCCGGCCCACGCTCCGAGTATATCCGGCGGGTTGAGGAACTGCGCGAATTCATCCCGCAACACGCTTCCAGCCTCGCCGCCCTCGCGCTCAAGTTCGTGCTCAAGGACCCGAACGTCACCGCCGCGCTCACCTCGATGAACATCCGCCGTTTCGCCGAGGAAAACGTCAGCGCTGCCCTCGAAACTCCGCTCTCCGACGAAGCTTCTGACCAACTCTGGCGTCATCACCACTGGATCCGGAATTTCTATCGAGCCAAAGTCATGGGGTCAGCTCCAGCACTTTCAAACTAAGCCATGTCTGAATCTCACGTCCGCTGGGCCGAACTCCGCCCCGATGACTTCCGCGCCCGGCTTGATGCCTGCCCGGTCGTCTATCTGCCGATTGGTCTGGTCGAACCCCACGGCCACGTTGCCGCGCTCGGGCTCGACCTGTTAAAAGCAGACTATTATTGTGACGAAGCCGCACGCCGTTTCGGCGGCATCGTCGCACCTTCGCAGGGCTATCACATCCATGAATGCGGTTTCCACGCCCCGTGGCTCGCCGAAGTCGTAGGCAATGAAAACCCCTTCCTCGCCGCGCTACCGCCGCAGGTGATGGTGACTTTGTTTCTCTATCAACTCCGAGCTTTTGCCAATACCGGTTTCCGCGCCGTCGTCGTCATCAGCGGTCACTCCGGCGGCAGTCAGAACGATCTCCGCCTCGCCGCCGCCGCCTTTTCCGCAGCCACCGGCGTCACGGTGTTTGTGAAAACCGATCCCGAATGGGTCGAAGGACTCTACACCGGCGATCACGCGGGCTGTTATGAATTGTCCCAGCTTCTTGCCATCCGGCCAGACCTTGTCGATCTATCACTGATCAATCGTCGCCACGAACCCGGCTCCGGCGGACGGCTTGCGCTCGGCGACGACGCCGCGGAAGCGACGGCCGAGCATGGCCACGCCATCAATGAAGCCATCCTCTCCAGCATTGGCCGCACCATCGCGAGCCTTCGCGAGTCCATGAAGGAAAATCCCCCAGCCGCGTTGCTCACTTACGCCGATGTCGAAAAGCTCCGGGCCACCTTGCCGCCCGGAGCTGCGGGTTGGCACTCGTCTTCCACTTCGCCAGGGCAATCCGCCGTGCCCGAGGATTCCAGATGGAAACCCTACGATCATCTTTCCTAACGATCCAACACTTCCAACTCATCATGAAACCCATCCATCTCGGTATCCTCGGCGCGGGCGCATTTCTCAGCGACCACTTCCTGCACATTTTCAACGCTCACCCCGGCATCGCGCAAATCCACGTCGCCGATCTGGAGAAATCCCGTGCCGATTCGCTCGTCGAAGCCTTCAATCTAGCAGGTTCCGCCGGCACGTTGGAGGAACTGCTCGCACTCGGCGTGGATGCGGTCGCCATTTTCACGCCGAGGCATACCCACGCGCCGCTGGCCCAACAAGCGATGGAGGCCGGTTGTCATGTGTACATGGCGGTTCCAGCAGCTATCACTTTGGATGAACTGGCGGCACTTGTCGAAACCTCCGGCCGCACCCGCCGCGTCTGCATGACCGGCGAAACGAGTTATTACTATCCGGAGATCGTGTATTGCCGCGAAGAATTCGCTACCGGACGTTGGGGGAAATTCGTCCATGCGGACGCGCAGTACATCCACGACATGGCGACATGGGGTCCGCATTTCCAGCTCACCGCCGGGCCGGAATGGCGACGCTTCGCTGCGATTCCGCCGATGCACTACGCGACTCACTCCTTCAGCATGCCGCTCTCCATCACGGGTGCCCGCGTCACTCATGTCTCCGCTCACGGTTTTCGCGACCAGGAAACTAACAGCGGATATGGTGCGGGGAACAATCCCTGGGACAATCCGTTCAGCAACGAAGTGACCATTGCCCGGACCAGCGACGGCGGCACCCTGCGCATCGGCGAGTTCCGGCGCATCGGCTGGTTCGCCCCTAACGGACGTGAGGTGATGATGCCGTCGTTCTACTGCACGGACGCATGCTTTGAGGAAAACATTGTTTCCACCACCCTCATCGGCCGCAGTGGCAGCGAAGGCGGACGTGACTGGGAACACGGTGACAACCTGATGCGCGATCTAGCAGACTGGGTCGATGGCCCTTATTTCGAACCTGCACACCCAGATCATCCGGAAGACAAGCAACGCCATCTCGGCCTCGCTCCGGCCCACGATGTCGGGAGGCTGCCGGAAGAATTCCGCGGTCTCCCTAACGGCCACAGCGGCTCGCATCATTTCCTGGTGGATGACTTTGTCCGCGCCTGCCTGGAGGACGCGCTGCCACCATGTCACATTTGGAATTCCGCCGCGTGGTGCGCGCCGGGATTGGTCGCTCATGACTCGGCGATGCAAAATGGCGTGATGCTGGCGGTTCCGGATTTCGGGAGTCCTCCTGCAAATTGGGAATTGCTGAAATTTCCCGATCGTCCGGGTGATCCGCGGCGTCCCTCGCTGCCACCGCTGGAGACGTGACATTTCAGCCACAGGGTAAAATTCTTTGGAATATTTGCCCGATGGATGTATCTCAGATGCTGGAAACGTTTCCTGCGAAGGATCGTCGCCGTTCAACCATTCCGGACAGTTCCGGATTTCCCCAAACCAAAACAAACGAACCACATCATGAAAAAACTATTCGCATTCCTCGCCGCAGCCGTCCTCGCCGTGCCAGCATTCGCCGGTGAGTTTCCGGACATCAGCATCCCCGATCTCAAGACAGCGATCGCCGAGAAAAAAGTCACGGTGATCGACGTCAATGGCTCCGAATCCTACGCCAAGGCCCACGTGCCGACCGCCATTGACTTTGCGGAGACCAAGGACCTCGCTGCGAAACTGCCAAGCGACAAGGCTGCCCTCGTTGTGGCCTATTGCGGCAGCCCGACCTGCGGAGCTTACACCAAGGCCGCCAAAGCCGCCAAAGCACTCGGCTACACCAATGTGAAGCACCTTTCCGCCGGCATTTCCGGCTGGGTGGCTGCCGGTGAAAAAACCGAGAAGAAGTAATTCGTTTCCCGGGTGGCGGCTGCGATTCATTCAATCCGCAGCTGCCGCCCATCCTCTATCGCGTTACTAACGGACAACGCGGATTTTGTGGGTCTCGCTGTCGCCGATGTAGAGGGCTCCGGTTTTCGAATCGATGGCGACGCCGTGCAGACGCGCCATCCGGCATTTCAGGGGATCAGGAGAATCCGGGCCGTCGCCTCTCGTACCGTCACCGGCGATGAGTCGCAGAACCGGCGGATTTTTCGTGAGATCAACCGCACGAACCGTGTGTGTTTCGGTGTCCGCCAGATAGATCATTTTGCCATCGGGAGAAACTGCGATTCCTTTGGGGCCAGCGATGGTGGCCTCCTTGGCAGGTCCGCCATTACCGGTGAAGCCGGGTTTTCCCGTGCCGGCGATGTGATGGAGCGTGGCTGCCTTCATGTCGATCCGATAGACGGCGTTGCCCTCACGCAGGGCGAGCCACAAATCGCCGTCCGGCGCGAGAGCCAGCGCGCGCGGGCCTTTCAAAGGCGTCTTCGAGCTGATCGCCGCGCCGTCGGGAGTTTCGTCCGCCTTACCGGTGCCACACCAGGTGTCGATGACGCCCGTAGCCAGATCGACACGACGGATGCGATGGTTCTTTATGTCGCAGATGAAGAGGTTTTTTGCCTCACGATCAAAAGCGATGGAGTGCGGCTGGTTCATTGAGGCCTCGTTGCCTGGCCCGCCATCACCGGAAAAACCTTCCTTGCCATTTCCGGCAACGGTGGTGGTTACACCGGTTAGATGGTTGACCCGCCGGACCACGTGGTTCATTCGCTCAACCCAATAAAGATCGCCGTTTGGATCGAATATGACTTCGTAGGGTTCGTTCAGCTCCGCCTGATTTGAAGAAGCGCCGTCGAGGGCGGGACCTTTCTTCCCAGAACCAATGAGGGTTTGGATGGTCCCATCACGTTTTGAAATCCGGCGGATGACGTGGTTGTTCGTGTCACAGAAGACAAGATCTCCGTTAGAAGCGACGGTAAGGCCGAACGGCTGGTTGAGCTCGGCAGTCAAGGCGGATTTCCTGTCGCCGCTGTATCCGGCTTTTCCGGTCCCGGCCACGGTGGAAATGGTCGCGGCGTGAGCGGATAGAGGGAGGAGCAATGTGATGAGGAGATGTCGCATCAAGTGAGTTCAAGGAGCGTGAATCATCCAAGGATTTTTTCGAAGACATGGCCTTCGTTCTGATCGATGCGTTCGGGCCGGCCCTTGTCCTGATAGATCAGTTTTGTGTGGTCGACGCCCAGCAAATGCATGATGGTGGCGTGGAGGTCGTGGACGTGCAGCTTGTCCTCGATGGCGCGCAGGCCGAGTTCGTCCGTGCGGCCGATGGACTGGCCGCCTTTGACGCCGCCGCCAGCCCACATCATGGAGAAGCCGGTGGGGTTGTGATCGCGGCCATTGCCCTTTTCCGACATCGGTGTGCGGCCGAATTCGCCGCCCCAGATGACGAGCGTGTCTTCCAGCAGCCCGCGCGATTTCAGATCGCGGATCAGTCCGGCGACGGGTTTGTCCATTTCCGCGCAAAGGCGGCTGTGGTTTTCCTCGATCTTGTCATGTGAGTCCCACTTGCTGCCAGCGCCATGATAGAGCTGGACGAAGCGGACGCCGCGCTCGACAAGCCGGCGCGAGAGCAGGCACATGCGGCCGAAGTTCTCGGTGTGCGCCTCGTCCATGCCGTAGAGTTTTTTCGTGGCCTCGGACTCGCCACGGAGATCCACGGCTTCGGGAGCGGTGGCCTGCATGCGAAACGCGAGTTCCATGCTGCGGATGCGCGCGTCGAGTTCAGTGTTCTCCTCGCGACCCTGCTGGTGTTTCTGATTGAGCTTCGCGAGCAGGTCGAGGTTTGCCTTTTGCCGCTCTGGCGTCATGCCTTTGGCGGGATTGAGATTGGCGAACGGCTGCGGACCTTCGTCCAAAAGTGTACCCTGATAGACAGCCGGCATGAATCCGCTGCCCCAATTGCGCACGCCATTGACGACCTGCGCATCGCTGTCTTTAAGCACGACAAAAGCAGGCATGTTCTGGTTCTCCGAGCCGAGGCCGTAACTGACCCATGATCCCAACGAAGGACGACCGCCGATGATCGAGCCGGTGTTCATCTGGCAGACGCCACCAGCGTGGTTGATGCCGTCGGCGACGCAGGATTTGATCACCGTCCACTCGTCGGCGAGTTCCGCCATGTGTGGGATCCAGTCAGAAAACCACTGGCCACCCTCGCCGTGTTGTTTGAAAGTCCGGTTCGTGCCTAACAACGGAGAACCGGCCTCGCCCATGGCCGTGATGACGCTGCCGAAACTTTCGGGCAGTGGTTTGCCGGCGAGTTTGTTAAGCAGCGGTTTCGGGTCGCAAAGATCGAGATGGCTCGGTCCGCCTTCCATGAAAAGGAAGATCACGCGCTTGGCGGTGCCGGGCAGGTGCGGCATGCGCGGTTCGAGCGGATTGATGATGCTGCCCGAGTTGCCGAGCACCTTGGAATTCCCGAGGATGGACGCAAGGGCAAGCGCGCCGAAGCCGGCACCACCGCGTTTCAGGAAATCGCGGCGGCTGGTGAGGATCTCGTGATGCGGGAGAGGATTCATGGCTGATAGAGGAATTCGTTGGAATTGATCAGGACGTGGAAGAGGTCGGCGAGGGCTTCGAGTTGCGCGGTGTTTCCAACAGACGAGGAACGCTGCGGGGCGATCCATTTGAACTGCGAGCTCTCAGCACCGGCGAGCGCATTCCCATCGAGGCTGATGGTGTCGCCAGACTGTCGCATCACAGGCCCGGAGAGGATCGACTCGGGCGTGATGAAACCATTGCGGATTACCATTCGATGAATACCGCCGCTCCAAACATGTCCTACTTGGGCATCACGTCCTCCTACAAGCAAGGAGCGGTCCGGATTCACGTAGCCGTCGCCGATGGCATGGGCGATGCGTGTTTCCTTCAACACTGCGGACGGATCTGACAGATCCTTGGTGTAAAACCGGATATTGCCGCCGAAAGTCTGGCCGGGCAGCGTGTCAGAAGAAAGAACGGCGGCGATATAGAACGGTTTTCTAACCGGAACCTGCAAACCGGATTCGACGACTTCAAGAACGAGTGAATCCTGGAAATCACGACCCACGAGTTGCATGACGAGCTGACCGGCGGAAAACTTGGAACTGCGGCCGGTGACGCCGAGTGACCAGCCGGGGGTGGTTTGTTTTCCATTCCACCGCGAGGCGATGGTCCTCACTGACGAATCCTGATAGAGCGAGTCAAGCCAGACAACGGCCTCGATGGAAAACGCCTGCTCTTCCACGGGTGAAACTTGTGCTGCGATTTTTTCGTGGTCACTGCCGGGTTGGAAAGAAAGCGTCCTTTCACCTGCTGTGGCGAGACCGGGAAACCACCGGGTGCCGTCCACCAATGGCGGCGATGACTCGACGGGAGCGGCTTCCTTCGGCATCGATTCTGCGATGATCTTCTCGTCATCTGACAGAAAACCCGCACCACTAATACGCTCCTCTTCACGCGCGGGACGTCCAAGGATTTTGGCAATCGCGCTGGCCGCGAGTTCTTCACGACTGGCAGAGGGATTTTTCGAGAGAAGCTCTGCGGCCATTCCGCGGGCGCGTTGCATCGGCCACTCGCCGTTCACCATCAGCAGGCTCTGAAGCGCGGTGTTGGTGGCATCACGTTTGGCGACGCTCTGGAAACCGGCTGGAGCATCGAAACGCGAGAGCAGTTCGTCCGGGGAATTCCGCTGCTTTTTCACGAAAATCGAAGGCACTGGCTTGTTTCCGTCTTCGGACGGCCCACCCGTTAGATCCATCAGTTCGCCGGATAGGGCTAACAGAGTGTCGCGCAGTTGCTCCGCGTCGAGCCGCTGCGGGTTCGCCCGCCAGAGCAGGCGGTTTTGTGGATCGACCTCGTTGGCCCGCGGGGTCGCTTTCACCAGTGAGGATTGCCGATAGGTTGAAGTATTGAGGATCTGGCGGTGCAGCCACTTGAAGCTCCAGTTGTTTTCAATGAATCCAGCCGTCAGCCAGTCCAACAGTTCCGGGTGTGACGGCGGCTCACCGAGTTTTCCGAAGTCGCTGGCATTTCCCGACAGGCCGCGGCCGAAATGATATTGCCAGACCCGGTTGACGATAACGCGGGTGGAGAGCGGATTGGATGGATCGGTGATCCAATTCGCCAGCGCGGTGCGACGGCCGGTGGAGTTCTTTTCTGCCAGGGGTTCTGCTTTCAAATCGCCCGGCGCGAGGATGGTGAGGAAACCCGGCTCGACGATGGAATCGCCGCGGCGGCTCTTCATCTTCGTGGGAGGCGCCGAAAGGCCTACGTCGGTCGCGGCAAACGCGCGCGGCAATGGTTTGGGCATGTTCGCTTCAAAGGGTTTGTAGGCAGCCCAGGTGGCGGATTTCGGTTTGAAGGTCTCAACAGCCCGCCCGACTTCCACCTTGATGCGCCGGTCTACCAGATAGATGACCTGTTTCTCATACGGGGTGAGTTGCCCCGCGGGTTTTTGTTTCATGGCCTGCACGGCAGGCGGGAAATACGCGAGTGCCTTGCGGGTTCCCTCTTCGACGGTCGCCTGTTTTTCCTGCTCCCAAGCGGTTCGGGCAGCGGCGGATTCGGCCTCCCATGCGGCCATGGCGGTGGCGTGGGCGTCGATTTCATCCTTCTTCGCAAGCGGAAGGTCGTCCCGCCATTGCATCGGCTCGAAGAAGGATTTCATCCGATAGTAATCGCGCTGGAGGATGGGGTCGAACTTGTGATCATGGCACTCCGCGCAGCCGATGCTGAGACCGAGAAACACTTCTCCTGTTAGTCCGGCAAATTCCTTCACCATGATGTCGCGCTGCAATTCGGCGTCCGCTTGGTTCCATTCATAAATGCCGAGGCGGAGGAAACCGGTGCCCACCAGCGTATCCGGATCCTCAGGATTGATCTCATCACCCGCGAGCTGCTCGCGAACGAATTGATCATATGGCTTGTCCTCGTTGAAGGAGCGGATCACATAGTCGCGATAGGGCCATGTGTTAGGCCGGTAGGCGTCCGCGCGGTAGCCGTCGGATTCCGCATAACGGACGAGGTCCAGCCAGTGCTGTCCCCAGCGCATTCCGTAGCGCGGTGAGTCCAACAGCTCGTCCACGAGTCGCTGCCAGGCATCCGGCCGCTTGTCATTCAGATAAGAAACAATCTGCTCCTCGGTGGGCGGAAGGCCATGGAGGTTGTAATAAAGCCTGCGGACCAGTTCACGCGGCTCGGCTTCAGGCGCTTGGCCGAGCCCGACGGCCTGAAGCTTTTCCACCACAAATCGATCCACATTGCTTGAGGCGGAGATGGCGGGAGGGCTCACTTTTTTCAACGGCTGAAACGACCACCAGCCGCGTTCCTCTGCAGTGAATTCGCCTGGCTTGCGCGCGGCGATCACTTCCTTCGCAGGCCATGGCGCGCCCATGTCGATCCAGCGTTTGATGTCCGCGATCTGATCATCCGGAAGTTTGCCATCAGGAGGCATTTCGAACTCCGGATCCGTGTAACTGATGCTTTGGAAAATATGCGATTTTGCCGAGTCACCCGGCACCAAGGCTGGGCCTTCATTGCCGCCCTCGAGCATGTAGCCGAGGTTGTCGAGCCGCAGTCCGCCTTTTTGTTTCTTCTCGCTGTGGCACTTGAAGCAATTCTCCGCCAGCACCGGACGGATCTTCATTTCGAAAAACCGAAGGGCCTCGGGATCGGCCTCCGGGGCTGCAGAAACACCTTGGGCGAGCAGCAGGAGCGCCAGTTGCATGGAGGTGATGGATTTTTTCCCGAACATGTCTTTACCCTACAGTCGCGTGGACGCCGTCTTTGGACAAAAAATGATTTTCACGTCCGAAATCCTTCCTGAGAATCCTTGTTACCTAGAAATCAATGAGCGTCGATCCCAGCACCGAGTTTGTCACCCAGCTTGCCCGGCATGACCGCGCTCTGACGCTCTATGTTTACGGCCTCGTCTCTCGGCAGGCCGACGCGGAGGACATTCTGCAACAAACCAAGCTGATCATGTGGAAACATTTCCAGGATTTCGAGCCCGGCACCAATTTCATCGCCTGGGCCCGTAAAATCGCCTTCCACCAGATCCTCGGCTATCGGCGGAAATCCAAGCGCGACCCCCTTCCGCTCGACGACGCGATGTTGGAAAAAATCAGCGATCGACTTGCCGACCTGAGCGAGCACGAGCAACTGCGCTGCGAGGCCCTTGAGTCCTGCCTTCACCGCCTGCCGGGCGATCATCGACGCCTCATCCTTCTCCGCTATCAGGAAGAGTTAGAGGTAGATGAGATCGCCGAGAAACTATCAAGTACCCCAGGTGCCGTCTATCGCGCACTCAGCCGGCTGCGTGCCCACCTCGCCGACTGCGTCCGTTCACGGATGGAAACCTTACAGAACAGCCCGTCATGAAAAATGCTTTTCAAAACAAGCGCTTCCGGTTCTTCGAGCTGGTCGAGAAGGCCAGGGACACCGATCTATCAGACGCCGAACGTGAGGAAATGACCGCTCTCGCTACTTCCGATCCAACCCTGTTGGACGCACTGGCAGAGTCACTCCTCATCGACGCTACCCTCCGCCATGATTCTCGTTTGGTGCGGGACCTGCAAGCGCACGTTCCTCCGACGGCCGTTCTCACAAACCGCCGGCCGATGGTGACCGCTATTCTCACCGCTGCCGCTTGCGGGATGTTAGGATTGCTTTTGTTCCTCAATTCACGCAGGCAGCCTTCTGGTCCAGTTCCCATTGCGACGCTCGTCAAGGCGAGCGGCTGCAAGTGGGCGTCGAGCACGCTGCCGACCGCCCAGGGATCGCGGGTGAGCGCCGGGACTTACGAGCTGGTGGAAGGGCTCGCCACGTTGCGATTCGACAGCGGTGCGGAAGTTGTGCTTGAGGCACCATCCTCGCTGGAATTGATCGACTCGATGAACTGCCGGTTGCTCAGGGGCACCCTGGTTTCCGATGTGCCTCCCAGTGCGATCGGTTTCACGGTCAATACCCTCAAAGCTCGCGTTGTCGACTACGGCACACGCTTCGGCGTGAGCACCAGCGAAGACGGCAACTACATGGTGCAAGTGCTCAGCGGTAAAGTTGAAGTGGAAGATCATACCGAGTCCAAGCTCCACAAACTCGGTGCTGGCGAAAACATCGACCGCGGCCTCATCGCTCGGAAACGCAATCCGCAAGCACCCGCCGGCGAGCCGAGCCTCTGGCAGCCCGACCGCATCGTCAACGATGGCGAAGGCTGGCAGATGATTTCCACCGCATACGGACGCGGCAAGGATACCTTCATTGAAACTTCCAACAACCCGAGGTCCTACGGCAAGCAGGCGGTTTTCCGCGCCAAACGGAGCAGCGTCCAGCCTCACCTCAACCGCAAGGCCTACCTTGGATTCGACATTGCTGGCTTTCAGGGCAAAGGGTTCGAAACAGCCGAGCTGATTCTTGCCATTGAACCGAGCGACCTGGGGTTTGCCACCTTGGTGCCGGACAGTCGATTCCTCGTTTACGGCCTAACGGACGAGAGCGGTGACTTGTGGGACGAGTCCGTGATGAACTCCACAAACGCCCCGGCAAATGATGTGAACCGTCCCGACCTTCATCTTCCCGATTCTGACAAGACGGTTCTGCTAGGTTCGTTTGAAATTGCCCAGGGAGTGGGTCGCGGCAACCGAACGCTCGGCGGACAGGCACTCGCTGATTTCCTCAACTCCGACACCAACGGCATCGTCACCCTGATCCTTTGCCGGGAAACCGATGAAACCGCCAAGGGAGGTCTCGCCCACGCGTTCGCCACCAAGGAAAACGGCAGCAGCACGCCGCCGCTGCTCAGGCTGAAGCCGAAATCGTAAGCCGCGGGTTTTGAGCGTTGAGCGATTACACCTGCACCACCTGCCGTGGCAGCCCGCGGGTTTGCAGTTCCATCAGGTTGGCGAAATGACCGCCGCCATTTGCCAACAGCTCCTTCATCGGCCCGTCCTCCACAATCCGGCCCTGGCTGAAAACAAGCACGCGCTCCACATCCCTCAGCGTGGAAAGGCGGTGGGCGACAATGAATGTCGTGCGGCCGCGGCAAAGCACTTCCATGTCATCCTGAAGATTCGCTTCAGTTTGCAAATCAAGCGCGCTGGTCGGTTCGTCGAGAATGACGATGGCGGGATCCCGGAGGAACACACGTGCGAGGGCGATGCGCTGGCGCTGCCCTCCTGATAGACGTCCACCGCGCTCGCCGCACTGGGTTTCATAACCGCGTTCGAGGGCAAGGATGAATCGATCGGCCTGCGCTTTTTTCGCCGCTTCCTCCACCTCCGCATCGTTGGCGGTGGGCCGGCCGTAGCGGATGTTCTCGCGCACGGTGGTGTTCCAGAGAAACGCGTCCTGTCCCATGATGGCCACGTTGCGGCGCAGCTCTAGCAGACCAATCTCTCCGATACGACGGCCATCGTATAACACCTCACCCTGGTCCGGCAGATAGAATCCGAGGATCAGGTCGAGCAAGGTGCTTTTTCCCGCGCCGGTCTCGCCCACCAGGCCGACGCGCTGGCCTGGCGGGACGATTAGATTGATGTCCACCACGGTAGGTGGCCCTTCCAGGCCCGGATAACGAAAAGTCACTTCCTTCAATTCGACGCCGCCGTGCATGCGCAAGGCCTCGGTCCCCGGTGCATGACGCGAAGTCTCCATTTCCTCCGAATCCAGAATCGCCAGCATGGCGACCAACCCCGGTTTTGCCTGCATCCACGCGTCGTAGGCCCCCATGAACGCCTGCATGCCACCGCGCACGAAGCCATAGGTGGTGGCAAAAACCACGAGCGAGCCCATTGGCAGTTTTCCCTGAAGATACAAAAGGCCGCCCGCACACCAGATGATCACCCCCATGTACTCGCCGATCATTTGAATGCCCATCGACACCCAGCGCATCGTCACGCCGGCCTCCATGCCCGCGCCACGCACGCGCTCGATGACCATGGCCAGTTCCTTCGCCACACGTTCTTCGTTGCCGAGGCTCTTGGTCACCCGCATGCCGCCGATGAACTCGACCACCTTGGCGGAGAAATTTTCGCCCGTTTCCTGCACATGCTGGTTCAAATGGTCCAGCCGGTCGCGCATCCGCCGCACGATGAACAACTGCAGCGGCGCGGATACCAGCGTGACGATGGACAGCAGTGGATTCAACCAGATCAGATAGAGCAGCGCGCCGGTTCCGAGTGCGAGGGAGATCATCAGACTGCCCACGACGTTTGATAGAAACGCCTCCACCTTGCCCAGGTCCACCGTCACCTGGTTCGCCAGCGCCCCCGCACCGCGGCGGGTGAAAAAACTCAGCGACATGAGCTGCAGCTTGTCCACCAACAGACAGCGCATCTGGGCGATTGCCGCCCGCGCCAGCAACTGCGCACGGGTGAATGCGCCAACCGTGCACCACGCATGGAGCGGCCACAGCGCGAGATTCGCCAACGCATAATAAACGATATAGCGATAGCGCTGATCTTGCGTTAGATCCGGATTCTGCAGGATTTGATCCACCAGAATGCCAACTCCGGCGAAAAACGGCAGATAACTGAGCGCCTGGAAGATCTGGAAGATGGCCGCCACCCGCAGTCGTGCCGGATCGACGCAGACAATATTCATCAACCGCCGGAGCGGTTCATTCGCTTGATCCCTCGCTGACTTCACGCGCACACAGTGAAAGGCAGCTCGTCGGTGTAAACCTTCAAGTTGCGAAAAACGACGGCGGAATGGACCATGCACCGGATTGCGACGTGGCCGAAGTTGAGGATGCCGCCGGTGTTGGTGCGCGAGTCGTCATCGATGACCAGCAGGATTTGCCCGTCGATGGCCCCCAACAGTTTACCGCCGCGCTGCACGAGCTGGAGCTTGTGCCACTCGTTGATGGCGAAACGATCGGGCGCGCTGCCGAAACCGATGCGATAGGCGAACGGGTTCTTGCGGCTGAAGGCGGTGCCCACGTCGTTGCGGACATCATTCATTTCCCGATAAAATTCCCAGTGGTAGTTCCGGACATTCTCGGCGTGCACGGTGTTCATGGTCCCGTTTGTCTTCTTCTCGTAGTCCGCCATGAAATCCTCGCGGGTCATTCCGGACGCGTGGACCATGAGCAGGCTGAGGCCGTTCGGCTTGATCGCCTTCCACTCGAATTCAACATAGATGTCGCCCTCGAAATTCTTGTGGCTCCAGATGTAAACCTGGCTGTTCCACGCTTCCAGACTACCATATCGAAGCACTGGAGTTTCTATCAAAAGTCCTTCCGGGTGGCCTGTGGGTTTGACGGATTCCGTGTGGCCCTGAACGTAGAACTCCTTGATTTGTTCAACCGGATTCTGGAAATCGACGTCCATCTGTTTGGTCCAACCCGCTTCGACGGGATCAAAGGTGAATTTCTCCAGATCGGCACCCTCGAAGGCGTGACGGAGTTCCTGTTCAACAGCCGCATCATAGTCCGGCGCGGCGGCGCGATATTTTTCATAATAGTCAGAACCCGTTAGAACTTCGTCATAAAACGAGATTTCTCCATGGCAGAGGGCAGGGCAGCCGGCGAAGAGAGTGTCGCCCGCGATGTCGCGCTTGAAGTCCTCGTTGAAAATATCACTGCGTCCGCAGAGCACGCCGTTCACATAGAGTGCGGCGCTTTTCGCCTCGTCATCCCAGGTCACGCCTAACTGATACCAGCGGAACTGCTGGAAATAATTGAATGGCACCGCCTGGACCCAAGCCTTTTGCGGCGGCTCGAATCCTTCAAGCGACGGATAGACCGTGCCCTTGAAAAATTTCGCGCGGAATTCATTGAAGCGGTTCCACATGAAGCAGAAATTCGCTTGTGGATAGTCGCGTGGAACCGGGAAATCACTGAGGAAAGTGTAGTTGTCGAAGAATTCGTTCTGCATCTTCATGTGGTCCGCCGTGAAACTCGCACCGAGGTCTTCCATCGGAAAAAACCAGAGTTCGAACGAACCTTTCGGCCGGTTGAACGTGTGCCCGCCTTCGAGTTGGATCGCCGTGTGGATGCTCGTCGGATGAATGCCCTTTCGGCCCTTCAGGTCGAGAATCCTCGAGGTTCCGTTGATGGATTCGCCGGCGGCCAGGTTGGAAACATCAGATAGATAGCGGTGGGTGGGTGTCATGGTTTTTCCAGAAGTTTTGAAATCGATCTTGCCTGCGGGCGAGCCTTTCCGCAAGTGCCCTGAAATCAAAGAATTCTTAACGGGTCTAGTCACAAACCGATCCTCGAATCAATCTGCGATCCCATTGGAGGAATTTAGCGGATGACAGCATGATGGGCGGCGACTAACCAACAGGGATGCTTTTGAAACATTCATCGCTCCGCATCCTCATCATCGGCGGCTCCGGCTTCGTGAGCGGGACTTTGGCGCGATTGGCCGTGGCTCAGGGCCATGAGGTCACCGTCGTCACCCGCGGCCAGCGCCCTGTGCCGGATGGCGTGGAAATGATCACGGTTGACCGGAATGATCGTGAAGAATTTGCGAAGCGTGTCGCCTCCCGCGAGAATAACTGGGATCTGGTGGTGGACGCGATTCCCTACACGCCGGACGACGCATGGCAGGATATTGATTTGTTCGCCGGTCGAGCAGGTCGCTTGGTTTTCATCTCCACGGACTTTGTTTACGACCCGAAATTCAAGAAAATCCCTCAATCCGAAAACGACGCCGTATTTACGAACGAAGGCTACGGTGGGCAAAAGCGCCTCGCGGAAAAAGTCATCGAAGAGGCCACAAGGAAACTGCCATGGATGATCCTGCGGCCTTCGCACATCTACGGACCGGGGTCCTTACCCGGGTGCTTGCCGCTCCACGGACGGGATCCGCTGTTAGTCGAATCCATTCTCCACGGCCGGCCGCTGAAACTGGTCGGTGGCGGACGCTTCCTCCAACACCCGATTTATGCGCCGGATCTCGCAGAGGTGATTCTGAGCGCCGCGCGAGTTTCACAGTCAACTGGCATCTTCAACGTAGCGGGGCCGGATGTGCTGGAATCGCGGGATTTCTATCAACTGTTAGGGCACCTGCAGGAGAGGGAGATCTTCATCGAAGACGTGCCGGTTGCCGGATTTCTCGAAGAACATCCGGAGAAAGCGCCGTTTTGCTGTGACCGTTCTTACGACCTATCCGCTTTGAAAGCTTCGGGACTTCATGTGCCCGACACTTCGTTGGAATCCGGCTTGCGCTGCCAACTGGAATTCGCAGGCTGAACGAATTGAGTGACTTCCGGATTGTTCGCCCCCGGATATGACGACACGCTGTAAAAAATCCTGATGAGCCTTTTTCTCACTGATCACGAACGCGCCCGGCTGGTTTCGCCTCTCCTGGACTCACCGACGGCAGAATTGTTGGCAGCCATGCAGTTGCGGGTTCGTCTGCGCGCCGTTTCGCCCGGCCTCACCGACCGCACGGCGACCACCGAGTGGTGGCATCACGCCGCCGAATACCTGACCGATGCGGCCCTCATCCACGCCGTCCGGCCGTCGCCGGAAGTGGATGCATGGCTGAGGGCCGCAGTGCTCTCGATCGTGCGCCGCCCGCAGCGCGATTGGGGTGGACCGGCGTTCCGCGGATACGGGACCGTGGATCCAATCGGCACTTTGGAAACCGGCCATCTAACGTGGAGCCTGGCGGTCGCACTTGATCTGGCAGCAGATCTTTTTCCACCGGACGAACATGAGGAGATCGCCGCCGCGCTGCGTTTCCATGGGCTTGCGGCATCCCGGCGTTTTCTAACATACACCGGGTTCTGCCACAACTGGAACTGCGTGCTGCTCGCCGGCGCGGCGGTGGCCGCGGCAGTGCTGGATGATCGTGACGCACTCGCCGAGGTCATCGAATGGTTCCCACTCGCGGCCGATCATTTCCAGCCGGACGGCAGCTACGGGGAATCCCTGCAATACGCGAATTATGCCGCCTACTCGATCATTCTGGCCCGCGAGGCGATCCTTCGGAGAGCGCCGGAAACCGAGGTCACGCTGGAACCCTACACCCGAATCGTCCACTGGGCGGCACAATCGTTTTTCCATCGAAAGCCTCTATCAGGCTGGGGTGCCATCGACCGCTCGCGCAGTGCGAACTTCGGCGACAGCACCGCGTTGTTTCGGCCGTCGGGTGATTTGTTAGCGCACATTGCCGTGCACGGCCGGGAGTCGCTGCCGACAGAAGCGGGGCTGGCGCGGTGGTTGTTCGACACGCTCTATTTCCCCGCAAACGAACCACCGCCGCACGATCTGGCGTCTTTCGGATTTTTGCCGGGCTTCGGATTTCTGTCAGTGATCCTGCTACCGGACGCCGCTGCCGCGATTTCACCGATGGAAGCTGGAATGCCTGAGACCGCCGCGTTTTCCGGTGGGGATGTTTTTGCCCGCGACTCATGGAAAGGGCTGACGATTCTCGCCGCCCGCACCGCATCCGAGCCGCGCCATGCGACCGCTCACATCCACGGTGACATCAACAGTTTCATCCTCGTCCATCGCAAGGAACGCCTGCTGGTGGATCCGGGGCACAGTTGTTATCGGAACATCAACCACGATCTCGAAGCCGCTTCACTCACCCACAATACCTGCACGTTTGAAGCGGAAGGCCGAATTCTAACACAGCGTGGTGGGATCAACCGACCCATCGTGCGCGACGAGGGTCCGCTGCGGGGTGCACCACCCATCGATCTGGGAGGAAAACGCCTGATCGCCGCGCGCGAGGGGATCGTATCGATCATCGGCTCGGAAGCAGCGCCGTTATACGGTGCTCCGCTCACCCGCTTCACCCGGTTCTGGGTGATGGCTGGCTCCAACGCACTGTTCATCGTGGATCGCATCGATTCGGAGGTGCCTGTGAAAACGACCTGGCACTGGGTTCTCAACAATCGTGACGGATTGCTCGATCTGAACCTGCTCCGGCCGGACAAAGTGGTCGCACGGCGCGGAGAGGCGGGCATCAAGCTGGTCCATTGCGCAGATGGAAACATGAGCGGACCCGTTTACGCCCATGTCCACGACGTCTATCATCCCCTCCCCGCCCAACTCGGCGAGGGATTGCCCGGCTCCGGCATGATCCTGCGCTGGACCGAGGCTTCACCCGCCACCACCCGCACGGTGGTGCATGCCATTTGCATGGATCATGCAGCAATCGCCGGCGATTGGGCAGTGACCACCGATCAGGGTGGCGTGACGCTCGCCAGCCCGTCCGGGAAAGAATCCTGGACACTCCGCACCGCTGCGGATGGCGCGTCGCTGATCCTGCTGGAATCGGTTTCTAACTCCTCTCACACGGCTTCCCGCAGTTTCGAAGGCACCTGGGCCTTTGCGGCGGAGGGCTGATCGCCGGCTTTCATCGGCTGGAAACCGGACGCGATTTCCGAGGACTTCGAAGTGGCTTCCGCATCGAGCAGACCATAGATGTCCATCTGATAGTCACTGTGGGACCGATAGGTTCCGCGGAGCCAGAGCACGCACGCCCTTACACCGTGTCCGCGCGGGACAAACGGCCGGATGTTGTCACGGGTGGCATCGAACGTGAGCTGCACCCAGGCGTAAGATTCCCCGGTCCCGCAGGCGGTGCCACGATAAAGTTGACAGCGTCCTGTGCTGTTTGGCAGCCCAGTGGCAGGATCGACATTGGCTGAGAGATAAGCCACGCGATCGTTGTCAGGATCGAGGGCGAATCCGGCGACATGCCGCTCATCCTGAAAGAAATCACATCCCGCACGCGCGATCCTGCTAGATGTCCATCTGCCGGATTTCCCATCCCAGCGGGCGATCCAGTAACAGAGTATGGTTTCACCCCCATCTACGGTCGGCGACACGTAAACCACGACCGGCTGACCATCATGATCGTATTTCAGATCCTGAATCCAGCAGCGGCCAGAACAGGAACCCCCATCAGGAACGGGAGTGGCCTCGGCAGGCGAGAACGGATTTGAGGCGATCTCTTCAAGGGAGCGGATCACCTTGCCGTCCGTGGCATGAAATGCGCCGTTTTGATAGAAAACATGGCCGAGCGAACCGTTGGCCAGACCATCCGTGAATACCAGGTCGATTCGGTCGTGCCCGTTGTCGGTGCACTTTACGTGGGCACGCACGCTAGAGTCGCCGGAGTCCAAGAAACGCAGGCCCTGCTGCCAGGTAACCGCGTCGTCGTCGGACCAAGACAAGTGGGGATCGGAATCCGTGGCGTGGTAGAAATTGAAGATACGCCCGTTTTCAGCGGACAGCCGGACGAGGTTGGCACAGTTCGTTTTCGCGGGACCGGTCGAGAACGTGTGCTCGTCTGACCACTCGATTTGCATCGCGCCCCAAGTCGGTTGTTCGGCCGGGATGGCAGCCACGCGCCAGTTCCAGAAATCCGCGGTGTCGTGCTTCGAATACACGGCAAGCAGCTTGTCGTTGAAGCGCAGCAGGGACGGGTTGTGATGATCGTTTCCATCGATCCATGTGCTCAGGTCCACCGGCTCACGATGAATGCTCGGCGCATTGTTGGGATCTAGCCGATAGGCATAGAAGCGGGTGCGCCCCGCACCGTCGACGGCACCGAGGTAAACGTGCTCGTCGGCAATCACGGCGCGCTCGTCATTGAAGCAGGACCACGAAGCATCGGACATCATCAAACGCGGCTGGCATGCCGGCTCCAGCTTACGTAGCGCGGCGAGATCGAGGTTGAGCGAGTAGAGCTCACTGGCCGCTAACAAAAAAGCACCGTGTGTGTAATCGATGGAGGATTCCGGACGCACTGGCCCCGGTGCGGAGTCCACGAGCTGGGCGAAACCAAGCCTGCCGTCAAGTGACAGCTTGCGGGTCAACCCACGCCAGGCACAAAGGGCGAGTGGCAGGTAGCATTTTTCATCAAGCCATCCGCGGTTGACTCCGGCGAGCAGCCCGAACGTGAAGAATCCTGAGCCGCTGACTTCGGGGCCCTGTTCGAGATCCGAACGGTTCAGCCATGACGACCACAGTCCGTCGGGTTTCTGTAAGGTGACAATTCTCCGAGTCAGCGTATGGAAGAGTTCCAGATAGCGTGGGTAGAAAGGATCGTTCACCGGCAGATAGTCGAGCAGACGCACCAGGCCGGCGTAGACCCAGCCATTTCCCCGGCTCCAGAAGTTCTTGTCGCAGTCCCTTGCGTTTCCCGGGTGGCCAGGAAAAAAGTCGGAATCCCGATAGAAAAGCGACGACTCCGCATCGAAGAGGAAATCGCAGGTATCCCAGTAAAGTTCGTGGAGAAGATCGAGATAATGTTGCTCTCCCGTAGCCGCATGCATGCGGACCAGCACCGGTGGAGCCATGTAAAGCGCGTCGCTCCACCACCAGAGGTGGCGGCCCCGCATCTCCACTGGGCCGTCGGCGGGTTGGTGCGTGTGGACCTCGTCGGCTGTCAGCATTTTCTTCCCGCCATACTGCTTCAGCACTCGGGTGATGTCCTTGATGTAGGCGGGATCACGATCCAACAGATAGAGATCCAGCATGGTCTGGCCCATGCAGATGTCATCCGCGTAAAAAGGTCGCGGGCCGATTTTCCATTTCGCCGCCTCGCCCCATGCGATGGCGGCCTCGCGGAATGCAGGTTCTCCCGTGGCCAGATGGGCGGCCAGCACACCAGTGTAGTAGGTGCCCGCCTGCCAGTCGATCTTCACATTGCCGTTATATTCTTTTTCCTGATACTTCGTCACCCGTTCCATCAATGATTTGATGAACGGACGCCTGACGAGCGCTTCGATGTCCGCAGTGACGACAGGCTCATCCGGCATCCGTGGCGGGAAAGGTTCGGAAGCGACTTGCGGGTGCGTGCCTGGGGGTTTCATGGAAAATGCAGGATGGCGCTTCCGCACCCGTCGAACGATGCTGGTGTTGAACTCTTTCTGTCAACTCGCTCGGACGGATGATTGACGGCTCCCACAGAAAACAAGGTTCGTGGATTTCGTGGAAATAGAGCCCGCCAGAAAATGACGGGCACTGCCCACCGGGCAGACCGCAGGTAAGGAGTTTTCATGTAGGGAGACGCGGGCAGAGTCGGGAAAACGTGGGTTACTCGTCGGATTCCGGTCGGGGGAGAATCCCATACGCCCCGGACTGCTGCAATTGAAATGGTGTCCGGTGTCATTAAACCCGTTGAGATGGATACACGGTCCACACAAAGCCCCGAGACCGTTACAACTTGATGGTTTTGAGTTCGTTTCCGAATCAACTCCCGCCACTTCTGTTAGCCCCGCAGGTTTCCCCGGCAGAGGCGTTTTCATCAACCAACACTGCTCTAACTTCCACCGCCCAATGCCAAGACGTGCGCCAATGCGGCCGACGCGAGGCCTGGAGGGTTGTAGCCACCTTCGAGCACGGAAACGATGCGGCCGTGACAGAACTTCTCCGCGAGGGCGACAGTCCGGTGGGTCATTTCGGCGAAGGTGGCGTCGTCCCAACGGAGACCGCCGATTGGATCGTCGATACGGGCATCGAACCCGGCGGAGACGAGAATGAAGTCCGGTTGGAATTTCTGAATGGCAGGTTCCAGTTGATTTCGCCATTCCGCGAGGGCCACCGCACCGTCGGTGTTTCCCGGCAGCGGGATGTTCAGCGTGGTTCCGAGGCCCGCGCCCTGGCCATGCTCGCTGGCGGGACCAGTGAATGGATAGATGTTCTTCTCGTGCAGGGAAACATACAGCACGCTGGGATCCTCGATGAACACTGATTCGGTGCCATTGCCATGGTGCACGTCCCAGTCGATGATCGCGATTTTCGCCAAGCCGTGTTTCGACTGCAGGTAACGTGCGGCGATGGCAATGTGGTTGAAAATGCAAAATCCCATGCCCCGGGTGGGAGTGGCGTGATGACCCGGCGGTCGCACCGCGCAGAACGCGGACGCCACCACGCCGCTCATCACGGCGTCCGTGATTTCCAACACCGCACCAGTTGCCTCCAGTGCGACGTCGTAGCTTTCCTCACAGATCGTGGTGTCTCCCGTGCGCAGGACATCGGAAAACGTCTCCACATCCCGATAGACAAGGTCGTGATAGTAATGCTCGTGGACTAACAAAATTTCCGATACCAGCGCCCGCCGCCCGCGCAGGCGGACGATTACATCCGGCAGTTCGTCGAGCGCGGCGGTCAACACGTGGTAGCGATTGGGCGACTCCGGGTGAAACGGGCCGGTGTCGTGCCTTTCATACGCGGGGCTGTAATGCACGCCGACTTTCCTTTTTCCATCGGTCATCGTTCGAGGCGTTCGATTTTTTTTCGTTCGAGAAATCCGGCATGACTTCGGATGACCGCGTCCACGGGCATGATGAACGAGCGCTCCTCATCCATCGACGAGCTGTGTTCCTTGCCACCGGCAGCGAGGAAAAGCCCTGCCATCGCGCGATTGTCCGGCAGCACGCTGGCCCACAGCTCACGGAGCTTCCGGCGCTTCGCCACGGCTGCCAGTTCGCCTAGCAGGAATCCCGCCATGCCGGAGTGACGGTTCTCCTCGTGCACCACGAAGGCCACCTCGGCGCGCTTTCCATCCGGGTCCAAGTAGTAGCGGCCGATGGCCCGCAGGACCTGCCTGCCATGCTCCTCCACAAAGATGCCGAGTGCGAGGTCCCGCGTCTGGTCCACGGCGGAGAGCTTGTAGGCGGATTCACCGGTCATGCGGTCGCGCTGATAGCCGTAGCGCATGCGAATGGTTTCCTCGTCATGCGAGTAGAAAAACTCCTGCAGGGTCCGCATGTCGCTGGGATGCAGCGGGCGCAGGAAAAGCCGTTTGGTTTGAAAACTCACCCACGACGATTCGATCCCGCCGTCACGCAGGCCGGGCTCAGTCGCCGGCATCGTGAAAAACTTCGGTAACCACCCGCGTTCCTGCGCTCCGGCTAACAACAGCTCGCGATGATCCGGATGCGCCACCTCTACCAGCCGCGCCACCCGTTCGCGGATGCTGCGCCCATAAAGGCTCGCCACACCGTATTCGGTCACCACGTGGTGCACGTCACCGCGACCGGTGCCAACGCCACTGCCCTCACGCAGACCCGCGACCACCCGGGAGCGGCCATCCTCGTCGGAGGTGGATGTTAGAACAATGATCGGGCAGCCCTTTTTGCTGCGGCCCGCACCACGGATGAAATCCTGCAACGCGCCCACACCACCATAAAAGCGATGCCCGCTCGAATCGCGGACGACTTGACCGGTTAGATCAATTTCGCGCGCGCCGTTGATCGCCACCATCCGGTCGTTCCGCGCGATGCGGGTTGGATCGTTCACCCAGTCGCTTGGATGCATTTCGATTTTTTCATTCCCATCGACAAATTGATAGAGTTTCCGGCTGCCGAGCACATGACTTGCAATGATCTTTCCCGGGCGGTAGCTTTTCCGCGAATGATCGGCAGCACCGCATTTCACGAGTTCCATCAAGGCGTCGGTGAAGACACCGGTATGAATGCCGAGCTGGCGGTGTTTTTTCAACGCCTTGAGCACTGCTTCCGGACTGTTGCCAAGACCGACCTGAAGCGTTGATCCATCATCAATCAATTGCGCAGCGTATCGCCCAATGCGGGCGTAGCGTTCGTCGTAAACTCCCTTTTCCATCTCGGGAAGCGCGGTGGATTCCTCGATGAAGTAATGAATCTTCCTGGCAGAAGTCGAGCTGTCGCCGCAGGTCCGCGGCATCTTTGGATTGATCTGAGCGATGACGATTCGGGCACTTTCCGCTGCCGCCTTTACCACGTCCACGCTCACACCGAACGAACAGCGACCGTCGGCATCCGGCGGGCTGACCTGGATGAGCGCCACGTCGATGGGCAGCGGGCCCTGTTTGAAGAGCAACGGGATTTCCGACATCGCGCACGGCGTGTAGTCGGCGTGTCCGCGCTCGACGGCATCGCGCAGTGCCGGAGTGAGGAAAAAGGAATTCGTCCGCAAAACCTGCTCGTACTTCGGATCGATCCATGGCGTCTCCCCCAGCCCGTTGATGTGGACGAGCTCCACATCCTTGAAATGCGAGGCCATACCTAACATGGACTCGATCAGCGCGAACGGCACCGACGCACCGCCGCCGAGGAAGACACGGCTGCCGGGCCGGATCAGCCGTGGCCAATCACTTGCATCGAGGGGTTTCATGTGATGGCCGCTGCTTCAGGCGAGCGGAAGTTTTTTCATCGGCCGCAACGTCACGTCGATGATCTCGGCGGTGCGGGGAAGTGATAGAGTGTGAAGCAACGTTTCCGCGACATCGCTTGGCTGGATGAAATACGAAGGATCGTAAGGTTTTCCTTCGGTCTTGCAGATCGCTTCCTGCATCGGAGTGGCAGTGCGGCCCAGATAGACGCTTAGCACGCGGACGCCTTGCGGATTTACTTCCTGCCTAAGGCTGTCGGCCACCGCTTTAAGCGCATGCTTCGTCGCGGCATATTGGCTCACGCCGCCGCCGGCGCTCAGACCGGCGGTGGAATTGATGAAAACGATCTGGCCCTGGCGCTCAATCAGGGATGGCAGGCAGGCTTGCGTGAGGGCAAATGGTGCACGGACGTTGCAGCGGTATTGCAAATCGAAGTCCACGATTGGCGCGGTTTCCAAGCGGCCCATCGCAAAGACCCCAGCGCTGTGGACCAGCCCGTCGATACCGCCCAGGTCGTCGATGATGCGCGCCGTCAGAGCCAGTAATGCCACGTCGTCCAGCAAATCCGCGACGTAGCATCGCATGCGTTCTGGCACGGCTGAGGCCACAGTTTCGAGGGTTTTCGAGTCCCGGCCGACAAGCGCGACGGTGGCCCCGTTTTCCGCCAAAGTGAGTGCAATCGCCTTGCCCACCCCACTGCTGGCTCCCGTCACGACAACGACCTGATTGGAAAATCCACTCATCTGATTGATGCAGTATGTTGGCCCCATCAGGGATTGCAAGCATCGGGGCGTCGTAGCTCGACAGGTTATTGGCTTGACTTTTTGATCAATTTCCCTTTATTGTCGGCCCGCATCGTTCCGCATGGAACTTTGTTCACCCCCCACCCTCCCCCCACCGTATGAAATCGTTCCGAAGGTTCCTTCGTGTACTTTGCCTGTTGTCACTCGCAGGCCAAAGCATCACGGTCTGCGCTGCGCAGATCCCTGTCACCCGTATCCTGCCTTTGGGAGACTCGCTCACGAGCGGTGTCACCGGCACCTCCAGCACTGTTCAAGGAGCCTATCGCAACCGGCTCTTCGCGCTACTCGCAGATGCGGGCTACAACGTGGACTTCGTCGGAACCCAGACCGATACCAATAACCCGACTCTCCTTGATCGCGATCACCAAGGCATGGGTGGATTCCGGATCGATCAACTCCAAGCAGGGCTGCCATCTTGGCTTGGTGCCACCGAGGATCCCGACGTGGTTCTTCTGATGATTGGCACTAACGATTTCACCGCGAATTTCGACGTCGCGTCCGCGCAAACCCGCCTTGCCAATCTCGTCAGCGATCTGGCCACCCGCCGGCCGTTCGCAAAAATCATCCTCGCCACTCTCCCGCGACGGACCGACAGCGCGGCGCTCGAAGCCCAGCAACTCATCTTTAATGCCGCCATTCCGGGGATTGTGAATGATCAGGTCTCGCTCGGCCGTCAGGTTTCTTACGTCGATATTCACGGGTCGCTCGCGCCGGCTGATTTGCAGGAGGGCGTGCATCCGACGCCCGCAGGATACGCAAAAATCGCAGACACATGGTTTCCCGCGATCACCAGCGTGATCACACCATTAGGGACTTCAAATCCTCCGGCGATCCTTCGCACGGACCCGGCAACCGATTTGTCGCACCTCACGGTAAAATTCAGCAAACCCCTTGCCGACAGCGCCGCGAATCTGGCCAATTTCAGCCTCAGTGGCGGTCTCACGATTTCACAGGCCGTGCTCGATCCCATCACCAAGCGCAGCGTCACTCTCACCACCAGCGCGCAGACGCCGGGGGCACTGTATGTCCTAACGGTCAACGGCATCACCGACCGCACGCCTCAACAGAACATCATCGCCCCGGGGTCAACCGTGCTGTATTCGGCATTTTCCCTCGTCAACGGAAGCTTCGAGGCAGGTGCCACCGGTTGGAATATGAGCGGAAACTATCTGGTTTATCCGACCACACCTCCCTACATCGCCTCACAAGGATCAACGCTGGTGGTGATGAATGGCGGCCAGACGGCTCCCAACGCCATCATCTCGCAGAACTTCCCGACCGTTCCAGGGCAATCGTACGTGCTGGAATTCGACGTCGGGGTGCTCGCCGGAAACTTCGCCGCCCAGCAGCTCGGCATCTCGGTGTTCGGCACAAGCTCGCTGGTCGCCCGCAATGAAATCCTATTTGGAAACGGTCTGTCCAATTCAGTCTGGTCTCCGAAAAGTTTCGCATTCATCGCGGACAGCCCCTCCACGAACCTGACATTCCAGGATCAATCACCCACCTCCAACGGCATTGATCTCCTTCTGGACAACGTTCGCGTCACCGCCGTCGCCGGCCCATCCAACGGCGCACCCACTGCGCTTGCCGACACCTACATCGTCAGCCAGAACTCCGCTCTCGTCGTTCCGCCGGCAGGTGTGCTTTCCAACGACAGTGACCCGCAGGCGAGCCCGTTGACCGCCGTTCTCAACGTGGGACCTGCTCGTGGTGCTCTTGTTCTGAAGGCCAACGGTGGTTTCACTTACACGCCTGAATCGGGATACTCGGGCCCGGATTCGTTTACCTATCGGGCTAACGACGGCGCGCTGGATTCCAACATCACGACCGTCAGCATCACCGTCACGGCGGTTTCCACAGGTTCCCTCGTCAACGGCAGTTTCGAAAACGGCGAGAATGGCTGGACCATGACCGGCAACCGTCTTGTCTATCAATCCGACGGCACCTACGTCGCGACCGATCCACAACCTGTCTCGACCGCGCGCATGCTGGTGCTCAATGGCGGACCCGCGCTGCCCGATGCGGTGATCAAACAGGATTTCGCCAGCACTCCCGGGCAGTCCTATTTGCTCACATTCGACCTTGGAGCCCTTGCCGTAAACACTGCCGGGCAAACTCTCCGTGTCAGCCTCACCGATACCAACACGGCTGTTTCGCTTCTACTGGCCAACGCAACCGCAAGCGGCAATGGCCAGGTTACCTCGGCATGGGCCGCGAAAAGCTTTGCCTTCACTGCCACGGGCAATCTGACGACGCTTACCTTCTCCGATGTTTCCACCGTGACAAACGGGATCGACCTGCTGCTGGACAACGTAAAAGTCACCGCCACCGGGGCCCCGCCTAACAACCCTCCAGTTGCTTCCAACGATAGTTATTCCACCAATCAGAATACCGCACTGATCATCACCTCGCCAGGTCTGCTGATCAACGACACCGACGCCGAATCCAATCCGCTGATTGCCGTAGTCAACTCCGCCCCGTCTCACGGAACTCTCACCCTGAACGCAGACGGGAGCTTCACCTACACTCCGGACTCTAATTTTTCGGGTCCGGATTCATTCACCTACCGTGCCAATGATGGCAGCTCGAATTCCAACATCGCCACGGTGGGCATCACCGTCAGCGTGGTCAACACCGCACCCGTTGCGGTCGCGGATTCTTACTCCGCAAACCAGAATACCCTGCTGGTCGTCCCGGCGACGGGAGTTTTGTCTAACGACACCGATGCCCAATCCGACGCCCTGACGGCGGTGCTCGTTACCGGTGCCAGCCACGGCAACGTGACCCTGAATTCAAACGGCGGCTTCAGTTACACGCCAACCCTTGGTTACACAGGGCCGGATTCATTCACCTATCAGGCCAACGACGGCAATCTGAGCTCCGGCCTCGCGACCGTCAGCATCACGGTGAATCAGGTAAATTCCGCGCCCGTCGCGGTGGCGGACTCGTTCTCGACCAACCGGAATATCCCTCTCACTGTGCCGGCAGCGGGAGTCCTTGCGAACGACACCGATGCACAGTCCAATCCCCTGATCGCAAAACTCAAGGTTGGCCCGGCGAATGGCAGCATCAACCTCAATGCGAACGGTGGCTTCACTTACACGCCCAACACGGGGTACACCGGCTCGGATTCCTTCACCTATCAGGCCAATGACGGCAGCTTTGACTCCAACATCGCAACGGTGACCATCACCGTTCTGGCTGTTAACTCCGCGCCGGTCGCACTCGATGACTCCTACACAGTCAATCTCAACACCCTGTTGGAGATCCCCGCATCTGGCGTTCTGATGAACGATTCCGACGCCCAGTCCGATCCACTCACCGTCGTTCTCGGCACCGGCCCCACAAACGGCACCCTTGCCTTGAATTCTAACGGCAGCTTCACCTACACTCCTACCCTTAATTACACCGGGCTTGATTCATTCACCTACCGCGCCAACGACGGAACGCTCAATTCCGGCATCGCCACCGTAAGCATCACCGTGAACGCAGCCGTCAACAACGTGCTGATCAACGGCAGCTTCGAATCCGACTACACCGCGTGGACCAAAACCGGCAACCAGGCAATCGCCACCTATCCAACAACCGACGGCAGGAAACTGGTCGCTTTCAACGGCGGGAATCTTGCCGCCAACGGCGTGCTGGCACAAACATTCGCCACCGTCCCCGGTCAAACCTACACTCTGACCTTTGACGCGGGCATACTCTCCTACGTGAAAAAGAACCAGCGTATCGAAGTGAAAATCGCAGACTCGGCCACCCGCCTTCTCCAAACGATCACTCTCAATGGCGACGGAGACGGCATCATCGATTGGAGCGCCCGGTCCTACACGTTTGTCGCGGGCAGCTCGGCGGCCACCATCACGTTCCGGGATCGCTCCACCGCCACCGTCGGAATCGACCTGCTGCTCGACAAAGTCCGCGTGAACGGTCCGCCCGCATTCCCTAACTCCGCGCCCGTCGCAGCCAGCGATTCCTATCAGGTAAACCGGAACACAGCCCTAGTGATCGCCACCATGGGGGTTCTCACGAACGACAGTGACCCGCAGTCGGACACCCTCACCGCCGTTCTTGAAGCAGGTCCGGCGAACGGCACTCTCGTGTTGAATGCGAACGGAGGCTTCAGCTACACCCCCGCCTCTGGATTTACCGGAAGCGACTCATTCACCTACCGGGCCAACGATGGGAGTTTGAATTCCAACATCGCCACCGTCTCGATCACGGTCAGGCAAGTTCCCCCCGGCATTCTTGTCAATCCGAGCTTTGAATCGGACTTCACGGGTTGGACCACTGCTGGCAACCAATCGATTGAATTCTATCCAACCACCGATGGAATAAAAATGGTCGCATTCAACGGTCAGAACAAAACACCGAACGGGGTGCTCTCCCAGTCCTTCACCACCACAGCAGGCACATCCTACACCCTCCACTTCGACGCAGGTGTGTTCTCCTACACCATTGATCCGCAGATATTGCAAGTCAGTGTCAGCGGTGCCAGCAGCCTCCTTTCCCAATCCATCACCCTGAATGGAACGGGCGACGGCGGGATCCAGTGGGCATCGCAGAGCTTCAGCTTCACCGCTAACAGCTCATCCACCACCCTCACATTCAGAGACCAGTCCGCCGCCACGATCGGCATCGATCTGCTCCTGGACAACGTACGGGTCAATGCCGTGCCATCCGCCGCCGTATCGAACGTGGTTGTCACTCCGCCTCCGGTAATGAATGTCGGCGTGCCCTCGCTTGCGGTTGCAGACGGCAACGCAACCGTCAGCATGATTGCCAAGGAATCCGGGGTTTACGTATTTGAACGCTCGGAAGATTTGGTCACATGGGAACTCATCGACAGCGGCACTTATGGTGCGTTGGAATTCATGCAGTTTCACGACATACGTGATCCGCTCAGTTCGGAAGCACCCAAGAAGAAGATGTTTTATCGCATCGGTGTCGAACTCGAAGTGCCGGTTGAATGATTCGGAAGCGGGCTGCCTCGCAGCGCTAAATAGATAGTTTGCGTTTGGAAAGGAATGGCACACCGCAGGGGTATAAGGGCGGTGCGTTGCTACTGGCGTCCTGTCCACCCAAGAATTTCTTGCGGCCTGCGTCGTACCTGAGCATCATTTTCCCCTGCCGACGAACTCTAGAAACCTGATACTGCTCCTCATGAAAAACTCCATCATTTTCCAACCGGCTCTTGCCGCGATCATTCTAACTGCCTCCGCGCTTGCCAGCCCTGCCCAGGTAGACCTCAGCAAACCTGTCATCACCACTGAGACTAAAAAGGGCGACGACGGCAAGGATGTGATCTACATGTACATCGACGGCATCAAGGTGCACGAACTTGATCTTACCAAACAGCCTGCCCCCCCGATCGTGGTCCCCGGCGAGCCCGCCGCCTTCTTCGCCGCGCCGGCTGACGCAATCGTCCTGTTCGACGGCACGGAAAAGGCCGTTACCGAGAAGTGGACGGATACCAAAGGTGGTCCAAGCGGCTGGAAAGTGGTCGATGGCGCGCTCGAATCCGTCAAAGGCGCCGGTTACATCCAGACGAAAGACAGTTTCGGCTCATGCCAGATTCACGTCGAATGGGCCGCACCTATCAAAGTCGAAGGTGACGGTCAGGGACGTGGAAACAGCGGAGTGTTTCTGATGAACACCTACGAAGTGCAGGTCCTCAACAGTTTTGAAAACACCACCTACCCCGATGGCCAGGCAGGCGCGCTCTACGGCCGGTCGAAACCACTAGTGAACGTCTGCCGCAAACCCGGCGAATGGCAGAGCTACGACATCATCTTCCACCGCCCGCTCTTCGACAAAGCCGGCAAAGTCACCCGTCGCGCGACATTCACCATCCTGCACAACGGCGTGCTCATCCAGGATCACGTCGAACTCAGCGGCGGCACCGGATGGAGAGGACCCCATGCGGTCTCCGGTTACAGTGCCCACGCCGACAAACTCCCCTTCGCCCTCCAAGACCACGGCAACCCCGTCCGCTTCCGCAACATCTGGATCCGTGAGTTGAAGGACTGAATCTTGAGCTGCTAGAGTTTGCCTGCCATCTCCTCGATCCTCTTCTCAGACACCTTCCCTAACACCGGCACATCGGGAGCGAATATCGAGATCCGATACTCCTCCAGCGCCCAACCGACCGGCCAGTATGACGGATCTTCCGGGCTCGCGGTGTGTCGCTGGAACCACGGAACCCACAGTCTTCGGAAGCGATCCATTTTCTCCAGATCCTTCATGATTGGCAGCGACTTCAGCCTACCTAGCCGCGAGCGGATCGCCCGCAACCGGCGGGGATATTCGCGGAATCCCGCAAAGCCGGCACGCCAGGCGAAGTTGCTGCGGAACAACCACGTAAGCTGCTCATCAAGATCTTCGGCAATTTCGCCGAAATTCCGGTCGCTCCGGTTCGCCGCGATCCACTCCCGGATTTCAGGCAGGATCCCGAAAATTTCGTCCATCGCCTTGCCAATGACAGAGGCAGCCTCATACCAGCGGCCGCGCGCCTGCTCCGTTAGAGATCGGAATTCATCCGGCGATCTTGGGAAAACTCCGCCGGCCGCACCTTCTGCGGCGAGCAGGATCAAATCGTTCAGCGAGGTCCCTCCCACACCGAGTCTCGGCATCTCGACTTTCGCCATCATGCCTAACGGAAATTTTTTTGTCAGATAGGCTACTTGGTCGGGATGCGCCAGCCATATCAATCTCGCCCCCCCCGCACGGTGCGATTCCACTGCCTCGGCTGCGTTGGTGAAGGCGCGGACGCCAACGGATTTCCCCTCGTCCACCAGTGCCGGATAGGCCGCACCGCCGGGAGTCATCACCAGTTCCGGCAATCTTTCTCCGTCCCAGGTGCTGATCCCTCTTCGCTCGATGTCGGCGTTAGCAGCGGCTTCGAAGCGCACGCGCATGCGGTCGGTGAGCTGTAGCTTTAGAACCGCCACGTCATCGCCCATCGCGAGTTCCTGAGCCTCGTCATCACAGACCCAGATTTTTGTCACGAGATGAGGTGGCAGTTTGCCTGCCTCGTATTCGGTAGCAGGAACGTGAGCGCCGTTCCGGTCCTTGATGTGATCGGATAGTGCCTGATAGATTGAACGGTCCTTCGGCGCAAAACTCCAAAGATCGGCGAAGCTGTCGGCAGCCGGTCCGATCGGCTGGCAGATCCTGCGGTAGTCTTTCGGCAAAGAACGCAGCAGGATTTCCGCCCTCTCCCGGAGATTTCCATCCACGCCCCATGACGGCAGCCAATCGGGAAATTTCGGAAGCTGGTCCACATGCACGCCGATGGTCACGCCGTCGTCCCGCTCACCCTGCGCGGCATGATAGTAAAACGTATATTCTTCGCCGCCGTGACGGAGCGTGTCGGGAAAGCCGTCGAGCCCAAGATCATCGAAATCCTCGTCCACCACATCCGCCACGGCTAACATCAGCGAGTCCTCATTCTTCGCCAGCCACTTGTGGAATGCGGCTGCCGTGTTGATTTCGTCCGGAATGCGGTCTTCGAAAAACCGGATCACCGCCTCATCGCTCCACAACCCGCCGGGTCGGCGGAGCTTCTGTTCGATGGCCTCGATCTCACCGCGCATCTCGTTGATATGTTCGAGAAACAAGCAGCGTTTTCGAATTCCTCCGCCAACGATTCCTTCGCGCAGGAAGATGTTTCTAGCAGCCTTCGCATCCACCCGCCCGTAGTGGATGCGCCGCCCCGCGATGACAGGAAGGCCGCCGCAGATGACGGTTTCCTTGCCATAGACCGCACCTTGATCCTCGTCCCAGTGCGCCTCGCCATACTTGCTTTTGCAAAGATGAGGAGCCACCTGCTCGACCCATTCCGGCTCGATCCGCGCAACCCGCCGCGCCCACAGGCGGGTGGTTTCGACAAGCTCCATCGCCATCACCCACTCGAAGCGTTTCGGCAGGGCAAAGAGTCCGGAACCCGGGAAAACCGCGAAAAATCCGCCGTTCGCCGCGCGGTAGGATTTCGACTCGCGATCCCACAATCCGAACTGACGCGGAACTCCTGATAGAAGAGCCTTGTGCAGCGTGGAGTATCCAGCGGGCGATGAAATTCCGTCCTTAATGTCGCCGATCTTCAGTTTCCATTCTCGCTCCAACAGATCCGCGAGCTCGTCGCGGACGTTCGCCCATTCCATCGCACGACGGGCATTGAGAAACGCGCCGCCGCAGTATTTCCTGAGAGCGTTGCGTTTCCACCGACCTCGCTCGTCGCGGAACCGGGCGAGGTCGTTCCACATGCGCAGGATGCTGACGAAATCACTGTCGCCGTCTTTCCACCTGGCGTGCGCGGCATCAGCCTCACGAATTTTTTCGGCGGGGCGCTCGCGCGGATCGTTCGATTCCAGCGCTGCAACGATCGGCAGCACTTCCGCCAGACATCCTTCCTTGCGCGCTTCTATCAGCATACGGCCCAGCCGCGGATCGACCGGCAGTCGCGCGATCTGGCGGCCGGATTCAGTGAGCTGCTTGTCCTTATCCAGCGCGCCAACTTCACGCAGCGTGCGATAGCCTTCGGACACCGCTTTCGGTGCGGGCGGATCGAGAAAGGGAAATTCGTCGATCTCCGGCAGACCGAGCGATTTCATTCGCAGGATCACACCTGCCAGAGAACTCCGGCGGATTTCGGGATCGGTGAATTCCGGCCGATCGGTTAGTTCGATTTCTTCGTAAAGCCGGACACAGACGCCATCACGCACACGACCACAGCGACCTTTCCGCTGGCGGGCGCTGGCCTGGCTGACCGGCTCGATCTGCAGTCGCTGCACGCCTTTTCCCGGACTCCAGCGACTCACGCGGGCGATTCCGGAATCAATTACGCAGGCGATGCGGGGAATCGTTAGAGAAGTCTCGGCCACGTTGGTGGCCAGGATGAGGCGACGCTTGTTGCCCGGATTGAAAACGCGCTGCTGGTCGCCGAGTCCCAGCCTGGCAAAAAGCGGCAGCACCTCAGTCCCCCGGTATTGGCGGCCGTCAAGCACATCGGCGCATTCGCGGATCTCGCGCTCGCCGGGGAGGAAAACCAGGACATCCCCGTTAGGCTCGACTTCGCCGAGGTAGTCCACCGCGCGGGCGACGTGCTGCGGCAGGTCTTCGTCATCGAAGGGCGGCAGGAAAAACTCGGCCACCGGAAACATCCGCCCGGGTGCCTCGATCACCGGAGCTACCATGCCGTCCATGGTGAAAAATTCCGAAAACGACCCGGCATCGAGCGTGGCGGAGGAGATGACGAGTTTTAGATCCTTACGTCGGTCTAGCAGCCGTTTCACATAACCTAGCAGAAAATCAATATTGAGCGACCGCTCGTGCGCTTCGTCGAGGATGAGCGCTTCGTATTGTCTGAGATCCCGGTCGCCCTGTGTTTCCGCGAGCAGGATGCCGTCGGTCATGAACTTGATGCGCGTTTCCCGCGAGGTCCTGTCCTCAAAGCGGACCTGATAGCCGACGTAGTCGCCGAGCGGCACCTTCAGCTCCTCCGCCACACGCTTCGACACACTGGCCGCCGCAATCCGCCGTGGCTGCGTGCAGCCGATGCGACCACCATCCACCCCCAGCGCCTCAGCCACCATTTTCGGTAGCTGAGTGGTCTTTCCAGACCCCGTTTCACTAACAACCACTACCACTGGATGCTTGCGAATGGCTGCTAGAATCTCCTCACGATGCTCCACGACCGGCAGTTCCGGCGGGTAGTTCCATTTCATCACGCGGCCGCCGATCACGCCGTAAAGGATGTGGTTTTGATGGCTTGTGGCGCGTTAGGCACAATTTGATTCTCAGTTTTCATCAGCGTTAAACTGGCCGTCTGATCGTGGTGCGTCAAACGCATAAATCGGGCATATTGCAGCAGCCACATGCATTACGCCCCGAAGGGTAGCATTTTCGAAAAATCCATTTCCCCATAGATTGTTGATTCTTTGCAAGTCACGTCAAATCAATGAACGGCATGAAACCTGCGGGGTTTGTGGTCCAATTCTCGAGTCGTTTCCCCCCGGCTTGATAGTGCGAAGGAGAGCCATGAATACTACCCCCCAGCAAAAATCTCGTGCCATTTCTTGGATCACGGCCGCCATCTGCCTGATCATCCCGGTGGCTGCCCAAACTCCTATCAGACTTCATCCGTCGAACGGCCACTACTTTCAGTTCCGTGGCCAGCCCGTGGTCCTCGTGGGCTCAAGTGAACATTACGGAGCACTCATCAACCTCGACTTCGACTATGTTACCTATCTCAATGAATCGCAGGCAAGGGGCTTGAACTTGATCCGGATCTTCACCGGAACTTATCGTGAAAACGCGGGCGCATTCGGTATCCCGGACAATACCCTCGCACCACCGACATCCCGCACGGTTGTTCCCTGGAAGCGCACGAACGTCACCGGCGCTGCGGACGGAGGAAACCGGTTCGATCTCAACCAGTGGGACCCCGCTTATTTCACCCGGCTGCGCGACCTTGTCGCCAAAGCCGGCGAACGCGGGATCGTGGCGGAAGTCACCTTTTTCAGCGCGATTTATGACGACACGTTGTGGAATCTATCACCACTGAACGCGGCGAACCACGTCAACGGAGTCGGCGGGAACGGGCGGATCGACAGTTTCAATCCTAACGGAAACCTCCTGCCATTTCAGAAGGCGCTGGCGCGCAAGTTCGTCAACGAGCTCAACGGTTACGACAACGTGTTTTACGAAGTCTGCAACGAGCCTTACAACGGCAGCGTCGGAGAGACGTGGGAAAATCTGATCGTGGACGAACTTGTCTCCAGCCAGTCGGCGCTGCCTAACCGACATCTCATCGCACGCAATGTTTTCAACTATCAGGGCGTCATCACCAATCCCCATCCTTCGGTATCGATTTTCAATTTTCACTATGCCCTTCCGAATGCCGCCACGCAGAACTACGGGCTGAACCGCGTACTGGGTGACGACGAAACCGGATTCGCCGGCCAAGCCGATTTTACTTACCGCAGGGAAGCATGGGAATTCATGCTCTCTGGCGGCGGATTGTTCAATAATCTCGATCTTTCATACACCGCGAGCCTGGAAAACGGCACGTCCACCCAAGTGGCTCCGGCTGGTGGTGGCCCGGCCATTCGCCGTCAGTTAGGCGTGATGCGCGGTGTGTTGCAAGCGATGCCACTGGTCAACCTGGTTCCGCAACCGGGGTTCGTGGCAGGAGGCGTGCCGTCAGGCGGGGGCGCCCGGGCGTTAGGACAGCCCGGCGAGTCTTATGTCGTCTATCTTCGAGGAGGCTCTCAGGCAAATCTGGCCCTCAACCTTCCTGCCGGAACCTTTAGCGGCCAGTGGATCGATACGAAAACCGGTGCCGTAAGTGCCGGCGTGGCCGAATTCAACCATGCCGGGGGACAACGGATCCTGGCTTCTCCTTCCTACAACGAGGACATCGCGCTCCGTGTCACGAAGACGGCGAGCAGCAATCCCAATACGGCTCCTGTGGGAGTGGCGGATTTATACAACACGACTCGAGATACCACGCTGGTGGTGCCTGTGGCCGGCGTATTGGCCAATGATACTGACGCCCAGTCCCATCCGCTCACCGCAGCGCGGGTATCCGGACCTAGCAACGGCACGCTCACCCTGAACGGAAATGGCGGCTTCACCTACGTCCCGAACCCCAACTACACCGGGCTCGATTCCTTCACCTATCAGGCAAATGACGGCAGCTTGAATTCCAACGCCACGACCGTTTCCCTCGTCATCAGCGCACCCGTGGTTGTTCCACCGCCACCGAGTCCCCTGCCGCTGCCGAAGCTCATGCCGCTGGGCGATTCCATCACCCGCGGCACGAGTGACATCAACTATCCGAATGGCAGCATTCCCGGAGGCTACCGCAAGGAACTCGGTTCCAGACTTGCCAGTGCCGGTCTAGCTTTCGACTTCGTGGGTGCCTTTTCCGACAACGCCGCTTCCGGGATGGATCCCGACCACAATGGCATCAACGGCTTCCGCACGGACCACTTGCTCGCCAATCTATCATCATGGCTCACGGTCAACCCGGACATCGTCCTCCTTCACGCGGGCACCAATGACATCCTCCAGGACATCCCGGTCACTACCGCCGCCAACAATCTTGAATTGTTAATCAACAACATCACGTCTGGGGCACCAGGACGGCGCCTTTATGTTTCAACCCTCATCCCGATCCAACAGAATTGGCTGGGTCGCACGGCCGCCTACTTGAACGGCAATGTGAACACTTATAACACTCGTGTTCGCAGTCTGGTTGCCCAATACGCCACTCTTGGGCGCAAGGTCTATCTGGTAGAAATGAACGGCAGCATCGTCTTCACAGATCCCAATCCCATCAACAATTTCTATCAACCGGGCGACGGGCTGCATCCCGGTCAGGCCGGTTACAACCAGATGGCTTCGATCTGGTTCAACAGGCTCCGCGATGTGGAAAATTTCCCGCCACCAGTCAGTGGAAACCAGATCCTCACCAATGGCAGCTTCGAATCCAACTTCACCGGATGGACAGCGGCGGGAAACCAGACAATCCAGTCTTCCGCAGCCTATGCAGCGACGGACGGCTCGCGCCTCGTTGCGTTCAACACTGCCAACTCCGTTCCCAACGGGGTCCTGTCGCAAATATTTGCCACCACAGCCGGGACCACTTACACGCTGACGTTTGACGCAGGCGTCTATGCATTCACCACCAGTCCGCAGCGGCTCCAGATCACGGTGACTGGTGGCTCCACCCTTCTCTCACAAGTGGCCACTCTCTCCGGGCCCGGCAATGGGACCTCAAAATGGGTCCGCCACACTTTCGTCTTCACCGCTAACAGCGGATCGACCACCCTCACCTTCCGCGATCTATCCGCATCCACCGCCGCCCTGGACCTCATCCTCGACGATGTGGTGGTGACAGCCGCCGGTCCTCCTGCCACCAACGTTCCTCCAGTAGCCACGGCAGACAACTTCTCGACCACCATCAACACCACCCTCGTCGTTCCGGCGAATGGGGTTCTCGCCAACGACACTGATGCCCAGGGCAATACCCTCACCGTCTCGATCAGCACCGGCCCAAGTCGCGGCAGCGTGACCTTAAATGCCGATGGCGGATTCAGCTACACGCCGGCTGCCGGAATCACAGGGACGGATTCCTTCACCTACCGAGCATTCGACGGGGGTCTGTATTCCAATGTCGTCGTGGTGAATCTCCTCATCAACCCTGCTGCCACCGGCCCACTGGTCAATGGAAGCTTCGAATCGGGATTCACGGGCTGGTCCTTTTCAGGCAACCAGAATTTGTATTCCACGGCGCCCTATGCGGCGACCGACGGCACCACGCTGGTGGGATTCAACGGGGCGAACCTGACACCGAACGCCGTGTTGTCCCAGACCGTCTCCACCATCGCCGGACAGACCTACCGCCTCACTTTCGATCTCGGGGTCCTTTCCTACAACACCCTCTCTCAAACGATGCTGGTAACCGTGACCGGCGCTACCAGCCTCCTGTCAAGATCGATCACCTTGGCCGGCTCAGGAAGTGGAAACCGCTGGTCGCCCCAGAGTTTCACCTTCGTGGCTAACAGCACTTCCACCAGCCTGACTTTCCGCGATCAGTCCGCCACGACGAATGGACTCGACCTGACACTCGACAACGTCCGGCTGGGCGAGGCCAGCACCGCTCCTAACAGCGCGCCGGTTGCCGTTCCAGACAACTACTCCACGCTTCGTGACATTCCCCTGGTGGTTGCCACTCCCGGCGTCCTGCCAAACGACACCGACCTGCAATCAGATCCACTTACCGCGGTGATCGACAGGCAGCCTTCCTCCGGCACGCTCACCCTAACATCCAGCGGCGGATTCACCTACACCCCGGCAGCCGGTTACACGGGAAAGGACTCGTTCACCTATCATGCAAATGACGGCCGATTGGATTCAAACATCGCAACGGTTACCATCATCGTAACTCCGCACGTCGCCACCACACTGGTCAACGGCAGCTTCGAATCTGGATACACGGGCTGGAACTTCGCCGGGAACCAGGGCATCCAGTCAGCTGCCCTCTACGCGGCCACGGATGGCTCGAAAGTCGTCGCATTCAACGGCGGCAACCTGGCACCTAACGGAACATTGTCGCAGTCCTTCGCCACCACCGCGGGGCGGACCTACATGCTCGCGTTCGACGCCGTTGTGCTCGCTTTCACCACCGCATCCCAGACACTTCAGGTGACGGTGAGTGGCAGCACCAGCCTCCTCTCCCGGACCATCAATTTGACTGGAAGCGGGGCTGGCAACAGCCCCTGGCAGGCGCAGAGTTTCACCTTTATCGCCGACGGACCCTCTGCCACGCTTACTTTCCGCGACCAATCCGCCAGCTCCGCCAATCTGGACCTGCTAGTGGACAATGTGCGCCTCACCGCCGCGCCGCTCGCGATGGCCGCCAGATTGGAAATCCAAGCTGTGGAGACACGTGTTCCGGTTCCACAACTCATTTCCATCCCGCCCGTCGTCATTGCACCCGGCGTGGCTTCCCTCACGGGATCGCCCGGCAACAGCCTCCTCCAGATGACGGCACCTGCCGCCGGAATTTATAGTTTGGAACGCTCGGAAGATCTCATGAAATGGGAGTGGCTCACGGAGAAGCAAGCTGCCGCCGGTGATCCAGTCGAGTTCCACGATACCTCCTCGTCCGACATGCCGGCGCTGTTCTATCGCATAGGCATGCGGCCAGCCTTTTCGGGCGAATGACCGCAGGGATCACCCGTTGGGCAGCTGAAATGACCGTGCTGACGAAAGAAACCCTAACGGGCCGGGAAAACATTTCCTCTTTCATCACAAGATATGCGGAGTTCAAGTCAGACCCGCGAATGCTAACAAGTATTTGAACATCAATTGTTCTGGCTGGGAGATTGTCTGGCATCGGCTTGAAAGCTGTAGGACCAAGGCTCCGCAGACATTCAAGGCAGCCAATTGATCCTTGCTCCTCCGGGGTTTTTTTTTGACTGATGGTGATGCAATTTAGTCAGTCGTCCAAACCCCAAGTGAGGACAGTGGCTTTGATTTAAGACTCCCCCTCCATCCCACTTGTTGATTCGCCCCCGTGATGTCATCCGGGTTGTATTCACCGATTGCACATGAGAACGATCCTTCGATTTTCAAGTGGACGCTTGCGCCGAATGCTCCTGACGATTTTTTTCGCCACGCCAGTCGCTGTGGCACAGATGCCCGTAGTCAGAATCCTACCGTTGGGTGACTCGATCACGCGGGTCAACAACGACGTAAATTCTCTCAGCAGTGATGTCCCGGGTGGCTATCGGAAGGAGCTCGCCAACCCCACCATCCTCCGGACCGCGATCTCCGCCGGGAACTACAGTCAGGAACGCTCAGATGACCTCGTGAAGTGGGAATGGTGGCGCGAAATGAAAGCCGCCGCCGGTGAAGAAATCGAGTTCATCGACACGCCCGCATCTAACAGGCCCGCGATGTTCTATCGGATCGGCCGGGTCCCGTCCAGGTTGGGCAAGTGACCGTCACCCCGCCGCGGAGTCCGCCATCTGCACTTTTTCCGGCTTTTTTTCGGGTTGGCGTTGATCCCAGAATTTCACCAGCGCCGCCCGGGCGGTTTTGTTCTGCCCCGCCGCCTTCTTGTCGAGGTAAGTGAGATAATGTTCGTAGATCCCGTCGCGAAGGGAACCGAGGAAACGGCTGTGGAAACCGGGAAACGGGTTGAACGGATTGACCCGGCTGTTGACCCAGATGGCGATCCGCTGCTGCCCGGGTTCCGCATTACCGCGCTTGTGGAAACCCATGGTGTCCGCGATGACGAGCGTGTTTTTTTTCACCAGTAGGGCAACTGGTTCCGCCAAGCCGAGGGTCTTCGCGTCCTCTGGAGTCGGACGAAAGGCCCCGCCCAACGCACTGTGCCCGGACCTGCCCGAGGTGCTCCGACGGATGCTTTCGTGGTATTCCCACTTGATTCGCGTCCACGACAGCCGGTGCGAACCCGGGATGTAATGAAACGGGCCGTCCTCCTGCTTCACATCCTGCAGGAACAACCACGCCTTCATGGTCGGGTGGAAGGTGTCCTTGTGCAGAGCCTTTTGAGGGTCCTCCGCTCCGTCGATCGCTCCATGGATGATCCGCTCCAGAAAGGTGGATGGATACCCGTTCATGGCCGAAGTATAGGCCAGCAGGCACGTGTATTCCGGGTTCTCCATCAGCTCCTGATAGGCAGGGAAATTTCCGCTGACTCCGTTTGTGAGGAGCAGCCGGCGGGTGAGCGTATCCCCTTCCTTCACCTCTCGCGCACACCCGTCGTAATCACGAATTTGCTGCATCAGCGCTTCATACTGAGGCTCTGGCAAGAAGTTGTTTCTGATCAGGAATCCATCCCTGTCGAAAGCCTTGCGGTCCTCTTTGGGGAGAGAGGAAAACAGCAGGAACTGCCTGAACCGATAGATTCCGTGGGCTGCCATCATTCTGGCCACATGCAAGCCAAGGCGGTTCAACATCCTGCTGCCGATCACCGGATTGCGGAACGATTTCGCCGTGGTGAAGACGGATAGAAGGTGGACCGGCAGGAGGAAAAAGTTTTTCATGGCAACAAATCGTAGGTGGTGCCGCGGAAGTGATTGACGGTCAGAATCATTGCCAAAGAAAATCACGGTCCATCCCGTCTTGCCAAGAATTGAATTGGAAACAAGGCCGCCGACGACGCCTTCCCCAGGATTCGGATCGTTCAAATCCCGGCATCTCATCTGGCAGGGTTCCTCCCTCAAGGGCGGGCACCCATCGCCGCGAAACCACCCACAGCGATCACACCGATGATCACGACGAAGTAGAGCACCAGCATGGCAAGCACCAGAATTCCGACGAATTTCCAGAACGAGCGCTGGTGATTGAGCGCGGCAATCAGGTCGAGTTCGCTGCCGGTCATGAGCAGGTTGCCGATGCTGCTCGCATACTTCCACAGCTTCAGCGCGGGATAGATGTAAACGATGGATAGAACGGCATACAGCACTGCGATTCCCACTCCCATCGCACCGGAAAACATCGCATTGCCACCGGCACTGGCGATCGCACCACCCGCCACCAGCATGCCGAGCGCCACCAGCAGCATGAAACCCGCGCCAATGAACATGAGCACCGACATGAAACGCACCCAAGGCTTCGTCCCGGCAAGTTGATGAAGCACGGCCTGCGTCACTTGTGGGTTGTTTCCATAAGAGGTCGGATGAATGTTAGAACCGGGTGTCGAGTAAGGATCGTTTTGCATGACCCCGGAAACTCCCAAACAGGAGTCAGCCGGACAAGCAGTTTCACGCACCTCCGGAAACTCCGCGCTTCTCAGCCGCGCCTCCATGGTTTCCACTTCCCGCGCCTGTCCGATGTCCGAAAATTTCTACCAGTCCACCACCACCGCGCCCGCCACGCCGTTCGATGTCTCGCTGCGGCCGCCGGCGTTTTCCGAATTCATTGGCCAGGAAAAAGTAAAGGACCGCATCCTCCTGATGCTGGAGGCCGCCAAACAGCGCGGCGACGTGCTCGACCACGTGCTGCTCTCCGGCCCGCCCGGATTGGGAAAAACCACGCTAGCCAACCTCATCGCCAAGGCCGCGGGCACCCAACTCCACACCACCTCTGGTCCGCAGATTGAAAAAGCGGGCGACCTTGCGGGTATCCTGACGAACATCCAGAAAGGCGACATCCTCTTCATCGATGAAATCCACCGCCTGCACCCGGCCATCGAGGAGTATCTCTACCCGGCGATGGAGGACTTCCGGCTCGACATCATCATCGACTCCGGCCCGTCCGCCCGCTCGATCCAGATCAATTTGCCTCGCTTCACTCTCGTGGGAGCAACCACGCGCTCCGGCATGTTGACCGCGCCGCTGCGGTCGCGTTTCGGCCTCGCGAACCGCCTCGATTACTACACGCATGACGAACTTGCCTTGATCATCGAGCGCTCCGCGGGCTTGTTAGATGTTCCGATCGAACGCGAGGGAGCCCTCGAAGTTGCCTCACGTTCGCGCGGCACCCCACGGGTGGCGAATGCCCTACTCCGTTGGGTCCGCGATTTCGCCCAAGTCCGTGGCACGGGGAACATCGATGGAAAAATCGCCGACTCCGCGCTCGCCATGATCGAGATCGACTCCCAAGGCCTCGACGAAATGGACAAACGCCTGCTAGAGGTGCTGATTTACAAATTCAACGGCGGCCCGGTCGGCCTGAACTCGCTTGCCGTCGCCGTCGGTGAGGACGCCGCCACCATCGAGGAAGTCCACGAGCCATTCCTCATCATGCAGGGATTTCTCATGCGAACCCCGCGCGGCCGCACCGCAATGCCCGCCGCTTATCAAAAAATCGGGGCACCCGTGCCACAGTCCCGGCCGGATGAACCGAGCTTGTTCTAGATTCGTCCTTATGGCTGCACGAATCTGCGAGTCAGATTCTGATGCACTTTGTTAAGCACCAGCATTTCAGGACCTTCGACACCCTTGTCGATCAGTGCTGCCATGGCCGCCTGAAGATCGAAGAGCGTCTGCCGCATCGCGTCATCCGGGATCAGACTCTGCAGCCAGAAAACCGCGGCTTCGCGCACGCCACCGGTGACTTCCCGAACCTGGTGAAGCGCATGAGTGGCATAGATAAAAGCAGAACCTGCGGGTAGTTTTACGCGCTTTAGGCCTGCAGGAGATTCCACCTCCAGTTCCCCTCCGACATAGGTCTCTGGTCCGCTCAAAAACAAAGTGACGGATAGATCTCGCCGCATCTTGGAATTCAGCGCAGTCACCGCAGCGTCCACGTGGAATCCATAGTGCATGCCTTGCGAATACCGATTGATCAGCGGCATACTGATAGTACGCGGAGCTGCCCAGGCGACAAGCAACGGATGACGCGTGAGTGCCTGCATCAGCACCGCATCCAGCTCGGTTGCCGAGCTTTGATCCCGCTGAATCTGTAAATTTTTTTTCACCATTTGAGCCGAGCCTTGGGCAGTCAGCTTTCCATCCTCGAAGGCCGCGGTCCGCAGTTCGTCGCGGACATAGGCGAGTTCTTCCGCCGTCAGAACATCTGGTATAACAATCATACTTAAAAGTCAGACAGGCGACTTGGATTCATCATCCCCATCGCCTGTCTGTGAGAAGAATTTATAATCATCAGGAGTCCTTATCCCGACGGCGTCTCAAGGCCGCCGCCGCCATACCGGCAAGGGCAAGCACGCTCGAGCTCGCTTCCGGCACGGTGGCTCCGATGGTATAGTTAACCGTGGTGCCAAACCCTGCTTCCTGGCTGGTTCCGATTGTCACTTTCCCCGAAGAAGGCATGGTGAAGTTCAACATGCCGTTATAGGTCTGGCCGGGCGTAGGCATCGTATCCAAATAACTGCCGGCAAGGTAGGAGCCCCCGTTGAAGGCATTTAAACCGAAATAAGGGTTACTGGTGGTGCTGGTAGCGGAATAAGGGATGGAGACGACCGTGTTTGCAGGAGCACTGACCAACACATAGTCTGTATAATCAGTGGTCCCCGGCATGACTCTCCCGGCAATGCCACCCGAACTAACAAAATCGCTCCAGGTGGCTGACAAATCCGTTGGAGTAGTTAAATTGTCGCTGAAGTCCGTGGTTTCCGTAAAAACTGTGGCGCCCTCCGCATCGGTGCTGAGACCAGTGAGCCCGGCAAGCGCCGCGCCGAGCAATAGTGAATGTGTTTTGAGTGAATTCGGGTGCATGGAGCGGGTCTTCTAGGGCGACTGCCGACGCGGGGTAAAGAAAGAACTTTGATTTCGCAAACTTTACAGGGTCCCGTATCATATGTCCCCGCAGTCCATCTGGGCTAATGCCTTCCTGAATTCATTTTCCGTAGTCCGGGGCTCTCGGCATCCTTTCCGTTTCCGGACAAAAGCTTGTTTTCAAAAGCCCTTGGAGCACAGTCGCTGCCCCTCATGAATTCCATTGTCCAGGAAACCATTACACGTTGCCGTGCCGCAGGATTGCGCCGGACCAAAGCTTTGGAGGAAATGATCACCACTCTGCTAGATAACGGGCGTCCGATGACGCTCTCGGAACTGGTTGCTTCGAACCAGGCGGCCGACCAGTCCACCGTCTTTCGGCTGCTCCAGCGCCTTACCGAGCATGGCGTCGTCCGTCGTCTCGGCCTGCACGAGCGGGCCGCTTATTTCACTTTGTTAGTTCCCGGCAGGCACAGCGACTATCTGATCTGCACAAGCTGCGGCAGCATCGAGCCGGTGCAGGCTCCCTGCCCGGTCCATCAGCTGGAGGACGAAATTCGCGAAAAAACGGGGTTCCGAAATCTCTATCATGAACTTGAGTTCTTCGGCGTTTGCCCGAAATGCGCCTGAATCCGCCATGAAAATCGCTGTCATCGGCGCGGGTGGAAGTGGATCGGCCGCGTTACGATTTCTAGCAAGATCCGGGCACGAGACGGTGGCCTTCGAACAGTTTGCAATCGGCCATGCAATGGGGAGCTCTCACGGGCACAGCCGCCTCATCCGTCATTCCTATCCAGACGAGTTTCACACCCGCCTGATGCGCGGCGCCTACGACTTGTGGGACGACCTCGCATGCGAATCCGGCGAAAACCTCCTCGTGAAATGCGCCGGCATCACCTTTGGCCCCGCGGGTGACGCCACCCTGCAAAACACCATCCGCTCGCTGAAAAACGCCCGCATCGATCATGAAATCCTCGACCGCGAACAAAGCACCGCGCGCTTTCCTGCCATCGACATCGGTGATGGAAACATCGCCATCTATCAAAAGGACTCCGGTTTTCTGAAATCCTCGCAATGCGTCCGCACCCAGATCGACCTCGCCGCAAAACATGGTGCGGAAATCCGCGAGCACTGCGCCGTCACGGCCATTGAGGAAAAGCCCGGACAGGTGTTAGTCTCCACCGCTTGCTCCACCGAAGCATTCGACGCCGCGATCGTCACCGCCGGCCCATGGATCGGCAAACTGCTCGCACCATTGAAACTCCCCGTCACCACGGCACTGCGCCAGGTTGCCTATCTCCGCATCCGCCGGAATCCGGAAAATTTCGCGCCGGGAAAACTGCCGGTCTGGATCCAACATCCGTCCGACTACTATGGCTTCCCCAGCGACGGCCAGATCGACGGCATCAAGATTGCCTCGCACAGCGCGGGCATGCCCTACGACCCTGACGAACCCGGCCGACCGCTCATGCCGGAGCCGTTGGAAAATCTCGTGAGCCACGCCACCAGGCTTTTCCCCGATCTATCAGACAAAGTCGTTTCCACCCAATCCTGCCTCTACACCATCACACCGGACGAGAACTTCATCGTCGATCACGCGCCCGGCTCGCAGCGGATCGTGATCTGCTCCGGCTGCAGCGGCCACGGATTCAAATTCACAATTTTGTTGGGAAAAATGATCGCTGACATGGCCACCGGCGCGAATCCCGAAGCAGCGCCGCAGCCGTGGCGGCTGGGACGTTTCCGATTGTGACGGAACCATGGCAAGCCGTCGCTTGACGCGAAGCGGCCATTTATACATCATGATGTATGCTGCGGACGCAAATCTACCTGACACCCCAAGAAGCCGAAGGAATATCCAAAGTGGCTGCTTCCACCGACCGCAAGCGGAGCGAGGTGATCCGGGAGGCGATCGACCAATATCTCCAGCGGTTCGGCCCCCAGGACCGGCTCGCGCGATTGCGTGCGGCATCAGGCATCTGGAAAGACCGCCCTGAAATGGATCTGCGGGCACTGAGGGAGGACTTCGACCGCTTCTAACCATGTTGATCGATACCGACGTCCTGATCGACTTTCTCCGCGGGCAGCCACAGGCCATTGAATTTCTCGAGCGGCACGCGGAGGACCTGGTGATATCCTCAGTCACCGTGGCGGAGCTCTATCAGGGAGTGAGGGACGGCGAGGAACAAACGAAACTCGCCAGGACGGTCTCGGCGATGACCGTCTTACCGCTAACTGAAGAAATCGCTGAACGAGCCGGGCTTTACCGCAGGGATTTCCGCGCGACGAACGGATGTGGACTGGCCGACTGCATGATTGCGGCAACCGCCAGCCACCACGATCTGCAACTTGCCTCGCTCAACGCCAGGCATTTCACGATGCTGCCGGACGTTCGGGTGCCTTATGAAAAAGCCTGACGGTCTTTTGCAGGGTTGACCCCTGCGGAAATCCCTGCCACACCGCCGCCGTCATGTTTCCCGTCGCCCGACTCCGAGTTAAACTTCCTGCCGCCATCATTTGGTGGCACGGGTTGGCGTGCGGAGACTGAGCGGAAACACTTTCCCCACTCTCCGGAACGCGCCATCGGTGGCCGGTTCCGGGGATTCCAATCAGTGGGTCCCGCCTGTCGCCCGGACGTTCCGGTTTCAACGAAACCGAAATGCACCTGAAAAACGACAACTCCTTCGACCGCCGCAACGTGATGCTCATGTTGTTCTCGGTGGTCCTGTTTGCAGCGAACACCCTGCTGGTCCGCGCCGTCGCACTCCACGCTCCGGCGGCGAACGGCTGGGTGGCCATCGTCTTTCGTGGAGCCGTCGGCACGCTGGTCGTCTTCGCGCTGTTCGGGTGGGGTCGCGGATTAGCGCCGTCCCGGCTGTTTTCCAACGGACTCGTTCTAACACGCGGCATCGTCGGCGCGCTCGCGACCATCGCGTTTTACGTGACGATTGTGAAACTCGGTGCCGCCCGCGCGGTGATCCTGAACCTGACCTATCCGATTTTCGCCACCCTCATCGCGGCGGTCTGGCTGAAGGAAAAAATCAGCCGTGCCGCGATGGTCTGGATGTTCGTCGGGTTTATCGGGCTGGTCGTGTTTCTGAGCGACGACGGGCAACTGCTGAACCCATCCTTCTATGATTTCATCGCCCTCGTCGGAGCCATCGGTGCAGGCTGGGTCGTCGTCATCATCCGGCGGCTGCGGCATGAGGAACATCCGGCGACGATCTACGCGTCCCAAGCCGTTTTCAGCCTCATCATCGCCGCACCGACCGCCGGCCACATCCACGAACTCCCGCAGCTCGCGTGGTGGGGGCTCATCAGCGGCGCGGTGATCGTGTCCGCCGCGCAACTGATCATGACGCGGGCCTATCAATTCATGTCGGTTTCGCGCGGTTCCTCATTGCAGATGTTGCTCCCACTGGTCACGGCGGTCGGCGGATTCTTCTGCTTCGGCGAGTCGTTTCATGCGGTGGAAATCGCTGGAGCGCTGCTCACCATTTTTGCCACCTGGCATGTGGTGACGGGACGCTAACAGTCGTGAGCTTTTCGCTTCGTGATCGCCTCGCAGGGTGTTTAGGATGCGCCATGCAGTGCCCTTACTGCCAGACCATCCAGCAGGCGGACGCTTCCGAGTGTCCTGCCTGTCGCCTGACGTTCCCGCGCACGAGCGCACTCGTGGGAGCCTTGCCGCGACTGGCCCCGGTGGTGGCGGACACGACGCGCTCGCTCGGTGCGGCCGGAGAGACAAGGCTGAAATCACGCATCGCGGAAATCCAACGACGTTTCCCGCAGCTCGTCCTGCAGGTGGTGATGCACGTTTTCCCCGAGGAGCATCCGTTTTCCATGCACGCCTTCTGGCTCTTCAACGCCGGCAATTTTGCGGGAGACAGCCGCCGCGGCAAGGACAACCACGCCCTGCTCGTCGTGCTCGATCCGTCACGCGGCGAGGCGGCGATCGTGCCCGGCTACGGACTGGAAAATTTCCTCAGGACCGAAGCGCTCGATCACCTGCTGGAACTCGCCGGCCCTGCGTGGGGAGCCGGCCGCTGGGCGGACGGACTGCTTGGGGTGCTCGACGGGCTGGACCGGTTGATGGAGTCCATCGCCCTTCCTGAAGACCCGGAAGCTCAGGAAAAGGGCGAGTTCTGATACAGGTACTTTGGACTGCGTTGAGCATCACCGCTTTGAGGGTGAGCGATGTCGTTGCGTTAAGTATCCGAGCCAGAGAAGTCGCGTGTGGCCGGGCGTTTTTCCTTAAAAGGTGGTCCTGCCTGAAAGCGGAGCTAACTCTCAAAGCGGTGATGCTCACCGCAGTCCATAGGTCCTATCAGCCGAACGCTTTGAGGAAACCCACTTCGATCGCCAGCGGCTCGAAGGCATTCGTCTCCAGCGTGCGGCGCAGCGAATCGAGCGCCTCCATGCGTTTCAGCAATTTTGTTTCCGTCTCAGCATCGGCGATCGACTGAAGCGCGGGCGCGGAGGCAGGGAAATCGAGGCCGTCGGATTTCACTTTCAAGCGGAGAAGATCGGCCATCCAGGCCATCAGCACATCGAACAGGCGGTTCCGCGCGTCGAGGTATTCGGCTTCAGCGGAGGCCTTGTGGAAATCCTCGCGCTCTTTCAGCCACTTGCCATCGGTGGAATCCCGGTAGGCGGCTGTTTCCTCCTTCTCTGCAGCCTTGGCCGCCGCATCCGCCTCCTCGCGGATCTGCGAGAGGAACGAGGCAAACGCGGCTTTCAAATGCAGCGCTGCGACCGGTGTGCCGAATCCCTTCGACGCGGCGATGTTCAGCGCACTGACCAATTCCGCGCCGCCGTCCGCCAGCAATGCCTGGCCACCGAGCAGCGGCAGGCGCACGCAGCGGGAAAGGATCGTGGGCAGCAGCCGTTGTGGATTTGCAGTGAGAAGTAGTAGCAGTGTGTTCTGCGGCGGCTCTTCGAGAGTTTTTAAGAATGCGTTGGCGGATTGGTCGTTCATGCGATCCGCCTCGGTAATGACGCCGACCTTGCAGGCCCCGCCCGGCGCGGCCAGATGCAGCGTGTGCTCCAAATCGCGGATTTCATCCACGCCGATGCGTCGGGATTTCATGCGCGGCCGGATGATGCGCACCCAGCCGCTTTCGAGTTCGTCAAGCGGCGGAGTTTCCACCACCACTGGCTCGCCAAAAAGATCGAAGCCACCGGCTCCGCCCGATCCATTCACGAGCTGGATCAACCGCGCGGCAAGGTTTTCCTTCCCACTCCCATGCGCCCCGCTGATGAGAAACGCGTGGGCCAGCCGGCCGCGCCCGTGTGCCGCAGAAATCAATTCGTATGCCTTGTCCGCCGTGTACGCCATGCGCGATGATCGTCTCCGCAATGCCGCCGGGCGCAATCCGAAATCGACTCGATGCGATCGATCGTAAACGTCACGGCGATGTGGGGCCGCGTTATTTTCTCGGGCGCTGCCCCCTCGTTGGGGACAGTGGCATTTCCGCTGGGAGAAACGGAGCCTCCGGATGGCTTCCCGAAGGCTTGCATGAGGCACCGGTCATGCCATCCTCCCGGGGCATGAGCGCAAAAACGTTGTTCGAAAAAATCTGCGACAAGGAGATCCCTGCGACCATCGTTTATGAGGACGACCGCTGCGTGGTTTTCCGCGACATCTCGCCGCAGGCACCACTGCACCTCCTGATCATCCCTCGCAAACCCATCCCGCGGGTGGCACTGGCGTCCGCAGATGACGAGGCGCTGTTAGGCCATTTGCTGCTGATCGCCGGGAAGGTCGCACATGGCGAGGGCGTCGCGGATTCCGGGTTCCGGCTGGTGATCAACAATGGCCCGGACGGTGGCGAAGCGGTGCCGCACCTGCACGTGCATTTGTTGGGCGGCCGCCAGATGGCGTGGCCACCCGGTTAGAAACCACTCATGATGAAATCGAATATTTTCCCACTCTTGGCTGCGCTTTTCATGGCCGGTCCGTCCTGCGCGACGAATCCGGAGGCGGTCCCAGCGCCCGCGGTGCCGCAGGTCGTGCTTGTCCATGGATTCATGGAAACTGGCAACACCTTCAAGATGATGAAAAAGCGGCTGGAGCGAAAAGGCTTCACATGCCATGTGGCGAAGCTGAAACCGAGCGACGGCCGGGGTGGCTTGGATACTCTCGCGCAGCGCCTCAAGATGGACATCGACCGGGAAATCGGCCATCAAGAACCGATCCAGATTGTCGCGTTCAGCATGGGCGGAATTGTCAGCCGTCACTATTTGCAGAACCTCGGCGGCGCGTCACGCTGCCGGAATTTCATCACCATTTCCTCTCCCCATCACGGCACCCGCGCCGCATGGCTCTATCCGACAAAAGGTGCCGCCGACATGCGCCCGGGCAGTCCGTTTCTCGCGAATCTGCAGAAAACCGAAGTTCGCCTTGGAAAAATGCCAGTCGCCTCCTTCCGGACGCCGATGGACCTGATCATCCTGCCGCCCACCAGCTCCGCCTGGGACCGCGCGGAGAATTTGGAATTTCCCGTGATCCTGCATCCCCTCATGCTGACCTCCAGTGCGGTGATCGATGAGGTGGAGAAGCGGCTCTCAAAATAAAAACCCCGCCCCTCACGGAGAGGAGCAGGGTTTCGTCAGGGTAGGTGGTTGGAACGGTTCCTGTGTTACTCCGCAGTGACTTTTCCTAGCACTTCGATTCTCACAGGGGCCACGCCGCGACTGGCGAAGCCGAGCCGTTCGGCGGAGCCGATGGTGACATCAATAATGCGTCCCTTCACAAAAGGGCCGCGGTCGTTGATGGTCACCACTTCGGATTTGCCGTTAGCCTCATTGATCACGCGCACTTTCGTTCCCATGGGTAGGGTCTTGTGAGCTGCGGTGAAGGCATGGTTCGAGAGGCGTTGGCCACTGGCGGTGCGCGTGCCGTAATTGGTGCGCACGGAATACCAGGAGGCTTTGCCATGTTGTGTGGATTTCACCGCGTATTGCGGTTCGTCCGGGTTGTTTCGATGGTTTGTGGTTGCATTCCCAACTGAAGCGCAGCTGGGAATAAGGATGACGCCGGCGATTGCCAGGGCCACGGATTTTAGGTTCCGGGTCAGGTTCATCGTGTTTAGTCCCCTTTGGGGCGGCGGCGACATATGCGCCGGAATGAACCGAAACAAGACTTAACTGCTTCCCGCTTTTTCCCAAGAAATCCCCTAGAAACGAGGGATTAACTCGGAAGTATTACGGATATCCTTACTGAAATCATCTAATTTATCCGGCATTTTGCCCGAATATTTGTCCGAACGCGGTGGGGGGCTGTTGCGCTTTGCCCTCCTCTCAAACACCCGTCGAAAAGGCCGAGGGTTTCACGGTCTGTGACAGATTTTCAGCAAATTTCTCAAATAAGTTTGCATGAAACCGCGCGAGTTTATGGGTTTGCGGGAGAAGTATTTAACTTATCTTTATATTTTTCTTTTCACTTCGGCCCGATGTTTGCTAGTAAAGCGCGCATGCTAGGGCACTGGATCCCATCAAACCGCACCCGGTTCACCGGCGCGGACTTTGATTTTGTCGCCTCAGTGTTAGCTCCCTGCGAACAACGCCTGCATCTGGAAAAGCTCTGGAGCGATCAGGATGCCCAGCGGGAAATCCTCGATCTCAAGGAAGTCTTCCGCGGTCTGTTGGACTCACCCGCCGCGATCCAGGTTTCGCCGCATTTCTACTTTTACGTGTTGGTCCGGCATTCGTTCATTCAGGCAGACCTTTGCGATGCAGATCTAGCCGACTACGTGGCCGGGGTGATGACACGCAGCATCGCGGCGGATCCGGAAGACCCATTGCAGGACATCGCACGCGGCTTCACCCATGCAGCGGATTTCCTTTCCATCATCTCCACTGCGAAGGGGCGGATGCGTTTCCACCTTCAAGTCGCTGCCGGAAATCAGTTTCTCGTGCTGACCGGCCTCTATCCGGGATTTCTCAAGGCCCGCTGCGAAAAGCGTGGTGGCCCGGATGTGGATTTCTACGAATCATTTGCCCAACAGGCGTTCCGCGGTGCCGCCGACTGCAAGCAGGCGCCGGGAATCGCGTCGCGCCAGCTTTTCGGCACGCTCGCCGAGGCCATGCCGACTGCCCGCCGCTCGCTGAACCGGGTGGCGGAGGAGTTTGTTTTCCTAGGAGATTGATCTGCGAGATAGACTCATTGATTCTGGCGTGTAACGCATGGCTCGAAACCCATGAACACGCTACCGAATTTCTCCACCCGCCGATTGTTCCTGCAAAACGGATCGCTCACCCTCGCTGCCGCAGCGCTCGTCCCACGACTTTCCGCCGCCCCGGTTGCGACGGGAGCGAAATTGTTCAAGTCCATGGGCATCGCCGCTTCGCTCGACAAAGCGGCCGACCTGAAAGCGGCGGGCGCGGAATTCCTCACCGCCAGCGTCGGCGATTTCCTCGCGCCAGACCAACCGGATGAAGTGTTTGCAAAAAACCTGGAAAAACTCGCCTCCTCGCCACTCCCGATTCTCGCCTGCAATGGCTTCATCCGGCCTCAACACCTCCACTGCGTGGGACCGGAAGCAAACCACGAGCTGATTCTCGTCTGGGCCGAAACCGCCTTCCGCCGGATGAAACAGGCTGGTGGGAAATTCATTGTATTCGGCAGCGCAGGAGCCCGCAGGATTCCGGACGGCTGGTCCAAGGAGAAAGCAGATGAGCAGTTTGTTTCCCTCCTCAAGCGCATGGGGCCACTCGCTGAGGCCCAAGGCGTCACCGTCACCGTCGAGCAACTCCAGGAGAAGGAATGCAACTACATCAACCGCATCGGCGAAGGCGCCGCGCTGATCCGGGCCGCAGGACATCCGAACGTGCGCATGCTGGCGGATCTCTATCACATGGCCACCATGGGCGACACGCCCGCCGACCTGAAAGCGGCGATGGATGTGGTCGTGCACATGGAGATCGCCGAAAAATCCGGCCGCACCGTGCCCGGTGTGAATGGTGACGACTTCCGCCCGTATTTCCACGTCCTGCGGGAGGCTGGCTATCAGGGATCCATCAGCATCGAGGGGAAATGGGAGTTGAACCAGGTGGGCAAGGCCTATCAGGAAATCACGAAACAGGCGGTGGAGGCATGACCCCACCGGTTCATCCGCACGAAAACGCCCGCATCCGGGTGGTCGGGAGTTTCCACGAACTGCTGGAAACGCCATTTGCGAACGGAGTGAACGCGCTTTGCTGGCCACGCGTCCTGCCTGGGGATTTCGGTGAAGTGGTGAAACTGATAGGACCGGGCCAGGGCATCGTCCCGATTGATGAGAATCTGCTAGGAAGTCTCCCGCTCAGCAAAGCGGGCCGAGTAGCCGCTGAAATCATGCTGGAAGACCAGCGACTGTTGCGTGAACACGGCCTCGAGCCGGAGCTCAATTGCATCCACGGCTATCAGCCCGACGACGCGGACGGCCCCGTCGCCACCGATGTGTTTTCGTTCCATGCAGACAGCGCCACGGATGAAACCCACACCTGGCTGTGCACCTATCATGGATTCCCCAGTGAAGGGGTGGCCAACGAAGAGGTCAGCCGGCGCGTGGACATACCGGAAATCCGCGAGGAGTTGCTCCGTCTCCACGGCGGTCCGGATGACGGGAGGTTCCTCGAATTTCTATCAGATCACTGTTATGACCTGCACTATTCCCTTTCCCCGCAGGCCCGGCCGTGGTCCTTTGGCATCGGAAACCTCTGGCGCATTGCGACGGATTGGCCCGGCAGTCCCGTCCCGCCTTGCATCCATCGGGCTCCGGCAACGCGGGAAGAGGATCCAGTGAGGCTGTTGCTGATCAGCTGATTATTCTGACGGACCGCGAAATTCATTTCGCCAGTGGTAGCCGGTCATTGGTGAGGGAAAGGTTAGGGCACATCGGCACTTTGATTTCGCGATTCATTGGCGGGCGGAATGAATTCCGCGGTCCAGTGAGAAGACGGTCGCTATTTTTGCGAGGATTTGTTCGACGGGAGCGAGGCGGCCGATGCCTTCGTAGCCGCAGGCGAGGTCACCTTCGGCGGGGCCGATGAATTGGCAGCCGTCGGTTGTTAGCTGGGCGACGTTGCGCTGGGTGGCGGGGTGCAGCCACATTTTTCCGTTCATTGCAGGGGCAATGATTACCGGGGTCGTGCGCGGGAGGGCAAGGTAGATTGAGGCAAGAGGATCTGGAGCGAGCCCGTTGGCGAAATTTCCCAATGTGTTGGCGGTGGCTGGGGCAACGAGCAGGAGGTCGGCCCGGTCGGCGAGGTCGATATGACCGGGTTTCCACGATTGTTTTTCATCTTCCAGCGAGACGATTACCGGCTGGCGTGTGAGCGTCTGCAAAGTCAGCGGTGTGATGAATTCGGTGGCATACCGTGTCATGACGACGTGCACTTCATGGCCCAGTTTCACCAATTGGGATGCGAGGTCGGCGGACTTGTAGGCGGCGATGGATCCTGAAATGCCAAGAACGATGTTCATGAGGTGCTGGGTTCGCGGCGGTCTTGCCGCTGCCGGCCCGGAAGTATCACGGGCCTGCGGAAATGTCACGGTTTCCCCGTGGCGCGGCGGTGTGGAGAAGTCCCAGCCGCCGTCCCGGACCTTCCCAGCCGCAAATCCGCCTTCGGGATGCCGTCCCGGAACCTTCCAGCCGAAAATCGACCCTCGGGACGCCGTCCCGGCCCCCTCCAGCCATCTGTAGGGCCTCGGGACGGGGGTGGCCAACTTCACGCAATTTGGTCACACTTGCCCTGCAAAATGCCCGAAATTCGATGCAGTCACACTTCCCTCCTTGCCTCCCGCTCGTCTCTTCGATAGAGAACTTTTCATCGTAAAAGCGATGTTCCCAACTTCACCTTCCCTGCCATCCCCTATTTCATTTACCCCATGCCACGCGCCACGGAACTCGCCCAAGAAGTCTTCGACGAGCTCCGCCACGCCACCCGCAAGATCGAGCCCGGCGCCGCCCGCGACATCCTGCGCTCCTATGGCGTCACCTTCGAGACCCTCGAAAGCGAAATCCCCGAGCCCGGAGATGTGCCTGTGGATCCCGCAGCTCCTCCCACAACGTGAGCATCGAAACTTCTACCAAAAACCCGCGCAAATGTCTGTTATTTGGGACTGACCCCGAAGCAGTTATCTGGGACTGACCTCGAAGCAAATGAAGAACAATCCAATGATCACTTGGGCGACCCTGCTTTCGTTGACTTCTCTGGCCATGGCGGATGTCACCATCCCGGAGATTATTCAGGGTGAACTGGCATTGATCGAGCGGAAGCTCGACGATGTCCGCAATCCCGGAGACTACGCGACAGGCGCCTACTTAGAGGATCTCACAAACCTCGGCAAAAAGGTGGGTCCGGAACTGCAGGCACAGCTACGGCAGGAGGAAGGCCTGAACCGGAGCGAAATCCTGCTGCAGCAATCCGCGTGGATCCAGGATGAATCGATCGCGGCGGCCACCGGGGAGATCGGCGTTTGCTATGGGCGTCCCGCTCATGCCGTGCCGCGAGAGCTGCGGCTCAAGCTGGGCCAGCAACAGGGCGACACCAGTCTCCGCATTTACAAGCCGGATGAGCATAACCGGAAAGCCGGTGGCGGGACGATGATTCTGCCGCTTTTCGAAGAGCACAAGAAGCCGGACTACCGCCCCGCCTATGAGATCCTGCTCATGAGCCCTCCCTCGCAGCACCGCGATGCGTTGAAGAATCGAGTCTTCGAGGCTTTGCTCGCGATCGGTGATCCGTCTAGCATCCCGGTGCTGCTGGAGTGCTACAAGAAGGAGACTGGTCTCACGGACGACATCGGAAGCAAACGCGCAATCGCAGTGCGGTGGATCGATGTGATCCGGGGCATCCCGAGCGAAGACGCTCTCGACGCGCTGCTCGAGTGCAATCGCCTCGCCATCGAGGGCGGCTACAACGGTGAAGGGCGTCTCAGCTTGAGACGACAAATCGTCCGCGGCCTATCATCCCGGCGCATGTATGCTGACCAAATTGAGGATCCAGCGATGGTGAAAATGCTGCGAGACAATGGACAGCCGGTGGACAACTTGGAAGATATACCGCCGACCGATAACCTTTGGAAAAAATACAAGCCGCTCCTCCAGAAGCGGGTGAGTGAAAAAACGGATAGGACACCTTCGGCGGATGTCGCCCTTGTTGATGCCGCGCTGGTGGCGATGCCAGAGAAGTGAGGTCTGTATTTTTTCGCGCTCCGGGGTCCGCTCGGGGGTCAGTCCCTAATAACAGATTGGCATGACCGGGGGGTCAGGCCTTTGGTCAGGATCGTTAGATATCTGTTAGATAATCATGGATGCAGCGAGTGCCAAGAGCCGGGACAATTCAGAACAACCGGCTTGCGATCCTGTCGATCCGCGCAATGATCGATCCATGGCCGCAAGTGAACGACCCGTCCCGCTCCGGGGTCAGTCCCAAATAACAGACATTGGCATGAACGTGGGAACAGGCCTTTGGCCAGGATCGTTAGAGATAAATTAGTTAATCATGGTTGAAGCGAGTGCCAAGAGCCGGGACAATTCAGGACAACCGGCTTGCGATCTTGTAGATCCGCGCAATGATCGATCCATGGCCGCAAGTGAACGACCCGTCCTGATCGTTGGCGCAGGCTTATCCGGTCTGGCCTGCGCAGTGCGGCTGCACGAGGCCGGCATCCCGGTGCAGGTCATCGAAGCGAGCGACGGGGTGGGTGGACGCGTCCGGACAGATCTGGTGGAGGGTTTCCAGCTCGACAGAGGATTCCAAGTCTATCTGAGCGCCTACCCGGAAGCGGGCAGGCTGCTGGATCTTGAACGGCTGGGACTTCATGCGTTCTCTGCGGGAGCGCTGGTCTATAACGGGCAGGAGATGATCCGCGTAATGGACGTTTTCAAACATCCCGGAAGTCTGATAGAAAGCGCCCTTTCACCTGTCGGCACAGTGATGGACAAAGTCCGTGTGGCACTCCTACGCTTCCGTTCACTGGGTAGCAGCGAGCGGGAAATCGCCGGGCGCCCTGATCTGGAAACTCAAGATTTCCTGAGGCAATACGGATTCACACCAGCGATGATCGATGGTTTTTTCCGCAGCTTTTACGGGGGGATTTTCCTGGAAAGAGAGCTGCATACGTCGAGCCGCATGTTTGAGTTCACCTTCAAGATGTTCAGCCAGGGCAGCGCGACTCTTCCGGGAAATGGAATGGGCGCGATCCCGCTTCAGCTCACCCATCGCTTGCCGCCACAGACGATCCGCGTGGATTCACCTGTTTCATCCGCCAACAGGAACAGCCTACTACTGGCAAGCGGCGAGGAAATCCAAGGTAGCCGGGTCGTCATCGCCACTCACGCCGCGCAGACGGCCGAGATCATTCCGGGATTCGCACCGCATGCTCCGGCGTGGAGATCTGTAACCAACGTCTATTATAGTTCTGCGAGTTCACCACTCGCTGAGCCGATCATCGCCCTGAATGGAAGTGGGAGCGGGCTGGTGAACAATTTTTGCGTCCCATCCGATGTCGCTCCCAGTTATGCCCCTCCTGGCAAGTCCCTGATGTCCGTGAGCCTTTTGGGACTTCACCGAGGATCTGGTATCCCAGAGCAGGTTCGGGAGGAACTGAGGTCCTGGTTCGGAGAGTGTGTCGATGATTGGGTTCACCTGAGAACGGACGTCATCCGCCATGCGCTTCCAGAACAGAAACCGGGATCATTGTCCCACGGTTACCTTGAGCAAGATGGCATTTTTATCTGTGGTGACCACACCTCAAGTGCGTCCATCGAGGGCGCGGTTGTATCAGGGAACAAGACCGCCGCCGCCATCATCGCTGCCAGGTGAATCCTGCTATTTGGGGTGATGATCGCTCCTTCTTTCGGCGAAACTGGTGCAATCGCGGACCGCTGCTAGATCGCCCTAAGCTAAAGACCAGGAAATGCGGAAGCCCCGGATTTCTGCGCCCAGCACTGCTCGGGGCTGGGGGCCAGCGCCCGTGGGGAAGTCATTTTCCGCCAGAGGAGGCGGCTTGGATGCGTTTGATGGCGGTTTCTCCTCCATGCTTGAGGGTGGTAGCGGAAAAATCGGCATCGTCGAGTGAGAGATGGTGCGCTTTGAAGAGCGCGACGAGCGTTCCGACGATGATCCATGCTCAATCGCGGGCAAGACCATCCTCCGAGGCGCTGAAGTTGACGGGATGGTCGGGATTTGCGATTCTGCTGCCATGAAGACAGTTGTTGGAGCGATTCAGGTCGCAGACCAGCTCACCTCGGAAGATCAGGCAGGTCTTGCGGCTCATTTGCTGGCGGGGCTGCGCGGGTGCCCGCTCGGACCAGTCAATGCGGAGTTGGAGCGGCGGGAAGCCGAAATGGACGCCGATTCCACCACCCTCCTGACCCACGATCAACTCAGGCAGGCCGTCGGAAGATAAGCCGGGGGCTGCTCCATCATTCCCGGGTGCAGGATGAGATCCGCGAGATTCTCGGATTTTACACGAAAATCTCGGATGAACTGCCGGACGATTTCTGGAATGAATTCTCCGAGGCTTCGGAATATGCCCGCCAGTATCCGGAACGTCACCACTTCGACGCAAGCGGAAGACGGAGAAGCAATCTTTCGCGTTTTCCCTACCATTTCCTGTTCCGGGTAACACCTTCCCTCATCAAAGTTACGGTGGTGAGACATCATTCCCGAAGCCCCGGACACGGCAGTCGTCGGAAGTAAATGGAAGCCGGCGAGGGAGGCGCAGATTGAGTGTGACATTTCGGCAGGGAAGCTCGACCGGCCGGTTTCTGAGGGAGTCGAGGAGTTTGAAGCTGGAAGAACCCGCAGTTTTTGAACGGCGCTGATTGATCCTCACCGCAGCATGGAGGCTGCTTTTTCCGTGGCGGTGGCGAGAGCTTCGACGTCTTTTTCGGAATTGTAGAGGGCGAATGACGCGCGCACGGTGCCGGTGATGCCGAAGCGGGCCATCAGCGGCTGGCAGCAATGGTGGCCGGTGCGGACGGCGACGCCCATCTGGTCGATCAGCGTGCCGAGGTCGTAATGATGGATGCCCTCGACATTGAAGGAAATCGCGCCCGCGCGGTCGGTAGGGCCGTAGAACCTGATGCCGGGAATCCCTGCAAGCGAATCGGCGGCGGAACGGATGAGGCTTTCTTCGTGCTGGTGAATGGCGTTCAGGCCGATGCTGTTGATGTAGTCAAGAGCCGCCGCGAGGGAGATGGCACCCTCGATGTTAGGAGTTCCCGCCTCGAACTTGAAGGGAAGCTCGTTGTAGGTAGTTTTTTCAAACGTCACCTCCTTGATCATTTCGCCACCACCGCGCCAGGGTGGAAGGGAGTTGAGGACATCCGCGCGGCCCCAAAGCACACCGATGCCGGTGGGGGCATAGACTTTGTGGCCGGAGAAGGCGAGGAAATCGACTCCTAGCGACTGCACGTCGATGTGCTGGTGGGCGGTGGCCTGGGCGGCGTCGATCATGACCAGTGACCCGAATTTTTTCGCGGCTGCGGCCATCTCGATGATCGGATTGACCGTGCCGAAGCAATTAGAAATCCAAGTGAGGGCGAGAATTTTCGTGCGCTCGCTGAGGAGGGAAAGGAAGGAATCCTGGTCGAGCGTGCCATCTTCGTGGCAGGGAATGATTTTGAGCGTTGCGCCCGTGCGTTCACAAAGCATCTGCCAGGGAACGATGTTCGAATGATGCTCGAGAGTGGAAATCAGAACTTCGTCACCTTTGCCGATGCGGTCGGAGAGAGAAAGGACGTTGGCAATGAGATTGATGCTGTCGGTGGTGCCGGAAGTGAAAATGACTTCGTCGGGCGAGGCGGCATTGAGATGGGTGGCGACGGTTAGACGGGCTTTTTCAAACGCCTCGGTGGCAAGGCGGGCAAGGTGGTGGGTGCCGCGGTGGATGTTCGAATTGATGGCCTCGTAGTAATGGCGGGAGGCGAAAAGCACGGCCATCGGCTTCTGCGTGGTGGCGGCATTGTCCAGATAGACGAGCGGCCGGCCTTGGATCGTTTGATCGAGGATGGGGAAATCAAGAATCAGCGTTTCGTGGTCAAACATGGTGAAAAATCCTTTATGCGGGCGACGCAGCAGTTTGGAACAGGCCCCCGCCTGCCGCAATGCCGGAATTTCCCGCGAAAAACATCTGCCCTTGCGGTCCGTGGATGGCGGGCGTTGAATGCCCGCGCCCTCGCATGTATCTGCTGCAAAAAGTCATCCAACTCCGGGAAAAAGCCCACCCGGACCATGAAAAGCCGTTCCTCGAGCACCTCGAGGACCTCCGCGTCATGATCACCCGGATCGTGATCACCCTGGTGGTGTCGATGGTCGCCTGCTTCGCCTACAACAACAAGCTGATGGAATTCTTCCGGAAGCCGGTGGACCAGGTGCTCGTCACGCAGATGGCCGCCACGCTGCCGAAGGACGCCCCACGCCCGCTCACCACCGACGAGTGGAAGGCGGCGCTCAAGGTCGCCCATTCCGCATCGGCACTGAGCCTTGAACAGCGTGAAGTTTACTATCGGTTTTTGAAGGACGAGACGCTCGAGTTCCACTCAAAATCCGTGGGTCTGCTGCGGGCGGCGATGAGCCTGCCGGAAGATCGCCGCACCAGCTTCATCGAGTCACTGAACGAACCCCCGGAGCTGAAAAGCCAGGTCAGCGCGCTGATCCGGTCAAAACCTAACACAGAGACCCAAGCGCATGGCAACCTGAACATGATGTCCGCGCTGAAGCCGACAGAGGGCTTCATGTTATCGATGAAACTCTCATTTGTTGCCGGCATCGTCGTTTCATTTCCGCTGCTCCTCCTGTTTATCCTGCAATTCATCCTGCCCGGCCTGCACAGCCATGAAAAGAAGGTATTGTGGCCGGCGATGAGCATCGGCTTCGGGCTTTTTCTAGCAGGCTCGGCGTTTGCCTACTATCTGGTTTTACCACGCGCGCTGTTGTTTTTCTACACGTGGAGCGGTGACATGGGGATCTCAAACGACTGGCGGATCGGCGAGTATATTTCGTTCGCAACGCAGTTCACCCTGCTCTTCGGCGCCTCGTTCGAGCTGCCGGTGGTGGTCATGGTTTTTGTCAAACTCGGCATGCTCGGCTATGACATGATGTCGCGAACCCGCTCCTACGCCATTCTCGCCATCTTCGTCGTTGCGGCGATCCTGACACCGACTCCCGACATTCCGACGATGCTACTGATGGCCTCGCCGATGATCATCCTCTACGAAATCTGCATCTGGCTGGCCTACTTCGACCAAAAGAAAAACCGCATCAAGGAGGAACAGGAAGCCCGTGAAAACATGGAGCGCCTTCTCCTCCGCGAGCGTGAAGCAGAAGCCGCCGCGGTGGCCGAGCAAGCGGAACACGACCCGTGGCATGACGAAAATCCCCACCACACTGCGGACGCATCCAACGATGGTGATGACGGCTGGAACGAGGAAATCCCCCAACAGGACCCGCACGCGGAAATGGGTGAACCCGGGATCGACCCCGAAGATGACATTCCCACCACTTCCCTGCCTGATCATCTTCCAGAAGAAGAAGAGCGCCGCCGCAACGATCCTTGATTCCCATCGTCGATGACTCAGCCAAAGGCCCTTCGTCAACCCAGCGCCCGCTCACCGTTTGCAGGATGCGCCATCCTCATCGCTGCGGTGGCGATGATGGTTTTCCTGATCGGTTTTTCGGTCTACGCCTTGTTCCGGCAGTTCGGCGAAATCGCGAAGTTCACGCAGGAGAAACCGGTTCCAATCGAAATCTCCACCATCGAGAACAAGGAAGCGGAACTCAATGATCTGGCTGCGAGGCTGGAGCAATTCCGCACCGATCTATCAGCCGACAAGGAATCCTCGCTCGTTCTATCAGCCGATGACCTGAACCTCGCGATCGCGGCATACGACGGTTTCAAGGAACTACGGGGCACGTTCCGGGTCGCGAGAATCGAAGGGGAAACGCTCCACCTCCCGATTTCTTTCAAGCTTAACGGCAAACCACGTTTCACCCGCGATGGCGAGTCGGGCTGGATCACCTCGGACGCCCGCTATCTGAATGGCACCCTCGTCGCCCGGCCAGTCCTGATGAAGAAGGAAATCGTCCTGCGCCTCGACAACATCGAGGTCGCCGGTGCCTCCGTGCCACGGGAATTCATCGAACAGATGTCGCCCTATCGAGTGACCGAACGCTATCTAACCGACGGCATCCTCGGTCCAGCGATGGCCAAGCTCACCCGCATCGAGGTAGCGGACGGAAAAGTCCGGCTCACGCGCAACCCCAAGGAGAAACCCGTCGATACGATCACCAACGAGCAGGTCGATTCCGCCAGTGGCCGCCTGTTTCTCTGGCTCGGAATTGCCGCCACCGTCTTTTTGGTTTTTGCGGGCATCATTGTTTTCATCGGAATCCGTGCGAAAGCCAGCAAGGCACGCGGCACGCAGGAATAGGAAGACAAATTCCCACCACCACACCGCTCCCCCACCAATCCATGAAACGTCTCGCCACCTCCACCCTTGTGTTAGGAATCGCCCTGACCACCTGGCTGCCTGCCAAGGACACCCCACCACCAGTCGCTCCTGCTGTGCCCTCCACGGATCCCGCCAAGCCCGCGGAACCGCCGAAAAATCCGGAACTCGAAGCGAAATCCAAGGAGCAGGAAGCTCTCGCCATCGATAACAAACTCGAAGCGGAGCGCCTTACCCAGGCCACCAACGCCATGCGCGCCGAAGTTGCCCGCCTTAGGCTGGAGCGCGAGTTGTTGACGGAAAAACTCACGCTCGACGCCGCGAAACGGCAGTCCGCCTTGCAGGAGCAGCTCGCTAAATTAGAGACCGAAAAGGAGCTCCTCACCGAACAAGGCGAGCTTTCTAAAGTGCGCGCGGACAAGCTGGCAAATGATCTCAAGTCGGTGCAGACCGAGGCAGCACTGGAAATTACCCGTCTCCAGAACGATATCGCCCGCATTGAAACCAACGACAAGCGCGCGAAATTTGCCGATTCCAAACCCGTTTTCCTCAAAAATCCGCTCAAGGAGAATGGCATCGTCGTCGTTTCCGACCGGCGCATTCCCCTCAACGGCGTCATCACCGGCACCACCGCGGATTATGTCACCAGCCGCATCCAGTATTGGAACAACAAGGACCGCGAACTCCCAATTTTCATCGTCATTGATGCCAGCCCCGGCGGCTCCGTGATGGCCGGCTATCGGATTTTAAAGGCCATGGAATCCAGCGACGCGCCGGTGCACGTGGTGGTGAAATCCTTCGCTGCCTCCATGGCCGCCGCCATCACCACACTCGCGAAGGAATCCTACGCCTATCCGAACGCAGTCATCCTCCACCACCAGATCAGCGCGGTGATCATGGGTCAGCTCAACCTCACCCAGCAGCGTGAATTTCATGAGGAAAGCGAACGTTGGTGGGCGCGGCTTGGCACTCCGATCGCCAACAAGATGGGCATCACCACCGACGAGCTGATCAAGAAGATGTATCAACATTCCTCTAACGGCGATTGGAGCGAATTCGGTGAGCAGGCGAAGGAATTGAAATGGGTGAACCACATCGTCAGTGGCATTGATGAAACATCCGTCACCAAGGATCCGGACACCGCCGACGCCAGCAAGCCGCCCGCACCCGGGGCTCTATCAGAAGAAGTCGACGCCTCCGGCAAGCCCTTTGCCTGGCTTCCGCGCCTCAATCCGAAGGACGTTTATTTCATCTACAATCCTGACAGCTACTATCGCACCCGGTGAGCGAGGTGTTCGCTCCACCCACTCAGATGCTGGAAGACGACTTCACCTATGTCATTCGCAAGGCCTTCAAAGGGCTCGCGCTAGCTCCCGGTGAAGCCGCTCGCCGCGCGGGGCTTCCGGAGCATGACGTGATGGCCTTATCAAAAGGCAAATTCTCCGCAGAAACCGCCCGCACGCTCGCACCGGTCCTTGGCCTGAATCCTTCCGCGCTTGCCAGTCACGAAACCTATCAGCCGAAACCGCAAGCGAGCTCCGACATTCATCGCATCGATCTCCCGTTTGGCGCTGAACGCGTGAACGCATGGCTCGTTTGGTCCGGCGAAACCGCCATCCTGTTCGACACCGGCTTCGACCCCCTCTCCTGCACCGTCGCTCTGGACGCCATTGGCCCGCCGCTGTTAGATCAGGTGTTCGTCACCCACGGCCACGGCGACCACATCGGTGGCGTCCGCGATTTCCTCGCCCGCGGCATCATTCCCATCGGTGCAATGATCGACGGTGCGAAACCGATGAAACCAGGCGACTCAATTCGGTGTGGACCACTTACCGTGCGCGCCTGCGATCTATCCGGGCACTACACGCCGACGCTCGGGTATCTCATCGATGGTCTAGCCCGCCCGGTCCTCGTCACCGGCGATGCCCTTTTCGCAGGATCCATCGGCGGATGCGCGACACCAGATCTCTATCAGCATGCACTGCGGAGGATACGCGAGGTTCTTGCTCCACTAGCAGATGAAACGATCCTGCTTCCAGGCCATGGCCCTGCGACGACACTCGGCGAGGAACGGGTCAGCAATCCGTTTCTATAGATAGCGTAGAGGATGATTTCGCTCCTTTCATGTGCCTTTTTTTATTCTCGCGCCAGATACATCCGAGAGCCTTTCACATACTTTTCCGCCCAGCTCTTCACTTTCGCCTGCTCGTCCAGCGACAGTGTTCTAACCACCTTCGCGGGCGATCCTAACACCAGCGACCCTGGCGGGATAATCGTGCCGCCGGTCACCAGCGCACCGGCCCCAACAATCGACCGCTCGCCGATCACCGCACCATCCAGAATGATCGCCCCCATACCGACCAGCACCTCGTCCTTCACCGTGCACGCATGCAGGATCGCCGAGTGCCCGACCGTCACCAGTTCGCCGACGTAACAGCCGTAGTCGTCCGCCAGATGGATCACCGCGTTATCCTGCACGTTCGACCGCGGTCCGATCACGATCTCGTTGATATCCCCACGTAAGGTGGCGTTATACCAGATGCTCGTTTCCTCCCCCAACGTTACCCGTCCGATCAAATCCGCGCTCGCGGCGATAAACGCGCTTTGATGAATCGTCGGAAAAATCCCTGCAAACGTCTCGATGGCCATGACCGAGGCTAACTGCCTTCAAATTAAACTGCAAGAATCCCCTACTCTGGACGGTCGATCTGCTGCTTCAAGCCATCGGGAAGCATTTCCCACAAGTGCCCATGCGTTTCTATCAGGCGAGCAATGTCTCCCAGGTCCTTGATGCGCTTGCTCTGGCGCCGCCCGGAGTCACTCCATGCCTTGATCTTACCGCTGAGCGTGTCTTCCAACGAGGCCACGCGCAGAAGAATGCCATGCACATCCGCCGGAACCGAACGCGCAGGGAAATCCTGATAGAACTTCTCGGTGCTCAACTGGAGGCTGACTTTCGAATGTCCCTTGAAATTGATAGACCAATCGAAGCGCTCAGACCGAAAACCTGCCCCAACCAGTTTTGCTACGGCCAGATCGATCGCCTCAATCGCGACTACAAAATCCACATCCTGAGTCACCATGGGTTCGATGGCCCAATGGTTCACCGCAACGCCGCCAATGGCGCACCAAGCGATGTCCGCACGCTCGAGACAATCCACGAGTTTCATCACGTCGTCGGTCCCGCCTACTGTCTGCCAATCGTAGAATTTCTTCGCAGTCACGGACGGCAATCTGCGGTTTCCCTCAGGCCAAGGCGAGACGATTCACCGTCGATGATCCCGTGATCAAAGTGACTTCTCCTAGACAACAACACTCCCAGCCGACACAAGCGTGTGCCATGAAAAGGACATTTCCGCTCACCTCTCCGCTTCACCAGCCGGCTCGTGTCGTCGAGCAGATCAAGAGTGACGTGCGGAAATACGTGAAGCGCGAGAGGAAAAAGGCGCTTCCAGAGGGCGTGGATTTCTGGGATTTCGACTGCCGGATCGGCCAAGGGACGGCGGAGCCGGAGAAAAAACACGTCGAGGAAATCACCGCTGCGATCGATCAGGTAGCAGCCAGTGGAGCAGAGGCTATCTTCATCGAAATTCTTGCCAAACCCGGAGTCCGGCTGGGCGGCAAAGCAAAACCGGAATGACGCCTGAGCCGGGATTTTCGCTTCCCGTCTCCGAAGGCAGTCCCTAAAACGATTGCCGACATGCCTGATACCCAAAGACCCGCTGGAAAACTCATGGCCGCGAACCGGGGCGAAATCGCCATCCGGATTTTCCGCGCCGCCAACGAACTCGGTCTCCGCACCGTTTCAATTTTCGCCGAAGAAGACCGCTTTTCCATCCACCGCTTCAAGGCGGACGAGGCCTATCAACTCGATGCATCGAAGGGGCCGGTCGGCGCATACCTCGATGTCGAAGGCATCGTCGCGCTGGCGAAGCAGAAGGGCGTGACGATGATCCACCCGGGTTATGGATTTCTATCGGAAAATGCGTCGTTCGCCCGGGCCTGCGCGCGGGAAGGAATTACGTTCATCGGACCATCGCCCGATCTATTGGAAAACATGGGAGATAAAACGGCGGCACGCACGCTGGCCCACCAGTTCAACGTTCCCACCCTGCCCGGCACCGAAGAACCCATCACCGATCCGGATCAAGCACTCACCGTCGCGCATGAAATCGGTTTCCCGCTCATCATCAAGGCTGCATTCGGCGGTGGCGGCCGCGGGATGCGAGTGGTGGAGAAGCCCTCGCAGCTTGCCGGCCTGTTAGCCGAGGCGCAGAACGAGGCGCTCAATGCGTTTGGGAACTCGGCGGTTTTCCTGGAGCGCTACATTTCACGCGCCAAGCACATCGAGGTGCAGATCCTGGGCGACCAGCATGGCAACGTGGTGCACCTTTACGAACGCGATTGCTCGGTGCAGCGCCGCTATCAGAAAGTCGTGGAGGTCGCACCGGCGATGCACCTCGATCCGAAAGTGAGAAAAGAACTCTGCGACGCGGCGGTCGCGCTGGCGAAGGGCATCGGCTATAACAACGCTGGCACCGTCGAGTTCCTCTATGACATGGATCAGAACGACTGGTTCTTCATCGAGATGAACCCGCGCATCCAGGTGGAGCACACGGTGACCGAATGCGTGACGGGCATTGATCTTGTCAGGTCGCAGATCCTCGTTGCCGCCGGCCACACGCTTTTCGGCGAGGAAATCGCCATCCCGCAGCAGGCGGACATGCCGTGCAATGGATTCGCCGTGCAATGCCGGGTAACGACGGAGGATCCGGAAAAGAATTTTTCTCCCGACTACGGCCGCATCCTCAACTACCGGTCGGCCGCCGGCTTCGGCATCCGGTTAGATGCTGCGTCCGGTGACGCGGGCTCGGTGGTGACGCCGTATTATGATTCGATGTTAGTGAAGATCACCGCGATGGGCCGTGATTTCCCAATGGCCTGCCAACGGATGGACCGGGCGCTGCGCGAATTCCGCATTCGCGGAGTGAAGACAAACATTCCATTCCTCGAAAACGTCATCGCGGACGAAACGTTCCGCAGCGGTCAGGCGCATACCAAGCTGATCGACACGAAGACCGAGCTGTTCCAGTTCAAGCGCCGCCGCGACCGCGCGACCCGCACGCTTTCGTATCTATCAGACATCACCATCAACGGCAATCCCACCGCGAAAGGGTGGAAACCGGCGGCTGCGATGCCGAAGGCGAACGTGCCGGACTCGCTGCTCATCGAGCATCATGCGGAGGCTCCAAAAGGCACCCGCAATCTTCTGTTGGAACTCGGGCCGGAAAAATTCGCGCAGTGGATTCTCAACGAAAAGCGCCTGCTGATCACTGATACCACGCTGCGGGACGCGCACCAGTCGCTGATCGCCACCCGCATGCGCACGTTCGACATGCTGCGAGTCGCCGAGGCGATTTCCCACCGCGTGCCAAGCCTGTTCTCGCTGGAAATGTGGGGCGGTGCGACGTTTGACACGGCGATGCGTTTCCTCAGCGAATGTCCGTGGGAACGGCTGCGCAGGTTGCGCGAGAAGATTCCTAACATTTGTTTCCAAATGCTCTTCCGCGGCTCGAACGCGGTCGGTTACTCGAATTATCCGGACAACGTCGTCGCCGGATTCGTCAAGCACGCGGCGGACTCCGGCATGGATATTTTCCGAATCTTCGACTCGCTCAATTACCTGCCAAACATGCAGGTGCCGATGGAGGCAGCACGGGAGCATGGCAGGGTGCTTTGCGAAGCGGCGATCTGTTATACGGGCGACATCACCAACGAAAAGCGCGACAAGTATTCACTGAAATACTACGTGGAGAAAGCGAAGGAAGTGGAACGCATGGGCGCGCACATCCTTGCGATCAAGGACATGGCCGGTCTTTGCAAACCCCACGCCGCGTTCAAGCTGGTCACCGCGTTGAAGGAGGAAATCGGAATCCCTATCCACTTCCACACGCATGATACTTCCGGCCTCAACGCCGCTTCAGCGATCGCTGCCTCAAAGGCTGGCGTGGACATCGTGGACCTTGCGATCGCCTCGATGTCGGGCTCCACATCACAGCCTAACCTCAATTCCGTCTGCGCCGCGCTCGCCAGCACCGAGCGCGATCCGGGACTCGACTTCGACTCGCTCAACGAGTTTTCCGACTACTGGGAGCAGGTGCTCGAATTCTATCAGCCGTTCAACTCCGCACCTCGTGCTGGCACTGCGGAAGTTTACGAACACGAAATGCCCGGCGGCCAATACACCAATCTCCGCGAGCAGGCGAACTCAATGGGACTCGGCCAGCGCTGGCGCGAAATCGCCCGCACCTACGCCGCGGTTAACCAGCTTTTCGGCGACATCGTCAAAGTCACCCCGTCATCGAAAGTCGTCGGCGACATGTGCATGTTCCTTGTGACCCGAGGCATCAAGGCGGCAGACGTTCCTAACATTAAACCGGGTTCAATTGATTTTCCTGAGAGCGTGATCGACATGCTGGCAGGCGGACTCGGCCAACCCGACGGTGGCTGGCCGGCGGACGTGCAGAAGGTGGTGTTAGGAAAGCGCAAGCCGACGACAAAACGTCCCGGAGAACTCGCGGAGCCCATCGATTTGGAAGCCACCCAGAGCGAGCTTTCGACGAAACTTGGCCGCCAGGCGAATTATGACGACCTGTATTCGCACCTCATGTATCCCCAGGTCTTCGCCGATTTCTGCGCCTTCCGCGCGAAATACGACGACCTCAGCGGCCTGCCGACTCCCGCGTTTTTCTACGGCCTGCAGATCGGCGAGGAAATCGAGATCGAGATCGACACCGGCAAAACCCTCATCATCAAGCTCATCTCCATCGGCGAGGCAGACAGCGCCGGTCGCAGGGCCCTTTTCTACGAGCTCAACGGCATGCCGCGCGAGTCCATGGTGCTGGACAACTCACTCAAATCCGTCTCCACCGCTTCTCGGGTGAAGGGAGATTCGGCGGATCCGGCACAGTCATGTGCGCCAATGCCCGGCATGGTTACCGAGGTCGCCGTCTCCGTCGGCCAGGCAGTGAAGGCCGGCGACAAGCTGATCATCCTGGAAGCGATGAAGATGCTCACCACGGTCAGCGCGAGTGCGGATGGCATTGTGGCAGAGGTTTTTGTGAAAAAGGGCGACCAGGTGGACAGCGATGATTTGTTGGCAAAACTCACGGTGGAATAAATCTCGGATCGGCCGAATCGCCCTGCTCATTCCGGGCCGTTGGTGACAGCTGGAAACGAGCAGAGTGCAACCTCGAAACACATCCGCCCTTTACCCGGGGCGGAAGCAAGCTAGCCTCCGAGAGTTTCAGCTCTGTCCCATGATTCGAAAATTTCCTTCACGCTCCAGGTTCCGCCGTTTCACCCGGCATTCTTCGTTGCTGCTGGTTGCCGGCTTTGTCACCTCCTGCTCCACCACACGCCCTGGTGGCAGCGACCTGGCCGTGGCGAAAGGAAACACGCCCGGCGAATCCACTCCACTGCCGGATTCGTTAGCCGATCCCTTTGAGCCAGTAAACCGTGGAATTTGGTCGATGAATCGAGGTCTGCTTGTCGCTGTCATCGAGCCCACCGGCAGGGTCTATCGGACCGTGGTACCGAAACCAGTTCGCGGCTCCATCACCGATTTCAGCCGGAACATTACTTACCCCGGACGCGTCATCAACCATGCGCTGCAAGGCCGCTGGCAAGGCGCGGGTGATGAAACCATGCGCTTCGTCTGCAACACCACGGTCGGTGTCGGCGGTCTGTTCGATGTCGCCACCAAGTGGAACATGCCAAAGTCGAATGCCGATTTCAGCCAGACCTTCGGCACATGGGGCTGGAAACCGAATGCATTCGTGGTCCTGCCATTTTTGGGACCAAGCGATGACCGGCACGCAGTCGGAACTGGAGCCGACGAACTCGCCGCGCCATGGAACTACAAGGCACCCTACAAATACGCCTCCTATCTTTCCGCCTACAATGAAATCACCGGCGTTTCCGAAGAAGCCCTGCGCCTTACCCGCACGGAAACGGATTCCTATGCACTGGTCAAATACGCATGGTCATACGCCACCAAGGATGAAAAACCCGACTGGACGCTCAGAGGCCCGGTCGATGTATCCACCCTGCAAACGCTCGGAGCAGTGCGGGTCAGCTATCAGGATCCGGAATTCCTCAGCCGCGGCAGGGAAATCAGTGTGCGCATCCCGTCCACCGGGCGGAAACTGAAGTTCAACTACTGGCTCCAGAAGGAAACCGCACCGCTGGTTTACATATCACCAGGACTTAGCTCACACCGGCTTTCTCTAACGACACTTTCCCTCGCAGAACACCTTTACCTCAATGGCTTCTCCGTTGTTACCACCACCAGCGTCTTCCACCCGGAGTTCATGGAAAACGCCTCGTCCGCTGCATTGCCCGTTTATGCACCGGTGGACAGCAATGATCTGCTCGTCGCGCTAACAGAGGCCGACCGTTCCCTGGCTTCGAAGCACCCGGGAAAGTTTGGCAAGCGCGCGCTCGTCGGTCTCTCGATGGGCGGCTTCATGACGCTGCGCCTTGCCGCGTATGAAAACCGCACGAACTCGGATCTCCTCCGCTTCGACCGCTACGTCGCCATCGATACGCCGGTGGACGTGATCCACGGCGCAAGTGTCGTGGACGGCTATCAGGAAGCGCCACTGGCCTGGCCAGCCTCGCAACGCCAGGAGCGCGTGAACAATGCGCTTCATAAAGCCGCGGCGGTAGGCGCGCTGAACCGCTCCGCCAGCGATGTGCCGCCGTTCGACGCGGTGGAATCCAAATATCTGCTAGGCCTCACCTTCCGCATCACCCTGCGCGACATCGTTTACAGCAGCCAGATGCGCAACGACATGGGAAAACTGCAGACACCTCTCAACAAGTGGCGCAGGGAGCCACTCTATCAGGAAATCATGAACATTTCCTACAAGGAATATTTCCGTGACTACGCGGCACCCTACTACAAGCAGCAGGGCGTCAGCAGCGCGGCGATCCTGCGCGAGGGAAATCTGCGTACGCACGTATCGTTGCTCCGCAGACAGCCGAAAGCCCGCGTTCTTGTAAACCGGAATGATTTTCTCCTAACACCCAGCGACCTCTCCTGGCTGCGTTCCACCTTCCGGCCGTCGCAACTCACGGTTTTCCCGGACGGTGGCCACCTCGGCAACATGGCATCACCACCCGTGCAAAAGGCCATCCTCAATTCGCTCAGCGGCTTGAAATGAATGACTTTGCCGCGGGCAAAAGGCCTGCAACGGTGCCATGGCCGACCGGGCGATTGTTTTCTGTCCGCCCGACGCCTGTTTTCACGATCTATACAGCCCGCTGTCTTGGGACTTCCAAAATCCGCGGCCCGGCGTAGGCTCCCGCCATTGCTGATGAGATTTGCCCTGATTTTCCACCTTCTGACCCACGCCTGCCTCCTGGCGCAGGACGCCCCCTCGCCCGTCGCTCCTCCTGTGGAAAACCCCGCCGTGCCGGATGACGGCGTCCGCGTTTCGGTCATCGGCTATCATGATTTTTCGGAGACCGCACCGGAAACTGCCATGCGCATCCGCACCTCCAAGTTCCGCAAGCAAATGGAGCTCATCAAACAATCCGGCATTGTGGTGATCACCATGGAGGATTTCACCGCCTGGAAAAAAGGCAGCAAGCAGCTCCCGGAAAAGTGCATCGTGCTCACCTTCGACGACGGTTGGAAATCCGTTTACACCGACGCCTATCCAATCCTGAAGGAGTTCGGGTTTCCTTTCACGGTTTTCCTCTACAAGGATTACGTCGACGGCGGTGGCAAGGCGCTCACCAGTGGAATGATTCAGGAAATGATGGCACACGGCGCCAACATCGGCAGTCACTCCGTCAGCCATCCCTATCCAGTCACGGTGAAGAGTTACCGAAAAAAAGGTCCCGTCGCTTACGACGGTTATTTGCGCAAGGAGATGGGTGAATCGAAGATTTTTCTGGAATCAAAGTTTTCCACCAAGGTCAGCACCTACGCCTATCCGGGAGGTTACTTCACGGAGGAAATGCTAACACTCGGCAAGGAGTTCACCTATGATTTCATGTTCACCGTTCTTCCAGGCAAGGTGAAAAAATCACTGCCTGACGAAACCCTGCCCCGCTACATCATTCTTGGAAATTATGACAAGACCTTTGAACTCGCCACCTCCTTCCGCGACGGACAAAGCATCCCCGGATCCGTGGGTGGAGCAGCATCCGCCGCACCGCAGACCACTCCGTTTCCCGTCTTGCCTGGACCCGGCGTGATCATCAATACCCGCCTCCCGGAAATTTCCGCAGACCTCTCCTCCGTGCCGGATCTTGATCCGAAATCACTCGTGATGAAGGTCGCCGGCTTCGGTGAGGTTCCCGCGACCTTTGTCCCAGAAACGGGAAAATTCTCCTGGCTGGTCAACCGCCGCCTGCGCCTGCCGTCCTGTCAGGTTTCCATCTCATGGAAGGACCTCGCCGGCAAGGCGGCCGAAGTCCCACTCCGATGGTCCTTCCAAGTCGATCTCGAATCCGCCTATCTCCCCGACGGCGACTAACACCTTATTCCCATCACCATGTTCTCCTCACTATCAGACAGCCTCGACAAAACCTTCCGCAACCTCCGTGGCGTCGGCCGCATCTCGGAAAAGAACATCGCAGACGCCCTGCGCGACATCCGCATCGCCCTGTTGGAAGCGGATGTGGAATTCGGCGTCGCCAAGGATTTCATCACCAAAGTGAAGGAAAAGGCACTCGGCGAGGATGTATTCAAATCGATCAAACCCGGCGAGCAAATCGTCAAGATCTTCCATGACGAGCTCGAAGCCTTGTTAGGCGGAGATCAGGCAGCGCTTGACCTCAATCCTCCTGCCCACATCCTCATTTGCGGACTCAACGGCGCGGGCAAAACGACCACTTCCGCCAAGCTCGCGAACCGCCTGAAAAAAGAAGGCCGTCGACCGCTGCTCATCGCCTGCGATCTCTATCGGCCCGCCGCCATCGACCAGTTGGCCATGCTTGCAAAGCAAATCGACGTCCCCTGCTACACGCCGGATGCCACCGAGACCGATGTCGTCAAGGTCGCCAAGGACGCTCTCGTCTGGGCGGAAAAACAACAGGGCACGGTCCTCATTTTCGACACCGCCGGGCGCCAGGAAATCGATGAAAAGCTCGTCGCCGAACTCAAGCGGCTGCACGCCTTCGTCAACCCGAAGGAAACATTGTTAGTCGCCGACTCCGCCACCGGTCAGCAGGCGGTCTCCGTGGCCCAACACTTCGACGACGCCGTCGGCATCACCGGAATCATCCTCACCAAGCTTGACGGCGACGCCCGCGGCGGCGCGGCACTCTCCATGCGCGCCGTCACCGGCAAGCCAATCAAATATGCCGGTGAGGGCGAAAAGTTGGACCAGCTTTTCGAATTCCATCCGAGCCGCATGGCGGACCGCATCCTCGGCATGGGCGACATCGTAGGCATGGTCGAGCAGGTTGCCGACAAGGTCAACGAGGCTGATGCCATGCGTTCGATGAAGCGGATGCAGGAAGGCAAATTCGATTTCACCGACTTCCTTGATCAGATGAAAATGATCCAGAACCTGGGGCCGCTCGAAGGCTTGTTAGGACTGATGCCCGGTTTCAGCAAAATTAAAAAACAGCTTCCTGCCGGGGCATTCGACACGAAGAAAATCAAACGCACCGAGGCCATTGTGCTTTCCATGACCATGCAGGAACGCACCAAGCCGGAGATCATCAAGGGCTCACGCCGCCAGCGCATCGCCGCCGGTTCGGGAACCACCATCATGGAGGTGAACCAACTGATCAAGCAGTTCGGCGAGATGCGCAAGATGATGAAATCCCCCACGAAAATGGGCAACATGATGAAACAACTGGGCGGCGCCGGCGGCATGAAAGACATGATGAAAGGCCTCGGCGGCGGCAAGTTCCCGTTCTAATTGGAGCGCGGGATTCATCCCGCCTGAATCATGATCATCCCCGATTCCGATCCGAACTTGCCGCAACCTTTCTACATCTGCGGCCCGACCGCGTCAGGAAAGTCCTCCTTCGCGTTGGAAATGGCCGAGAAACTCGACGGCGAGATCGTCAATGCGGACGCTTTCCAACTCTATCAGGGGCTCGAAATCATCAGTGCCGCGCCGTCGCCAGCCGAGCGGGCGTTGGTCCCCCACCATCTCTACGGAGTGTTAGATCCCACTGAATCCGCCGACGCGCAGCTTTACGTGAAGCTCGCGACACCCGTCATCGCGGAAATCCAATCACGCGGAAAAACCCCCGTCATTACCGGCGGCTCCGGACTCTATCTGAAATTCCTGACCCATGGCGCGGCTCCTCTCCCAACCGGAAACGCAGCACTGCGTGCGGAGATGGATTCGAAATCGATCGAAGAACTCGTCGCCCAACTTCAACAACTCGATCCCGTTGAGGCCTCACGCACCGCGCTTCAGAACCGCCGCTTTGTCTCCCGTGCTTTGGAAATCTGCATCCTGAGCGGCCAAAAAGCGTCTGACATCCGCGACGGCTGGGAAAAACAAACCGCTGACATTTCCTCCAGACTCCGCGGCATTGTCATCCAACGCACTCGCGAGGATCTGCACGCCCGCATCGCCCTGCGAACAAAAGCGATGCTCGACGGCGGCGCGTTGGAAGAGGTCGCCGCGATGAGCGCGATTTCCTCTAACTGCGAAAAGGCCATCGGATTCCGCGAGATCCGCTCGCTTCTAACCGGCGAGATCGATCGTGCCACCTGCGAGGACCTCATCAACGCCGCCACCCGCCAGTATGCGAAGCGTCAGGAAACGTGGTTCAGGCGCGAGAAGTGGTTGGTGCCCGAAGTAGTCTAGGACTTCATGCAGATCACCCGCCGGTGACGCTGCCAAGGAATTCCCAGAGCGCTTTCTGGACGTTTTGAAATCCTCTGGCCTGGGGCACGGCATACATCGGCGTCCATGGCAGCGGTGATGATAGAAAATCGGCAGGTATGGGGATCATGGCCACACCTTCCTTCCGGCAGATTTTTTCCACACGACGGAGATGCCATGCGGACGTGCAGACGCCAACGCGCTTCCAGGATTTTGCAGCGATGAGTTCCTTGTAAGCGCGGATCTCCTCGGAGGTGGTGCGGGGGGTTGATAGACGGGAAATGTCACTATCCGGAATACCGAGCGCAATCCACAAGGCAGCAGTGTCATCCGCGATCGAGCGACTGCCGCCGATGTCGGTCACGCTGAGGCCACTGGCGACAAGATGTCGGGTTTTTCCTGAGAGAAACAGTTTTGCCGGGACCATGAGGCGGTCGCCCGACGGACCGAGCTGGGCGGTGCCACCGGGCGTTGCGGACGAACCGCCGCCGAGCACGCAAATGGCGTCGAAGGGTTCTTCCGACTGCGCGATGGAACTGTAGGGCGCTTCCAGTTTTCCTAACAACCAGCCACCGAACCATGGATTTCCGGCGAGTGTATAAACGCATAAAACCAGCGCGCCGAACACTCGCCCACCACGGGACCATCCCGGCCAGGCGACAAGCGCCATCAGCCCGAGCCAAACAAGGCCGGACGGCAAGACAAGAAATCCGATGACTTTTTTCGCAATCAGGAGGGATGGAAACGAAAGAAATGCCAATCCCACACTCACGGCGGCGGGCACGAGCAGTGGAGCAAACGCGTGAAGGCGGGGCGAGTGGATCACGATGCCGTGCATGGCGATTTTCCACCCGGAAGTCCAGCCGCATGGACGTTGCTCCGGCCCAAGTTGCTCTTGCGGCGACCGCTCCCCGGCTTTTAGAATCGCGAGCCGTGTTTCTTCGCCTTCTTTTCCTCCGCCTGCTCGCCATCGGGATTTTCCTGATGCCGCCCGACCTGTCTGCCGCGGGCGACTCGCAGGACAAGCCTGCCTATCCGATATTGGCCGACGGCAGCACACAATACGCGGTGTTTCCGAAACCTCTCGAAACCTATCCACCCGTCGAGGGTGGTATCTTGGAAACACTTTCAGCGCGTGCGAAGGCAGAGCCATTCAACGTCGCAGCTTCGGTGATTTTCCTGCTGGCCATCCTTCATACGTTCGCCGCCAGCTCGTTTACGAAACTCTCGCACAAGCTGGAGCACGAGCATGAGCAGGAATTGAAACGCCGTGGAGTGCGCGACCGTCTGCATCCTGATGGAGTCGCACCGGTCTCATTCAAGGCGACGCTTTTCCACTACCTGGGCGAGGTGGAGGCCCTCTTCGGGATGTGGGTGATCGCACTGGCAGGCGCGGCGATTTACCATCACACATGGCATGATTTCATTCTCTATCTTGCAAAAGATCGGGTGTTCACGGAGCCGTTGTTCGTGTTCGTGATCATGGCGATCGCCGCCAGCCGACCCGTCCTGAGAGTTTCGGAAATCCTGATGTCCCGAGCGGCGGCGCTGGGCAAAGGCACGCCCGCTGCATGGTGGCTGAGCGTGTTGATCATCGCGCCGGTGTTAGGCTCCTTCATCACGGAACCTGCAGCGATGACGATTGGAGCGTTGATCCTCGCCAAGCGTTTCTATCGGTTCAATCCGCCGCCGATGCTGGCTTACGGGACGCTCGGGTTATTGTTTGTAAACATCTCCGTCGGCGGCACGCTCACCCATTTCGCAGCGCCTCCCGTCCTGATGGTGGCTGGGAAATGGGGTTGGGACACAATGTTCATGCTCGAACACTTCGGATGGAAAGCGGTGGTCGGAATCTTGATTTCCTGCGGTGTGTATTTCCTGTTTTTCCGAAAAGCCCTCTTCAAAATCTCCGACATCGCAGACGGAAAAGAGGATGGCGTCGTTGAGGAACCGGCGTGGAACGAACGGGAGACGACGATTCCCATGTGGATCACGTTGGTCCATCTCGCGTTCCTCGGCTGGACGGTTTACACCGCGCATTATCCGGTGCTTTTCATCGGAGGTTTCCTGTTTTTCATGGCCTTTTCCACCGCAACCGGCCATCACCAGAACCCGATCTCGCTGAAGAGTCCGCTGCTGGTCGGGTTTTTCCTTGCGGGTCTGGTCGTGCACGGCGGATGCCAGGCGTGGTGGATCGCACCGGTCATCATGGCGCTGCCGAACCAGGCGCTGATGTTCGGCTCCACGATACTAACAGCCTTCAACGATAACGCGGCAATCACCTACCTCGCCTCACAGGTCGAAGGCCTCTCGCTCGCCGCCAAACATGCGGTGGTGGCCGGGGCTGTCACTGGCGGTGGACTCACCGTGATCGCCAACGCGCCGAACCCGGCCGGACAAAGCATCCTCTCGCGCTATTTCAAGGATGGCGTCTCACCGCTCGGGCTTCTGCTAGGAGCGCTGGTCCCAACGATCATCGTGTATCTCTGTTTCATCATTCTGCCCAATGGCCCGGCCAAGGAGGAACTCCCTGAAGTTCCCGCCGTCAAGCAAACCATCCCACGCCCCTAACGCATGTTCACAGGACTCGTCGAAGCAACAGGAACCGTCATTTCGCTAGAATCCAGAGGCGAACAGGCGCGGCTCACCATCGATCTCCCTTTTGCCAGCGAACTCGCGCTCGGCGATTCGGTAGCCATCAACGGCTGCTGCCTCACCGTGGCTGAACTTGCTGACACCGGGACCGCCTTCGATCTGTTAGCCCAAACGTTGAGAGTGACATCACTCGGCGCCCTGGCAGCCGGTTCCCTCGTCAATCTGGAGCGCGCAATGATGGTGGGTGAACGTTTCGGCGGTCATTTCGTGCAAGGCCATGTGGACAGCACCGGGGTCGTTACCCGCCTGGAGAAAAGCGGACAGGACCACATCGTCGGAGTCTCGCTGCCGCCGGAAATTCATCGGCTTTGCATCGACAAGGGATCCCTGACGCTTGATGGAATTTCTCTAACTGTCGCCGAACTCACCGGCGATAGCGCCGTTTTCTGGATCACACCGCACACGTGGGAGCACACGCATCTCAAGATGGCCATCGTGGGCCAGTCGATGAACCTGGAAGTGGACATGCTGGCGAAGTATGTCGATAAACTGCTGACAGCACGACTCGCCACCCCTTCATGACAAAATTCCGCCCGTGCATCGATCTCCATCAGGGGAAGGTCAAACAAATCGTCGGCGGCAGCCTGCGCGATGACGGCCCCGGCCCGACAGAGAATTTCGTTTCCGAACATTCCTCGGCGTGGTTTGCAGAGCGATTCCGCGAAGATAATCTAACCGGTGGTCACATCATCAAGCTCGGGCCGGGCAACGATGATGCCGCACGCGGAGCGCTCGCAGCATGGCCCGGCGGCATGCAGATCGGCGGCGGAATCAACGTGGAAAACGCAACGGACTGGCTGGATGCCGGGGCGAGCCACGTGATCGTTACTTCCGCGCTGTTTGATGCGGACGGGAAATTTCTGGATGACACTCTTCGCGCGCTGGTCGCAAAAATCGGCAGTGACAAGCTGGTGATTGACCTCTCCTGCCGCACGACACCGGGTGGCTGGACGGTGGCGATGAACCGCTGGCAGAAACTAACGGAAATGACTCTGGATCACGCCACGTTGGACCGTCTTGCACCGTTCTGCGACGAATTCCTCATCCACGCCGCCGATGTTGAAGGCCTGTGCCGAGGGATTGACGCGGATCTTGTCACTCATCTGGGAAGCTGGGGCAAAATCCCGGTCACCTATGCGGGCGGTGCTGCGACGATGGAGGACCTGCATCTCGTGGAAAAATCAGGACTCGGAAAGGTGGACATTACGGTTGGCAGCGCACTGGATCTTTTCGGCGGCAAAGGACTGACCTACAAGGAGTTGGTGCCATGGAACAAGCGGGCTCCATGAGTTTTCTGGAAAGCGGTTGCAGGTTCCACCCGCATCGTTTTAGCATCGGCCGTGCCTCACATGGATATGCAACCTTTCGCTGATGGAGTGGTGATGAACCGCGATTTTCTGCGGTCGGTGTTTCACTCGATGCTTAAGGCGAGGATCCTCGAAAACAAACTTTCGAGCCTTTACAAGGCCGGAAAAATTGTCGGCGGAGTTTACCTCGGCCGCGGTCAGGAAGCAGTTAGCGCGACGCTTGGAACCGCGCTGATTCAGGGCACGGATTTTTTCGCTCCGCTCATCCGTGATCAGGCGGGGCGCACTGCGTTCGGTGAACCGCTGATCGATTGCACGCGCACCTATCTCGGTTCCGCCCAGGGACCGATGCGTGGCCGCGATGGCAACATTCACCGCGGTCGCCCGCAGATGGGGATGCCGGCGATGATCTCGCACCTCGGCGCTCAGGTCCCGGTGGTGGCAGGAATGCTTTTTGCAAAGCGACTGCAGGGAACCCTAACCGGTCGGGTGGGTGCGACCTGCATTGGCGATGGCGCCACCTCGACAGGTGCATTTCACGAAGGACTCAATCTGGCTTCGGTCGAGCGTCTGCCAATGGTCGTGATCGTGGGAAACAACCAGTTCGCCTACTCCACGCCAAATTACCGTCAGTTTGCCTGCGCGGATCTGGTCGAAAAGGCACGTGGCTACGGGGTGGGCGGATTCTCAGTGGACGGCACTGATCTGTTAGCTTGTGCATCGGTCATCGGCGAGGCGGTCAGGCGCGCCCGTGAGGGAGAAGGACCGCAGCTGGTGGTGGCGCGATTGCTGCGTCTATCAGGACATGGCGAGCATGACGACGGCTCTTACGTCCCTGCCGAGATCAAGAGCGGTCACTACGGGCGCGACTGCATCGAGGTGGCCATGCGCCAGCTCGTGGAGCATGGAATCGCCACCGTGGATGAAATTTTCACTTGGCAGGATCAGTTTGCTGAAGAGGTTCAGCGCGCCGTCGCCCAAGCGCAGCAGGAAGACCCGCCGGATCCCTATCAGGAGGACTGGACCGCTTTATCCACCCGTTTTTCGAACCCACAGCCCTGCGCCGCTCAGTGAGTGTGACCTACATCGACGCCATCCGTGAAGCTCAGGAAAAGCTCCTGAGAGATGATCCGCGGGTATTTCTCTACGGCCAGGACATCGCCACTTTCGGAGGCGCGTTCAAAGCGACGAAGGGGTTGGCAGAGCAATTTCCCGGCAGGGTTTTCGACGCACCGATTTCGGAAGATGCGATGATTGGCATGGCCGTGGGTGCCGCGATCGAGGGCATGCGCCCGATCGTGGAAATGCAGTTCGCGGATTTCTCCTCGCTGGCCTTCAACCAGATCGTCAACCAGGCAGCCACCCATTTCTATCGGACCGGCATGCCTATCCCGATCACGGTCCGTCTGCCCTCCGGTGGCACGCCCGGCTCGGGTCCTTTCCACAGCCAGAGCATGGAAGGAATCTATGCCCAGTATCCCGGGCTGGTCGTTCTAACGCCGGCAACGGTCTCAGATGCCTATCACATGCTGATCGACGGTGTGGCGCTCAATGATCCGGTGATCTTCTGCGAGCATAAATTCCTCTACCGGTGGCTGAAGGCGAAGTCGATCAACGGCGACCACCTGCCCATCGGCCAGGCCCGCATCATCCGTCCTGGAAAACATGCCACCGTCGTCGCCTACAGCGCGATGGTGCACGAAGCGGTCCGCGCGGCAGATCGTCTCCAACAGGACGGCTGGGAAATCGAAGTCGTCGACCTGCGTTCGGTCAAACCACTTGACCTCGACACGATCCTCGCCTCCGTGGCCCGCACCGGCCGTCTGTTAGCCCTGGGTGAGGCATTCCCCTGGGGCGGAGTAACGGCGGAGGTGGTCTCACGGGTTTGTGAGGAAGGATTCCATCTGTTGGATGCGCCTCCGCAGCGTTTGAACGCCCGTGACACACCAGTTCCCTATCATCCGAAACTCTGGGCGGCCCACCGCCCGACGCCCGAATCCATTTGCGAAGCGCTCCGCAGACTGCTTACTTTCTAGAGGTTTCAAGCTTTCACCCAAATGCCCACCGTCCCTATCCTCATGCCGCAACTTGGCGAATCCATCGCCGAAGCCACCATCATCCGTCTCGGCGTTTCGGTGGGGGACACCGTGCGGACTGATCAGGAAATCATCGAGGTGGAGACGAACAAGGCGGTGATGGGCGTGACCACTCTTTGCGATGGAATCGTTAGTGAAATCCGCGCAGTCGAGGGTGTTTCTTATTCGGTAGGAACTTTGTTAGGTCTGTTGGAAGTCACCGAGGAAGAAGTCACCCGCACCGGGGTCGATACTTTGGAATCTCAGGAAACGAAGCGCATCGCCGCGAGCCAGTCGAGCAACTCCAACCCGGCCGAGGCAAACCTCCATTTTGCTCTTGATGACGATGCCTACGAGGAAGCTCCTGCAGTCGTTCCAAGTGTCAAAGGCCTGCCCGTTCCCACCGGAGTGATGGGAGCCCACTACATTTCCCCCCGCATGCGCGCCCGCATGGACGACCTCGGAATCCGCGAAGCCGATATTTCTGCCATCGCCGGCACTGGTGCGGGCGGCCGCGTCACCGTGGAGGATCTCGAACAATTTCTCGATTACCTTGAAGCCTGGCCCAGCACCCACGCCTCGCCCATGCGGCTCGCCGTGGCCGACGCCATGCGCCGCAGTTGGACACGTCCGCTGGCCACGGTCGGTCTGCCGGTCAATCTCGACCGCGTGCTCAACCACCGCCGGGATCACTCACCCAAGCCCGGCCTCACGCTCTATCTGCTGCGTGCCTTCGCCCTCGCGCTAACGGAAGATCCCAAGACTGCCGGCTATCTGATCGGAGACAAGGTCGTGCATCCGCGTTCTTTCGACATCGGGGTGGCCGTTCAAGTCGAGGATGGAGTGGTCGTCCCAGTCGTTAGAAAAGTGGACCAGAAATCCCTGCGCGACCTGATAGCGGAATATGACGATCTCGTGGACCGTGCCCGCCGCCGCCGCCTCACCGAAGAGGACTGCCGCGGTGGGATTGCCACCGTAACGAATTTCGGCACCTTCGGGCTGACCACTGGCACGCCGATCCCGCTGCCTAACGAAACACTGATTCTCGGTATCGGCGCCGGTGTGAAAAAACCCGTCTGGAGCACCGAGGTCGAGGTCTTCCTCCCCGCCACGGTTGCGGACCTGCTGCTCACTTTCGATCACCGCGTCGTCGATGGCGGCGGTGCCGGCGTGTTGCTGAACCGCGTCTCTTCCCTGCTGCAGAACCCCGGCGCACTCTGACCCACCCGTTGCGGATGGTTCCCCACCCACAGATCCCTCAAAACCCGTGGAATTCCCCCACAAAATCGGCAAGGGTGACATCCCGAAAAAAGCGATCTACCGGCTTTCCATCTATCACCGCTGCCTCCAGAAGCTCAAGGCAAACGCGGTAGAAACTGTTAGTTCCACCACCCTCGCTAAAGCCGCAGGCGTGAAGCCCGCACAGCTCCGCAAGGACCTTGCCTATTTCGGTCAATTCGGCACCCGAGGCCTCGGCTATCCGGTGGAAATCCTTTCATCCATCATCCGGGAAACCCTGCGCCGCGAGCATCTCCAGCCGGTCATCCTCGTCGGTGCCGGTAATCTTGGGTCCGCTCTCCTGCGCTATCATGGATTTGAAAAAGAAGGCTTCGAGGTGGTCGCCGCCTTCGATGCCTACCCGGATGCCGCCCGATCCCGCGGCGTGTTGGTGCCTGTTTTCCCCGACTCTGATCTGGAAAAATTCATCGCGGAAAATTCCGTCAAGCTCGCGATCCTTTGCGTCCCGGTCGAGCACGCCCAGTCAGTCGTGAACCGCCTCGTCATCGCCGGGATTCTTGGCATCCTCAATTTCTCTCCCATTGTACTCGAGGTCACCCCGGACGTTACCGTCAACAACGTGGATCTCGCCCTCGAACTCGAGCACCTCAGCTACTTCATCCGCTGACATGACGGACTCCCCGGAAAATTTCCCTAATGCTGCCGCGCTGCCGGACGTTACAATCGCGAACCCTGCGTCCCGCGATGAAAAAAACGACATGCCGCCCAGCCGTGAGAAATTCGTCGAACAGGCGATGCGTGATTTTGAATCACCGCTCATCGCCTACGCCTCCACCATTCTCAACGACACCGACACTGCTCGCGACGTGGTCCAAGACACGTTCGTCCGCCTCTGCCAGCAGGATGTCGCGAAGGTGCGGGACAACCTCAAATCCTGGCTTTTCACCGTCTGCCGGAACCGCTCGCTCGACATCCTCCGCAAGGAGAAGCGGACCAAGCCACTTGACGACATCCGCTGGAAAAAAGTCGCCGGCCACGGACTCCAGCCGGACGAAAACGCCGACCACGAAGAACGTATCTCTCAGGTCATGGGCTACCTTGAACGCCTCTCCGCCAACCAGCGTGAGGTCATCCTCCTCAAGTTCCAACAGGGACTCAGCTATCAGGAAATCGGAAAAATTACCGGTCTCAGCGCCGGCAATATCGGATTTCTCATCCACACCGGCCTCAAGCGCCTCCGCGACCTCCTTCCCGATGATTTGAGATGAAACTTCACCCTGAAGATCCGCGACTCACCGCCTATCTCCTCGGAGAACTCGGACCCGAAGAGTCCGCCGCTGTCGAATCCGCCATTGCCGCCGATGCTGCACTTCAGTCGGCACTGCGGGAAACTGAAAGCGTCCGCGACCTCCTGACTAACACCTTTGCTCCCGCCTCTTCCGATCAATTGCTCCCCAGCCAGCGTGCGGCAGTCCTCCAAGCCGCCCACCAGGCTGATCTATCAGGAAAAACCATTCCATACCCAATAATCGCCGGAAGCTGGAAACCGTGGTTGATTCCACTCGCCGCGGCGGCCGCGGTGGCGGCCGGCATTTTCGCGATCAAACAGGCACCATCAGCAAAACCTGACGTTGTCGGGACGACCGAACCTGAAAAAAAGCCTTCTGTGAGCAAACCCGCACCACCGCCAGTGAACATCGAAACCGCGTCCGCGGTTCCTCCGGTCAAACAGGAAATTTTCAACCCATCTTCCCCCGGCTCCGTCGCCGCGATCGACTATCCGACACTCGATCTTCCAGTTCTATCAGGTAAGCCGGATCTCAGTTCCCTCACCCAGTCGATCCGCACTGAGCGGAAGCTGCCAGACCGCGACCGCGTGCGGCTGGAAGAAATCCTCAACAGTTTCCCCATCCGGTTGAACGGAGTGACGGCGATCGCTCGTGCGCCGAAACCCGTCTGGCATCCGGACAACCGCCAGGACGGCCTCACCACGCACACTGCGACGTTGGCCACCGAGACCCTTCCCTGCCCATGGAAACCATCTGCCACGCTGCTGCTGGTTTCCATCCGGGGAAACGCGACGGATGATGCCGGTGCCAAGGTTGTTTTCCATCCGAACGTGAAAGCCGTCGCCCGTCATCACCTGCTAGGTTTTACCACCAAGGAAGCAGGTGAAAATCCCACGAAACTCGCTGCCAGATCCGCCACCACGCTCGCCATTGAAATCGAACCTTCCACCGCGACTGGCGATCTTGGTTCCGTGCAATGGACCGTGAACGGCGAACCAGCCACCCCCGTCTCCATCACTCGCAGCGGAGACAATGAACCATCGGACGACGCTCGCTTTGCCGCACTGGTCTGTGCGTATGCGCAGTGGCTGGCCGGCAGTCAGCAAGGCTTGATCGACGCCGCACTCCTCTCAGCGCTCTCGCGTGAAGTCTCATCCGTCGACCTATCAGCAGACCGTGCGGATTTCCTCAAGCTGATCGGGGAATCGCTGAAGTTGTGAGTTCCCATCCGTTCCCCACGCGGTGAAAGACCTTGCTTCGGTCTGTTTCAAACCGGCTGCCGTTCCATCTCCAGAGTTCGATTTCAATGGTGCCATCTGCGATGGTGACGAGATGAAATCCGTTAGGCTCACCCTTCAGCCGCGTTGAACAAATCGAAGGCGCTTGCGATACGACGATTCGACGGTTGGATTCCGCAGCCAGCGGGAAGAGACAGATGGTGGACTGATGGAAATGGCCGGCAAGCAGGAGGTCGATCAAAGAGGTCTCGAAAAAGTTTTCCACCATCGCCATCGGTGCAACGAGCGCGCGTTCCTTCACTCCCGATCCCACGACCGGATGATGCATGCCGAAAACCCGCAGTTGCCCTTCCGGCTGCGTATCGAAAAAACCGGCGAGTGAATGGATCTGAAACGGACTGAGGAATCCGCGCGACCAATCAAAATGAAGCCCGAAAGGAGTGCAGGAATTCGCAGTGGCTAGCGCGCCGAATTCACCGAGCTGACGGGTCGGCTCCTCGGTCGCGGAGATGTACTCGCAGTAGCGGCCGAAGGGTGAAAAAAACCGGTCCATCAGGTCATTCAGCCCAGGCACGTCGTGGTTGCCGGGAATGGTGACGAGTGGCTGCGGGAGTCGCGCCAGCCACGCTTGGGCGAGCTCGAATTCAGAGCGCCTTCCACGCATGGAAAAATCACCTGACACCACCGTTAGGTCAGGTGCCAGTTCCACCGCAGTGTCAACCGCAGCGGATGCGATCCGCGGATCATAGGCTCCGAAATGGGGATCGGAGTAATGAAGAAGCCGGAAAGACATCACACGGGCTCGCTTTTCGGACGCAGGACGTTCAACGCACGGGGCAGGATTTCCAGCCGGCAGGGCAACGATATTTTCAGGATTTCGCCGTCGATCATGGTGGTAAGGAATTTGCGTCGCTTCACGTTGAGGATGATTTCGGAGCTTTCGATCTTGGTCATTTTTTCAGTATCCAGCAGATTTCCGGTTAGATAACCGACTGCTGCCAGAAGCATCTGACCGCGGCTGAGATGCTCGGAAACATACGCGGTGAGCTTCCCGGAGGAAAGGTCATTCCGCGCCGGGATGAGGCCCACACTTTCCTCGTAGGCACCGGGTGAAAACGCCGTCAGCCGGGTGCGACGGCGATAGGTTTTGCCATCAGCCGTGATGGTTAGATCCAGCACCGGTGTGGCCACCGCCACGGTGGCGATTTCCCGGACGATGCGCAGCGATTTCACCCACCAGGAGCGGCCATGGAAGCTCTCGCGGGCCTTGGCGAGTGCCGGATAGAATCCAATGACGGTGGCGCACATGCAGTATTCGTCGTTGACCTTGAGCAGGTCGATAGGGATCGTTTCCGCGTTGGTGAGAGCAGCCGCCGCTTCGAAGGGATCGAGGGGAACCTTGAGGTCGCGGGCCTGCAGGTTGAATGTCCCGAGTGGCAGCACACCAAGGGTTTTTCCAGTGCCATGCATCAGCCGCGCCGCAGTGGTAATCGTGCCGTCACCGCCGCCCACGATGAGAACTTCCGCCGCGGACTCAGCCTGTTTTTTCAAAGTGGCTTCGAGTTTGTCGGGAGTGACCACATGGAGATCGACTTGATGGCCGCGCCCGGTGAAGACCTGCTTCAGGCGTTCCTGCTGCTCGGCATCTGCGAAGATGCCGGAGCCGGATTTGCTGTTGATGACGACTTGATGGTTCATGTGAGTCAGCGATGCGTTTCGGATTGAGGTAAAGACTTACGGTCACCTACCCGGTTCGGCACGCGGGGCGTCGAGCAGGCTCACGGCGATGGGCTGGTCCGCAGGCCCGATGCAGGCCAGCAGCAGCGCGCTCCATCCAGCCGGTGTGAAATGATATCGGGTAGGTTTCATTCGAATGTGTCGGCTCCTAACGCAGGAAACGTGCCACGGCAAGGATGCACCGTTCCCGCACGGATCGTGGGCGGCAAATTGCTGGGATAGGTCTGGATGAATTGCAAAAAGCAATGACGCGTCCTTTTCCGCACAGTCCTTGAAGTGCCGAAACATGCACGGAATCCTTTGGGTTTGCCCCTGCCGAAGTTCGCGTCCAAGCTGGGCTGGATGCAGAAGCGAATGCCGAAAATATTTCAGTTCAGCGGCCGGGTGCTGAGGGATTTTTTCCTGCGCAACCACGGCCTTCTCCTAACAGCCGCTGTCGCTCAGAACATGATGCTGTCGCTCATCCCGCTTTGCGCAGTGCTGATGGTCGCATTCTCCCATTTTTTCGAGCAGCAGCTGCTGTTGGAATCGCTCACCTCGGAAGTCGCTTTGATTGCTCCGGGTTTTGCCACCACCCTGAGCGATGTGCTCGTCGCCTTTCTTCGCAGTCGGGAAATTGTGGGCTGGGTCGGGCTGCTGACGCTGTTGTTTTTCAGTTCGATGGCATTCCGCGTATTGGAGGACGCCTTTGCCATCATTTTCCAAAAACCCCTGCCAACACTGAAGCGGAAGTTCTGGGTATCCGCACTCATGCCCTATCTGTTCATCCTCATTGTCGCCGGTGGGCTGATCATTGTCACGACAGTGAATGCCATGGTTGATTTGCAGAGCCTGAGAAACTGGAACTTTTTGGGAATCGGAGTCGTGTTGGACCGCTACACAGGGGTCATCATCTATCTGACCGGCCTGCTGGGCCTGGTCCTGCTTTTCACGACCTTCTACGTCATCATGCCCGTCGCCAGGATTTCGTTCAGGCGCGCTTTGGCAGGTGGATTCACGGCCACCCTCCTCTGGGAAATCGTGCGGCACGCCTTGGTCTATTACTACACGAACTTCTCAATGGTGAACGTCGTTTACGGGTCCATGGCCACCATCATCATCGTCCTCCTGACCCTCGAGTCGATCGCGCTGATCTTATTGTTAGGTGCACAGGTTATTGCAGACCTGCAGCGCAACGCGAACGCCTCCATTGCCTGGCACGAGGATCCGGACCTCTTGCCACCCGGACAGGAACACCCGTCACCGAAACCACAGATCTAACAAACCCACCCATGGAACCTGTCAGCGACATCCACGTCAGCTCAAACCTCGCGCTCCCGGCCCCTTCCGAGTTGATTTTGCGCCTCCCTCCCGCCGATCTGGATACTCAATTCATCATCCGCAGCCGCCGCGACATCCGGGACATCATCTTCGGCGAGGACCCGCGCCTGCTGGTCATCGCCGGTCCATGCTCCATCCATGATACCGCCGCCGGCCGGGAGTATGCGGAACGTTTTGTGGGGCTCGCAGACAGGGTGAAGGAATCGATGCTTCTTGTGATGCGCGTCTATTTCGAAAAACCGCGAACGACCGTCGGCTGGAAAGGGCTGATCATGGACCCGCATCTGGATGGGACTAACCGAATCGAGGAAGGCCTGCACATCGCCCGCCGGTTTCTGTTGGACATGATCCGCCTCGGCATCCCGACTGCCACTGAATTCCTGGACCCCATCACGCCACAATACATCGCCGACCTGATCTGCTGGTCCGCCATCGGTGCGCGCACCACCGAATCCCAAACCCACCGTCAGATGGCCAGCGGGCTTTCGATGCCCGTCGGCTTCAAAAACGGCACGCTCGGGAATCTCGAACCCGCAATCAACGCGATCAAGGCCGCGACCCACCCGCAGACCTTCCTCGGCGTGGGCATGGATGGCCGTGCCTCCGCCGTTACCACCACCGGAAATCCCGACTGCCACATTATCCTTCGCGGCGGCGATGGCGGGCCGAATTACGACGAGGCGAACGTGGCGAAAACCCGTGAAATGCTGGTCAAAAACGGCCTCAGGCCCGCCATCATGATTGATGCGAGCCACGGCAACTGCGCGAAGGATCACCTCCGCATGCCTGCCGTTTTCAGGGAAATCGTCCGCCAGCGCGCCTCTGGAAATACATCGATCATCGGCGCGATGTTAGAGAGCAATCTTGTGGGTGGAGCACAGAAGTTTCCGCAGCCGCTCGATCAGCTCGTTTACGGGCAGAGCATCACGGATGCGTGCATGGATTGGGAGACGACCGTGTCGGCGATTACCAGTCGCCGCGAGTGAGCATTATATATTTACCACTCCGCGCCGAGTCCATGGCGGCCGGCGAGTTCCAGCAGGTCCTCGCGCATCGGCCATTCATCGGGGCGCTCGCTGGTTTGATGGCGTTTGCTGGCTCCCTTGAGCGTCATGCAGCCGGTGTTGTCACCGATTCTCCGGATCGATTCGACTTCCTCGGAATCAAAACGCACGTCAGGCAGTTTTGCAAAGTCGCGAATCTTGTCCTCGATGAGGCGTGCGCCTTCACCTGCTTCCTGGATGAACGTGGGAACAACACTCTCAACGGCCGGGTGACTGAGATTCCAGATGCAGGCAAACTGAAGCAATGTCAGATGATGCTTTTCGGCGAGTGGACGCATGCGGTTGGCTTTTTCCATGCCATGCTGGACCCAACCTTCCGGGCGGTATGTGCGGTGGTCGCCGGGCTTGAAGCTGTGCTCAGGGCCACCGATGTCGTCATGGAAAACACCGCCGTAATCAACGACGCGCGTCATCACTTTCACGCCATGTTTTTCGCACGCAGGCAATGTGAGTCCGACGGGCCAGGGCTCTAGCGGATTCAAGATCAACATCGACCAATCAATGAGATGACCAAATTTTTCGAGGCAATAAATCAGGTCGAGTGAAAATCCGTTAGCAGGGCCGGGGGCGATGCCGAGCCGGTCGGTGAGTCCCTGGTCCCTGGCACCGGCGAGTGCCTGCCAGAGTGGCTCGCTGGTGTAGCCGAGTTCATCCGGATTGTGGAGCATCAGAAGGTCGAATTTGTCGGTGCCGCAGCGCTCAAGCTCCTTGCTGGTGGCCATTTTCACAAAATCCGCATAGCCGTCCGGACCGCGTAGAGCCGGCGATGTGAAACGCGGGTAGCCTTGGCTGCCCTGGCGCTGACCTTCGTAAAAATCGTGCCCAATCATGCCAACAAGGCTGTAGCTGCTGCGGTCGATGCCCTTTAGTGCGCGGCCGAGAAGCTCGTCCGCCTTGCCGTTTCCATAAACATCGGAGGTGACGAATGTTCGGACTCCTGCCTCATAAGCCGTCTCGATGCAGCCGATGAAACGCTCCTCGGAAAGAGTTTCGCCAAAGTGCATGAAGCGTCCGCCGCTCCAGGTTCCGTATGCAGTCGTCGTGGGTTCCATGTTCGTAAAAGTGTCCGCCACTGCCTAAGCCCGCCACGCAGGTGGGTCAATACCTAGCGTCGATGATGGAGGTTTCGCGGTCCGTCGGCTTAGTCATTTCTCCGCAAGGTAACGGGAAAGAATAGGTGCGAGGTTTTCCGCGGTCTGCGGTGGCCAGATTTTCCGGTCGGTGAAAATGGCGGTATCGAGCACGCGGTGGCACGGTCCGTCGGGAACCTCCGGGATACGTGAAATGACATCGTGGATGATCGTTTTTGCGAGCGCTGTGTTGGCATGGAGATTTTCTATCACCGCATCCACTTCGACCGCGGCTTCGTCTTCCTTCCAGCAGTCATAGTCCGTCACCAGCGCAAGAGCGACGGCGGCGATTTCCGCTTCGCGGGCGAGGCGGGCTTCGGGACCGTTGGTCATGCCGATGATGTCCGCGCCGATGAGTCGGTGGAAATTTGCTTCAGCTCGTGTGGAAAACGCCGGGCCGTTCATGCAAAGATAGGTGCCGCCGTCGTGGACTTTCGGCGCAAGCGGTCGCGCGGCGTCCAACAGATTCTTGCGAAGATCGGCGCAGTAAGGATCGGCGAAACCTACGTGGGCGGCGATGCCGTTCCCGAAAAACGTGTGCTTGCCGCCAGTGCCCGTGCGGTCGATGAGCTGATCGGGCACCACGATGTCGCGCGGTGCGAGTTCCTCCCGCAGACTACCGACAGCGGTAACGGAAACGAGCCAGCGCACGCCTAACGAACGCAGCGCCCAGATGTTCGCCCGATGGTTGATCTCATGCGGGAGCACCCGGTGGCCGACTCCGTGGCGCGGCAGGAAACAGACGCGCCGTCCGGCGATTTTCCCGACAACAATCTTGTCCGACGGATCTCCAAACGGAGTGGAAACAGCGTGCTCGGAGATTTCCCCGAAGCCGTCCATTTCATAAAGCCCGCTGCCGCCGATGATGCCGATCGCCGGCTCTGAAAAATTGCCAGAAGTCATGCACGACCCATAGTGCAGGCGGTGCGGCACCACCACTCGTTAGAAATCGAAGTTGTCGATGTTTTCCTTGGTGAAGATGAAGGGCTTGCCGAGAACGATGTTGTCACCATCGACCTTCATCGTGCCGAGCTTGCCGGCGTTGAATTCCTTCGCTCCGGGAATCAACTCACCCTTCGCGACCGCGGCTCCGGCCATGACGGCAAGGTATCCGAGATCCTCGACTTTCCACAGGATGACCGCCTGGGTGACGCCCTCCTTGAGGTAAGCGCGGTTTTCACTGGGCAAACCGAGACCGACGACTTTTACCGCACCGATTTTGCCTGCCTGTTTCACCGCTTCCGCAGCACCGGGAACGGCCGGCGAGCAGACCGCGACGATGGCCTTGAGATTCGGATAGGCACTGAGCAGGTTGGTCGCTTCCTGCTGGGCTTTGTCCTTCTGGTCGTCGCAAGGTTTGGTGTCCACCAGCTTCATGTTAGGATATTTTGCGGCCAGTTGTGTTTTGATCGACTTGATCCACTCGTTGAGATTGGCCGAGGTCAAGGTGCCAGTGATGATGGCAAACTCGCCCTCGCTTCCAGTCACCTCAGCCGCGGAGTCCATCAACTGCTCGCCAATTGCCTGGGCAGTAGCTTGATTGCAAAAAAACGAACGGGCATCCGGCTGGGCGTCCGCATCGTAGGTGACCACCTTGATGCCGGCAGCCTGGGCTTTTTTCAATGCGGTGGAGATCGAATCCTTATTTTCACAGGCGGCAACGATGACGTCCACTTCATCGGTGATCCAGTTTTCCACGATCTCGTTCTGCTTGGCGGGGTCGGAATTGATAGGGCCGTCGAATTTGAACTCGGCATTGAGTTCGGCAGCGGCGGCGCGCGCGCCTTTTTCGCAGGTGACGAAGTATTGGTTGCCTTTGCTCTTGGGCAACAACGCGATGGTGAGCTTGCCACCCGATTCCGATTTACTGCACGAAACAAAAGGCAGCATGGCGAAGAGGGCGAGTGAAGCGATGAGGGTTCTGCGTTTCATGGGTGGCTTTGGTTTGTTGGGATTTTCGACAGAGACTGAAGCCGTGCGCGCCGTGCGGCGAGCGTTTTTGTCGCGGCTCCGGAGGTGAGCGCTGCGAGGAGTAACAGACCGGTTAGGATTCCGGAAAGCTCGCGAGCGACGCTGGCTACCGGCTGGTCCATGATGCGATACTCGGAAATGCGGGTCAGGCCATTATTCAGGATCGCGAGCGCCACCCAGCCTAGCAGAGTGCCGCTGACATTGCCGGATCCGCCGAAAATGCTGACGCCGCCGAGGACGACCGCCGTGATGGCGAGCAATTCGTAGCCGATGCCCGCGTTTGCCCGGGCTTCACCCAGGCGCGAAACCAGGATGACCGCCGCCAGACCTGCGACCGCACCGGCGATGATATAAGCGAGGCTGGTGTTCCGGGCCACGGGGATGCCGGCATAGCGCGCGCCATCCGGAGCGAAACCGATGGCACGAAAGGATCGTCCAATCGTGGTGTGATGCGCCAACACCCAGATCGCCACGGCAACAATCAAAAACACCCAGACTTGCGCCGGAAGTCCTGCAACGTCGGAATTTCCCAGGGCGAGGAACGACGCAGGAAAGTTGGAATACGATTCGGCGCCCTTGGTGAGTGCTTCCGCAAGGCCCCGGAAGAGGGAAAACGTGCCGAGCGTGACGATCAACGGAGGAAGATTCAGCCGCGTGATGAGGATTGCGTTGATGCCACCACCACATGCTCCGAGCGAAATCGCACTGGCGGCAGCGAGCCAGGGGTCAAGGCCCGAACTGTTCACCATCATGCCGAAAAGCACCGCACACAGCCCCATCATCGAGCCGACAGAAAGGTCGATGCCCCCCGTAAGGATCACCGGCGTCATGGCGAGGGCAAGCAGGCCGATTTCCACTGAATGGCGGAAAATGTTAGAGACGTTCCGGCCGACGAGGAAATTTTTCCCTAACGCTTGAAAAAGCATCACCTCGACGAGAATCACCAATACCAGCACCACCTCGTGCCGGGCCAGCAGGGACTTGAAAGATCGTAGGTCGGACATGATCAGTGGGGATTTTTGCGGCTGCGGATACCGTCCGCCATTACGGCGAGGAGGATGACAAGGCCCTGAATGGCCTTTTCCCAGTAGGGCGGCTGATGGAAATGAGTGAGCGCCGGATTGACATTCGCGAGCAGCAACATTCCCAACAGCACGCCCCAGAGCGTGCCGCGCCCACCGCTGATTGCGACGCCTCCGACGACAGCGGCGGCGATGGTCTTGAGTTCGAGCCCGTCGCCACAGTTCGGTTGGATTTGGGGCGACTGCACGAGGTTCAACACCGCTCCGAGTCCTGCGAGAATTCCCATCAGCACGAAAACGCCAAAAGTCGTTCGTTGCGGATCGATGCCCGCGAGCCGCGCCGCTTCGGCATCGGTGCCGGTGGCGTAGATGAATCGTCCGGCTGCTAGATTTCTCATCGCCCATGCCGCCGCGATCAGGAGGATGAACGTGATCGAAATCACCATCGTCTGGCCGGTGAGTTGATCGCAACCGAACCACTTGATTCCCGTGGGAAGTGCGATCAGGCGCCCCTGCTGCCAAAGCCGCAACGCTTCCTGCCAGATCGCCATCGTGGCAAGAGTCACGACGATGCTGGGCAGTCGGAGGTAAGCGACGAGCACGCCGTTCAGCGCCCCCATCAAGGCTCCCGCCGCAAGAGCTGCTAGAACCGCCACCCCTAGCGGCAGTCCTGACCCGGCCGTCACTCCGGCGATCACGGCACACATGCTGAATTGCGCGCCGATGGAGATATCGATCTGCCGTGTGATGATCACAAGCGCGATGCCGATGGCAGCGACCAGTGCCGGCATCTGCGAAGTCAGGCGCGAAATGAAGGGCTGGAACTGGAAAAAGTGCGGCGCGAAAAGCGCGAGCGCGAGCACCAACAGTGCAAGCGCCGCAGCGACGGTGAGTTCGCGGAAATACCGGTTCATCAGGCAGCATCCTTTCCGTTAGTTCCCAGTGCGGCGGCCATCACGGTGTGGGCGTCTGCATCCGCGTGTTCGATCATTTCCACCAGTTTCCCACCTCGCATCACGGCGGTGCGGTCACTCATGCCGAGCACCTCCGGCAGGTCGCTGGAAATCATCAGCACGGCAAGCCCGTCCTTCGCCAGGCCGCGGATGAGTTTGTGAATTTCGCTCTTTGCGCCGACATCGACGCCCTGCGTGGGCTCGTCGAGAATCAGCAGTTTCGGTTGAGTGGCCAGCCAGCGGGCAACGCTGACTTTCTGCTGGTTGCCGCCGCTGAGGCTGCCGCCAGGCGCTTCCGGGCCATACGCCTTGATGCCGAGATCGCGGATAAAACCTGTAGCTAACAGACTCTCCGCTTTCGTCCGCAACCAGGTGCCGGGAAATAATTTCGGATGCACGGCCATCGTCATGTTGTGGGCGATTGGCATTTCCAGAATCACCCCGTGACGGCGGCGGTCTTCCGGCACGTATGCGATCCCATGGGCAATCGCCTCCCGTGGAGATCCGATGGAAATCCGGGTTCCGTTCAAATGAATCTCACCCTCATCGGCAGGCGTGATGCCGAACAAAATCCGCGCCAGCTCGGTGCGGCCTGCACCGACGAGCCCGGCCATGCCGACGATCTCGCCCGCCCTGACGTCGAAGGTCACACCGCTCACGCCGCTGGCAGAGCAGCCGAGATTTTTCAGCGACAGGACCACCTTGCCCGCAGCACTTTCAGCCGGCGGATAGATCGATGAAACCTCGCGGCCGACCATCAGTTTGATCATCTGCGATTCCGTTAGCGAATCCACCGGATTCGTGCCGACGCTCTCGCCGTCCCGGAGAACGGTGACCCGGTCCGCGAGCGCGAAGATCTCCTCGAGCCGGTGGGAAATGTAAACCACCCCCACCCCGCTCTGTTTCAATTCGCGCACGACCTTGAATAACAGATGCTGCTCCTTATGCGTCAGCGAGGCGGTGGGCTCGTCCATGATGACGATGCGTGCGCCGGAGCCGAGCGCGCAGGCGATTTCCACCAACTGCTGCTCCGGCATCGAGAGCGAACAGACCTCGGCATGTGGCGAAATTTCCGCGCCGATGCGGTGAAGCAGTTCCACCGCTTTGGTCCGCTGATCCGCCCAGCGGACACGGCTGAGGAAACCGGTTTTTTTCAAGCGCAGCCCGATGTTCTCTGCGACCGTCAAATCGGGAAACAGTGCAGGTTGTTGATAGATGCAGGCGATTCCCAGCTCGCGAGCCTTTGACGGAGTCAGATGTGACACCTCTTCGCCAGCGACAACAAGCTGGCCGTCGTCGGGCTGATGGGCCCCGGTGATGACCTTGATGAGCGTGGATTTTCCAGCGCCGTTCTCGCCTAACAGCGCGTGGACTTCGCCAGAATTCAGTTCGAATGAAACATCCTTCAGCGCCTGCACAGCGCCGAAGGTCTTGCGAATCGAGGTGAGTTTTAAGAGAGGTTTCAAACCGTGGGTCGGGCGGGTTGTAGTTTTCTTATCAACCTCTCTTGCTCAGCACAGCCTTTTCGTAACTCTTTACCTCGGCCAGCCAGCCAGTGCCGGCGGGGACATTTTGCGATTCGCAATACGCATCCCAAACCGCGCCCCAGGGCAGGCTTTTGGTTTCCTCCATTAGCGCGAGCCGCGAGGTGAGGTCGCCGGATTTTTCGGCATCGCGAAGGGCTTCGGGTTCTAGCAGAGCCATGAGCAGTGCCTTGAGCGTGTTGCGCGTGCCAATCGTCCAGGCGGCGATGCGATTGATGCTGGCGTCGAAGAAATCCAGGCCGATATGGGTGCGGGCGAGCAGCTTGTTGCGCACGAGTTCGGCGGCGATGGATTGCAGCGCATCGTCCAAGATGACGACGTGGTCGCTGTCCCAGCGCACACCACGGCTGACGTGGAGGAGGATCTCGGGAACATACATCAGCGCGGAACTGAGCTTGTCGGCGATGCCCTCGGTCGGATGGAAATGGCCTGCGTCGAGGCAGAGGACTTTCTGATTTTTGATCGCGTAGCCCATGTAAAACTCGTGTGAGCCGACGACATAGCTCTCGCTGCCGATGCCGAAGAGTTTGCACTCCACCGCGTCGAGATGGTGCTTCGGGTTGAGTTTTTTCGCGAAGACTTTATCGAGCGAATCCGCTAGACGCTGGCGCGGGGCGAGGCGGTCCACCGGCGTGTCCTTGTATCCGTCGGGGATCCAGACGTTGGTGACGGTGGGTGAGCCTAACGTTTTCCCCATCACCGCCCCGATTTCGCGGGAGGCGATGCAGTGCTCGATCCAAAAATCGCGGATGGATTTTTCCGGATGGGAAAGCGTGAAGCCATCGGAAGCCTTCGGATGGGAAAAACAGGTAGGGTTGAAATCCATGCCCATGCCGTTGGCTTTCGCCCAGTCGATCCAGCGTTTGAAATGCTCCGGGCGGATCTCATTGCGATCGACTTTTTTGCCGCCGAACTCGCCATAAAACGCGTGGAGATTGAGGCGGTGCTTGCCGGGAATGAGCGAGAGCGCCTTGTCGAGGTCGGCACGGAGTTCGTCCGGTGTGCGGGCCTTGCCGGGGTAATTTCCGGTGACGGCGATGCCGCCGCTGAGGCCTTCGCCGGTGCTTTCGAAGCCACCGACGTCATCACCCTGCCAGCAGTGGAGGGAAATCGGGATCTTGGCGAGTTTCGCCATGGCCTTGTCAGTATCGACACCGAGGTCGGCATACTGGGCTTGGGCGAGCTTGTAGGACTGGGCGATGGATTTTGAGTTCTTGGCCATGGATTTTGGATTTGTGGGCTGGTAGTTTGGGCGGGAAAGGTTCTAAAAACCTCCACTGTTTTGCCAAAAACAAGCACGATCCCGCCAGTGAAGCGCATCCTTAAAATCAACGAGTGGTTCCATCCCGACGGCTTCCCCATCAGCGTGGAACGGCGGGAGCCCCAGGAGGCGTTCGAGCCGCACGCGCATGAGTTCGCCGAACTGGTAATCGTGACGGGGGGGAAATGCCTGCACGTTTTTGGGAATGATACTTGGGAAATGACGGCCGGTGATGTCTTTGTGATCGCCGGGCAGCGTGAGCATGAATATCGGGATCTGGTCGACCTGAGGCTGGTGAACATCCTTTACCAACCGAACCAATTGAAAATGGGACTGCTGGATTTGCCATCAGTGGCGGGATATCACGCACTTTTCACGCTCGAACCGGCGTGGTGGAACAAGCAACCGGCGAAAGGAAGGCTCCACTTGAACGGCAAGGAACTGGCGCAGGTGATCGAGCTTATGGACCGGTTGGAAGGCGAGTTGAAGTCACGTGAATCAGGATTCGGCTTCATGGCCACGGCGTGTTTCATGCAGATCATCGGCATGCTTTCGCGCTGTTATGGGCGGAGTCCATCACCGGACAGCAAAGCGTTGTTGCGGATCGGCGAGGCATTATCCCATCTGGAAAGAAACATTCACATGGAGATAAATCTGGAGGAATTGGCCAGCATCGCCCACATGTCCCGGCGGAGTTTTCTTCGCGTTTTCCAATCGGCCACCGGCACCTCGCCGCTGGCATGGGTGATCGAGCAGAGGATCAACCGCGCTTGCAACCTGCTGCGCCACACGGACCGGCGGATCACGGAAATCGCCTTCGATGTGGGATTCAACGACAGCAATTATTTCACGCGGCAGTTCACGAAAGCGACGGGGTTTTCTCCGCGGAGTTATCGGTTGAGGCAGGGTGGGAATTAGAAAGGTTCCGGGGAGCTATAAGCCATCGGCGAAAACCGTGCACTCATCGGGAAAAAGCGCGCATCGGCAGGAATCACTCTCCCAAGGCGGCACCACCCAAGAAAAGCCTAGGGTACCGGACGCCATATCAGGTCTTCCTCGAGATATTCTAACGATGCGCTTCGGACTCGAACTCAAGATTGATTTACGGCGGGCTTGTTGGTCCGCCTGTATCCAATGTTGGTCCTCAACAAGAAAAGGGATCCCTAAGTCTTGTGTGAACCTGGATTCGAATTTTGATGGAATAGGTCGTGGTGGTGATGGCCCCATCCGCCTTGCGGTGGGAAACGAGATTCCCGGCAAGGTCGTAGCCGTAAGTCTGATAGGTGGAGTCCGGCTCGGTGCGCCGTGTGGGGTCATAAATGGGGTCAGGTCGCTCGTTTCAACATTTCTGGCCCATTTTGTTACAAGGCGACCCCCGAGCACATTTAGTCCATCAGTCTTTTACATCGGGTATTCCATCTGATTCTTTCCACTTTAATAGGCACTTCCTAATCTCTTCGATAAAACTTTTGTTCCAAGTTGTCGATTCGTAGGGGTAACCGATTTGAACTTCACCTTTTTCATCCAATTTGGCAAGTGATCCTATACCTATCCGCTTTGTCGTTACTTTCTCACTCTCATGCTCGAAGATTGCGATGTAAGTCTTACCTTTTCCATCAACTAACAAAAGGTAAGTTCCCTCGCCAAAAAACGGCTCCTCTAGCGATTTCTGCGCCTTCGCGGAAGATTGGATTTTTTCGAGAGTTAGGGATAATTCTATAATTCCAATTTGTTTTCCTGGACAATAGTAACTAAGCTTTAAATCACCCGCGCCACTAATGGGTCGGCTTAGAGCATACTCAGAAATGCTTACTCGGCGCTCCGTCGTCAAGAACACTTTTACCGTCTCGCTGTAAACCATTGTTTGAGCGATAAAGACAACAAAAAAATATAAGTATAATTTCATTTTTTCTCTGCATCAATTAACGGACCGGACCATTTACCACCTCCCTGCCCCTTGCTATCCGGACAAGTGTAGGTGTTTGTGTAGTTGCAAACTTTCTGGGCGAGAGGGTCGTTTTTCAAAGCATTTCGCATTTGGTCATCAATCATACAATTTACTGTGATGACGATTTTGCTGCAACATTTCTCTTTATCGGAGCATTCAGTAGGCGCGTCTTTCTCGGCCTCCCTAATCGCCTTGGCACCTGTCTGAGCAATCGTTAAGTCGTCTGGATGCGCCGAGTAGTTCCACGGATTGTCCTCCATCTCACCTGTTTCGGCGTTCTGCCGCTGGGGCATTGTTCCTCCCAATGATTGTTGCTTGGCTTCAGGAGTAGGCCACGCAAGTCCGCTGCCAACTCCGGTTCGAAAGCAACTCGCACCGTAGAACCTCCCAGAAGAGCATGACTTATTTGTCTGATGTTCTTTTTCTCGGTCCGTTACTTTATTGCTATGACCTACTTGAATGTCAAATGGGCATGACTTCACAGCTTTCGCTAAACCTAGAACATCAATGTGCCAAACCGGCTCATTCCCCACGAACCCGTACAAATTCAATCCACCCCTTTCCCCAATCGGGTCGCGTGATGGCCACCTGCCCGTCTGCGGGTCGTAGAACCGGTAACCATAGTAACACAATCCCGTTCCCACGATCTCCGGCTTGGTGCTGAAGCGGTGAACATTCTTCGCGGCCCAGCCGGAACCATCCAGATCCTGGCTGGAGATCGTCTCGCCGAAGGGGCTGTAGCGGTAGCGGGCGCTGGCGGTGCCGCTATCGTTTGTTAGTGCGAGCACGTTGCCGTTGGCATCGGAGTGGACGTGGCGAATCTGCCAGGTGTTCGAGTTGCCAGCCGCGCGCTCGATAGCTAGCAGTCCACCCACGCCACCGGCACCTTCCAAGCTGCCAGATAGATCGGGTCCCCAAGTGTAGCGGAACGTTTCCAGGAGGGTGCTAGATTGGAAAACCTCCCGGGCTAGCAGCGTCCATGATGACCAGGACCAGATTTCGTCGATGGGTGGATTCGCACCATCTGGGCGTCGGGTCCAAACCAAGCGGCCGAGCGGGTCATACACCATGCTGTGAGCCGTGCTGCCCGCCGGAGTCACCGTGCGCAGCCGGTCCTGGCTGTCCCAAGTGAGGCCGTGTGACGTGCCATTGGCGCGAGGGAGGCTGAGCGTGTTCCCTTTGGCATCGTAGGTCGGGCTGGGCGGTTGGAAACCGCCGCCACTGATGGCGGTGTAGGCGTTCACAGTATTGGTGGTGTAACTCGTACTCTGGCCGAACGCGAGGGAAGAATTGCGGTTCCCGGCGGGGTCATACGCATAGAAATGAGTGGGACTCGTCGTGGCGCTGGCCGTGGCGGCGTTGGAAATGTTGACTTTACCGTGGGTCACCTGGCTGGCGGCGTCGTAGGCATAGGCTTGGCCGAGATTGTCCTCGTAAGTGGCGGAGGTCCGGCGGCTTGCAGCATCGAGTGTGTGGGCCACACCGCTGATGACGGCGTTCGCGGCGTTTTTCGTGAGAACGCTGAGCGGCTGGCCTGCCGCGTCCCGCGACCAAGTCGTCGTCAGCCCGTTCTCGAGTGTCACGGATTGCACAAGCCCGCTCGAATCGTAAACGTATTGTGCGAGAGGCGGAGGGCTGTCGTTCGTAACCGTTTCAATGAGCCCATTGCTGGCATGCGTGAAGCCGAGGTTGAAAACGTTAGGGCGGCTGAAACCGTTCAACCGTGCGGAGGCATCGTATGAGAGGGTGGTGGTTCTGCTGAGATTCCCCAGTCCTTTGACGACCGTGGTTTCGGAGGTCGTTCGGTTGGAGCCGCTGGTGTAAGCGTAATTCAAGATCACATCCTGGTTTTCGAGAGCGGTCAACCGGCCGAAGGCATCGTAGGTCCAATCCGTAAACTCAGCGCCCGGGCTGGTGGACTGGTAATCGGGGCGGTTGAGGCTGGAATAGGATGTAGTTGTGACGGCCCCGTCCGCCTTCCGGTGGGAAATCAGATTTCCGGCAAGGTCGTAGCCCTAAGTCTGATAGGTGGAGTCTGGCTCAGTACGCCTTGTGCGGCGTCCGGCGGCATCATACTGGAACGAGAAGGTATGGCCGCGGGGGTTGATGTAAGCGGTTTGCCGCCCGAGAGCATCGTGGTAATAGTAGGTGGTCGCGCCATTCGTCAATGGGCAGGGCACTCATTTTAATATTTTCGGCCTGTTTTGTTGAAATGCGCGACCCGACCCCATTCACGCTACCTTTTCTCCAAGAAATCAACGAGTGAAGCGTTTACCACCCAAATTGTGCCACCACTACCTTTAACCGAGGTGGCTCCTTGAGCATTGGTTGTCATTCGGAATGTAGAAATCTCACCGATCTCATCATATATGACGCCCTGAAACATAGCGCCTTCCAACGTCAGATCGCTCACATTGAATCGATTTTCATAGTGAAATTTCTCTAGGAAGGTTGCCACATCACCTCCGGTCAACTCCCAATTCTTACTTGCTTTTTTGATCAACGACTCTTCGTTCAAAAAGCCCTTTGCCGAGGTAACGAAAACTCTTATCGATTTTACTCGAAGCGGGTTGCCAGGCCTACTGACAAGCGTATCAAGAAAGAGCTGCTCTTGATAAGGCCTGCTCTTTTTGCAACCCAATGCGATCATGCAGACTGACAACAATATCACCTTACTTAGAACATTCACCATTTTCATTAGTCGTCTTGTCTCCCGTAAAGTTAACAGTGAAATTATCGCCACCGCCCAGATTGATCAGCCGAGTGACGACTTCCCGCCAAGGAACGTTGACAACGGGGTTCCCGAACGGCCCCATGTGGAAGCCTGCTTCCGGATCTCTCTCTCCCCATGGCCGACTTTCGAAGTCGAACTCATCTGACGGCGCAGATTGCGAGCCAGAAAAGCTCCACTTTTTGCAGCCGCCATCCGACGTCTGTTCCTTTGTTACGGTCAAGGTTCCCACTAGCTTTATTGCAATGCGCCCTGGTCCAGCATTGTGAGTGAAGCTATCGGTGTCATTAAACAGCTCGTGAGGCTTACTAGTGTCGATAGGATGCGACCCATAGTCATAGCTACATGGATCGATGAAATCCTTTACAACCCAACCTGGATCAACTTCGGAAAAGGGTACTGTAAGAGGAGCTCCGCTTCCATTGTAATAGTGATCGGCACCTTCTGGGTAGCTCAAGCCATCCGAGGAGGTCGGAGGTTTGTAAGGAGTTGAAGGGCCAGAACCCCATCCTTGGGACGACCCAGGAATTGTGATACTACCGACTAACCCTAAGCGATCAAATCGGTTCACTCCGCTGTTCCTTACAAACCCATAAAGGTTAATTCCGCCTCGTTCCCCGATCGGATCCCTTGATGGCCACCTGCCGGTCAGTGGATCATAGTAGCGGTAGCCATAGTAATAAAGCCCCGTCCCCGCGATCTCAGGTTTGGTGCTGAAGCGGTGAACATTCTTCACAGCCCAACCGGAACCATCCAGATCCTGACTGGAGATCGTCTCGCCGAAGGGGCTGTAGCGGTAGCGGGCGCTCGCGGTGCCGGTATCGGTGGATAACGCGAGCACGTTTCCGTTGGCATCGGAATGGACGTGGCGGATCTGCCAAGTGCTGGAGCTGCCTGCCGCACGCTCGACGGCCAGCAGCCCGCCCACGCCACCGGCACCTTCCAAGCTGCCCGATAGATCCGGCCCCCAGGTGTAGCGGAAAGTTTCAACCAAAGTGCTGGATTGGAAAACTTCCCGCGCCAGCAGCGTCCAAGACGACCAGGACCAGATTTCGTCGATGGGTGGATTTGCGCCATCCGGGCGGCGTGTCCAAACCAGACGGCCGAGCGGGTCATAAACCATGCTTTGAGCCGTGCTGCCCGCCGGAGTCACCGTGCGCAGCCGGTCCTGGTCTGTCCCAAGTGAGGCCGTGTGACGTGCCATTGGCGCGAGGGAGGCTGAGCGTGTTTCCCTTGGCGTCGTAGGTCGGGGTGGGCGGTTGGAAACCGCCGCCACTGATGGCGTTATAGGCGTTCACGGTGTTGGTGGTGTAACTCGTACTCTGGCCGAACGCGAGGGAAGAATTGCGGTTCCCGGCGGGGTCATACGCATAGAAATGAGTGGGGCTGGCTGTGGCGCTGGCCGTGGCGGCGTTGGAAATGTTGACTTTACCGTGGGTCACCTGGCTGGCGGCGTCGTAGGCATAGGCTTGGCCGAGATTGTCCTCGTAGGTGGCGGAGGTCCGGCGGCTTGCAGCATCGAGCGTGTGGGCCACGCCGCTGATGACGGTGTTGGCAGCATTTTTCGTGAGAACGTTGAGAGGCTGTCCAGCCGCGTCCCGCGACCAAGTCGTCGTCAATCCGTTTTCCAGCGCCACCGTTTGCACGAGCCCGCCCGCATCGTAAACGTATTGTGCGAGTGGCGGAGGGCTGTCGTTGGTGACCGTGCCAATGAGCCCATTGCTGGTCGCCCGTTTCAACATTTTCGGCCCATTTTGTTGAAATGCGAGACCCGCCCCCATTGATGCCGACCCCATTCATTTTGTTGAAATGCGAGACCCGACCCCATTTACGACCCCATTTAATCGGGGCGGTTGAGGCTGGAATAGGTCGTGGTGGTGATGGCCCCGTCCGCCTTCCGGTGGGAAATCAGATTTCCGGTAAGGTCGTAGCCGTAAGTCTGATAGGTAGAGTCTGGCTCAGTGCGCCTTGTGCGGCGTTTGGCGGATTGTGAATTCGACAGCAATGACCCCATTTATTTATGTGAATCCGAGAGCAATGCCACCCTTTTACTGAAGCCATGTGAATCCTCTAGACCCCGCCTTATTCAGACTGGACTATGCTTTTCGATACATATTAAAGCTTTGCGCGCACTATATGCAACTCGCTCGAGAGTCTCCATTCCCCCTAAACCGGCCAACCATTGTTTAACAAGTTCTATCTGGGGCGAGGTGAATTTACTTAATCTTATTTTGAATGCGTCTATAAAGACCGCACTTTCTTGGCATTGGAGACACTGAAGACAAACAAGCAATGTTTCTTCTAGCTGGTCTGTATTGTCGAGGCTTGCTAAAATAATTGAAGGAATAAATTTTTGAAAACCTACAAAGGATAATCCAAAAAACATAGGTATGTTATCGACTAGCTCCTGCACTGTGATGTCGTGCCACCGCTTTCCAATCAGAAAGCTGACATCGTTCACATAATCGTCATCACTCGTGTCAAAGCAGATTTCGTCCAACGTCGCTAGAACGTAGTCGTCAACGAAAGCATTTTCGATATCAGCAGCCAATATTTGCATGGTAGTTATGTAGAAGAAAAATCTTCTATCATTTCGGAGAGAGAGCAATTTTTGCACAGTCTGCGAGGTTCTGTGAAACGCGATCAATTTCTCCTTGATGTCCTGGCTCAAGATCATCCCAACAAATTCGACTTTCGTAAACTCGAGCTGCCAAAAATGCCGACCATGCTGCCGTCTTTGCAGCTAACACCTCCGGTGAGTCGCATGGTTGACAAGCCGAATTGGCTTGCCAAACAGTTCTCCGAGCCGCCGCTTTGGCTTGCCTAAGATTGTAACACTCTTTATCTCGCTGTTTTTTTCGTCTTCTCTCTTCAGCCAACTTCCTGGCTGTTTCATTTGCAGCTTCATTCGCCTCATCGAGTTCCTGAAATACGGCATCAGTTTCCTCATTGGTCACACCCAATTCATAAGCTAAATAAATGTTAGCGATTGCCCCAGTTGCTACAGCTACTGCGCCACCGCCTATAACTGCGGCCCCGCCCTCGATTGCGCCCCAGACTCCAGGGAATGCCATCGTACTAAGCCCCAACGTATCGATCTTATTGACCACATTGCTTTCAGTGAATCGATAAAGATTCAATCCTCCATTTTCCCCAATCGGATCGCGAGACGTCCACCTGCCCGCTTGCGAATCATAGTAGCGATATCCGTAATAACACAATCCCGTTCCCGCAATCTCCGGTTTGGTGCTGAATCGGTGAATGTTCATCGCGGCCCAGCCGGAGCCATCGAGATCCTGGCTGGAGAGAGTTTCCCCGAAGGGGCTATAGCGATAGCGGGCGCTGGCGGTGCCGCTGTCGGTGGTTAGTGCGAGCACGTTTCCATTGGCGTCGGAGTGGACGTGGCGGATCTGCCAAGTGCTGGAGTTGCCCGCCGCACGCTCGATGGCCAGCAGTCCGCCCACGCCGCCGGCGCCTTCCAAGCTGCCAGATAGGTCCGGCCCCCAGGTGTAGCGGAACGTTTCCACCAAGGTGCTGGATTGGAACACCTCCCGCGCCAGCAAGGTCCATGATGACCAGGACCAAATTTCGTCGATGGGAGGATTTGTGCCATCCGGGCGGCGAGTCCAAACCAGA